>NZ_JAWOHB010000157.1:0-69980 GCF_046496365.1 Desulfosarcina sp.
TTTCCGATCACCCTGCCGCCGCTTCGGGAGCGCAGGGAGGACATTCCGTTGCTGGCCAATTATTTTATTGATAAAATTTCAAAGCGACTGGGAAAAACCATCAGCCTGGTTCCGGTGAATGTGATGACCGCGCTGCAAAACTATCACTGGCCCGGCAATATTCGCGAACTTGAAAATGTCCTCGAACGGGCGGTGATCAACTCGTCGGGACCCAAACTGCATCTGGTGGATGAACTGAAAAAGCCGGTCAAGAATTTGACTCAGGCGAATCGGACCCTTGCGGATGTAGAAAGGGAGTATATCATGCAGGTACTGGCGCAGACCCACTGGAAAGTCAGCGGCAACCACAGTGCGGCAGAGATCCTGGGCCTCGACCGCAGCACCTTGCGCGCCCGCATGCACAAGCTGGATATCCGCAAACCTTAAAACCGCGTAGGATCACGAATTCCCCACGGGTAAACTGCCCGATTCCGGCGAGTACGATTGATGTGCTGCGCAAACAATCGCCGGCCCGGCAATATCGCCAAAGCCATCCTTTATTGGTCGCATATGACCAATGGTTATATATGGCCGCTCCCGTTGCCTGCCCCGGATCCGCCCGCATGGATTCAGTTGTTAAAATTAATCAATTAATACAGTTTGATGCGGTAAAAATACCCGACAGCCGAATTCCGGCATGAACCTTGAGAGTGATTTGGATGCAGACCAATGCGAAGAAGCGTTCGGTGCGTGAATCATCGCCTAACCAGAGTGGCTGGCATCGCCGGGAGGTTGACACAATGATCGTCGTTAAAATTACCATGAATGTGCTACCGGAGAAGCAGAAAGAACTGGTGCAAACGCTGCTTTCCATGATTGGGTCGATGGAGATAGAACCCGGCTGCCAAAGCTATGCCCTCTTTTGCAATATGGAAGATAAAAATATTCTGAATCTTCTCGAGGAGTGGCAGTCGCGAAAAGACCTTGATCAACATCTACAGTCCGATATGTTCGGTGTTTTGCTGGGAACCCAAAGCCTGCTGTTGGAACCGCACGACATCCACATTTACACCATCCATCAATCTGAAGGGATGGAAGCCGTTCATGCCGCTCGGGGAAAAACACCCGGCCACACGTATACATAGTACCCAAGTTTTCCCACCGGAATTGAATATCCGAAAGTCAAAAAGGTAGCTGTCATGACATCCGTGATTAAGCATTATAGTGGGATCCATTCAATTGCCGTAATCGGCAACTACCCGCCGCGCCAATGCGGCATCGCCACCTTCACCATGGATCTGGTCCAAGGATTGTCAGCGGAAGCACCCAATATCAACTGCTGGGCAGCGGCCATGAACGATAAACCCGAGGGATATCCTTATCCGGATAACGTGCGTTTCGAGATCAACCAGAACCAGCTGAGCGATTACCGCACCGCTTCCCAATTTCTCAACATCAGTCAGACGGATATCGTCTGCGTGCAACATGAATACGGTATTTTCGGCGGACTGGCCGGCAGCCATCTGCTGAAACTGTTGGCTGATTTGCGCATGCCGGTGGTGACGACCTTGCACACGGTGCTGCAGGACCCCGCGCCGGAATATCGTGCCGTCATGGGCAAACTGTCCGAACTGTCTGACAAACTGGTCGTGATGAGCCATAAGGCATTTGACTTTCTTAAAGCGATCTACGCGGTGCCCGAAGAGAAAATTGTCTTTATTCATCACGGCATTCCGGATACACCCTTCATCGATCCCAGCTTCAACAAAGACAAATTCGGTGTGGAGGGCAAAAAGGTCCTGCTCACATTCGGCTTGATTTCCCCGAATAAGGGCATCGAAAATGTATTGCAGGCGCTTCCGACGGTCATCAAAAAACACCCCGATGTGGCCTATATTATCCTGGGGGCAACCCACCCGCATATCTTGAAATTGCATGGAGATGCCTACCGTATCACCCTGCAGCAGCTCGTACGCAAACTCGATATCGGTGCGCAGGTCATTTTTCAAAATCGTTTTGTTGAAATCAACGAATTGTGTGAGTTTCTGGGCATCGCCGATATATACATAACCCCCTACCTTGAAGAATCCCAGATTACCTCCGGAACCCTGGCTTATGCCATGGGCACCGGCAAAGCCATCATTTCGACACCCTACTGGTATGCCAACGAGATGCTTGCCGAAGGCCGCGGCCGAATTGTGCCCTTCAGCAATCCGGAAGCCATGGCGGAACAGATCATCGACCTTCTGGGCAACGATGTCGAGCGGCACGCCATGCGCAAAAAAGCGTATACATTCACCCGTGAGGCCGTGTGGAAGGAGGTCGCCCGGAATTACCTCCAGGTATTCAGTGAAGTACTGCACAACCGCACCCAGAACCCACGGCCGCGACATTCCTACGTTGATAATATCAAGGCCATCACCAATTTTGAACTGCCGGAGATCAAGCTCGATCACATGAAAGCCTTTACCGATGATACCGGCATCCTGCAACATGCCAATTTTACCATCCCCGATCGTACCCATGGCTACTGTACCGACGACAATGCCAGAGCGCTGCTGGTTGCCGCCATGGGTCAACGATATTTGCCGACAAACGGCTGGGGGCTCGATTCACTCAGCGGTCATTATCTTGGATTTCTTCTGTATGCGTTCAATGAGAAAAAAGAGCGCTTTCGCAATTTCATGAGCTATTCGCGGCAGTGGACGGAAGAAATCGGTTCCGAGGATGCCCATGGCCGGGCGATATGGAGCCTTGGCAACGCGGTGGATTTTCTTCAAAACCCAGGACATCTGGCAATGAGTACGACCCTCTTCAAAAAGGCCCTGCCAGCGGTCGAAAATTTTCATTCGCCCCGGGCCATCGCCTTTTGCCTCGTGGGCGTGCATGCCTACCTGGATAAATTCTCCGGGGACAGCGATGTGCGCAGAGTCCGGGAAATCCTGGCTAACAGGCTTTTCGATCAGTTCAAAAACCATGCAACCGACAGCTGGCCATGGCCCGAGAACACCCTGAATTATGCCAACGGCAAACTACCCCATGCCCTGCTGCTCTCAGGCCAGCGGATGCAACGCAGCGACATGGTGGATATGGGACTCGTCGCACTCAAGTGGCTGCTTGCCATCCAGACCGAAGAGAGCCACTTCGTGCCCATCGGCAGCAACGGGTGGTATGGACAAGGCGGACCCAGAGCGCGTTTCGACCAGCAGCCCATCGAGGCCAGCACCATGGTCGAAGCGTGTGTGAAAGCCTTTGATATCACTCGGGATCAATCATGGTTCGACAAAGCGGTCATGTGTTTCAATTGGTTTCTCGGGCACAACGACCTCAACTTGCCGCTCTATGATGCCAAAACCGGGGGCTGCCGTGATGGGTTGATGGCCGACGGAATCAACCAGAATGAAGGCGCAGAGTCCTCCCTGGCCTGGCTGCTTGCGCTGATGACCTTGCAAAAGCTCTATGCCGACGAGATCTTAAACCAGTAGGCATCATAAAAATCCAGTTAACCAAGGAACAATCATGCACATTGCCATGCTCTCCCCCATTGCCTGGCGCACACCCCCACGCCACTACGGTCCCTGGGAGCGTGTGGCGTCGCTGTTGACCGAAGGGCTGGTTGCACGCGGCCACGATGTTACTCTGTTTGCGACCGCGGATTCGCAGACCAGCGGCAGGCTGCATGCCGTCTGCCCACGGGGCTATGAAGAAGACCGCGCACTCATTCCCAAAGTTTGGGAGTGCCTGCATATTTCGGAACTCTTTGAGCATGCCGATGCCTACGATATCATCCATAATCATTTTGATTTTCTGCCGTTGACCTACACCAGGCTGACCACCACGCCGGTCGTGACCACCATTCACGGCTTTTCATCGCCCGGGATTTTGCCGGTCTACAAAAAATACAACCGCAGCGTGTTCTATGTTTCCATCAGCGATGCCGATCGATCGCCGGACCTTGATTATATCCAAACGATTTATCACGGCATCGATATGCATCAGTTTGACTTTCAACCTGCCCCGGACGACACCCTGCTGTTTTTCGGGCGCATTCACCAGGACAAAGGGGTTCGCGAAGCCCTGAATATCGCCGGGGCCTGTGGTAAAAAGTTGATAATGGCAGGCATCATCCAGGACCAGGCCTATTTTGACCGATATGTCGCCCCCCGCGTCGACAACGACACGGCGGTTTATGTTGGCAGCGTTGGGCCCGTTGAACGCAACCGGCTGCTCGGCAAGGCTTTGGCGCTGCTCCACCCCATCCAGTTTGATGAGCCTTTCGGACTGTCCGTTATCGAATCCATGGCCTGCGGTACGCCCGTTATCGCCTTTGATCGGGGCAGCATGTCCGAGCTGATCGACACCGGGAAAAACGGTTTTTTGGTGGACAACGTGGATGAGGCCATCGAGAGGGTTGAACATATCAAGGAGATCGACCGTGCAGCCTGCCGGCGCCATGTTGAACGGTATTTCACCGTCGACCGCATGATCGATGCGTACCTCAATGTCTACGAAACGATTTTACAGGACGGACCCATATGAAAACCGACAAACCAATTATTGCCCGCCATAAAAAAAACCCCATCCTGACAAGCCGGGATGTGCCCTATCCGGTCGCTACCGTTCACAATGCCGGCGTCGTCAAACACAAGGGTCGTTACATCATGCTCTTCCGGTCGCATCTGTGCAACGGGCGCTCCATCATCGGCAGGGCCGACAGCGAGGATGGTTTTTCATTTACAGTTTATCCCAAGCCATTTCTGATCCCTTCTACGGACACTGTTTTTGCCGAATATGAATCCTTCGGCGTCGAAGACCTCAGAATTTGTCCCGTAGAGGGGGAATACCTGCTGACCTATAGCGCCTATTCCCGTCACGGCGTACGGATTGCCCTGGCGCGAACCAGCGATTTCGAAAAGGTGGAACGGATTGCGCTGATCACCCAGGCCGACCTGCGCAACGTGGTCATTTTCCCTGAGAAGTTCGGCGATCGGTATGTGCGTCTGGACCGGCCGCATTCGGAAATCTCACCCTGGTCGATCTGGATTTCCTACTCTCCCGACCTCGTGCACTGGGGCGATTCCCAGGTGATTATGAAGCCGGTGGCCTATCACTGGGATGAAATGAAAATCGGTCCCGGCGCACCCCCCTTTAAAACCGACAAGGGCTGGCTGCATATTTACCATGGCGTTTTCAAGACCATGTCCGGAACGGTGTATCGACTCGGCGCGGCCCTGCATGATCTTGATGATCCGGCCACGGTCATCGGCGTTTCCGATGGTTGGATACTGCAGCCCGAGGATCCGTGGGAGGTAACCGGCTATGTACCCAATGTGGTTTTTACCTGCGGCGCCGTTCCGGAAGCAGACGGTACGGTAAAAATCTACTGGGGCGGTGCGGATACGGTTATGTGCGCCGGTACGGCCGATATCGATGACCTGGTGGCGCTGTGCCTAACGGTTTCACGGCCTGCGCTGTAGATGATCATCGCCGGATGATCGCAGGCCGGGGAATCAACTTGGGGACAGGCTGGCATTGAAGATCTAACCCACCACAAGAAGGACACACGGATATGCGTCCCACAAAGCGTCAAAAGCCCAAAGTTAAAAGAAAATCGATTAAGATCATCGGAGATGCGTCACGGGTGATCACCCGGCTTCACCTTCCCGACAAGCGGAATCGCATCAATAAAATAATTCAGCGCATCCTCAGCATGCCGGACATGGCGGCCCAAAATTTAATGGCGCAAACAATGGCTGATTTTTCCGGGCGGCACGAGGACATCGGGCACGTTTTTAAGCGGCACGTGGATGTGGTGAAGCCATATCTGCCACCGAATACCGTGCTCAGCGACGTTCAACAGTCACTCATCGGCGCATACTTTACCAAGGAGTACGCTATTGAATCGGCCGCCCTTTTCAACCCCTCCATCGTTCCCCATCCGGATCAGAGCCATCTGAAGAAAGGCAGCCTGCGCTTTATCATGAGTCTGAGGGCAACCGGTGAGGGCCATATTTCGTCAATTGTCTTTCGCAGCGGTGTTCTTGACCCGACCAATAGGTTTCGCTTCGACTCGGTCAGCAATTTTGTAGAGACACCGGAGCTGCAGTTGGATCCGGTATACAAGCGCAATCCTTTCCAACTCAAGCTAAACGAGATGGGAGCCGGCGATGAGATAAGCGCCCATATTCTTAACCGGCTGCCGGAAGATTTTACATATAATCAGTTAATCGAAACAATTGGAAACCTTCGCGCAAAACCGCAATTTCCGGAAGCGAACCAAAACAGAACCTTCCAGACCATGAGCTGGCTTGCAAATTCCAATTATGAGGTCAGTTTCCACCCCGATCACCGTGTATCCGAACGGGTGATCTTTCCCGTTTCCAAAAACGAAAGCAGAGGCATTGAAGATGCCCGCTTCGTTCAATTTTTCGATAATCAGGGGGAAGGCACCTATTACGCAACCTATACCGCCTATAACGGCCATGCGATCTTGCCGCAACTGATCGAAACCAAGGATTTTATCAACTTCAACATCGTCACCCTCAACGGCAAAGCCATCAAAAACAAGGGTATGGCACTTTTTCCGCGAAAAATTGGCGGCCGCTATGCCATGCTTTCGCGTCAGGACGGCGAGAATAATCATATTATGTTCTCGGACAATATCCATTTCTGGCAGAAGTCCCAAATTATCCAGGAACCTGAACATCCCTGGGAATTCATCCAGATCGGTAACTGCGGATCTCCCCTGGAGACGGATAAGGGCTGGATCGTGCTCACCCACGGCGTCGGGCCCATGCGCAAATATTGCATGGGTGCCATCCTGCTCGATCTTGAAAAGCCTTCAACAATCATCGCCCGCCTGGACGAGCCGCTGCTTGCCCCGAATGAGAAGGAGCGCGAGGGATATGTTCCCAATGTGGTTTATTCTTGCGGTGCGCTAATTCATAACAACGCGTTGATCATTCCCTATGCCATGTCCGATATCAATTCCGGTATCGCAACGGTTGACGTCAATGAGTTGCTGAATTGTATGCGCGCATAAGCTCAAAAGATACCCCATTTGCATGGACAAGTATCATCGCGCTGTGGTATTCGTTGTTCCGGGGAGTTTTATGTGCAACGCATAAAAACCGCGGCAGGCCCTCTGCCGCACAAAGGGGGAGAAAACGATATGGACTTTGTCGATTATTCCAACATGCACGCCATGCTTAAACAAACGGTCGACCGATATGGCGAGACCCTTGCCTACAAGTGGTTTACGGAACCTGGGCAAACCGATTCGGTGACCTGGAACCAGTTTTACGATCAGGTCCGACAGGTGGGCAAATCGCTCATGGCGCTGGGGGTGGAAAAAGGCGACAAGGTCAACATTATCAGCTATTCGCGTTATCAGTGGGTGCTCTGCGATATGGGCATCACCAGCATCGGATCGGTGACGGTGGGCATCTACCAGTCCAATCTGCCCAAGGATGTCCGTTATATCGTCGATCACTCGGATGCGGTGGTGATTTTCGCCGAGGACAATGCACAACTGGCCAAGTTGATGAAAATCAGGGTCGAGATTCCCGACATCCGCAAGGTGATCCTGTTTGCCGGAGATGTACCGGCAGACGATTGGGTCATCAGCTTTGAAGACTTTCTGGCGTTGGGCAAGGATGTCACCGATGCCGATTTTTATTCAAGAGTGGACGCCGTGACACCGCCGGACCCGGCGGGCATCGTTTACACCTCCGGCACGACAGGGGTGCCCAAAGGCGCGGTGCTGACCCACGACAACATCACCTTTACGGCCCAGTCGGTGAAAGGCAGCACCAATATCAGCGAAGGGCAGGAAGCATTTTTATTCCTGCCGCTGGCCCACGTCTTCGCCCGCACCTGTGTCTACGCCACCATGCTCACCGGGTGCACAACGACATTCACGCGCAGCATGGAAACCATCGTCGAAGATATCCGCGTGGCCAGTCCGCACTGGTTTGCCAGCGTGCCCCGCATCTACGAAAAAGTCTACTCCAAAGTCATCAGCGGTGCGGAAGCCAAGGGCGGCGCAGCGCTGAAAATATTCCGGTGGGCCTGTGGCGTGGGAGAAGCGGTCAGCGACTGCAAGCTCAACAAACAGCCCATCCCCTTCGGCTTGAAAATCAAGTATGCACTGGCCACCAAACTGGTCTTCAGCAAAGTGCAGGCAGCCTTGGGCGGCAGGATCAAGTGGTGCATCAGCGGCGCAGCACCGTTAAACCCCTCCATTGCCAAGTTCTTCCACGCCGCCGGTATTCTGATTCTTGAGGGCATCGGTATGACGGAAAATACATCGTTTACCAATCTCAACCGTTATGACAACTATCGGTTCGGCTGGGTCGGCCCTCCAGGTCCCGGCATCGAGCAGAAAACTGCCGACGACGGTGAAGTGATGTATCGCGGCAGAAACATCATGAAGGAGTATTACAAAATGCCGCAAGAGACAGCCGAAACGATCACACCCGACGGGTGGCAGTACACCGGTGATCTGGGTGAGATCGACGGCGAAAACTTCCTGAAAATCACCGGTCGCAAAAAGGATCTCATCATCACTGCCGGCGGTAAAAACATTGCACCGTCCGCCATAGAAGGGGTCATCGCCACGTCCAAGTACATCAATCAGATTTGCATCATCGGCGACAGGCGGAAATTTCTCAGCGCGCTCATCACCATCGATTCTGACAATGTAAGCCAGTGGGCACAGACCCAGGGGATCACCTTCAACTCAATGGAAGCGTTGATAGCCAACGACGAGGTGCGGGCGATGATCGAGAAGGAAGTGGCCGAAAAGAACAAGGAATTCGCCAGTTTCGAAACGATCAAAAAGATTACCATCGTACCGGAGTTCACCATCGAAAACGGCTTGCTGACGCCAACGATGAAACTCAAAAAAAATGTGGCATTCGCTCAATACGAGGCAACGATCAACGCCATGTATCCTGATGATTAGGTGGAAGGGAAGTTCTCTTTTGGGGTTGTAATACTGGCTGTGCCTGTCGCCCAACGGGCGGATTCAGCCGCGTTGAGAAGCGCAGCGGAGCAGCGTCGGCCGCAATCCGTTGTTATGCGCCGATGTATGTATTCCCTGAAAGTTCCTTTGATTTACCGCGCCCATCCTCTGCTTTCTTCATGAAATAGTAACCGACGGTCAAAGCCAATATTATGGATGCTATTCCAACGAGAGATAGGCTACTTATCTCTTTAATGTCCAGGATGATCACTTTGCGGGCAATGGCAATTATCGCTACTGACAAGACAACCTCGTAATGTGGCAGGCCTTGAGTCAGGTAGGTTTTCACGATTGTTTCTAGCAATTCAATTCCGATAATCACGAGCATGAAGAGCCCGAAAAGTTCCAACAGTTGGTCAACGGAGAGGATCAAGGAGAGTGGTTGTGATATGTCCTTATAGATCGTCCAGCCTAAATCTACCGTTGCCAGAAACAAGACAATGGCCATCATAATCATAAGCACTTGAATTAGAAACCGTTCAAACCGTTTTACCAAGCCTATCATGACTGATTCCTTCCTGCGCATAACACTCGGCTCTGGGGCTGCATGAATACAATGGAATACAATGGGGATCAAGCCTTGATCAGCGCACTTAATGTCTCGCGTCTCCCTCTTAGCGCTGCGTCATTATCAAGCTTTCTTTTGATTTTCGAACGCCTTCTATGTCAATTAGCAAGGCCTCGGAGGCTATCTCAAGAATTTTTTGGGGGTCTTCATCTCGATACAGTGCGCCAGGAAACGCAATCCGCCATTGTCGTGCCATAAGCGACCGTATACCCGACACGCATTTAGTGTCAACAGCTTTTAGTGCGCCAATCAAGGTGACCCCGTTACTCTTCTCTTCTCATCCACGGAAGAACTGGACGACCAGCATGACAGCTAGGGCCGCCAGCAGCCAACGCATCCAGCGGCGATAGGTCCCGGTGGGGATTCGATCACGCATGCGCATGCCGAGCAGCATCACCAGCAGCCCCAGCGCGGCTAACGGAACCGACGCCCACACCACCTCGGCCGTCATGAGATCGGCCATTGCCAGGACCGCCCCCTGGGTCAGCTTGCCGAAAAGGAAGCAGAAATTGAAAACCTGGATCATCACGGTTTTGGACATGCGGACTTCCAGGGCGTAGATGATCAGTGCCGGCAGCATAACATTCACCGTGCCGCCCAGGATGCCGGCGACCAGGCCGAAGCCGGCAAAGGCGATGCGGGGATTGCGATGGATCCAGGCAAAACCAGCGCCTAAACGTTCGGCATTGAGGTAGAACACAAGCATGGCCGCCAACAGCGGTCGGAAAGGTTCCGGCGAAACGGCGATGAGCAGCCGGGTGCCGATCAGGCTCCCGATCATGCCGTAGACCGCCAGCGGCCAGTAAAGCGCAAGGCTGCGTCCCCACCTGCCGCCCTTGAGGATATTGGCCACGTTGATCACAACCGTCGGAAACACCAACAGCAGGATGGCCGTGCGCACATCGGTGGTCAGGGCCAGCAAGGGGGTGGCGATCAGGGGGAAGCCAATGCCGATAGTGCCATGGACCATGGCCGCGAAGGCAATAATGCCGGCATGAATGAGCATCGTTATCGGGAATGCGCCGTCGACCATGGTCATGCATCTCACAATTGTATCAGATCAGGCAGCCGGCCATGCCATCTGCCGCTGCAAGAAACCGGGCCGCAGCCCGTCGGGGACATTGCCCGGTTTAATCGGTTGCGTCAACGGCTGTCTATGTTTGCTCATACCAGGCGATCGTGTCCAGGCGTTTATCGATGCCCGCATCAGCGGTCGACCCGAAGCGGATCACCCGGTGGGCGCCAAAAAGTATGGGCAGGTCTGGGGAAAGACCTGCCCAAGGAGGAGGAAGAATGAAAAAGCTCATTTTTCCCAAGGTTCCCGACTGCACCTATCCGTGCAGCCGGGTTCCAATTCAACTATAATACCTCTTTAACCGTTATGCAAATTTTAGCACATACGAAAAGGGTGCCGGATGACAACTGCTGAACCAACTACTTGACATGAAACCGAATTTTTGCGAACCTGATTAAATCCTCCCCGTGGCAAGCCGCGGGGAATGCGCTCGCTATCGCGGTTAACTTCCACCCGTTTCTTTCATACTCAGCCAGTTGCAGATGCGCCCGGGGCATCAGCGCAAGAAAGTTTGCGGGAAGCATCCGCAAGGAGGGTTAATATGTTGAAATTCATTTTAATCATGCTCTATTTTTCAGGATGGTACGCCCTTTTCAGATGGGGCCGCAGCAGAAATAAACCCAATATCGAAACGCTGGCATGGCTGATGGGAGGGCTCTCCGTCCTGATGCTGATCTTCGGGATCTTGAACTGGGAGCTCACCGTCTTGGGTTACAAATAGCGGATGCGGACTTACGGCCCGATGCATTGGCCGCTTCATCCAGCACCATTTACCGTCGGCATCTGTCAATCTAAAATCAAAAAGGGGGCGTGCGCGATGCAATGCGCATACCCCCTTTTTGATTTTTAGATCAGGTCGAAACCTTAGACAACCGTCACATTGGCTGCGGACGGCCCTTTAGGACCTTGAACGATCTCAAAGGTAACCCGGTCGCCTTCATTGAGAGACCGGAATCCGTTTGAATTGATACCTGAGTGATGGACAAATACATCCGGACCATCTTCCTGCTCAATGAAGCCGTAGCCTTTGCTGCTGTTAAACCATTTTACTACGCCGTTGACCATGCTGGCACCCTCCTTTCAAAAAAATTCTCTTGCTTCATACATAAAGGGTGCCACTGAAAAACATGAACAGCACCTTCATAACGAAACCGGCCTGCCAAACTGAAACAGACCTTCGATTAGCGTGAATAATAGCACCCTTATGGGGGAAATCAAGATTTTTTTTTTGTAATTGAATGAATTTTGATGAACCCGTAAAAAGTCACAAACAGTGTCACTCCCGCGGAGGCGGGAGTCTATAACTATCTGAATCTTATGGATCCCCGCCTTCGCGAGGATGACAATAAACCTGAAATTTCGACTTTTTACGAAACCATCAATTTTGATGGTGCTGAAAACCCTGCCCAAGTCCCTAAACCTGCACAAGAAAGCCGGTTCGGCGGTTTAAGGGCTTGGTGAAAATCATCTGCAGGCTGCCGATATAGCGCTCCATGAACCCCCCCTCACAGTAGCTCAGATAATAGTCCCACATGCGGATAAACACATCGTCGAATCCCAGTTCGCGGACCTTGTCGATGCTTTCGAAAAACCGTTGGCGCCAGAGCCGCAGGGTGGTGGCGTAGTGGGGAGTGATGTCCTCCAGATGACACAACCGAAGATCACTTGACCGGGACATGGCTGAGAGCAAGGCCGCCACCGAGGGAATGCAGCTTCCCGGAAAGATATAGCGCTTGATGAAATCAACCGAAAGTTTGTGCTGGTCGAAGGCATGGTCGGCAATGGTAATCGCCTGGATGGCCATGAGGCCGTCGTCCTTCAGATATCGTCCGCAGACCTCGAAAAAATTGTCGTAGTACTGGTGACCCACGGCTTCGATCATTTCAATGGAAACCAGCTTGTCATAACTGCCGGTCAATTGCCTGTAGTCGGATTGCAGCAGGTGGATTCGTTCGGACAGACCCGCCGCTTCGATCCTCGCCCTGGCATAATCGTACTGCTGTTTCGAAATGGTGGTGGCAGTAACCTCGCATCCATATTTCTGCGCCGCATGCAGAGCGAACCCGCCCCAACCGGCGCCGATTTCCAGAATATGATCGCGGGGTCTAAGATCGAGCTTGCGGCAAAGCCGGTCGTACTTGGCGATCGATGCCGCTTTCAGGGTGCTCTGCGGCGTTTCGAAGATGCCGGCGGAGTAAGTCAGGGTCTCGTCTAAAAACAGGCGGTAGAAGTCATTTCCCAGATCGTAGTGGGCCATGATGTTCTGTCGGCTTCCGGTGATCGTATTTCTGCGCATCAGATGAAAGGCGTGGTTGACGGGCCGGGAAAGCACGGTCCAGCCCTGGTCCATCTCCCCGAAAACCGTTTTGTTACGCACGATGATGCGCATCACGGCGGTGAGATCGTCGGCGGTCCAGTGGCCGAGCATGAAGGCCTCAGCGGCCCCGATGCTGCCGCCGAAAGCGCAGAACCGGTAAAAATCATCCCGGTGGATCCGAATAGTAGCCGAAACATTGAATTCAGCAGATTCGCGGCCAAATGTATTTTTCCCCCGGCTGTCCTTGAGGGTAAGCCGGCCATATTGAAGCTTTTCCAGCATCGACAGGACCAGGCGCCGCCCCAAGCCGTTGAGAGAACGGACGGGGCCGGAAAAAGGCACGCTCTCCTTTCTGGGAATAATGGTAGCAGTGGTCATGTGGAAACCTCCTTCGTCAATTAACAGGTGTGTTCTCAACAGGATGGCCATAAAAAGGGGTCTGTTTAAGTTTTAATTTGAGTGCCTGCCAGTAGATCATGGCAACAACCTTGACGGTCATGGCCGGGTAGAGCAGCAGCATGCGCGTCAGATTCTGCCGGTCGATCGGTATGCGTGAGAGTTTCAATGTGGCGTCGAAGACCTGCCGCCCGCCTTTCAAGTTGATCAGATGCACATTGAGATGATCTCCCGGCACCGAAAACCGCCAGTCGTAATCGATGTCCATGGGCATGTACGGGGAAATGTGGAATTCCTTGGAAAAACGGAACCGGCGCCACAGCCGATCCGGGTGAATGTTGCGCGTGTCATTGAGGACATAAAGATGGCGCTCGCCCCAGGGTGTGTTGGTGATCTCAGCCACGATGGTTTCAAGACGGGTATCGCTGCCGTCGTGCAGGTAATAAAAGGTCACCGGGTTGAAACAGTGGCCGAAATACCTCAAATGGGTGAGCATGCGGATGGGACCTGCGGGCCGCTGACCGGTTTTCGATTCGACATGGTCCCGCAGTGCCTGATCCAAAGCGGTCCCGGAATCACCGAAATGATCCCGGCGACGGAAATAAGCCAAATTGACCCGGCCAGATGACCACAGGGGGTGAAGGTCCAAGACCCCTGGCAATTCAGCGAGGTCCAGAAACATGAAAAAGATGCGGTACTGAAAGGCATTCTCAACCGGCGCAAATCGGCGATGGCGGATGGTGCCCCGGTAAATCGCACTTTTCATGGCAGCCCCCTTCCAAACGCGCGGCAAACGGCCAGCGCACTGTTGACCCCGTCTTCGTGGAACCCGTATCCCCAGTACGCGCCACAAAAGGAGGTGCGGTTCACCCCGCTGATTTCAGCGTGACGTCGGCGGGCGGCAAGGCTCTTTGGCGTGTAGACGGGATGGTGGTAGACAAAGCTGCGGATAATCTTTACCGGATCGATGCGATCGCCGATGTTCAGCGAGACGCAGAAGGTTTCCGGTGCATCCAGGCCCTGGAGCATATTCATGTTATAGGTCAAGGCCACCCGGTCGGATCTTTGCTCAGGGTTCAGGTAGTTCCAACTGGCCCATGCCGCACGCCGGGGGGGAAGCACAGCGGTGTCGGTGTGCAGCACCGCTTCATTTGCCTGGTAATTGATGCGGCCCAAGACGGCCTGTTCGGCTTCCGACGGGTCGGCAAGCATGGCCAGCGCCTGATCGGAGTGGGTTGCGATCACAACGTGGTCGTAATCGGCCGCGACCCCGCCGGCGGTCTTGATGGTCACCTTGTCCGCCGAACGTGTGATGGACAGCACTGGACTGTTCAGCCGGATGCGGTCGGCAAAGCACCTGGTAAGTGGGCCGATATAGTTTCGCGACCCACCCTTGACAACCCGCCACTGCGGCTGGTCGGAGATGTTCAGAAAACCGTGATTTTCGAAAAACGCCATAAAATAACGCGCGGGGAATTCCCGGAACGCATCCGGCCCGGCGGACCAAATGGCCGCCCCCATGGGGATGATAAAGTAGTCGATAAAGTCAGAGCCGTAGCCATTGTCGGCCATGTAGGCAGCCAGCGTCGTCGCGTCATCATCCGAATCCAGGAGTTTGGGGGCCTCGCGCCGGAAGCGCCAAGCATCGATCAACATTCGATAAAATGCAGGGCGCAAAAAATTCCTCCGCTGTATGAAAAGGGAATTCAAGTTGCTGGGGCAGAACACCAGCCCACTTTCGACATCCTGGAGGCTGAAACTCATCACCGATGGCTGAGAAGCCACGCCCAGATGATTCATCAACCGGGTGAAGTTGGGATAGGTTTTATGGTTGAACACGATAAAACCGGTGTCCACGGACCAGTTGCGGCCCATCAGGGGGACATCAACGGTGGCGGTATGGCCCCCGATGGCGCTGTTGGCCTCGTATACCGTTATCTCGTGGTCATGGCTGAGTAGAAAGGCAGACGTCATCCCGGATATGCCGGTACCAACGATGGCGATGCGCATTAAAAACCTCCTTGTTTTGGGGCCCAGTCAAGGCGCTCTTCATATCCGCCGGACGCAAACGCCGCTATCCCGGTTTCTGAATCAACCCATCTCAGTAAAGCATGCTTTAAATCATCGCCCATTGTTTGATCGCTCGCTAGTGGAAGTCGGTGTTCATTTTTTTTGTAAAGAGGAAGAACCAGGCAGGAGAGGTCGCTCGGACCTTGCCACGACTCCTGAATGATCCTTACCTTGCAAGTCAATGGTAAGCAAGCGGTCCGGGAAGACAATGAGGAGTCATCGACGGCACACTGGTGGGCAGGACCTATCATTGAATCACCGTTTACCGGGCACAGTAGGCAGGCCATGAAACCGTTCACCCGTGGACCGATGCTGGTATGGGTGTCTGTTATCGCTGCTGCGCCACCCCAACGCAGGGCTGGTTGCACCGATCACTTCGTTCACTTACGAGCCGCTGTCCCTTGAACAGGTTCCTTGGATGGGTTTACGCCTATTCAACTTAGGCCTGATTATGTTATAGAATCAAAAAACACCTCGGTGAAGGTCGCTTGAGGAGGAGCACCATTGAGAGAGTTTACCAAAGCTCAGAAAGCCCGGCATGCCGTCCGCGAATTCAAAACCCTGACCGACGCGTCGGCCATAAGGGGATTCTATCGCCCCTGCGGCAAAATGGGCAAGGCGCTGGAGCAATGCCTGCGCAACCTGAGCCCCGAAATTTACGGCAGCATGAACGACCCCCGGATTGTGGAGCTCAAGGGACTCGAATACGTCATCGACCGGCTTCCCAAAGGCATCGAGGAGTGCAATCGCATCATCCTCACCGAGGAGGACCCCTTTAAAAACGACGTGTTGAAGCCGACCATCCCCTTGAAGCGTCGGCGCACCTGCTACCGGGTGGGGCAAAACGAAATGTGTTTCGTGATCACCCGGGGCCTGAGCGAGATATACGACATTCTCACCCATATGACCTTTCTGGTTGTTGAAGCACGCAAAATTCATAGCCGCATGACCGATGACTCCGGCAACCTCACCATCGAATGGAGCGAACTTGAAAAATCCGTTGGCCTGCAGAATCAGTTCTCCGATGCCGGGCTGGACCAGGCCCTGTGGAGCCTGAGCATCATCCTAGGCCGCCCTTACCAGGAAACCCGGGACGCGTTTCACTACCTTGAAGCCAACCAGAAGCTGCAAGGCAGCAACAACGGGCTTTTTCACCTGATCCACAGTCTGGGCCAGCGTATCGAGGCCGAAAACAAAAACAGGAACGATGCCATTATCGTCTACCTGACGCCATCACTCATGCGCATTATTGGCCAGCAGGAGTATGAAAAAAAATGGGCGGCGGATATTAAAGCACAGTTGATTCGGCAGAACCTTCACCACAGACCGATCCACATCGTCAGCGCCAACCTTCACAGTGTGCTGAATGTTCTCTACGGGTTTGCGGCACTGCACAATCCCGGGCATTCCCCGGGCAGCAATTTGTATGACTTCTTCCACGATCTGCGCCAACACCAGGACAAAATCGAAAACTTCGCCGCAGCCCATGGTTTTTTAGGGCTGCCGGATCGCTCCGGGGCTCACATCGACTGTCAGATCATCGATACCTATCAGTTGAACGGGTTGGCACTGCACCCCGAACTTGACATCACCGTCCCGGAATCTGCTGAAACCGCCCCGGTCATCCTGGTGATCGACTATGCTTTTGGAGCCCAGGCATTCGAGATCATGGAAAATCTGTTGGAGTCCTATGTAAAAAACGGCTCCACCGCCGACTTTAACTACAGTTCCATCTCCATTATGGGCAAGGCCGGCATCCTGACCGGCGATAAAGGCGACATCATGCTGGCCACGGCCCACGTTTTCGAAGGCACCTCCGACAACTACCGGGTGGACAACGATCTTTCGCCGTCGGATTTCCCAGATACGCAAAAGGTGTTCGCGGGTCCCATGGTCACGGTCCTGGGGACCTCTTTGCAAAATCGGGACATGCTGGAAAAATTTCAGACAGACTGGCAGACCATCGGATTGGAAATGGAAGGCGGCCATTTTCAGCGCGCCATCAGCGCGGCCATTATCAAGGGCAACGCCCGGGAGGATATGCCGATACGCTATGCCTACTATGCCTCGGACAATCCCATCAAAACGGGAAGCACACTGGCCGCCGGGGCCATGGGCAAAGAGGGGGTTAAACCCACCTATCTGATCACCAAAGTCATACTCGAAAAGATTTTAAGCAACTGCCGAGTCTTAAAATCGATCCAATGAAACTGAAAATCCTGCCAGGCAACCACATCGTTTCGCTTGTCTGCCTGCCGTTCCGGTCCGGAGATAAATGCATGCATCGCATCCGGAAACTTTTCATAGTCAGTTTGGCTTGCACGGGAATCGTCATGGTGCTGCTCCTGGCAGCTGTCCTGACCGCCCACATGCTGGCCAACCGCGAGATGGTAAAGTCGATCATCATCGCCAAAACCGCCCAGGCGACGGGCGGCACATTGGCTTATGACCGTCTGGACATCAGCTTCCTTCCCCTGCCCCACCTGAAGGTTCGTTACCCGCATCTGCGCCGGTCCGACGCATTTGATGCGACCGCCCAGGAATTGTCCATCTACCCCAGGATTCTATCGCTCCTCAAAGGCCAGATCAGTATCCACCGACTTGCCCTGGTTAGCCCCGACGTCAAGGTCTTCATGGGCTTGGATCCGAAGCATGCGCCGAACGCAAAGGTGGAAAAAGAGGGCCGTTTTCTTGAAGCGCGTGTCAGGACAACCATCGGAAGTATTTTTAGCGCCCTGCCAGCCATCGACCCGGGATCGGATCTGCAAATAGAGGGGGGAACGGTAACCCTGGCGTTCACCGATGCACCCGATTTTCGGATTATCGGCATCCAGGCCGCCGTGGGCAATAACGATGGCGACCTGTCTCTGAACCTGCAATGCCGGTCGGACCTGACCGGCCGGCTGGACCTCCGCGCCGACGCCGACATTCAATCCTTGCAGGCCAGCGGAAAAATTTCCCTGACCGACCTGAACATTCGCCCCCTGCTGATCCATGCTGCCCTTCCCGGCGGCATCATCTCCGAAGACACCCAGGCAGCGGTCAACGTCAACTTCACCGTCGACGGACCTGAATCGGTAAACGGCCGGTTTGACCTTCAGTTTCCCTCCCTGACAGCCCTGCGCAAAGACTTGAAACTGACCCTGGACACCGTCGCCGCTTCAGGCGAGTTTGGCTTTGCCGACAAAGGCCTGTCCGTGTCCATCGATACCCTTACGTCCGCGCAGCCGGCCCTGGATCTTTCTGCCGCCGCGGGAATCACGCCCACGGGGGATGCCGGCCGATCCGTTTTCGAAGTGCGTGCTTCCGCCGGCGAACTGGATGTGGCCGTCGCCGGTGCGGCCACCCGCGCCATCGCCGGCGACCTGGCTGGAGTCCGGACGGCCTTTTCGGTGGCCAGGGAAGGACAATTGACCCATGCCACCTATTTCGCCGGATTCGATATCAACGCAACCGGATGGCATCTGAAAAAAATGCAGGCGGCAGGCCACCTGTCCCGGGGGCTGGTCACCATCCCGGGCATTGCAGCCGATCTTGAACGCATGGAGGGGGATGTCATTTACGAAGACCGGCATGTGGCCTTCAAAAATGTCAGCGGCCATTTCAAGGGGGCCGCGTTTCAGGAACTGGATGCCGCCATCGCTTGGGAAAAAAAACCGACCCTGTGGATATCAAGCCCTTCGGTGACGGTCGATGCAGCACCCATGTACGCCTGGCTGACGGCCTTCGAAGGCCTTTCCGGCGCCAGATCCTATGTTGCATCGGTCAACGGCAACGGGCGATTGTCCGGCCTGCGTATCAGCGGCCCGCTTCATGAACCGCAAAACTGGGCCTTGGAAATTTCCGGAACCCCCGAGGATATTCGCCTCACCAGCCCCCTGGTGCCGTTTGCGGTCAGACTCTGGGATGGTGAGATCATCTACGCTCCGGGGAATGAGCGGGCAGCGGACGTCAATATAGAATTTCTGGACAGCGCCTTGGTCACCTCCTACCAATCCAGGGGTATCATCAATCCAGAATCTGTCGCCTTGCGCGTCGACGGATCCATGGGACCGGCGGCGATCGAGTGGCTGAGCACCTTATTACCCTTCCCTGAACATCTGCAGATGAAACCGCCGGTGGACCTCTTTGATGTCAACATCGCCTGGTCGAATGCGCAAACATTCACCTTCATGGGTGGGATGAAGACTGCCGGCGGCGTCGACCTCTTTGCGGATTTTACGGTCTCCCCGCAGGAGTGGTACTTTCGACGAATCCAATTCGCCGACGGCAGCTCACAGGCAACCGCCGCCGCCCGAAAACACACCGACGGCATGGAGGTCCGCTTTTCCGGCAACGTGGAGAAAGAGACCGCCGACCGGCTTCTCGAAAATAACCAGACCCTGTCCGGCCGTCTCGATGGCGATTTTCACGCCCTTATCGATGCCCGATCACCGCTGAAGTCTTCATTTTCAGGAAAGCTGGCGGGAGAAGGGCTGCATATCCCCGGTCTGATTCCCAAGCCCATCCATGTGAGGCAATTTTCCATCACCGGCAGCGGCGACCGGCTGGAAATCGCTTCCTCCAAAGTATCCCTCGGCAACAGCCTTTTGCTTGTTGACGGAACATTGGGCAATCAGGACGGGCCCCTGACTTTTGATCTCAACGTTGACGCCGATCGGCTGGACGAGGAACTGATCCGGGCCCTTAAACCCGTTGGCACGGATAAAACGGGCGCCGCAACGGCAGTTGCTCCGCGGGGAATACTCCACCTCAAGACCGCCGATTTCACCTACGGCGGGTTTACCTGGTCCCCTGTGCTGGCCGACATCCGGGTTGACGGCAGCACCGCGGAGGTTGAGGTGCACCAGGCAATCCTGTGCGGGATCTCCACCACCGGGGAGTTGAATTTCTCACCCCGGGGCATTGGTCTGCAAATCCGCCCATCGGCAACCGGTGCGTCACTGCAGAAGACCACCGCGTGCCTCTGGCAACGGCCGGTTAACACCCAGGCACAATATGACCTCAGCGGAGAAATCCACCTGCCGCCAACACAGGCAAACCCGACCCAATTCCTATCCGGGCAGATGGAATTTTCATCGGACAAAGGAAGAATCGAGTATGCCGGCACACTGATGAAAATTTTCTCCGTTCTCAATGTCACTGAGGTGTTCACCGGCGGAAAATCCGATCTCACTGAAAATGGATACGGTTACACAAAAGCATATGCAAAGGCCGAAATCGGTGGGGGGAAACTTCAGCTCAGCGAAATCCTGCTGGACGGAATCTCCCTGAAGATCACCGGCCAGGGCAGCATCGATCTCGGAAACAGCACGGCGGACATCATCCTGCTGGCGGCGCCGTTGAAGACCATTGACAGGATCGTCAACAACATACCCGTTATCAACTATATTGCCGGCGGATCCCTGATTTCAATCCCCCTGCATGCCACCGGACCGCTCACCGACATCCAGGTCACCCCCATGTCGCCAGCTGCGGTCGGCAGAGGGGTGCTCAACCTGATGGAAAGAACCTTGAAGGCGCCCTTCAAACTGGTACAGGGCACGGCCGAATTCGTGGAGAAGGAATCATCCTTGCCGGTTTTGCCGCCCGCTGGTTCTTCCTCGGCGGGTCATTAAAGAAGATGGGGTACGCAAGATGAACCCAGTCAGAAAAATAATTGGATTATGCCTGCTCTGCCTTGTGATGGGCCCTTTGGGCGTAACGGCAGCGGATACGGTTGTCCAGATCAACGGTGACCGGTTGACGCTCCACGCCAGAGAAAAACACCTTGCTGAGATTTTAAAATCGCTTTCCGATCAGGGAATCCACATCCGTATCGACCCGCGTATCAATCCAAAAATCAGTGCATCCTTCGACAACCAACCCATCGGCACTGCCATGGCCAGCATCCTTAAATCCGTCGATTATGCCCTGATCTGGAAAAAGGATCCTAAATCCACCGCCGGTGAACCCCGGCTGTGGGAAATCCAAATCTTTTACAAGGGGCAGAGGGCTCGACTCCGGCCGTTGTATATAAACGCCGACCTGAACATCGTGAAAATGGGAAACGGGGCCTATCATGTAAGCGACATCCTGCTGCTGCGACTTGAATCGGATATCACGGAAGAAGCGCTTGCGGCCCTGCTGGATCGGCTGGGTGCCACCATCATCGATGCAAACGAGCCGCTGGGAATACTTCGGCTGCGTTTGCCCCATGGCAGTGATGTGCCGGCAGTCGCCGAAACAATCGCCAACATGCCGGGCATCCGCAACGCAGAACCGGACTACGCCTACCCGTTGGAAGGCGGCAAGCCTGCCCAAAGCGAAACCGGGACACCCTCACCACCCCCGCTGTCACCCTCACCGTCAGCAGGTGCAACGGTAATCGCCGTAATGGACAGCGGCCTGCTTTCCGGTTATGCGAACAGCCCCTTCATCCAGGCTGCATACGACGCCGTATCCCCGGGCGTCGAGGTCGGTGACCAACTGGGCCACGGCACCCAGATGGCACTGATTGCGGCAGGGGCGGTCAACCCCCTGGGCGCCGCAGCCGATGCGTCCGCCGGCAGCCCGGTGGTGGCCATCCGTGCATTTGACGACAACGGCTTCACCTCCAATTACACGCTGATGCGCGGCATCGACTATGCCATCGAACAAGGTGCCCGGGTGCTGAGTCTGAGCTGGGGATCGGAGACGCCCAGCGCACTGCTGGAATCGGCTACCCGCTACGCCGCCGCCAAGGGGTTGATTCTAGTGGCGGCCGCGGGCAACGCCCCCACGGGCAACCCGGTCTATCCGGCCGCCTATGAAAACGTGATCGGCGTGGGCGCACTGGCCCCCAACGGGGATGCATGGGACCAGTCCAACTTCGGCGAGTTCGTGGCCCTGTCCGCCCCGGGATTGGCCGACCTGCCGGTGGGATACAAGGGCGATCCGGGCACGTATGCCGGCACCTCCATCGCCACCGCCTACACGGCCCGCCGCGTGGCGGCCATTTTGAACCGGAATCCCGATGCCGATCGGGCGGCGATCCTGCGGATGCTCATTGAGGGGAAATGAGCCGCCGCGCCAACCACGCAAATGGTGTTGGCTTGGGGCTGAAATATTGGCAGGCCTCAACGGCGCGCAGCCTCCAGGGCCAGCATTTTGACCTTCAATGGCTCTCCGCCGCCGAACAGTCCGGTAGATCCGTCGCTTCGGATCACCCGGTGACAGGGTATGAAAACCGGGTAAGGGTTTTTGGCCATGGTGGTGCCCACGAAGCGGGCGGCGCGGGCAAGGCCGGCCATACGGGCCACCTGGCCGTAGGACGCGGTTTCGCCGTAGGGGATCTTGGAGACGCTGCGGTAAACGGCTTGTTGAGAGGGGGTAAAGCGGGAAAGATCCATCACCGACCAGGGGATCTCGATCTGCTCCCCGTTGAAATATCGAATCAGGCTGGCAGCAATGGGCAATACATCGGCATGGGAGTTGTCGATACGGCCATGGCCTTCATCGAATGGCTGGCAGCATTCATCGAGATCGGACGCGGGCAGCTTGATTTGCAGCAATTTGAAGGGGTCGACGGAAAAAGCCACCACGCAGAAGCCGAAGGCCGTCTCGACAATCCGATAACGGTACATGGCTGGTTCCCTGTAATTTTCATGCATGGGTTGCCGGCACACGGTGGGGACAAAAAGCCCCCGGCAGATGAATCCGGCGGGGGCTTTTACGTCTTAAACGCCTTAAACGATTAGGTTTCTTCAACGGTGATGGCGTTCTCTTCGCACACCTCTACGCAGCTTTCACAGCCGAGGCATTCTTCTGCGTTGACTGGAACGGATTTTTCATCCTGCATTTCAAATACTTCCACGGGGCACACATCAACGCACTCTTCGCAGCCAACGCATTTGGATTCGTCCACGATCGGGGTAAAAGCCATCTCAAAAGTCTCCTTTCAATAGTTTCTATGCGTGTTGATCCAATTATCAACATCTGCTCGCTTTTAATGGGAAAGGGCTTATACCAAATAAAAGACCCCGTCAAGCGTTGAAACCGTTTTTTTCTGCCCCCCACCAGACAGCTCGCAATTCCCCGCCAATTGGGCGTTTCACCGGATTTGTGATCAATCCTCCACCAGGACAATCAGGGTGTGGCGAAGTGGTGTTGCGGTTCCGTTTGGCGCAGATGGGATGGGATTTGCCGGCGCCATACGCCGAATCACGGTTGCAGGCGTCCGATTGGCGGCGATAAATAGGGAAACTGTGGCCGTCGACCCGGAGACCGCATCGGCAGCCAGCGCCTCGAAAGAGGCAAGATCTGCAGATGGCAGGGAATCACGGACGGCGAGATCGGTCAGCACCCTGCCAACTCTCGGCAGTGAGCCGGCATCTTGGACCGCAACACGAATGCCGGCCAGTTTTTCAAGCCCCAGCACGGCTGCATGGCTTTCGAGCAGCATATCGATCACCGCCATGCTTGTGGTGATCATCATTTCCGGCGGATCGGCATCTGCTGCGGCCAGGGTTGCCCATGCACGGATACGCTGTGCGGTCAGTTTTTTGCCTGGATCGTCCCGCCAGGTGGTTCCGCCGAGTATCTGGCGGTTGAAATCCACCTCATCGGCATCGATCAAGGATGCCAGAAAATCCTTTTCCAGAACCTTGAATCGGCTGAGATCATGGTCCAGATGGTCTGTGGCCCGGTCATTGTCCTGAGCCAGGGCCAGAAACAACCGGGCGCTGAAGCCAGCCTCCACAATATCCGACGCACGATCTGAACCATCGCTCGGCAATTTAAAGCGTTTGATGTCGCAACGGATCCGGTTGATGGTGGTTTCATCAAAAAATGGAATTTCCCCCTGCCGTTGGCCGATGAATCCGGCACCCGGCGTGGATTTTCCTGGATTCATGCGCGCCCAGTCCGTAAATTCGGACAGCGCTGCGTGCAGCCGATCGTCGTCTTTGGTCATGGGCGTCCGGATCTCAACCAACCCCTGTGATGCCAGTTGCGTCAGGCTTTGCGGAATGTTTTTTTTCATTGGCTGGTAAATCACCACCGGACCCACAAGCGCGCTCAGGATGCGCGCCGTGGATTCCGACAGATAGGTGAACGGCATGTATACAGGTTTCATGGTGCTCTCCATGTTTATGCAAAAATAGTCGCTGGTGGTTCAGGTCTATTCCGCCTTGCCTTTAAAGCCGCACCTGTGAAACGCACGTGGTGTTTCACAGGTGCGGCCGCACTGCAGCGGGGGTTTATGCGATGCGCGCGTGCGGGGCTGAGCCGCCGGCTGCCATTTATGGACGCACACGATCATCCCGGGGCACCACTCCCAATTCCAGCAACTGGTCGCGCAGCCGGTCTGCGAGGGCCCAGTCCCTGGTCTGCCGGGCGCGCGTCCGTTGCGCAATCAACTGCTGCACGGCCGGGTTCTCCGTCGCGTCCTCAAAATCGAATATATTGACCACGGAATTGATGCGGGTCAGCGTTTCGAGAACCTTTTCGGCCCCTGGACGGTCAATTTCATTTTTCAGAATCAAGGTGTTGACCCGTTTGACGGTGCTGAACAGCGAGGCCAGGGCCGCGGAGATATTCAGATCGTCGTCCATGGCGGTGGAAAAGCCACTCTTTATGTCGTAGCATAATTGGTCCAACTCCCCGTATGGTTTCCCCTGACGGACGGTCTTCAACGCCCGGATGCAGGCATCCAGGCGACCCAGACTCTTGCGCATCCGGTTCAAACGCGCCACGGAAAAAAAGACCGGCTTGCGATAGTTCACCGAAAGCAGCCAGTAACGGATCTCCCGTCCCGTAAAACCCATATCCAGCAGGGCCTGAATGGTCAGCACATCGCCTTTTTCGTCCACCTTCTTGCCGTCCACCAGCACCCGGTCGCAGTGGACCCAATATTTGGCCAGGTTTTTGCCGGTCAGCGCACCGGCAATGGCGATCTCATTTTCGTGATGGGGAAAGACCAGCTCCCGGCCGGCGCAGTGGATGTCGTAGTAATCTCCCAGGTAGCGCATGGACATGGCAGCGCACTGCAAGTGCCAGGATGGGCGCATGTTGCCCCATTCGGTCCGGGTGTAAATGCCGCGCTTGAGTTCCGACAGGCGCGTGCGCTTGAGCAGGGTGAAGTCACGGGGATTATCCTTTTCGTACTCTTCCAGATCCACGGTGGCACCGAGACGGATCTTGTTGAGGTCGATTCCCGACAACTGACCGTAAGCCTTGAAGCGTGAAATGTCGAAATAGATGGAGCGCAGCTTCTCGTACGCGTAGCCTTTTTTGACCAGCCGGTCAGCCAGGCTGACCATGTCATCGGCATGCTCGCTGGCCTTGGGATAGTGGTTCGCCGGCTGAATTCCCAAGGTTTTAATATCCTTGTGAAAGGAATCGATGTGCATGCCGGTGAAGTCTTCCAGGGACATTCCGGCCTGTTCCGATCCCTCGATGGTTTTATCGTCCAGATCGGTGATGTTCATCACCTGTTTGACCATGTACCCCCGATAGGCCAGGTAGCGGACCAGCAGGTCGGAGAAGACGAAGCGACGACCCTCTCCAACGTGCATGCGGGCATGGGCGGTGGGGCCGCAGGCGTAGATCGAGACCTTGCCCGGGTTCAAAGGCAGAAACCGCTCTTTTGTCCGGGTCATGGTGTTGAAAAGCCTGAGGTCGATCTTTTCCCGGACGGCGAAGAGCGGTGTGGACAGGTAGCGCTCACCACCGTCGGGAAATATGACCACCAGCGTCCCCTGTGCCATCGCTGCGGCAATATCAGCGGCCACCACCATGGCGGCACCACTGCTCATGCCCACCATGAGCCCCTCTTCCCGGGCCAGACGCCGCGTCATTTCGAAGGCCGGCTCATCTTCGACGTTGACCTTCTCGTCCAGCAGGCGTTTCTGGAAAATTTCAGGCTGATAAGCCTCTTTCATATTTTTGAGGCCCTGCAGCCGGTGCCCCAGATAGGGTTCGACCCCAACAATCCGGATCCCGGCGTCGAATTCCTTGAGCCGACGGGACAGCCCCATCAAGGTGCCCGAGGTTCCCATGGTGGCCACCAGGTGGGTCAATGTTCCACCAGTCTGCTCCCATATCTCCACAGCAGTGCCGTTGTAATGCGCCTGCCAGTTGGCCGGGTTGTTGTACTGATCGGTCATGAAATAGGTGTCGGGGTTTTCCCGGGCCAGGCGGTAAACCTCCTCGATGGCTCCGTCGGTGCCCAGATGACCGGGGGTAAGCAGAATTTCCGCACCGCGCGCCCTTAAGATCTGCTGCCGCTCCACACTGGCTGCTTCGCTCATCGCCAGCAGCAGCCGGTAACCCTTGACCGAGCAGACCATGGCCAGGCCGATGCCCGTGTTGCCGCTGGTGGCTTCGATCACGGTCTTGCCTGCTTTCAACTCGCCCGACCGTTCACCGGCCTCGATCATGGACAGCGCCGGCCTGTCCTTGATGGAACCGCCCGGATTGAGGTACTCCAGCTTGGCCAGCACGCGGACATGCGGGTTGGGGTTGAGCTGCCTGATCTCCACCAGGGGGGTATTGCCGATATGATCGAGAATGCTGTGAATCATGACCAGGGGGCCCATCGGTAAAGGAACGAATTGGTATCTAAAAGGGTTGGTTGATACATGAATGTCCGCCTTGCCTTTACTGTTCCGGCTAAATCATATTTACCCCGCACCGCCGGAGGCATGTTTAACACGCAACGCGAGTACGGCCTCGATCTGCGCAGCGACCGCCTGCTGTCCAACAGCGGCGTCGATGACGGCAAAACGCTGCGGATCAAGGCCGGCCAGATCCAGGTACCCTGCCCGTACCCGCTGATGAAAAGCCAGCCGCTCCTTTTCGAAGCGGGACTCCTGTGCATGGGCGGCATCGGCGTGGATGCGGCTCCAGGCACGGGCCAGCCCGGCTTGGGGGTCCAAGTCCAGCAGCAGGGTCAGATCGGGCGTCATGCCGTCGCAGGCCAGCTGGTGCATCTGGCGGATCATCCGTCTGTCCAATCCCCGGGCATAACCCTGATAAACCAGGGTGGCGTCGAAATAGCGGTCGCAGACGACCACCTTTCCGGCCGCCAGTGCCGGCCGCACAACCGTTTCCAGATGCTGGGCCCGATCCGCCACGTAGAGCAGCAGTTCAGCCGCGGGTGCCAGATCGCTGTTGTCCGGGTGGAGCAGGACGGAACGAATCTGTGCACCGATGGACGTACCGCCGGGCTCCCGGGTAGTCAGGCAGTCGAAGCCGGCCCCGGACAGCCATCGGGCGATCGTCTTTATCTGAGTGGTTTTCCCTGACCCTTCAATGCCTTCGAGGGTAATGAACATAAAAAGGTCCTCAATACCTTGGAAAATCCAATCATGAATGCTGACGCCTACACATTGAACGAAGGCATGCTACCGTATTAAGAATGGGCGCAATGCACTCACCCGGGTTCATCCGTCGCCGGATGATTCGTTCTGTATGGGTCCCTTGAAAAAATGGCGTTCAAGGAGCCGGTGATAGGGCGTCCAGGATCCGTCCGACGTATCCTTGGCGACAAATTCACGGATGCTGTTGACCCGCGAATCCATCTCGTCGATATAGTTGAGTAGAACCGCCTCGATGGTTTTGGGCGGTTCGGGGGAGCCGAACTCCCGCGAACCGTGGTGGCTGACGACCATATGCTTGAGCAGCTGGGCCTGGGTTTCAGGAAAATCCGGCACCTGTTTGAGTTTTTCATCCAGCATCGAAAGACCGATGATGATGTGGCTGAGCAGCCTGCCCTCATCGGTGTAATCGATGCGGTTGACGTATTCCAGTTCGCGGACCTTGCCCACGTCGTGCAGAATTACGCCCGCCAGCAGCAGGTCACGGTCCACACCGCTGTAATGCCCGGCGATCATCTCCGACAGGACGGCCATGGAGAGGGTGTGTTCCAACAATCCACCGATGTAAGCGTGGTGCATGTGCTTGGCCGCCGGTGCCCGGGTATAGGCGGCGACAAAGGTGTCGTCGGACCAGAAGGCGGTGAAAAGCGCCCTCAGATGCGGGGTCTGCATGCGGTCGGTCATCTCCCGAAGCCGGTCGATCATCTTGGCCACGTCGCGGGTGGTGACAGCCAGAAAGTCCCCGGCATTAACCTGGTCCGCCGGCACCCTGACCATATCCTTGACCACCAGCTGCAGATTGCCCCGATATTCACCCGCCTGCGCCCGGACATGCACAAAATCCCCCTCGGCTGCAGCACCGGCAATGCGCGCAACCTGATCCCACACCACCCCTTTCACCTGACCGGTGCGATCCGACAAGGTCACATTCAAGAAAGGGTTCCCGTCTTTCTTATGGCCCATGCTGCGCTCAGCCAGCAGAAACACCTCGTCGATGGCGCTGCCCGCGACGAGTTCGGAAACAAATCGTTTGCTCATGGGTCTCTCCTTCCCACGGCCTGGCGAAAGATATCGGCCGTCTGCTAAGGGGTCAGGGGGATGTCCCGGCCGGCCAGGGCCGTCAAGGTTTCGTAATCGGTCATGTCGCACTTGATGGGGGTAATTGAGATACACCGGTCAGCCAGAGCAGCCCCGTCGATATCCGGATGGTCGTAGGCCTTATGACCGTCACACCCCTGCCAGTAGTAGGTCCGGTTCCGGGGATCGCTCCGCTTTTCAAAGTGCTGGGCAAATACCTCATTCCCCTGCCGACTCCAGCGCACGCCGCGGATATCCTCCATCGGCAGGTCGGGGAAGTTTACATTGAGAAAGGTCCCCCTGGGAAGCCGCCAGGCCATCATCCGCCTTGCGAGAGATTCGGCGAACCGGGCAACTGCCTCGACATGTTTGTCGCCGGGTGCGATGATGGATACGGCCATGGCGGGGATGCCGGCCATGGCCGCCTCTTTGGCTGCGGCCACAGTTCCCGAATAGTTGACATTGATGCCCACATTGGCGCCGGGGTTGATGCCGGAGACGACCAGCCCGGGCGGTGTGTCAAGCAGCTCAGCCAATCCCAGCTTGACGCAGTCTGCCGGGGTACCGTTGACGGCAAAGCCGGGCGGGCCGCCATTCACACACATCCTTTCAAAGCGGATGGGCTGGTGCAGGGTGATCCCGTGGCCCACGGCACTGCGTTCACGGTCCGGCGCCACTACCGTCACCTGGTGTCTTTCCGAAAAAACGTGTTGCAGGGCCCATAATCCCGACGCGTGGATGCCATCGTCGTTGGTCAAAAGTATTTGCATCACCACTCGTTTTGCTTATCAAGCATCGCCGCGCAATGCCCGTCGATAGATTACGGTTAAAACTATGGTTGCATTTTCAAACCGGATAGCTTTATATTTAATTTTTCATATATGTGCAAGCGGTTATCCTGCACCCGCACCCGCGGGATCCCTGCTGAAACCACCTCATTCCCATAACACCAACACCCTTATTCGATTAATGCCGCCGCTCACGCCCAGACCACCATCTTCGGCCAGACACCATCCGGTAGTGATTCTGACCATCCTCGTCTGGGCGTTCTGGACGTCCGGTGCCCAGGCCCAGTCCTTGACGGACCGGCTCACCGGCAGCCCGAAGGTGCCCTGGCAGATCAGTGCGGACGCGGTGGAATACGATGCCGCAACCACCACCTATCACGCCCGGGGCAATGTGGTCATCGAAAAGCAGGCCGCCCGCCTGGCTGCGGATGAGGTCGCCTTCAATCATCGGTCCATGACCGCCACGGCCACCGGCCATGTGGTTATGACCGTGGGGGAGGATATTCTAACCGGAGAACGCTTGGAACTGGACCTGAATCAGGAAACCGGTGTCGTGCATGACGGCTCGGTTTTCCTGAAGGAGAACCATTTCTACATTCACGGCGAGCGCATCGAAAAAACCGGCAAGAACACCTACCAGGCAAAAAGGGGGTCGATCACCAGCTGCGACGGAGACCGGCCGGACTGGATTATCACCGGCCGATCACTCAAGGTGACCATCGACGGCTACGGCACCGCCACCCATGCTGTACTCAGGGCCCGTGACATACCGGTGCTGTATACGCCATACCTGCTCTTTCCGGCAAAAACCCGGCGTCAGTCAGGCCTGCTTATTCCGGAGGCGGGTTATTCGGACCGCAAAGGGGCTGCCTGGAATCAACCGCTCTTCTGGGCCATCGGCGACAGCAGCGATGCCAGCCTATATGCACACTACATGGAGAAAAGAGGCACCAAGATCGGCCTGGAATATCGGTATGTCCTGACCGAGGAATCCCTTGGGGTGGTCATGGTTGACGGCCTTGAGGACCGTCAAACCGATGATGGCACGCCCGAAGCCACCCAAAAGTGGGGCTACGATGACGACGCCTATGATCGACCCAACACGGACCGCTACTGGCTGCGAACCAAACTGGACCAGGAACTGCCCTGGGGCGCCATGGCGAAACTGGACCTGGACATTGTCAGTGATCAGGACTATCTCGACGAGTTCAAGGGCGGGCGCAGCGGGTTTGACGAATCCCGGGATTATCTTCTGGAGGCATTCGGTCGGGACCTGGACACTTACGATGAAAACACGCGCACCAACCGGTTGAACCTTAGCCGGATCTGGTCCAGGTACAGCCTGAACGCCGACCTGCTGTGGAACGACAACGTAACCAACCGGCGCTGGGAATCCGCCGACGATACCCTGCAGCAACTCCCCACCATCACATTCAGCAGCCTTAAACAGCAGGCTTTCGACAGCAGCGTCTACTGGGACGTGGACGCCGAGTATACCTATTTTTACCGCGAGGACGGTGAACGCGGCCATCGCAGCGACATGTTTCCCCGGGCCTACCTGCCGCTTAGATGGAAAAACTACCTGACGATGGAACCGTCGGCCGGATGGCGCCAGACTGCCTGGGTCATGGACCGCTGGGAAAACGACTCCCTGGACCAGACGACCTACCGCCAGATCTACGATGCACGCCTGGATCTTTCCTCGGAGTTTTCAAAGGTCATGGGGAGTCCGGTAGCGGCCGTGGATCGCATCCGCCACAGCATCAAGCCCCGGGTGGTGTACGAATACATTCCGGATCAGGACCAGTCGGATCTGCCGAACTTTACCGATCTGGACCGGATCGAAGCAGTAAATCAGGTTACTTACTCACTGACCAACACCCTCACGGCAAGGACGTCCACGGTCCCTCAGTCCAGTGCAGCGATCGGCGATGACCGCCTTTCATCCAGGATGGCAGGCAAAAAGATGAAATTGACGGAGCAGATGCGCAGTGCTTTGCCGGCGCCGGCGCCCTTCGGCTACAATCGTTTTTGCCGCTTTTATCTGGAGCAGAGCTATGACATCGCAGCGGCGCGGGACGATCGGCCGGAACCGTTTTCAGACATCTATGGCGAGTTGGAATTCAATCTCGGACGTTATTTAAATGTCGCTTCCGACGCCAGTTACAACACCTACGACACCCATTTCTCATCTCACAATGTAGGTGCGGCCCTCGCTGACCATCGCGGCAACCGGATGTGGATCGAGCACCGCTACCAAAAAACCGTCAATGAGTCCATACGCGCCGCCCTGTCGGTCAAACTGACCCATCACCTCACCGCCAGGGGTGAATACGAACGCAATATGCGGGACGAGACGGATATTATCAAGGGTGCCGGGTTTATCTATGCGGCCCAATGCTGGTCCGTTGATCTCTTTTTTGGGGTGGTAGGCGAGAACAATACGTTCTCCGCCATGATCAACCTGATGGGCATCGGTGGTCTCGGCGTAAAATGATCGCCATCGGTTGCCGATCGGCATTGCCTTTTGACCTCAGGGATGCTAAACGATCCACCCGCCGGGGTCCTGATCCGGCAGGATGGTTAAAACCAATTGACGGACTTTTTCATCGAGACCACATCCCATGACTGGAGATAAACTGACGCGGGCCTGGTATGCACTGCATACCAAAAGCCGTTTTGAGAATGTGGTCCACGAAGGGCTGGCCAAAAAGACGCTGGATGTCTTCCTGCCTAAGATCACGGTAAAAAGCCGGCGGCGGGACCGCCACAAGATGATCCGGGTGCCCCTTTTCCCCGGTTATGTCTTCGTGCGGACCGATCTGAACCCTTGCGAGCATATTGAGATATTGAAAACCACGGGGGCGGTGAAGCTCATCGGCAGCGCCCATGGACCGGTTTCCATTGCCGATGCGACCATTGCATCTCTCAGGATCATGGTTTCCACGGACGGGGAAGTGGTCACCGGCAGCCGGTTTCAAAAAGGGGATCGGGTAATGGTGATCAGCGGCCCTTTCGCCGGAGTGGTGGGCATCTTTTCCAGCTATCGCGGTGACGGCCGCGTCATTGTCAACATCGAGGCCCTGGGACAGTTCGCCGCAGTCAACGTCAATGCCGAGGACGTGGAAAAACTGCCGGAAATATTATCATAACTACTTGACTTTCTATTAAGTTCTATTTTATAGAGTCATTTTCGAACCCGTATACCCTACTGATCGTTCAAGGAGGTTACATGAACAAACTGGAGCTCATCTCCGCTTTGAAGACCCAGGCCGACATCTCCAAATCCGAAGCGGCAAAAGTGGTCCAGATTTTTTTCGACAGCATGGCCGATGCCATGTCCGATGGCGAACGCGTTGAGATTCGCGGTCTGTGCAGCTTCTTCGTGAAGGAGTACAAAAGCTATACGGGTAGAAATCCAAAAACCGGGGAAAAGGTCACCATCAGACCCAAAAAACTTCCTTTTTTCAAAGCCGGAAAAGAGCTCAAGGAGCGGGTGGATCAATAACCAGCAGGTCATGCCGACGTCTGGCCAACGGGTTTTCCACAACCAAGCCCCAACCCATCAATGTGCGGTGCTGCTTGAATCCTACCCGCCGCAAGCCACGGGTAATGCCCTCACTATTGCAGTTCAACCTTCCGGGATCCATGGACAATGACGACGGCAGCCGGATTTAGGGCCATCGTTGGCCAACATCAGCCCATCAGGCTGCTCAAGAGCTTTATCCGCAATGGGACTTTGCCCCACGCGCTGCTGTTTTCCGGTGACGACGGGGTGGGGAAAAAAATGACGGCCACGGCTTTTGCCATGGCCTGCAACTGCCTGGCCTTGAAATCGACGATCCGCCAGCGACCTCATCTCGATGCCGTGGATGCCTGCGGGAATTGTGCTCCCTGCAGAAAGATTGCCGGAAACCAGCATCCAGACATCATTCGTGTTGCTCCCCATGCCTCGGTTATCAGAATCGCCCAGATCAGGGCCCTGCTCCAGACCCTGACCTTGAAGCCCAATGAGGCGGACCGGCGGGTGGTCATCCTGTCCGAAGCGCAAGCCATGAACCCAGAGGCTGGCAATGCGTTGCTGAAAGTTCTTGAAGAGCCGCCGGACCGAACCCTGCTGGTGCTGACGGCGCGCCAGAGATCTGACCTGCTGCCCACGGTGGTCTCCCGCTGCCGGCACATCCGTTTTTCCCCACTTTGTGCGGCGGACCTTAAACAGCTGCTCGAGACGACCGGAGGCGTCGAAGCACAAACCGCCAGTACGGTTGCCGCCCTATGCGGCGGCAGTTACACCCGTGCACAAAAACAGGTTGACAGCCGATGGCTCAGCCGCCGGGACTGGATTATCAATGCCCTGTGCGGTCTGATGACCAATTCCGGCGTACCCGAGATTCGGGCCTGGTTGACTTGGTCAGAAATGTTGGCCGGGAAGAAGGATTTGATTGAAGAATCGCTGGAAATCATTACAATGGGGTTGCGGGACATGCTGGTGGTTGGCAGCGACCCGCGACGGGTCTTAAACCAGGACCGCCTGGAAGCCCTCGCAGCGACAGCCGGACAATTCAGCCAGACCCAGTTGATAGGCCGTATTGATGCGGTAGAACTTGCGCTGACGGCGCTGCGAGCCAATACCAACGCAAGATTGACCCTGGATGCAATGGTCCTGCGAATGGCAGGCACCTGCTTCTGATAAAAGTGAAGCCATGAATAAAAAAGTGGGAATCCGGTTCAAGACCGGTGGCAAGGTCTACGATTTCAGTTGCGGGGTCTTTGTCCTCAACGCAGGCGACCAGGTTATCGTGGAAACCGAAAAAGGCCTGGGATTCGGAACGGTGGAGACAGCGCCGGAGGAAGTTGAAGAGACCGAAATACCAGGCAAACCGATGAAGAAAGTGTTTCGCAAAGCCAATGAGAAAGACCTGAAACAGGTCGAACACAACCTGGCGCTGGAGCGTGAAGCCCATGCCTTCTGCATGAAAAACATCAAAGACCTTGGGTTGAAGATGAACCTGTTCACTGTGGAAAGCACCTTCGATGCCAGCCGGTTGACATTCTTTTTCACAGCCGACGGGCGGGTGGACTTCAGGCAGCTGGTCAAAATCCTGGTCAAGCAATTCAAGGTCCGCATCGAGATGCGCCAGGTCGGCATTCGCAACCAGGCCAAGATGTGTGGAGGACTGGGTCGCTGCGGGCGCATGTTCTGCTGCTCGTCCTTCATGGAGAAGTTCGAACCGGTATCCATCCGCATGGCCAAGCAGCAGGGGCTTTCCCTGAACCCGACCAAAATCTCGGGTCAGTGCGGCAGGCTCATGTGCTGCCTGACTTTTGAAAATGACACCTACCGGAAACTGAAGCAGGATTTCCCCAAGATCGGCAAGGTGGTGGCCACCAAAAACGGACCGGGAAAGGTTACCCGCCACAACGTGATCTGCAACCGCCTGATGGTAAGACTGGAGGAGGGCGGCGAAGTTGAAATCAACCTTGATGACATTATCAGCGACAGGAGTTAAATCATGGCCTCGCCGTTTTATATAACCACCCCCATTTACTATGTGAACGCGCGACCTCACCTGGGCCATGCCTATACGACCATTGCCGCGGATGTGATCAGGCGCTTTCATGCCATGACCAGCGACCGGACCTATTTTTTGACCGGGACGGATGAGCATGGCGACAAGATCGTCCGCGCCGCCAAAAAGGAAAACCGGACCACGCGGGAGTACGTGGATCAGATCAGCGGGCTTTTCAAGCAGCTGTGGCCGGAACTCAACATTTCCAATGACGACTTCATCCGTACCACGGACCCGGCCCACATGGCCGTGGTGGAAACCATCCTCCAGCGCATCTACGATGCCGGCGACATCTATTTCAGCTCCTACGAAGGCCTTTACTGCTTTGGCTGCGAGCGGTTCTACACCGAACGGGAGCTGGTGGACGGCTGCTGCCCGGATCACCAGACCCCCCCGGAAACCATCCGGGAGTCCAACTATTTTTTCAAGATGAGCCGCTATCAGCAGTGGCTCATCGACCATATTCTGCAGCACCCCGATTTTATCCGTCCCGAACGCTACCGCAACGAAGTCCTGGCTTTTCTGCGCGACCCACTGGAGGACTTATGCATTTCCCGGCCTAAATCACGCATCAAGTGGGGCATCACCTTGCCCTTTGACCCGGATTACGTCACTTACGTGTGGTTCGACGCCCTGCTCAACTATGTATCTGCGCTGGGCTACCCGGATGGCGAATTGTTCAAGACCTTTTGGCCCGTGGCTCAACACATCGTGGCCAAGGACATTCTCAAACCCCACGGCATCTATTGGCCCATCATGCTCAAGGCCGCCGGAATTCCCGTCTATCAGCATCTCAACGTTCACGGTTACTGGAACGTGGACCAGAGTAAGATGTCAAAGAGCATCGGCAATGTGGTGGAGCCCCTGGAGATGAAAAACATCTATGGCCTGGACGCCTTCCGCTTTTTTCTCATGCGGGACATGGTGTTTGGCCTGGATTCCAGCTTCAACGAAGAAGCCCTGATCCAGCGTATCAATGCAGACCTGGCCAACGATCTGGGCAATCTTTTTTCCAGGGTGCTTGCCATGGCGCATAAATATTTCGAGGGAGTGGTCCCTGAACCGGATCCCGACACGGCCAGGACGATGGACCTGGGCCTTGAGAGCCACGCACGCACCGCGGTGGCGGCCTATACGGCCGGTATGACCGAGTTTGCCTTTCACAAAGGCCTGGCAGCGGTTTGGGAATTTATCACCCATATGAATAAGTATGTGGATGTGACCGCGCCGTGGCTACTGGCAAAAAACAAAGCTGCCCGCAAAGAGCTGGAAACGGTGCTCTACAATCTGCTGGAGGGACTGCGCATCATCTCCGTCCTGATCTACCCGGTGATGCCCGAAACTGCCGCCACCATGCAAAAACACCTGGGGCTCAGCGGGGATGACGATTTTTACAAGCTGGACCGGTTCAGCGCGTGGGGAGGGCTGAAAACGCGCGTCAAGCTGAGAAAAGCCATTTCCCTGTTCCCACGCATCGACCCGGAGAAAAAACAACCTCAACCCATGGAAACAACCGCATCCCAGAAAATGGACCCTCCCATCAAGCCGGAAATCACCATCGACGATTTTGCCAGAATCGACCTGCGCGTGGCCACCGTGGTATCTGCACAGGCCGTCCCCCGTGCTAAAAAACTGCTGGAGCTGGAGGTGGACCTGGGCGAGAAGCGAACTATCGTTTCCGGCATCGCAGGCAGCTACGCCCCTGAAGATCTGGTCGGCAAGCAGGTCATCGTAGTGGCCAACCTGAAGCCGGCCAAGCTCATGGGCGTCCTGTCACGAGGCATGCTGGTTGCGGCAACGGACGAAGCCGGCGTCACCGTGGCGACACTTGACAAATCCGTCACACCCGGTACGCCGTTGCGCTGACGGCAGCCAGGAGCTTTGTTGCAGCCAATGACCGGCTTGTTTAAACGCAATCATACAAATTCATCCGTCCAGCCCAGCTGGAAAGCGTATCAGCAGCACCTCAAACGCAACCGCCGCCTGTCCGGGCGCGTGCAACTGCACCGGGGCCACTGGGCGGTTGCAGGCGTGTTGGTTCTGGCGATTGTGGCGTTCTGGTGGATCATGTCCACCGGCGGAAATGACGTCACCGTATTGCGTGATACCGGTTCCGCGCTAGCGGAGGCGCAACCGGTTCCTGCGCTGATTGACAAATCAGATGTCCACATCCTGCTGGGAGAAACCCGTCTGATCAACCTTGAAGAGAATCCCGTCAAGGTGAACTTCGACGGCCGCACCTACCAGGTGAGCACCAGCTTGGATCTTGAACTTCAACAGTACCTGCTGAAGAAAATGGACCGGGTCAATTCCCGCTATATTGCCATTGTGGCCATGGAACCCAGCACAGGTCGGCTCCTGGCCATGGCCGGATTCAACAAAATCGATCCCGGGCTTGACCCCTGCCAGACGGCCGACTACCCCGCAGCCAGCCTCTTTAAAATCGTGACGGCGGCCTCGGCGGTTGAAGAAAAAGGCTATACGGCCGGATCCCGATTCAACTTCAACGGCTACAAACACACCCTTTACAAACGCCAGTTGACAGACCAAACCAACCGCTATACCAATTCAATTTCCCTGAAAGATTCGTTTGCCCAGTCGGTAAACCCGGTGTTTGGAAAGATTGGTGCCCTGGTCCTCGAACAGCAGGCCCTGCAGGCATACGGCGATGCCTTCGCTTTCAACCGGGAGGTGGATTTCGAACTCCCCTGGCCCATCAGCCGGTTGACGGTCAACGACGAATCCTACCACCGGGCGGAAATCGCCAGCGGGTTCAACCGGCGGACCACACTTTCGCCCCTCCACGGGGCGTTGATTGTATCGGCGGTGGTCAATGACGGCATACCGGTGGAACCGACGCTGATAGACCGCATTGTGGATGACGCCGGCACCCCTGTTTATCAAAGCCAACCCCGCTTTCTGCAGGCGGCTGTCTCCCCGAAAACCGCCAAGGTGCTCGATCAGCTCATGACCGCTACCGTGACCTCCGGAACCGCAAAAAAAGTATTTCGCGGCCACACCCGCAACAAGGTGCTGTCGCGACTGAAGCTTGGCGGCAAAACCGGCTCAATCTACAATCGGGCCCATGACGCCCGCTTCGACTGGTTCGCGGGGTTTGCCACGGAAAAGAAGGGCACCGAGACGATAGTGGTGTCGGTAATGGTGGCCCATGAAGATTACATCGGCATCCGCGCAGGCCAGTATGCCCGCATGGTCATAGAACAGTACTTCAAGGACTATTTTGCCAAAAAAGAGCAGACAGGCAAGGATTCCAGCGGGTAGCTGATCATCCGCCCATAAAAGGAGGCCTTTATGCCCGGTTTTGAGATATTCGGGGACGAAGAACGAAAGGAAGTCAATGATGTGCTGGAAACAGGTGTCCTGTTTCGCTATGGCTTTGACTGGGCCCGCAAGGGACACTGGAAAGCCAGGACATTTGAAACCGAGCTGGCCCGGCGCCTGGGCGTTGACTACGCCCATCTTTGTGCCAGCGGCACGGCCGCCCTGTGCACGGCCATGGCCGCCTGCGGCATTGGCGCCGGTGATGAAGTGATCGTGCCCCCCTTCACCTTCGTAGCCACCATCGAGTCGGTGCTCATGGCCGGAGCGGTGCCGGTGTTCGCCGAGATCGACGAAACGCTGTGTCTCTCTCCGGAGGGGCTGTCATCGGCCTTGACACCCGCAACCAAAGCCGTCGTTCCCGTACACATGTGCGGGGCCATGGCCCGCATCGACGAAATCAAGGCCATCTGCGATAATAAGGGCCTGACACTTTTAGAAGACGCCTGCCAGAGCGTGGGGGCCACGTTCAAAGGCAGGGCCCTGGGCAGCTTCGGCAAGGCCGGGTGCTTCTCCTTTGATCCGGTTAAGACCATCACCTGTGGCGAGGGAGGCGCCCTGATCACCGACGACAGGCAGGTCTATGTTGCCGCCGATGCCTACGCGGACCACGGGCATGACCATATCGGCAGCGACCGGGGTGCCGAAGACCACCTGATCATCGGCGCCAATTATCGGATCAGTGAACTCAACGCCGCCGTGGGTCTGGCCCAGTTAAGAAAACTGGACTGGATTTTGGAAACCCAGCGGCGCAACAAAGCGGCGCTTAAATCCGCCATGCAGGCCATCCCCGGAATCGCATTCCGCCAGCTGCCGGATCCCGACGGGGATTCGGCGACCTTTCTCTCTTTTTTCATGCCGGACGTGGATTCGGCCCGGCAGGCGGTTAAGGCGCTGGCCGCGGCCGGGGTAGACGGCTGTTTTCACTGGTTTGACAACAAGTGGCACTACCTCCGCAAATGGAACCATTTGCATGCCATGAAGGCCGCGGCCCGGCTACCCATTCAGACCATGGCCAATTGTCCGGACTTCGGCAAAATCGCCACACCACGGTCAGACGCCATCATGCAGCGGGCCATCTCCATGCAGATCAAGCTGGGATGGACACCGGATCAACTGGAACAACGTGTCCAGGCGACCGTCAAGGCGATCAAACCCCTCATCTGAAGGAAGAGACCCGCTTTGTGAAAAGGGCCATGAATAGTACGGTTCAGGTATTCGAGGGGGTTGAGGAGTCGAGGATCCAGGGCAAATACACACAAAGGAAAACAAATGTTTCGCAACTTTAAAATGGTCTCCAAGGTAGTTTTCGGCCGAGGATGTTTTTCGCAGCTGGGTGATATTCTGCAGGAAAAAAGGCAGGGCAGTGAGGCCGTGATGGTGTTTCTGGTGGACGATGTATTCAAAAACGGCCCCCTGAAAAACCGCCTGCCGCTCAATGCCGACGATATGATGGTATGGGTCAACGTCGATGACGAGCCCAAAACCGCCAATGTGGACCAGCTCACCATGCAGATCAAAGAACACATGGCTGGAAAACTGGACAGCCACCCCTCGGGGATAATCGGCATCGGCGGTGGCAGCACCATGGACCTGGCCAAGGCCGTCGCACTCATGCTTACCAACCGGGGTTCGGCCGCTGACTACCAGGGATGGGATCTGATCAAAAAACCGGCTGTGTACCACGCCGCGGTTCCTACGCTGTCCGGTACCGGAGCCGAAGTCTCCCGCACCACCGTACTCACCGGACCCCAGAAAAAACTGGGCATCAACTCCGACCACACGGTCTTCGATCAGATCGTTCTGGACCCGGAAATGATCGCCGGTGCACCCAATCCACAGCGGTTTTACACCGGCATGGACTGTTATATCCACTGTGTCGAATCCCTGGAGGGCACCTATCTCAACAGTTTCTCCCGGGCGTACGGTGAAAAGGCCATGGACCTTTGCCGGGAGGTCTTTCTTTCCAGCCCCGAGGATGCGGATGACCGGCTGATGATGGCCTCCTACTGCGGCGGAATGAGCATCGCCTATTCCCAGGTGGGCATCTGCCACGCCCTCTCCTACGGGCTCTCATATGTCCTTGGGACGCATCACGGCATCGGCAACTGCATAGTCTTCGACCATCTCGAAGCCTATTACCCCGAGGGAGTCCGGGAGTTTCGGCAGATGATGGCCGGTCTGAACATCGATTTGCCGCGTAACCTGACGGCCGGCATCACCGATGCCCAGATGGAAAAGATGGTCGACGTAGCCCTGGTTCTCGAGCCCCTGTGGGAAAACGCCCTGGGCAAGGACTGGAAAACTATCATGACCCGGGAAAAAATCAGATCGCTCTATCTGAAAATGTAACCGGTCTTCCAATACTCCGGAGCCGGGAGTCGAGACAATGGAATCAAAAAGTCTGCCGGGCTGCCGCGCTGCTGAAAGGCTGAAAATTCGATGACAGGCGTGGATTGCATCAATCTGGCGCCAACGGCCGACCGACTCGGGCACCGTCGTCGGCAATCCTGACAGATCCGATAAAGGACCGATATGAATCCAAACCTTGTGGCCAAACTGGCCGCCTATACCTCAGCGCACATATCTCGTCCGGTTCAGCGGCTGCAACAGCTGGCATCACGGTTGCCGGGCATCCATTGCGGACGCTTTCCGGGATCGATTTCCGGACCTGCGGTGATTCTCTTCCCCTGCACTGTCAATCGGCTGGGGTGCGGTCTGGCAGGTATCATCGCAGTCAAGGGAAGATCCAACCGGAAACCGGCAAGTGATCCATCGGCATTGGCAGCGCGCGTCGACAGCGCCGAAGCAGCCGGACTGGGAACCCTGCTCCCGCAGACGGAGACCCTGGCCGGCGCTTATCTGGGGGGACAGGCAAACCTGGACACCCTGCTGGCTGAAATCCGCTGCCTCAAACAGGAAGCGCCGTTTGTCAAGCTGTTCAAAGATTCAGACGCCCAGAAATCCTTGGCCGACCTGTCCGGTCGACTGTCCAAAATTCTCGAACGGGAGCAGGCGCTGCTGTCCAAACAGGTGGGCGAACTTGCGACCCGGGCGGTGGATGTCATCGCCGCACGCATCGAGACACTCAAAGACATGGTCTGGTGTCTGGATGTTGAACTGGCCGGCAGCATCGAGCGGATCACCGCACTGATGCCCGGTGGGGCCAACAGCGGGGCCGAAAACCGCATCACCGTTTTCCGGCAGATCAACGCCGTGCTCAACAGCATCGACCGATTGGAAGTTCGCGGGCGGGATTCGGCGGGAATTTCCATTTTGTTCATCATGCCGGCCAAGGCGTATAAAGCACTTTCGGCGCAGCTGGCGCGCAAGGGTCTCTCCCCGGATTTTGAGCAGCGCATGAATCGTGACGTATTGGGCAACACCAGCATCAGCCTGAACCGGTCGACCGGCGATGACGGTAAGCCGATCGTCGCCCTGACCACGGTCTACAAGATCGCCGCCGAGATCGGCAGCCTGGGGGACAATATCCGCTTCCTGCGCCAGCAGATCCAGCAGGACCTGATTCTGCACCATATTGCCGGTGCGCCCTGCACCTTCCACACGGTTTCTTCCCATACGCGCTGGGCATCGGTGGGCGCCATTACCGAACCCAATTGTCACCCGGTGGACAACACCATGGCCGGTGCAACCTTGAAGGACCGCCCCATCATCCACGCCTGCCTGAACGGGGACATCGACAACTACCTGGATCTTAAATCGGCGCGGGAAGCATCCGGGTGCAAAATCCCCGCAACGATCACCACGGACACCAAAATTATCCCGCTGCAGATCGAGCATTACCTGAAAACGGGTGCGGGTGTGGCCGAAGCCTTTCGACTGGCAGTAAGCGATTTTCAGGGATCCCATGCCATCGCCATGCACACCGACCTTGCCCCGGGGGTATTCTTTTTGGCCCAAAAAGGCAGCGGCCAGGCCGTTTTCGTGGGACTGGCTGCAGACCATTATATGCCGGCCTCCGAGGTGTACGGGTTTATCGAAGAGACATCCCATTTCCTGAAGATGAACGGCGAACAGGTGGTGGATGGGAAAAACGGCAAAACCCAGGGCCAGATTTTCATGCTGGACCAGCGCTCTCCGGGGGGACTCGCCGGCATCACTGCCATGTACTACGATGGTACCCCCATCACGCTGACCCCGGCCGATATCAAGCACACGCAAATCACTTCAAGGGACATTGATCGCCAGAATTTCCCCCACTATTTCCTCAAAGAAATTTCCGAAGCGCCCCTGTCGGTCGAGCGCACCTTGCTCAATCGATGGAAGATTGCCGACAGCGATGGCACCAGGCACTACGTTATCCACCTCGACCAAGCAAACTTTCCCCGCTCGCTGGAAACGGCCTTCGCGCAGGATCGGATCCGGCGGGTCTTTTTTGTGGGACAGGGCACCGCAGGGGTGGCCGCCCAGACTTGCGCCGATTTACTGAAATCCTATCTGGCCGATCCCGCCATTCAGGTGCGCGCCCTCAAGGCTTCGGAGCTCAGTGGATTCGAATTGAATGAAGCCGACGACGACACCAGCATGGCCGACACCCTGGTGGTGGCCATCAGCCAGTCGGGAACCACGACCGATACCAACCGCACGGTGGACATGGTCAAGGCACGCGGCGCCCATACCCTGGCCATCGTAAACCGCCGGGACTCGGACATTACCTTCAAGGTCGACGGCGTATTGTATACCTCCAGCGGCCGGGACATCGAGATGAGTGTGGCCTCCACCAAGGCCTATTATTCTCAGATCGTCGCCGGTGCACTGCTGGGCCTGAAAGTGGCCAGCATCAAAGGCCGTCGGTCTACCGAGTTCATTTCGGACCAGATTATCGAGCTGCTGCGGATTCCCGATCACATGCGCAGCGTACTGGCCATGGGCGAGTCGATCCAGGCATCGGCCCGCCGTCTGGCAGCCACCAAGACTTACTGGGCCGCCGTGGGCAGCGGACCCAACAAGTCCTCAGCGGATGAAATCCGCATCAAACTCAGCGAACTGTGCTACAAGACCATCTCCTCGGACTTTGTGGAGGACAAAAAGCACATCGACCTCTCCTCAGAGCCGCTGATCATCGTTTGCGCCGCCGGGTCCAAGGGCACCGTGATCGGGGACATCATCAAGGACACAGCCATCTTCAAGGCCCACAAGGCTGCGCCGGTGGTTATCGCCGACGAAGGCGAAGAACGTTTCACAGCCTATGCGGAGGATGTCTTTCACGTCCCCCGGGTGAGTCCCCAGTTCGCACCGATTCTCAACACGCTGGTGGGCCACATCTGGGGCTACCACGCCGCCCTGGCCATTCACGAAGGCTCCCGTTTCCTGCACGAGGTCCGGGCTTCCATCCACAAGACGCTTGATGATCTCGCCGAACAGGGACTGGATGTCTACGAAGTCATGCTGGAAAAGACTTTCCGTGAGAAGATGGCCGGTTTTTTCCAGGCCTTTCGCAACCGACGCAAGGCCAAGAAGTTTCCCACGGCCATCACCCATGCCTCAGATTTGACCCTCTTGTTCAAATACCTGTCCGGTCGGCTGCCACTGTCCGATTTCGAAATGGATTTCGGCCTCAAGGGAACAGCGAAAAACATTCTCGACACCTTGTTCCAGGTGCTGGGAGACGCCATCAACCTCATGTCACGTCCGGTGGACGCCATCAAACACCAGGCCAAAACCGTTACCGTTGGAACCAGCCGCATCAGCGAACGGGTGGAGGGCATCCTTTTCGACTCCCTCTCCGACCACCGGCTGGACGTCGCCCAAGTGGTCAACCGCAACGTCATCGTCTTGAAAAACATCCAGGGTGTTATCGACACCGTCAAGGGCAGCATCCTTTACCGCATCGACGGCCTGGGCCTGCTGGGCGATCCTACAGACCAGACCACCATTGCCATCCTGAAAAAGACGGGCGTCCTGGCCCAACTACCCTCCCGGGTCGAGAAAGACCCGGTGCTGAAAGGCACCAAACGCATCATCGTTCACCAAGGCAACATCTATATCGGCAAGGGCAGAAAAGACGGCCGCAGCATCGTGGTGATTCCGGCCACATCCGAAGATCCCACCGACGGCAGCCGCATCCGCTACCTATTGCTGCTCAATATCGGATTCAAGGAGGCCATACCGCTGGAGAAAAAAATCAAGGCTTTGGGCGGGAAATACGAACACATCAAGAACATCGTCCAGGAAAACAGCGTCCCCTGGGCCGATGACTACCTGAATGCGGTGGCCGTGGATGACCTGTTCGGCTGGTCGGCGGAAAAGCTGGCCGAGGCAATGGTTGCCGGGCATCGCTGATGTGTGCCTGGGTGGATTGAACCGCTTTTCGGGGACAGTTGCTGTCCTCAGAGATTCGCTATCACCTCGCAGAGCAGCCTGACACCGAAACCGGTGCCTCCGGCCCCGCAATAATCAGAGGCTTTTTTGGACCAGGCCGGCCCGGCAATATCGATGTGCGCCCAGCGTGTGTCGCCGACAAATTCAGACAGGAACAGGGCCGCGACGATCGCCCCTCCCCAGCGGCCATCGCTGACGTTGTTCAGATCGGCAAATTCATTTTTCAGCAGATCTTTGTAATCATCAGGCAGCGGAAGCTGCCAGCAACGCTCGTGGGTTTTTTGTCCCGCAGCCACGATGGCCGCTGCCAGTGACGGATCTTTGGAAAATACACCGGCAATCTTCTCACCCAGAGCGATGACGCATGCACCGGTGAGGGTGGCCAGGTCAATCAGGGTGTCCGGCTGGTAATGCTTGATGGCCCATGCCATCGCATCAACGAGAATCAGCCGCCCCTCGGCGTCGGTGTTGCCGATTTCGATGGTTTTTCCATTGAAGGAACGGATGATATCCCCCGGCCGGATAGCCGTTCCGGAGGGCATGTTTTCAACCAGGGGCATGACACCCACCACCTTGACGGCCGGCCTGAGACGGGCTACGGCCAGCAGGGTGCCGGCCACGGCGGCGGCGCCGGACATGTCCATCTTCATGGTTTCGAGGCCACCGGAAGGTTTCAGGTTGAGCCCGCCCGAATCGAAGGTGACCCCCTTGCCGACCAGGACAACCGTCTTTTTGGCACCCTTGGGTGCATATTCCACCGTCACGAGGCGGGGTTTGGCGCTGCTGCCCTGGCCCACCGCCAGCATGGCGCCGAACTGCTTTTTCTCGAGCCATAGGTCATCCATGACGCCGACTTCCAGCCCGGCTGACCGGGCGGCCTTCTGGATCATCCCGGCAAAGGCTTCCGGACGCTTTTCGTTGGATGGCGTCGTCACCCACTCCCTGGCCAGGAGACTGGCGTCGCAAACAGCGGCTACCGATTCGGACAGAGCCGAAAACCGCTTCTTCTGAGCGCCGGTGGCCATGATAACCACCGCTTTAAGGGGTTCCTTCTCTTTATCCTGCTTGTAGCGATCGAAGATATGATTGCCTAGACATGCCCCTTCCATAAGTGTTCGGAAAAGGGTCTCGACATCGATCGTCAACTCGGAAACCGAGGGTGTGGCAAGGGTCATGTCAGGCAGGGCGGCATTGATGCACCACCTGGCCGCTTTACCGGCAAAGGACCTGAAGGCTTCACCATTCAGGTGGTCGGCTTTTCCGAGCCCAAAAAAAACGACCCGGTTGATGCTGCCGGAAGCGGGTTGAAAAAGGGTGATGACATCACCCGATTTACCGGTCAGGGCGGCCACCGATTTTGCGGTATCGATCAGCGATTTGAGGGTTGAATCGCCGTGAATCTCACGATCTTCACAAACCGGCACCACCAGGGTGTCCACTTTCGCGCTTTTCAAGTTGACGACTTTGACTTCAAGCATAGTTGACCTCTTTGGCAATTGCCCATCTCCAGGCAGAATAACGCGATAATGGCGTCAGCTTGAATGCACCGTCCGGGTCTGACGCCGGATGGTCACCTTTTTCATGACCACCGGTTCTTTGGGCTTGTCCATGGGGCCTGTGGGCAGGGCACCGATTTTCAACACCACATCCATCCCCTGGGTGACTTTTCCAAATACCGAGTGACGATTATCAAGATGCGGTGTCGCCGCCAGGGTCACAAAAAACTGGCTGCCGTTGGTTCCGGGACCGGCGTTGGCCATTGAAAGCACGCCGGCGGAATCATGCCTGAGTGCGGGGTCGAATTCATCCTTAAACTGATAGCCCGGTCCACCGGTGCCATTCCCGAAAGGACAACCGCCCTGAATAACGAAGTCCTTGATGACGCGGTGAAAACCCAGCCCGTCAAAATAATTCCCGCCCCGCGGCGTTTTCTGGCGGCCTTCAGCCAGGTTGATAAAGTTCCACACGGTTTCCGGGCACTCCTTGGCGTACAACTCAGCTTCGAAGGTCCCCATGTTGGTCTGGAAGACTGCAGTGGCCCGTTCGATTTTTTCCTTGTAGTTCTCCTTCTGGTTCGACATCAATTTCTCCTTGTGCTTGGAATGAAAAAAACCACGCCGCATGAGGGCGTGGAATGGTTTGCTTCAATCTTGACCAATATAGGGTCATCCATCCAAGGTGTCAACGTCTGCCGTGGGGTAAGTGTGCCTGCGGACGCAAAGTCAGCCGGTTACGGCGGACGCCGGCCTTCGGGCACCAGACTTCTGTCACCGGGCATCCGCCCTCCCACCACCGGCACCTGCCAACGATTCCAGCTCCCGGTCATACCGCCCGATGACCGACGCCCAGGAATGACGGGCCATCATGTCCGCCAGCACCGTCCGATGGGGCCTAAAACGATCCGGGTGAAGCAGCAGCGTTGCCAGTCGATCCCCCAGGTCATCTGTGTTGCGGTATAAAAACGCAGCGTGGAACTCTTTGGGAAGAATTTCCGGGTAAGCCAGCCGATGGGGCATCAACGGCAGGCAACCATGTCGCATGGCCTCAACCATGGCGATACCGAAGTTCTCCTGAATTGCCGTGCTGACCACGACATGACCCCTCCTGAGCCAAGCCACGTAATCGGCTTTTGATTGGACATAGCCGCAATGAATTATCTTTGCGCCGAACCGGGATTTGGCAGTCGTGAATTCGCAGGGTTCGGCCTGGAAATTCTCGCCCAGAAGAGCCAGGCGGAAATCAATGCCCTTTCGGTCCACCTGGTCAAGGGCCGCAAAAAAGGCCTGCGGATTCTTGTCAAACTCCCAGCGGTGGTTCCAGACGATCAGGGGCGGCCCGGGAGGCAGCGGCGGCGGTTCCTGATGACCTGCATCAAAGTGGCATCCCGGGTAGAGAACACCGGCTTTCTGGCGGATGGATTCAATCACCCAGCCAGGTTTTAGATCGGGCATCCTGCCGATGAAACCGGGAAGCGTGGCGAAAAACTGATCGTAATGAAAACTGGAATTGAACAGGACCCGGTGCGCACAAAGGGCCGTGGTGATGTCGGTGAAGCCGAATTGCAAGTCGAGTTGCTCGCCGGGCGCCAGGGGATAGGTCAGCTGATTCTCATGCAGATAAACCAGTGTCGGCTTACGGCGGCCGCCGCACAGCGCGGTGAAATCGGACAGGCTCATCAAACCGGTGGTAATGATACCGTCAAAGGAGGAAAGGTCCCCGACGGAACGGATAAAGTGAAGTGCGGCGCCGCGCATGCGCCATTTCCAGAACCGTGCGGGCAGTGTCTCCAGCTGGATATGATGGCAGGAATGAGCCGCCAAGCCATCGGCAAATTCTCGATGCGAACCGCCGTAAAAGGGTTCGAGAAACAGAAAACGCATCGCTTGAGCGCCTCATCGAAGATAGGTGGTGCCAGCTTTCTGCGGCTTTTGGATGGTCCACGCGCGCCTGAAGAAGGCATCCGGATGCCCTGCGAGGGTCGATCCGAGGTCAACGCTTGATCCTCAGCGCGTCTATCTCACTTTGAGCGCATTGACCGACCGTTGAAGTTCATTGAAGGGAATCTCTTCAACACGGGCGCTGCCCAAGGCGTCCAGGAAGACAAAATGGATTCGGGCCCCTTCCCGTTTTTTGTCCTTGCGCATTGCCGTGAACAGGGATGGGGCATCCATCGGTGGCAGCACAGGCAGCCCGTAGCTTTCGACGAGCCGCTCCAGGCGCCGGGCGCCAAAAGGTGGCAGCAGTCCTTTCTGCACGGACAACTTGGCGGCCAGCACCATGCCGATACCCACCGCCTCGCCATGGGGAATGCCGGTGAGTTTTTCAATGGCATGACCGAAGGTATGGCCGAAGTTCAATTTGCGACGTTCGCCGCGTTCGCGTTCATCACGGGTGACCACACCCGCCTTGATCTCCACCGACCGGTAGACCAGATGCGCAACGATGGCGTCATTTAAATCCAAAGCGGCATCGCGGTGATTATCCAGAAAATCCACCATGCGAAAATCGGCGATGGCCGCGTGTTTGATGATCTCGGCAAAACCGCAAAGGATCTCACGGACAGGCAGGGTTTTCAGCATCGCCGGGTCGCAGACAACGAAATCCGGCTGGTTGAATACCCCCACCATGTTCTTGTACCCGCCGAAGTTGACCCCGTTCTTTCCCCCCACACTGGCGTCCACCTGCGACAGCAATGTGGTGGCGGCAAATCCAAAACGTATCCCCCGCATGTAAGTGGAAGCCACGAATCCGGTGATATCGCAGACGATCCCCCCCCCGATCCCCAAAAGAAATGTGGAGCGGTCCGCCTCCAGGTCGACCAGCTGGCCGAAGACGGCAGCCACCGTTTCAAGGGTTTTGATCTTCTCACCCAAGCCGATGGAAATGACCGGGCAGACGGGAAACCGATTTTGGTAAAGCCCCTTGACCGTATCGTCAGTAATGATCACCGTGCGGCGCGCATCAAGATACCGCCCCAGATTGTCCAGCGACTCTCCCACCAGGATTTGCGAGGATCCTGACGCGGCCTTCACCACTAATTTTTTCATAAACACACCGCCATTGACAATATCAGGAAATAACCGGCAGCTCCCACTGTTTGCATCTCCCTTAGCACACTCGAATCGGATGGAAAAGCCAAACCGGTAAATCGATCCCATACGCTGTCCGGTCTGCTGTCGATTCTGGTGGAACGTGGAATTCTCTCCGCTGCAAACCGTGAAGCATACGCTGCGCTGGAGGCTTGGCTGAGACACCGAAGGGATGAAAATCGATTGTCTCAAATTGCCTGGTCCATATGGACGGTCGGTTGCTGGTCTGATAGTTGACTTGCCCCCAAAGCCGCTTTGGGTTATGCTGACGGCAGCATTGGAAACACAGAGATTGAGCCAAAATAGGATTTTGTGAGACCGCTTCGTTAACAGCAGAGGATATCACGGCATGTTAAAAAAGATAATCTCCGGAGGTCAGACCGGTGTCGATCGTGCGGCCCTGGACGTCGCCATGCAAAGGGGCATCGCCCACGGCGGGTGGCTTCCCAAAGGGCGCCTGGCCGAGGACGGCAGCCTGCCCGCCCACTATCGATTGCAGGAAATGCCCACGGACGAATATGCAGCGCGCACGGAAAAAAATGTTACCGATTCGGATGGGACCCTGCTCATCTCCCGCGGCAGCCCCACAGGCGGCACCGACTATACCCGCAAAATGGCATTAAAACACGGCAAACACCTGCTGCACATCGACCTGACCCTCTTGCAACGATCGTCGGATGCCGGTTCGCTGATTGCCTCGTGGATTGAGATGAATCGGATCGAAACCCTCAATGTGGCCGGCCCCCGGGCCAGCCACGACCCGGCCATTTATATGGAGACCCTCAACATCATGACCCACGCCCTGAAATGACCCATAAACCCGTTGCCTGCAGCTCATCAGGCTATCTCATCAACAGCAGGCTCACTGCCATCACCAGCATTCCCGCCACAAGGCCAATCAGGCTGTCGTGGCCCTTCCCGTAGGCCCTGCTTGTGGGCAGCAATTCATCGAGACTGATATAGACCATGATTCCGGCGACACCTCCAAATAAAATTCCCATTAGCTGGGAAGGTATGGCGTTCGTGTCGCCGCCGACAAACAGCCGTAGCACCAGGTAAGCGGCGCCCGCCCCCAACGGTTCAGCCAAACCGCTGAGAAACGAAAAGATAAAGGCCTTTCTCCGATTGCCGGTGGCGTAGAAGATTGGCACCGACACGCTGATACCCTCGGGGATATTGTGTAATGCAACCGCCACGGCAATGGCGACACCCAGCGCCGGATCTTCCAGGGCCGCAAAAAAGGTGGCCAACCCTTCGGGAAAATTGTGAATGGCTATTGCCAGAGCCGTGAACAGCCCCATTCGCATAAGCTTTTTGTGACGCGTTTCATCTTCGTGCAACTTTGAAATCAACATGCACTCATTTTCCGGGAGGCCTGAATAGGCCGCCGGTACCGGCGCACATGGATCGTGGAGCGGTGCCGTTTCATCCTCAGACGGTGTTTCATGCGGGTTATCAGCAGCCGGTATTAAATTATCGATCAGGCCGATTAAAAAAATTCCACCGAAAAAAGCCGCGGCATTGACCCAGTGTCCCCAATAATCACCATACTGGGCGGTTAACGATTCCACGCCCTTGAAAAAGATCTCGACAAAGGAGACATAAAGCATGACGCCCGCCGAAAACCCGGTTGCGATCGAGAGAAAGCGGTAGTTTGTCCGCTCTGCCGTAAACGCGACAACGCTGCCTATGCCGGTTGCCATGCCTGCAAACAGGGTGAGTCCAAATGCCATCCAGACTTCATTCATTTCTATGCGCCTTCTGACAGGCGGCAACCGGACAAATCCGTTGTTGCGGTCCAGGAAATTGAAAGGTCATCGATGAAAAGGGTTTTAAATTGAAAAAACGGGAGAAAAATGAAATGGCGGGGTAGACTCACCCGCCATTTCATTTTTAAACGTCAGCGAAATGATCAGCCGTGGACCTCTTCCTTGACGCCAATGGCCATCTTGTAGAGAACAGTCAAGACCAGCGCACCCATGGCATATACGCCCAGGGTAATGCCGATTTCCGGCATGGTGGGTATGTATTCGTTGACCTCGTGCATCGGGTTGGGCACGAAACCGCCCGAAATCATGCCCAGGCCCTTGTCGATCCAGGTTCCCATGATGATCACGATGCAGGCGATGGCCAGGGATGTCTCGTTTTTGCGGGTAGCCGGTGTGACGGTCAACACGATGCCCGTAGCCATGAGGATCATGGAAGCCCACATCCAGGGTACCAGGGCGCCATGGCCGTGCAGGCCCACAAACAGGTACTTGAGGTGGGTGGTGTGGCCCGGGATCTGACTGTAAAAGGCCACAAAAACCTCGCACAGGAAGAAAAAGACGTTGATGCAGATGGCATAGGCCACAGTCTTGGCCAGCGTCTGAATCTGCTGCCTGCCCGGATCGAAATTGGTGTAGCGCCGGATGAACAGGCACAGCAGAATCAACAGGGCCGGTCCGGCGGCAAAGGCCGAGGCCAGGAAACGCGGCGCCAGTACGGCCGTGAGCCAGAAGTGACGTCCCGGCAGGCCGCAGTACAGGTAGGCGGTCACTGTGTGGATGCTGACCGCCCAGGGGATGGAGATGTAGATCAACGGTTTGAGCCAGCGCTGGTAGTGCACACCGTTGCGCTCGGCTTCGAGCACATTCCAACCGATCACCAGGTTCAGGAACAGGTAGCCGTTGAGCACGATGGCATCATAGAACAGCACGCTGTTGGGCGTCGGGTACAACAAAACATTGAGCGCCCGCATGGGCTGCCCAAGGTCCACCAGAATGAAGAGCAGACACATGACGATTGAAGCGATGGCCAGGAATTCACCCAAAATGGTAATCTTGCCATAGGCTTTATAGTCATGCAGATAATAGGGCAGCACCACCATCACGCCTCCGGCGGCCACACCGACCAGGTAGGTGAAGTTGGCAATGTAAAAGCCCCAGGACACGTCCCGGCTCATTCCGGTGATACCCAGACCGAACTTGAGCTGAAGCAGGTAGATTCCAAAGCCGGCTCCGATGATACCCAGCAGGACGACCACCCATCCCCAGTACCATTTGTTTCCTTTTACGGCTAATTCAAGCATGCTCACCTCACACGATGTAGTAGACGGACGGCTCTGTTCCCAGGGTCTGTTTCCGCCTGATGGTGTAGTTTTCCTTCAACAGTTCCCGAACCTCCGAATGCTCATCGTACAGGTCACCGAAGGCCATGGCGCCGTTGGAGGCCTCCACACAGGCGGGCATTTTGCCGACTGCCAGGCGCTCTGCGCAGAAGTTGCACTTTTCAACCACACCCTTCATGCGGGTGGGGAATTCCTTGTTGTTGACTTCGATGAAGGGACGCGGGTCCCTGAAATTGAAGCTGCGTGCACCGAAGGGACAGGCCGCCATGCAGAAGCGGCAGCCGATGCAGCGGTGGAAGTCCATCATGACGATGCCGTTGGCGTTCTTAAAAGTCGCCTGGGTGGGGCAGGCCCGCACGCAGGGAGGATTTTCGCAGTGGTTGCACAGCAGCAGAAATGGTCGGTGCTCCACCTCTTCGTTGAGGAAATTATTGGTTTTGTCGGTGAAGGCGTTATGGTAGTGCGCTTCCCATATCCACATGACCTCGTGGTTTTTGTTTTCGATGGCCGTGGGAATGTTGTGGATCTTGTTGCAGGCCTCGATGATGGGTTCCAGGTCTGCGGCGGTTTGAAGCTTGCGGGTGTCAATGACCATGGCCCACTGTTTGGCCGCCAGGGCACTCTCTCCCTGGGCCACATGGAAACCGGGCCCCGCAGCCCCTCCTGCAGCAAAGGCGTTGAGTACGGGTTTTGCCCCAAGACCCAGCGCGGAAACGCCAGCTATCTGAAGAAAGCGTCTTCTGCTGTTTTTCATCCCTTATTCTCCTTTTGGGTTATCTATGTGGCAATCCCAGCAATAGGGGCTTACTGAAACATAGTTGTGGCACCGGTCACAGAACTCCGCCTTGTTGGAATGGCAGTCCAGGCACGTGTTGGAAAGACTCATGTTGAAGAGCTTGCCCTCGGCGTTGACGAACATGCGCTCCCCGTTTCTGACCACTTCGTGGCGCCACACGTCCAGCAGCCGCATATGCTCCGTGGTCATGTATGCCGTGGGCATGACGCAGGTCTTGGCGGCTTTGGCTCTATCGGTCAGTTCCAGCTCCGGCGCGGGGGCGGCTTTTCCCAGGTTGAACCAGAAGGGAAAAGTAATGATGGCGATAAAGACAACCAGCCCCGCGAGAATCTTATTTTTATCCTTCATCGGCTACTCCTCCATTCCCGGCAGTGGTTCGCCGCGCAGGTCAGTTTCTCTTTCCTTTTCACCGGGCAGGATAAGGGCGTTGGCCACCAGTTCGTGAAGACCCGTCACCTCGACCTCCGGCACCCAGTAACTCATGGATGCGGGCAGTGCCGCGCGGTCGATGGCGCAGACACAGGCCAGCATGTTGACACCGAATTGCTCATGCACATACTTTACTGCGTTGGCCCGCGGAAAGCCCCCGGCCATCCTCAGCTCCATGTTTTCACCGGCGTTGAGACCGGCACCGCTGCCACAGCAGAAGGTCTGTTCCCGGATGGTGTTGGCCGGCATTTCATAGAAATTATTGGCCACGTTCCGAAGCACATAGCGCGGCTCGTCGAGCAAGCCCATGCCCCTGGAGGGGTTGCAGGAATCATGGTAGGTGATGATTTTGTTGTCATTGCGGCCGGGGTCAAGCTCCAGCTTGCCGTGTTTGATCAGATCGGCGGTAAACTCGGCGATGTGAACCATCTTCGTCGAACTGGCGTTTTCGAACCTGGTGCCGGTGATGGGGTTGACCGGTGCTTCCAGGAAGTCAGCCGGGCCGTTCATGGTGTCCATATACTGGGAAATCACCCGCCACATGTGCCCGCACTCGCCGCCCAGAATCCATTTGACACCCAGACGCTTGGCCTCGGCGTACATCTTGGAGTTAAGTCGTTTCATGGTCTCGTGGGAGGTAAAGAAACCGAAGTTGCCGCCCTCAGAGGCGTAGGTGCTCCAAGTGATCCTCAGGCCGTATTTTTCCTTGAGGTAGTGAAACAGAATCATGTAGCCCATACAGGTGTAGGTACCCGGATCGGCAAACACATCACCCGACGGGGTGATAAAAAGGATGTCGGCGCCCTTCTCCATATACGGAGGGGCCACCCGGACACCGGTGATCTCCTCGATGTCGTCGACAAAAAAATCGAGCATGTCCTTGAAGGCATGCGGTTGAATTCCCAGGTGGTTTCCGGTGCGGTAGCAGTTGGCCACCGGGGTGGCGATCCAGTCGATATTCAGGCCCAGCAGGTTCAGGATCTCCCGGCCCATGATGGTGATTTCGGCGGTATCGATGCCGTAGGGGCAATAGACCGAACAGCGCCGGCATTCGGAGCACTGGAACAGATAGTACCACCACTCCTTAAGAACATCCAGGGTCATGGGTCGGGCGCCGCCCAACCGGCCTAAAATCTTGCCGGCGGTGGTGAAATCGTTGCGGTAGACGCTTCGCAGCAATTCGGCACGCAGCACCGGCATGTTCTTGGGATCACCGGTGCCGATGAAAAAATGGCACTTGTCGGCGCAGGCGCCGCAGCGCACACAGATGTCCATGAACACCTTGAAGGATCGGAACTTGTCCAGACGTTCGCGAAAACCCTCGTAAACAATCTGCTGCCAGTTTTCCGGAAGCTTCCAGTCGTCTTCCAGCGGGTTCCAGGGCCGCGCATTGGGTAGGCCCAGGGTTTCGACGCTCTTGGGATTGGAGGCGTAGCAATACATCCCCTTGCGGATATCAACGGGCGTGTCCATCCAACCGGCGGCGGACGGACGATAATCTATCTGTGACAATAGCTCGTCGGGTTTGATCATCTCATCTGCCATTATCTGCTCCTTTTTCCTTAGGCCTGTTCTTCGGGCATTTTAACGACCGGCAGGCCGGCTTCGACCATTTTTTCTCTGAAATCGTCTTCGTACTCTTCATAGGTGTGAACCTTGACAGGATGATTCCAGGGGTTCACGTGCCGAACCTGCCGGGTATTGCCGGTCATGTTCCGGGTGGGGCTGAGAAAGATCCCGCCCAGGTGCATCAGCTTGCTGAACGGAAAATAGGCCAGAAGAATGCTAACCAGAAACATGTGGGCAAAGAACAGGCCGCTGACGCCCTCGGGAATGGTGGGACGAAAGGTCACCAGCCCCATGGTCAGCGCCTTGACGGCAACGATGTCGGTTTTGGAAACATAGCGCATGAAGAGACCCGAAAGGGTAATCCCCATAATCAAAAAAAGCGGGAAAAAATCGGCCGCCAGGGAGATGTAGCGAACCTGTGAGATCATCACCCTGCGCAGGAAAAGGTAAAGTGCTGCGGCGAACAGCACCAGGCCGGACATGTAGACCCCGGGAAGGCCCGCTTGAACGGAATCGTAGAGCACCTCCATGCGCATGAAGCCGTCTACCTGTTCCACAAGGGTGACAAAAAACGGGACCGGCTCAGTGAAAAACCGCAGGTGCCGGACAATCACAGCAAAAAAGGCATAGTGGAACGCCAGGGCTCCGATCCAGAGGAAGAGCTCCAACTGGTAGGTCAGCCGGGTGCCGCCGTTCAGTTGCATGCGCGTGTTGCGAAACAGGGATCGAAAGGTGACAATTTCTAAAAACATCCGGATAATGACGCCAAGGGTTGACGACGGGTTGTCGATCTTGGCCTGCTTGATCCAGGGCATGGACGACTGCTGTCCGCAGGTGGTGGTAATTCGGAACGGCACTGCCGAACGGGCCCATCCCATTACACGGCGGGCAAAACCGACAACGAACAGGATCACTGCCAGATAGGGTATAATGATGCCGAAAACCACCTGCAGGCCCACCCCCTGCTGCGTCCCCACATAAGCGGCCAGAAACAGCACGATAACCGCTATGAGGCTAACCATGTAATTTTTATTCATCGAACCGCACCTCACTCCTTGGCCTCCGGCAGATTAAAATTTGTGCAACCACCTCCCCGCAGTTGGTCCGATGCCACCAGTGACATCGCAACCCTCCCGAAAAGGGGTTTGCGGCAAATTCGGAGCCGCTGCCGGATGCCTGAATCGAAAGATTATAAGGGAAGTTTCAGAAACCGGGCCCGTCTGCCTCGGTTTCAACAATCAATCCTGCTCGTTTCAATGAACCGAAAAACTGCTTTCTGGACTCCGTCGCCTTGAGTTCATATATTTTTTCGCGGCAGGCCATGTATATATCGAATGCCGCCATGGCCATCTCGTCAATCCGCCGGTCGAGGTCATTCAGGTCCACACCCGCATCGCCGCCAGCATTCGGCAGGTGCTGCCGGATGATGGACTTCAGGGAAAAGATAAATTCTGTGGCCTTGGAGGGAGTGAAGGACTGAACGGCCCTGATTCTAAGGAGGGGATCCAGGGCCGGGATCATTACCTCACGCCCGGCGCCTGCAATCAGCGCATCCACCAGTGCAGCGAGGCTCTGGTAGGTCGTCTGTCCCACCGGATTGGCAAACGGATCTTTCTGACTTTTTAGAAAACGCGCTGTGTCGACTGGATAGGAGTCAACCGTGATCTGAAACCAGCGTTTGAGGATCTCCTGTTTTTTGGCCGCCACTGCTTGTGCTGAATTCATCTACGGTTTCACTCCGGTGGCGCCCGTGAACCAACCACGAGTGCTGAAATGGCTGCCTCAGCTTTTACGTTTGGATTGTTGCGGTGGAAAACCTGCACAACGGCTGGAAATAAGCCGAATTCAAAGTCGAACCTATAGTCAACTTGCCATTTTCTGTCAAGGAAAAATAAGCCGCTGCGCGCCGATTGACGGCGATCAGCGGTACATTTTTTTCCATGGAAAGCGACGGTTTTCCCGGGCATTGGCCAGAGCCAGGTACAAGGTGCCCACCACCAGTTCGGCGCAGTGGAAATGATCCTGGGGGAGAGATTCAAGAAAACCGGCCACCTGTTCCGGGGTAACCTCCCAGGCATCATCCACCGCCTTGCCCGCAACCAAGGCAACCACGGCATTGCAACAGGCGTTGGTGTTGAGGCAGCCGTTGATATCGTAGGCCAAGGTGCTGATGACGGCACCGTCGAGGTTCATGAAAAACTCCACCGTATCGCCGCAGTCCCCAACCTTTTTGCCGTATCCGTCAGGTTTTTCGAGTCGTTCGCGGTGGTCCGTTCGAAAAGCCATCTCCAGAAAGGTCAGGGAGTGCTCCTGCCAGAAGTCCGAAGTTTCCTTTTCCGCATCCATGGGGTCAGTGCTCCTTATTGGGACCAGGGGGTTTTTGGTGGCGGATCATAAAAGGCGTTGGCTGCTTTGTCAATACGGGTGGGATGGAATCATATAAACACTTGCGATGTTTACCTATTAATGATATTGCTTGCCAACGTTGCCGGCCAGGGATAAGTTCGAACGCCTTCGACTAAAACCGGCTCGCCATCATACGCACGCCATGTCGGATGCATCCATTCATGGCGCATGCAAAGAATTCCTTGCCCGCGGCAGTTTGGGATGGTATCCGTCACCATCGAAAAACCGCCGATCGCTTGTGCGATCTTTGTCCTTCAATCGCCGTTGAATACGCCATTGGGAAAACCAGCCATGATTGCGAATCCAAACATCTGCAGCTTTGACCGTCCCATGAAAATCCTCGTCTTCCAGCAGGGTGGACGGGGAGAAAGCAAGGTCAAAGGAATTGGGCGATACGGCAAAAACCAGTTCGACATAACGATGGTCACCATCGGCCAGCCCCTGCCCCCGGTGGTGGACGATGCCTCCGAATACCTGCCGCACACCATCGAAGCGGACCTGGTGCTGGATTTTCTCAAACACCCCGACCTGTCCCATGACCTGGCCCTGCTGTGCCAGCGGCTGGGCATCCCGATTGTGGCCTCCGGTAAAAAAACCACCGTGGCAGGCACGCACACCCCACCGGTCTGCTGCGCCCTGGCCCGCCATCCGGAGCTTGGACCCTATAGCCGTTGCTTTGGCGCTCCCGAATTCGATGTCACGGTAAAGGCCGGAAGAATCAGCGCGGTCATGGTGCTGCGCGGCGCACCCTGCGGTGCCACCTGGGAGGCGGCCCAGCGCATAACGGGTTACCGTGTTGAGGAAGCACCGGTGCGCATGGGACTGGACACCCAGTTTTTCTGCACGGCCGATCCGTCAAACTGGGACCCCATCTGGGGAAAAAGTCCGGTCCACCTTGCCGCAGACCTGCATCGCGCGGCGCTGGTGGCGGCGTTGAAAAAAGCACAGAGCGGCCGTGATGAATAATCAGGCTGGCGGTTTGCAGGTCTGCGGGGCGATTGGCCGCAATCAGGGCCGGCGGGATTTTCTTCTGCGGTCCTGGCCGGACCGCCGGTCCTGGTCGGATCGGCGTTCAGGGATGTGGTTGCTGTAGGAATATGAGCGGCGATCGTCTCCCAGACGCCGTCCGCAGTTGTCCATAAGAATCATTTTTCCCACTCTCATTGCTTCAGCAGCATTCATTTATGGTCCTGTCTATTCCTGCAGGCATCGTTAAACACCAGGCGAGTCAGTTGGTTCTGGTTCCGACCGCAATAAACGATCCACCATCGACAAGAACGTCTGCAATTAACATACCGATCGGGATCACTTTTATGTATGCCAACGGATTCAAAATGTTACCGATTTATGTGCGCGTAAGCCCATCGGCCAGATGGAAAAAAAAACCATAAAATATGGGATATTATTTTCACAGTAGCAAATAATTTCACAATACCTGCGGCCCGCTGGGGCGACCCGCCCTACGGATTCCACGAGACGACAAACTGTTCCAGGGCCGCAAGCGCCGCCGGCATGTCCTTCCGGCCGAATCCGATACGGAAATGGTTGCCCCCGTCGCCATACAGGTTGCCGGGCAGCAGAAGCACGCCCTGGCGATTGACCAGCTCGTGGCAGAAGGTGTCGACCGCACTGCCGGTCAGGCGGACAAAGGCGATGGGGCCCGCCGTGGGCCGCACCCAGGCAAAGGTGGTGTCATGGCGCCAGAAAAAGGCGTCCAGAATCTTCAGATTGGCGGCGATGATGCCCAGGTTACGCTGGACCAGCCGCTGACGATGGCGCAGGGCGATCGCTGCCAGAAACTCACTGGGCGCGCTGTTGCAGATGGTCGTGTAATCCTTGAGGGCAGCCATCTTGTCGGCGATGTCGGCATTGCGGGTGGCTACCCAGCCGATGCGCAGGCCCGGCAGGCCGTAGGTCTTGGACATGACACCCAGAGACACCGCCTGTTCGCTGAGATCGCAGGCGGCCGGCAGTCGATCGCCAACCGAATATTCCGATTCCCGGTAGACCTCGTCTGAAAAGAGCAGTATTCCCCGTTCGTCCAGCATCCGGTTAAGCCGGCAGAATTCATCCCGAGGCATCAGCCAGCCGGTTGGGTTGTGCGGGGTGTTGATGATGACGGCCCGTGTGGCCGCCCGGATGTGACCCGTCAGGTCATCCAGGTCAAGCCGCCAGCCTTGGTCTTCCCTGGCCTGCCAGAAGGTCACCTCGCATCCGATGCTGCGGGCCACTTCGTGTAAGGATTGATAACAGGGCCCATGAACAATTACATGGTCCCCGGTGGTCAGGGCGGCATGCATAAACAGATAAATGGCCTCCTCGGCGCCGGTGTGCACCAACACCTGGTCCGATCCGATGGCATCGTAAAGACGCGAGATTTCCTGTCTGAGCGCCGGTGCCCCGCGCGACTCGGTGTAACCCAGCCAAAGGCGTTCCAGGGCGCTGCCGGCGCCCACCTCGTAAGCGAGCAGGTCGTTGACGGTCACCGATTCACAATCCGAACTGCACAGCAGGTGGCGAACATTGAACTCGTAGCGGGCGAAAAAGCGTTCGAGCTGGAAGGGGGGCAGTTGCATTGCGTTTTCCTTGGGAGTGTTCAGTTTATCGACGGCGTTTTGTCCGGGCCACATTGGTAGTGCTTCCGATTCGTCGTCCGGCGAAATTGGGTGCCGCCGTCGGTTGCGAGCCGGTTGGCGCCGATCTCTGACGTCCGGAGGCTGTGGATCTTCGCAATGGATTTCCCCCGGCTGCCCTGAAAAAAAGCGATTCGAGATGCTCCGCCTTCAACTCCTTGAGGGCGTCACGGATCAGCTGCCGGTTGGACGGGTTGCCATACTGAACCAGGGCCCGCTGCATCTTGCGCTCGCGGAAGGTTTTGGCTACATACAGACGCCTGCCGGTGAGCGGATCACGCGTCGTGTGGTACATGGCGCCGGACAGGGTCAATGGCAAGGGGATGAAGTCCTGGACCTGTTCGGGGTGCATGCCCCGCTGGAGCAGATAGAGAGCCATCTCCAGAGCATCTTTCAAGGTTGAACCGGGGTGCGCGCTGATGAAGTAGTTGACCAGGTATCGCCGTGCAGGCAGGCGTTGGTTGATGCGGTTGAACTGGTTGACGAAGGCGTCGTAGGCGGCTAGGGGCGGTTTGCCCATTGCGGCGAGCACCGGCTCTGACACGTGCTCAGGCGCCACCTTCATTTGACCGCTGACGTGGAAGCGGCACAGCTCTTCGAGACAGGCATCCGTAGCGTTGTCGCCGAACAGGTCGTGGCGGAATCCGCTGCCGATGAAGGCATGCCTGACTCCCGGGATCGCCCGGATGCGCCGGTACAGGGGCAGGCTTTTTGCGTAGCCGGGATCAAGGCTGGAGCAAGTCCGGGGAACCATGCAGCGTTTGTTGCGGCAAAAGCCCCGCTTGGCCCAGCGCGGGCAGTCAGCGCCGTAGAGGTTGGCGGTAGGACCACCCATATCCGTAATCGTTCCCCGAAAAGCCGGGTCCCGGGCCAGTCGCCGGGCTTCGTCAACGATGGAATCGACACTGCGGCTCTGAACCATGCGTCCCTGGTGAAAGTAGAGCGAACAGAAGTTGCATTCACCGCTGCAGCCACGGTGGGTGACCAGGGAGTGCCGCACCGTCTCCAACCCCTGGACACCGCCGGCGGCATCGTAGATCGGATGCCATCCGCGCCGGTAGTCGAGTTCGTAAATGCTGTCCAGTTCAGCCGGGGAAAGCGGCATGGGCGGCGGATTGACCACCGCATAGCGGTCGCCATGGGCTTGAACCACCGGCCGGGCGGTGACCGGATTCTGTTCCCCGTAATACAGTTTAAAGGCCCGATTGAACAGTTCGGGGTCGTCGGCGACCGCCTCGTACGAGGGGATGGCGAGGAATTCACCTGAAACGTGCGGATCCTTGCGGATGACCGCCGTTCCCGGAATGGTATCGAGCCCGTCGATGGTCTCCCCCTCCGACAACCGGCGGGCGATCGCCACCACCTGGCGCTCACCCATACCGTAGACGAGCATGTCGGCCCGGGCGTCGAATAGAATGGATCGCCGCACGCGATTGTCCCAGTAGTCATAGTGGGCCAGCCGGCGCATGCTGGCCTCGATTCCGCCAATCACAACGGGAACCGCCTTAAAAGCCTGGCGCACACGGTTGGCATAGACGACAAGGGCCCGGTCGGGGCGCAGTCCGACCTTGCCGCCCGGTGCCAAATCGTCCTTTCGGCGGGGTCGCTTGTTGGCCGTATAATTGGCCACCATGGAATCCACATTGCCCGAGGTGATGCCGAAGAAAAGTCTTGGCCGCCCCAGGCGCTTGAACGCCTCGACCGTACGCCAGTCAGGCTGGGCGATGACGCCCACCCGGTACCCTCGGGATTCCAATACCCGGCCGATCAGGGCCACCCCATAGGCCGGATGGTCCACGTAGGCATCGCCGGTGATCAGGATGACATCGAGTTCAGCCCAGCCCCTTTGGCGCATCTCCGATCTCGACATGGGCAGGAAGTCATTTTGCATGGCAGTCCCAGTTTCTGGATGGGCCTTCAGGTTCAGCCGAACCCGAACAAATTGCTCGATCCCCGCTTTACAGCTGCTTGGCAAAAAAAAGCGCCCCGCCGGCGTCATTGCGGTAGGTGGCCTGGGCAAAACCCGCCGCGGCGTATACCTTCATCGCCCGATGGTTGTTTTCCAGGACTTCAAGGGTGACTTTGCAGCATCCCATCCCCCGTGCCTTGCACTCCACCGCGGTCAGCAGCTGCCGGCCGACACCCCCGCCCCGGCGGCCGGGCAGAACAGCCAGATCGTGGATATTGATCACCGGGCGGGCCGCAAAGGTTGAAAAACCGACAAAGCAAACGGCAATGCCGGTCGGCTCACCTTTTTCGAATGCCAGATAAATCAGCGTGGTGGGATGTTTTTTCAACCCGGGAATCAAATTCTCTTTTACATCGGCCGGCAAGGGGCCGCTGTTGCCCATGGGGTCCCTGGCGTAGGCATCGATAAGGTCGAGCACCATTTTCTGATGATCCTTGCGATTCAGGTCCGCCTCTACAATTTCAACCGATTCCATCGGCACGTCGCTCTCTTTTGCTGTCATTGGGCCCTTTCGGTTCGTGCAGTCCGCGAGGACATAATTCAATTCGCGCCGCCTGTCAAAACAAGCCTGCCGTTTAAGGAAAAAGGTCCCCTGGTCCTCGATCCGAACCTCGATCCGGAATAGACCGGATCTTGAGGATATCCCTTGAGCCCCTTAATCCGATGGTGTAACAGGAGATTCGTAGGCATTTTTTTGTATCCAGCCCGTGGGAGGTTTTTGTGGCAATCTATTACATCGACGGTGAGTTCGTGCCGGCGGAAAAGGCGGTCATCCCGGTGGACGACCTAGCCATCCTGCGCGGCATCGGCGTATTCGACCTGCTGCGCACCTATGACGGCAAACCCTATTTTCTGGACGCCCACATCGACCGGCTGGAGACCTCGGCCCTCAAAATCGGCCTCAGCCTGCCCTGGTCCCACGACGACATCGCCGGGGTGGTCAACCAGACCCTGGCCAGGAACGATATCCCCGAAGCCAACATCCGCATCGTGGTCACCGGCGGATCCAGCACGGATTTCATGAATCCGTCCGGCAGCCCCCGGCTGCTGGTGCTGGTGTCTCCGGTGCCGCGACTGCCCGATCACTGGTACACCAGGGGCGTCAAGATCATCTCCTGGGAGGTGGAGCGCCCGATTCCCGGCGCCAAGAGCATCGACTACATCTCGGCCAGCCTGGCCCTTAAAAAAGCCGCCGCCGAAGGCGCCATCGAGGCCCTGTACATCGACCGCAACGGCCTGGCCCTGGAGTGCACCACCTCCAACATCTTTGCTTTCATCGCGGACAAGCTGGTGACCCCCGGACGGGGCATCCTCTCCGGCGTCACCCGCAAGGTGGTGCTGCAGCTGGCCGAGGGACTGTTTCCCATCGATGTCCGGGACATTTCCCGCACCGAGTTGCTGGCAGCCGAGGAGGTATTCATCACCGGAACCAGCAAGGGGCTCGTGCCGGTAATCCAGGTGGATGAAGGCATCATCGCAGACGGGCGGCCGGGCCAACGGACCCTGCAGCTCATGGCCGAGATGAAACGGCATACGGAAAAAAAATAGCCGCGGGGCGTGCCCGCCCGAATGCAAAGATTCCCAAGCGAGGGATGCTGGATTGGGGGCTTGGCCCCTACACCAACCCAATCCCCCGCTCCTAATTTCCTGACCCCCCCAGTCCCAGAATCAGATTCGCCTGCTGCCAGACGGCGTTCCCGGCCAGGTTGTGACCCTGGTCCACCGCCTCCCGAACCCGGGCGAAAACACGCTCCAGCAGACGCTCCTTTCCCGCCGCCAGACGGATTACCCCCTGCAGCAGAAAAAAGCTGAGCAGCAGGACGAGAACAATCGTCCAGAACGCGTGCAGGAAAAAGTCACCCGAAAGAATGCTGCCCGAAAAAAAGTTCAGCGCCGTCAGCCAGCCGGTATAACCCAGCACAGCCAGCACCGGCAGATTGAAAACCAGCTGCAGCAGCCCGCCGCTCAGCCGCCGACCGGCCTGCGCCAGCTCCGCTTCCAGGGCATCGTTCCAGATCCGGGAGAGATGCTGCCCGATCTCCTCCCCGTAACCCGGTGCACGCCCGGCTTCGCGCACTGCCGGGGCAAAGCGCGACTTGATCAGCATTTCAGCGATATCGGGCCAGGTACGGGCAATGGTGCTGTCGTAGCGCAGAAGGGCCATGCCGGCTCCCGTCCCGCGGTCAGCCGCATCCACGCTCTTTTTGGAATCCGCCAAATGCCTGACGGCGGAAACAGCACCGACAATCTGCCGCACCGGATTGCCAAAACGCAAAAGCGAGGCAATGCCGGTGCCAAAGACCAGAATCCGTGTCCAGAGCGCCACCAGCCAGCCCACGGGCCCCAGCCAGCGCTGGGACAGCTGCTGGTAAAGGCGGACGTTGATGCCCGGGGTGAGTGGCACGCCATCTCCCCTGAAAGCCGCAACCGCCTGCTGCATGGCTTCGGCCTCGGTTGCCGCCATCTTTGCGGTCGCCGCGTGAAGCCGTTCCACTTCCCGTTGCGCTTCCGTCCGAACGGATTGCTGGAGGTAGGTCCACAGGCTGCGGGCGTTATCCAGCCGGCGGTCGACGGAAAAACCGGGCTGGTTGAAGGTGCCGACAACCATCTGCCGCAGCTGATCGAACTGGTTACGGTCGTGCTTGGGCCGCGCCTCGGGATCCCAGCCGGGCTGCCGGAGGTGGCTGCGGGCGGAGACACATAGAACCGCAGCCGGCTCGACTGACCATGCCTCGCGGATATAGCGGCTGAATTCCGGCATAATGGTCTCACTGAGTTCGGCTTCGGCCAGCCGGTCGCACTTGTTGACCGCCACCACCAGACTCTCGCCGCTGAACAACCGCACGTATGGCGCCAGAAAATCCGTATGGTCCCGCCGCTTGGGATTCTCCCCGTCAAATACACACACGAGCACGTCGGACAGGCCGATAGCCTTGTGAATGATGGGAATGTGCCGGTCCTGGTGGGTGCTGTCCGTATCCGGTGTATCGATGAGAATGATATTTTCAAGGGCTTCGACCGCTGCACGGAAATGCACGCGAACATCTTCCGGGCCCAGTTTGTCCACCAGCTGCCCGGCGTCGGTGCTGCGGCGGCAAACCACAACCACACGTTCGGTGGTGGGTCGGCGATGGCCTGACGGCGAGAGGTTGTCTTCGCCGGCCAGGGCGTTGAGCAGGGTGGATTTGCCTGACCCGCTGGGCCCCACCAGGGTGACCACCAGCTTGCGGTCGAAGCGCTCGACCAGATGGCCAAGCATAACAAGGGCCTCCTCACAGGCCTTGCGCAGGCCTGCGGCGGGCCGCCACAGCGGGATGCCCGCCAGCGTCTCAGCAAGCCCCAGAATGTCCGTGCGGATGGTCTCCAGCGCTCCCATGGCCCGCAGTCTGGCCATCTGTGCATCCATCATGCTGTATTCTCCAGAGCTCGGCCGCAGCGGGCCAGGCTTTCCGCCATCGACGCGATCCGTCCTGCCGCTTGTTCCGCCTTGATCCGTCCCTCTTGCAGCAGTGTTCCGGTAATTTTCTCTTCAAAGATTGCCTCGATGGCCGTTAACTTGTGGGTCAGCCAGGCCCGGGCAACCGGGCCGAGCAACGCTTCCAACTGCTTCAGATCCGCCTTTTTCATTCCGGCCGTGGCCGGGATGGCAACAAGGGCATATAGGTCGTTGAGACCGAACAGGCCGGCCAGCTTTACTTTGATGCCGACGGCCCCCACGGGATCCCCGGTGTGCAGGACGTAGGTTACCGCCGCAGTGGCGGGAATGATGTTCAGCATGGCTGAAAACGTCTGCCTGAGCTGATCAAAGGTTGTCATGCGCGTGCGCTGCGCCTGGGCCAGCCGCTGCAGCTCGGCCTCCAGCTGGCTGGTGAGGCCGAGCAGGGCCTCCTGTCGGGAGAGCATGTCTTCAACAGCCGACGCCCAGTTCTGACTGCGAAGCGCCGCTTGGGTTCCGGCCAGGGCTGGATGAAGGGGGATCCGGAACGTAAGCTTGCCCGTGTCAGTGCGCCGGAAGGAGGCCTCGGATTCTCCAGTCAGCTGTTGGAGCGCTTCCCGCAGGGGGCCGGCAGCCGGATCCGTTGCAGACAAATGCAGCACGACCTCCGGATCCACCGCCGCATTGCGCAGGCCGTTGGCCGCCCGGATGAGATCGGCCGCCATGGCCGCCGCCATATCACCGCTGGGGGGCAGTCCGTTTTTGGGCGCGCTGCCCCCGCCGATCCAGGTGGCGGCCCGCACCAGCAGACGGACCGGGGTCTCCATTACCCGTCCGGTTTTACGCATGATCTTGACGTGGGTTGGATCGGTAGCCTGCCAGATCTCCGAAAACCGCCGCACCACCGCATCCATGGGCAGGCGCCCCAGGGCATCCTGGACACTGCGCCGCTGCGCCGTACGCAGACTGTCCAGATAAAGCGCCAGATGACCTCTGGATTGCCGGGCCTCCTCGAGAAAACCGCGACCCTGTTGGATCACGTCGCTGAAAATGGAGCGGTGAAGCTCACCTCTTACGCGGCGGGGATCCAATTGCGCCAAGGCCTCCATCAGGCCGGGCCGACCCGCTTGAACCGGCACAATTGTCATGGGCGCCTGTCCGGCAGCCACCCGGTTGTCTTCACTGGCGCGGTAGATGCCCAGCACATGTTGCTGCGCCCGGTCGCCGTAAAGGTTCCGCGCCACCGTGCCGGCATGTTCCAGGACTTCTGCCCGGGTAAAGGCCGGATAGGCCCGGTAAACCAGAAAACAGTCGCGGGTACCCACGGCGGTGAGCATGCGGGCGATGAAATCGGTGTTGTCGCGGTTGTTATAATTGGCGTTGGTAAAAATATAGATCAGTACGTCGGCCGCACGCAGGGACTGTTCGGCCATCTCCCGGTTGCGGTAGCTGCCCCCGGAACCCGTGTCAAAATCGGGGGTGTCCAAAAGCGCCAAACTGGCAGGCAGGAAGGTCCCGTAATGCAGCAGCGGGTCGCCGGGGGTGGTCAGCTGGTCCATGTCGGTCATCTGCCGGGGCCCGCAGCCAAAGGGCTCGAACAGGGCCTGCGCAATGCCGGAGGTATCCCGGTGGGAAGCACTCAGCGAAATCAGAATCCGGCGGTTGATGCCCGCCCGGCCGCCGGTGGGGGAAACCGCTTCGCCGGCAAGGGCGTTGAACAGGGTGGACTTGCCCGAGGAACCACCGCCGCAGATGGCCGCCACCAGGGGAAAGTCCGGTATCAGCCTGGGCAGCAGACGGGTCTCAACCGCCTGTTTCCACACCGCAATGGCTGCCCGGGAGTCCAGCGCCATCAGATCGGCCAGTGCTGCGGCATCCGCCTTCAGCGTGTTGACGGCCGCGATGGTGCCGTCATCATAGGGGGGTTCCACCTGGAAGCGGTCTCCTTTCCCGGTCAGCCGGAATACCCAGTCGAGGGGTCATGATACGGTTGACAAGTCACATCCCGTTCCCATCTTTGTACACAACCGAGGCAAACAAAGGAAGGGCGGCCATGGCCTGGACCAGGGTCTCCGGCCTGGCAGGCAAGGTTTACCTGCCGGACATCGCCGGTCAGATGCAAAAAAAACACCCTTGCAGTTCATGCTTCTCCTGCCAGTGGTGCGACGAGAACCGCTGCCAGGTATGCCGCTGCCCGAACACCAATTCCTGCGAGCCGGACCCGCTTCGCTGTCGCGACCCCCACCGTGGCGAACCTGAGAAAAGGGACCGCCCCTAGCCCCTTTGTCTATTTGCCTTTCAAATTATCCCAGAAGGCCCTGCCGGCGGCCCGCTGGCGATCGCCGCCCCGGGGAGGCGCAAGCGTTGAGGGGCCGTCGGTCGGTCGGACGCCCCGCAGCCGGCTGATGCGTTCCTCCACCGGAGGGTGGGTGGAGAAAAGACTTTGCAGGCTTTTGCCGGACAGCGGATTGACGATGAACATGTGGGCCGTCGAGGGATTGGCATCCATGGGAATGCGCCTGGAATAGGCCCCCAATTTTTCAAGGGCCCGGGCCAGTCCCTCTGAATTTCCGGCGATCCGGGCGCCGGTGGCGTCGGCCAGGTACTCCCGGGAGCGCGATACGGCCATCTGGATGACCATCGCCGCGATGGGGGCGATGATGGACATGGCAATCATGCCGATGGCGCCCATGCCGCCTCCGTTGTTATCGTCCCGGTGCCCGCCGCCGAAAATGGCGCCCCAGCGCGCCATGGATGCCAGCATCATAATGGCCCCGGCCATGGTGGCGGCGATGGTGCCGATGAGAATGTCCCGATTCTTCACATGGGCCAGTTCGTGGGCCAGCACCCCCATGATCTCCTGCCGGTCCATGAGCGCCATCAGTCCCTGGGTGACGGCCACCACGGCGTTTTCCGGATTGCGCCCCGTGGCGAAGGCATTGGGTGCATCCTTGGGAATGATATACACCCTGGGCATGGGCAGACCGGCCTGACGGGACAGGGTCTGCACCATCTCGAAGAGTTCAGGCGACTGCTGGGGCGTCGCTTCGACCGCACGATACATTTTGAGAACAATCTTGTCCGAATACCAGTAGCTGATAAAGTTCATTCCGGCGGCCAGCACCAGGGCGATCATCATTCCCTGGCGCCCCCCCAACAGGTTGCCCACAATCATGATCAAAGCCGTCATCACGGCCAGTAAAAGCGTAGTCTTGAGCTGATTGCCCATTTGTGTCTGCTCCTTTTTCCGCGGTCTATCCCGTAACAAAAAAAACAACCCGTTTTCCGTCCTCACACTGGAGTTCAAATATAACACCGTTTCGTGTAAAGGCAACAGGGCCGGGATATTCCGCCTTAGTCGCTTTACAACCTCCCGTTTTGGTGCTAAATTCAGCAAGTCGTCGAAGCCAAGTAAGCCGCATTACACCCATAACAGCGAACAGGTTCGGGGAAACACCATGGACTACATCAAAATTAAATTCGGAGGCAATTTTGATCCCACCGGCCAGGGTCTGGGAAAAACCATCCAGGAAATTTTCAGACCACGACCCGTCAATCCCATGTTTTCATCCCGGGAACACCTTTGGACGCCGCAAATGGACATCTTCGAAACCCCGGAAGAAATAATGATCTGGGCTGAGATTTCCGGGGTAGAGAAAGACGACCTGGAGCTGGAGATCAACTCCCGTGCAGTGAAATTGTCCGGCATCCGCAAAGAGATGTCCCGGGTGCCCAACGGCACCTACCGACTAGCCGAAATTCAGTACGGCCGGTTCGAGCGCATCCTCTATCTGCCGTCCCCCGTGGACACGGAGGTGGTCTCCTCAACCTTCACAAACGGGCTTCTGAAAATCCGGATCGCCAAACTCAGGCTGGACAAGGTGCATAAAATCCACATCAGCGAAGAGTAGCACCATGTCCCCAAAAACCATCGGGCGGATCGGCCGCCTTGTCCGCAGGCACGGGCGGCAGATTGCCGCATCCAATACACACCCTTTAAGGAGGGCGTCATGCAAGAAAAAAAACCATCCATGGACTACAACACGGACAATATTCCGAAAGTTCTGCCTATCCTTCCGCTGTACGATGCGACCCTGTTCACAAAAATGGTGTTGCCATTGGTGGTGATGAAAGGTGAATCGGTCCACCTGATCGATGAG
>NZ_JAWOHB010000146.1:0-4221 GCF_046496365.1 Desulfosarcina sp.
TGCCGGCGACGATGATGGCGAAGCCCGCCGCGAAGCCCCGGCGCAGGGGTAACCGCCCAGGCGAACGCCCCTGCTCTCCCGGGGGCCGATGGTTTGATCCACCGGCACAGCCAGTTGCGGTGCTTGAACCTGACCCAGCCGGTAGGCCAACTCACGGGCGGTGCCGCTGGGGGCATCGGGCTTGCCGGCGCCGGCGTAATCGATCACTTCCCAATGGGGGATATAGCGGGCCGCCATGGTGGCAAACATTTGCAGCAGGGTTGCCGTCAGGGCGAAATTGCCCGCCGCCAGTGCGCCGCGATCGGCTTTCCTGGCGGCCATGTCAATCTCCTCATACTCCTCATCGGTCAATCCCGACGTCCCGACCACCACATGGGCTCCGGCAGCCAGCGCCTCGAGCACATGGGCCTTGGCGGCTTCAGGGTGGCTGTACTCGACAAATACGTCGCAACCGCCCAAAAGCGCTTCCTTCGCCGTCGCACATACGTTAAGGTCGAGTCCGGGGATATCCAGAACCCCGCCCAAGGGCTGACCGGCACAGCTGCGGGCCATGGCCCCGGTAAGAGTTAAGTCAGCCGCGGCATGAACAGCCCGTGAAAGGTCCGCACCCACCCATCCGGTGGCGCCGGCAATACAGACTTTGATGGTCATTTGCGATGCTCCGTAATTCAGGTGTATCTGTTGGCGGCGAATGCGCCAGGGAGTCAACCTGTTTCCGGCGGTTGGAGCCGCCTAGGGTCAAGGGATACATCAGTTGACCAGCGGTGGAATATCCGCTTGCACCGTGTTGCTTCCATACCGGGCCCGTTGTCGGCAACCTCGCTGACTGCAAATCCGTTTTCGCGGCGCAGGTGCAGATTGCGGACCGACCCGGACGGACTATGCCGATTCCACCGATTTGATCTCAGGAATCTGCTGTTTGAGCACCCGCTCGATGCCGTTTTTCAGCGTCATTTGAGACATGGGGCAGCCGGCACAGGCACCCTGGAGCCGAACCTTGACGATGCCATTCTCCACGCTGATCAGTTCCACATCCCCGCCATCCGCCTGGAGCATGGGCCGGATCTTATCGATGGCCGCTTCCACTTTCTCTTTCATATCCTGTCTCCTTGCTGAATTTTGACAGAAACGCAGGTCATCCTGTCGAAGACGCTTCACGCTTACTATAGAACGCCTTTTTAAACTGGTCAAATGTTCCGGCCAGGATCGCTTTGCGCATGGCACCCGCCAAATTGACGTAGTAATGGATGTTGTGGATGGTGTTGAGCCGATAGGCCAGAATTTCACGGGCCGTGTACAGGTGTCTGAGGTAGGCCAGGCTGTAGTGTCGGCAGGTATAACATCCGCAGGACGGATCCACAGGCCCCTCGTCTTCACGAAAACGCGCATTGCAGATGTTGATGGTGCCGCGTTCGGTGAACATCTGCCCATTTCGCGCGTTGCGCGTGGGCATGACGCAATCAAACATGTCGGCCCCCAGATCCACCAGCTCCACCAGATCCGCGGGTGTGCCCACCCCCATGACATAGCGGGGGCGATCCGCAGGCAGCAAAGGCAGCGCATGAGCGGCCATCTCCATCATCAGCGCCTTGGGTTCACCCACACTCAGGCCACCGAGGGCATATCCGGGAAAATCGATCGCAGCAATCGCTTCGGCGGACCGCGCCCGCAAGTCCGCGAACATGCCTCCCTGGACGATGCCAAACAGGCTGTTTTGCCGGTCTGTCCGTTCCTGCCAGAAAGTCTTGCATCGCGAGGCCCAGCGCGTGGTCAACACCAGCGCCTCATCAGCCTGCTCATGTGTGGCCGGATGCGCCAGGCACTGGTCCAGACACATCATGATGTCCGCATTGAGGCAGATCTGCACCGCAATGGATTTTTCGGGTGAAAGCAAATGCCGGGAGCCGTCGATGTGGGACTGGAAGGCGTAGCCTTCCTCGGTGAGCTTGCGCAGCCTGGCCAGTGAAAACACCTGGAATCCACCGCTGTCGGTAAGGATGGGGCAATCCCAGTGCATGAATCGGTGCAGCCCGGCAAAACGTCCGATAATGTCGCAGCCAGGCCGAAGGTACAGGTGATAGGTATTGCCCAGAATAATCTGGGCACCGGCCGACTTCAGCTCCTCCGGACTCAGGGCCTTGACGGTGGCCTGGGTGCCCACGGGCATGAATACCGGTGTTTGCACCCGCCCGTGGAGAGTGTCGAAGCTGCCGGCGCGGGCAGCACCGGATTGGGCGATTAGATTGAATGTTAGCATGGTGTTCCGTGAAATAAATGCCAAATTACATTATCACTCCCCATCACCTCAACTAATCAACATCGCATCGCCATAGCTGAAAAAACGATATTTTTCTTTCACGGCGGCCTGGTAAGCCTCCAAAATGACTTGCCGGCCGGCAAAGGCTGATACCAGCATAAGCAGGGTGGAGCGAGGCAGGTGAAAGTTGGTGATCATGGCATCGACAATGTTAAAGGCGTACCCGGGATAGATGAACAGATCGCATCGGCCGCTTCCCGAAGCCAGAGAGCCGTCAGACCGGACGGCATACTCCAGGGTGCGTACGCTGGTGGTGCCCACTGCCACCACCCGGTGGCCTTTGGATTTGGCCTGGTTGACAATCCGGGCCGTCTCCTCCGCAATGAAAAACCACTCCACATGCATGCGGTGCTTGCGGATATCGTCCACACGCACCGGTGCGAACGTACCGTAGCCCACATGAAGCGTCACGGCGGCAATGGTGACGCCTTTCGCACGGATGCGCGCCAGAATCCCATCCGTAAAGTGCAAACCAGCCGTAGGAGCCGCAATGGCACCCTGTTCACGGGCATAAACAGTCTGGTAGCGCATCCGGTCGGTTTCATCCGGCTGAGTTGCATTTCTTTTGATATATGGCGGAAGCGGCATTTGGCCGATGCGGTCAAGCAGCCCATCAAAAGGTTCCGGGGAGGAAAATGCCACCGAATAGATTCCGTCGCAGAAATTCCGGACCTCGCCGACGAGCCCCCCCTGGAACAGGATCCGCGTTCCGGGTGCGGCCAGCTTGGAGGCTTTGATCAGGCATTGGTACACCCGTTCTCGGTCGTCGCATCCGTGCACATCCGTGGCCCCATAATCCAGAATCAGCAGTTCGGCTTTGCCGCCGGTTTCCTTGCGGCCGTGCAGCCTTCCGGGAACGACCCGGGTATCGTTGACCACCAGTACATCCGACGGACGCAGCAGGTTGACGATATCCTGGAAATGGCGGTGTGAAAACGCGCCACTGCTGCGGTCAAGGTGCAACAGCCGCGAACCGTCCCTGTCCGGCGCAGGGGTTTGGGCGATCAGCGTTTCAGGCAGATGGTAATGGTAGTCGTCGAGTGCGTACATTTTTTACGGCCGCTCAGTGCAGCCAGGTCCTTTCCCGGTTTTGGGAGCAGCCTGTCATGGTTTGCCACAACCGGCCCTGTTATAATTTTTCAGCACTATACGTTTCTTCCGGTTTGGGTTCAAGGCCCAGAGCCCGGCTGATTCTTCTGCGGCTGGGCTGATGCGTCGACTCATAAATTTTATTCATTTAATTCATCATATTTAAAAAATTATTCTTGACAGAGGATTGGCGACCATTCTAACTTGGCGTACAATAACATTGTTACTCTTCCAACCAAAACCAGTTCCAATAAATTTTAAATATATAAAAATACCAAATAAATAAAGGTTTTTTTAAAAAGAAACATCATTATTCAAATTTATTATTCTCAATTCCACAAATCCAAAAACATATTTTTAATTAAAAATTTCAGATATATAAATTAAAGCGCAACTTCCAATTGAATCATCAACCGGTATGACAATAACAATGTTTACTCCCCTTAAACCCGAAGTCTACCAGCGGTTGGAAGAGGCCGTTCTGGACATTTTTTCCCATTCCGATTTTCACAAGGCCAACATTCGCGATGTCGCCAATCGGGCGGGAGTCAGCTTCTCCACCATTTACAAGCATTATGGGTCCAAGGAGCATCTGGTCTTTGCCTTCGTGGATGTCTGGCTGGGCAAACTGACCGAACGAATCTACGACCACCTCCAGGGCATCGAAGACCTGAGGGAAAAGATGCGCAAGGTGCTCTGGCTTCAGCTGGATTACTATGAACGCAATCCAGGCCTGGCCAGAATTATCTTCATGACCCTGCCCATGAAAACTTGGATGGCCGATGAAACCTTCAAGCAGAAAAAGATGATCAATC
>NZ_JAWOHB010000018.1:0-52068 GCF_046496365.1 Desulfosarcina sp.
CGAAGTCACCGACACCATGGCCGAGCAGCTGTTGAGCGAACTCACTCCCAAGCTGTCGCAGATCATGGAAAAACATGAGTCAGAAATTGCTCAGTTTGAACCGCAACAGCGAGCGCATTCCCCGTCGCTTGCGGCGGGGTTAGCGAGCGAATCTAAAATAGACCGTATCCTTACGGTCGAAGATTCCTCGCCGCTTGCGGCGAGGTTCTTCAATTCAAGTTAAGGGGCCTGCGGCGGCCTGGCAATACACGAGCCGGAAAAGCCCTCCAAAAAAGGGTCAATTTCTTTGGCTACGGGTGACCGTCGCCGGTGAGCCGTTCCAGGTTGTCGCGGGCAAAACCGATGGACGGGTCCAATTCTAAAGCCAGCCGGTAGTAGCGCACTGCATCGGCCTTTTTTCCCATATCCCGGTAGTTGGATGCGATGTTGGCATAGTCGATGGCTGAGCCGGGATCCAGTGCAATGACCTTTTCAAAACGTTGGATGGCCATTTCGTGCTCCTTGCGCATGAAATGGCAAAACCCCATCAGATTGTATATATCCGTTCGTTCGGGATCCAGGGCTTCACCCTTGGCCAGCACGGCCAGGGCTTTTGCATAATCGCCCATCTCCTTGTAGCAGACTCCCATATAGGAGTAGATGCTGGGGATGTCCTGGTCCGTCGGCGACAACCCAAGGGCCCGGTTGAAGTGCAACAAAGCCGTTTGCGGGTCGCTGCGTGCCAGATGGCAGTTGCCCAGGTAAAACTGGATAAAATATTTGCCGGGAAGCAGCCGGTCCATCAGCGCCAGGTGCCGGATGGCTTCGTCCGGTCCAAAGTGCTCCATGGTGAGTTTGGCGGCGAACATGGCTACGCTGGTGCCGGCGGCACGCTCTCTGAAATGGGCGCCGGGAACGAGGGTGTAAAAGGCTGGCATGGCCAGTTTGGGGTGCATGGTGTCAATCACCAGCACATCCAGGCCCCGTTGGGAAAGGGCCTGGATGCAGGCTTCCACCTCGAGGCGGATGTTCGGGTTGGAAATGTCGGGCAACGCGTTCAGACGGATGGGACCGGGGCCATCGATTACGTACGCGGCGTCTGCCAAACGGGTGAATTTAGGCAGGCCCGAAGCCACGTAGTTGGATCCGGAATTGAAATCGCCGGCCAGTTGGGCCGCTTCCGTCAGGGCGCGGCTGAGGGCTTTTTCCGGGCTGGGTGTGGTGCCGGCGGTCCAGACGATTTCACTTCTGCCGGGGAACGTGGCCGGGTCGTATGCCATGACCCCCACGGACGGAATGCCCATGTCCAGGGTAAAGTCGGTGACGAACACCTTGATGCCCGCCTTGGCGTACTTGTCCAGCATCTCTAAAACCAACCGGTCGGTTGCCGAAGCGGGGTCGATCAGCGGTGTGGAGATACGCTGACGGCTGATCAGGGAGGACACGTGACGCTCGACGATTTCACAGATGCCCTGGCACAAGGCCTCTTCAACACAGTTGCCCGCCGATGGGCCGTTGAAGGCGTTGATGGCATAAAACCAGTCCAGGGGGACCAGCACTTCCTTTTCCCGCGTAAGGTTCCAGGCGCCGGTCCATCTCAGGGGCAGGGATTCAAAAATCTTTCTGGAGATGGCAAGGTCCCCGGATTCGTCGTGCACCGACTTGGCGATTTGGTCGAAGGAGATCGCCTCGTCGGCAAACTGGGCGGTCGTACCCAATCGGGTATGCGCCTGGTTTTTGTAAAAGCTGAAAAAACTGAACCGTTCGACCAGTTCCATGACGGCGCTGGCTTCGGCCTGGGCCGGTGTAGCACCCTTGCCCATCTGTTTTTTTGTGCCGATGACGGACTGCGCATCGTGGCCGCAGGTGCTGAAAAACACAGGAATATCCAGCCGGCCATTGTCGATTCGAATCGTCCGGTCCAAGATATTCAGGTCCATGGCTTGCATGTGTTGCCTGACCCTTTCCACGGTTGCTTCCGGCTGCAATATCTTGTCCTGATCGTCGGTCGCCCGTTTGATGGCATCCTTCATTTTAATGCGGCCCGTGCGCTTCATTGTGTCTCCTCGGTTATGTGCCTGTGGTTGGTAATTTAAGCACGCCTTCTACCTGGTGTCCATCCGGGAATGGCGGATTCTGTTTCGAACCCAGGCTGCAAGGGCGTGTGAACGCCCGCCTGGGTCGATGGAGGCCATTTACGGATAGGTTCTACCGATCCGGGCCGGGCTGTTGCAAGCCTTTTTTGCTGCCGGTGCGAATCAGTGGGGCAAAAAGGACGCGTTTGGTCGAAGCACTTGCTTTCATTTGAGTTTCAAGGTAAAAAGGTCGGGACGCAGCATCATTGCGGCGGTCGTGCAGCGCTTGTAAACCCCATCGCAATTGCATGTAGGAGAACTGCCATGGCCCGGACTTGCCGGATTGAACGAAAAACATCGGAAACCCAAGTAAAAGTCGAAATGAATCTGGACGGACGGGGAACGGCCGATATCCATACGGGTATCGGCTTTCTTGATCATATGCTGACCCTGTTCTGCGTTCACGGGCAATTTGATCTGGACATCCGGGCCAACGGCGATCTGGAGGTGGATTATCATCACACCGTTGAAGACGTGGCCCTGGTTCTGGGGGAGTCGGTATCCACGGCCCTGGACAACCGGTTGGGTATTCAACGCTACGGATTTGCCGTGACGCCCATGGACGATGCGTTGGCAGAAGTGGCCATCGATCTGTCTAACCGGCCTTTTTTAATATTCAAACTGCCGCCGGTGCTGGAATCCGTGGGTCGTTTTGACCGGGGACTGGCCAAGGAGTTTTTCAGGGCCTTTGCCTTCAAGGCCGGCATGAATCTTCACATCAATGTGAAATACGGTGAAAACGAACACCATGTGCTGGAGTCGATTTACAAATCGGTGGGACGGGCGCTCAAACAGGCGGTGGTTGTCGACCCCAACCGCTCCGGTGTGCGTTCCTCAAAAGGGGTCCTGTAAACACCGGTTCAATAAGGACTGCGCCCCTCTGCATATCCAGTGTTTTTTTTGAATGCCGCTACAATATATTGACAAAATGCCTCTGGGGATTTAAATTACCCAATTTAATAAAGGTTGATTCCATGCACATAAAAGCTTCAGGTGCTGTCCAGGCGTTCAGGCGCTTTCTCCACCGCCAATCCGGCTCGTGACGTCTTTAGATGTGAGGATGGCCCGGGTCCTGCCGGAAGGGAACATGATTGAACCCGAATCCATTTGAAATGGAGGCGGCTTTTCTTGGCGGCGTACATTCCTGACGACAAAATTTCCGCGATCAAAAATGCCTCCGATATTGTAGACATCGTTTCGGAGATGGTTTCCCTGCGTCGAGCGGGGCGCAACTTCTTGGGATTGTGTCCCTTTCACGCTGAAAAAACCCCATCCTTTACCGTGAGTCCGGACAAACAGATTTTTTACTGTTTTGGATGCGGAGCCGGCGGCAATGTGTTCAGCTTCCTCATGAAACAAGGCGGGCTTACTTTTCCTGAGGCGGCCAGGGCACTGGCGGTACGCTACGCTATAGACCTCCCTACCCGGGATTTATCTCCCCATGAGAAAAAAAAGTTGACGGAACGGGAAACGATACTAACGCTTAACGATGCGGCTGTGTCCTTTTACCGCAACTGCCTGTTCGAAGACGAGCGGGGAAAACAGGCCAAGGCATACTTGTTGAAGCGGGGGATGATCGAAAAAACCATTGATGAATTTAAACTGGGATTTGCCCCGGATGGCTGGGATAATCTGGCGCGGCATTTTCGTGCACGCAGGAAGCCCGTTGAGATGGCTCTTCTGGCGGGACTGGTGGTCCCCCGGAAAAATGGGGATGGCCACTACGACCGGTTCCGCAACCGCATCATATTCCCCATTTTCAATGCGCAGAACCAACCGGCGGGATTTGGCGGCCGGGTGCTGGACGATGCCCTCCCCAAATACCTGAATAGTCCGGAAACGCCGGTGTACAGCAAGAGCCGATCTCTGTACGGACTGGCGCGCGCCCGCCAGAAGTGCAGGGAGATGCAGACGGTATATGTGGTTGAGGGGTATTTTGACCTGCTTGCAATGCACCAGTGCGGCATCACGAACACGGTGGCCACACTGGGTACCTCTCTGACCGATGACCACGTTCAGATCCTCAAGGGATTCGTGGGCGAGGGGGGCAAGGCGGTTTTGGTTTACGATTCCGATCAGGCCGGTATCAAAGCCGCTCAGCGCAGTGTGTCGGTTTTTCAAAAGGGGCTTCTGGAGGCACGCATCCTGGTATTGCCCAAAGGACATGATCCGGATTCATTTCTCATGGCCCACGGTCCCGATGAATTTTTCAAGGCGGCGGGGCAATCCATGGGCATGATTCCATTTATGGTGGAATCGGCCGTCGAGAAATTTGGGTTGAGCATTGACGGCAAAGTTCGCATCGTCAACGATCTGAAGTCGGCCATTGTGGCCATCGGCGATCCGATCGCCCGGTCGCTGCGGATCAAACAACTGGCAGAACGGATCGGCGTTGATGAAACGATTCTCCTGCAGAAGATTCGGCCAAATCCACCGAGGCCCGCCAGGACAGTTTGGCCGCCGGGTGGGCAGGGTCCCGGTAAAGCGCCTGATCCCGACCCGGTTCGGGGTGAAACGTATCGTCTGGAGCGGCAGATGGTAGCGATGATGCTTCAGTTCCCGGAGATGATCGCCCAGATCAAGGGGCGACGGATCATGGACCACTTCACCGATTCGGTCCTGGCAGAGATCGGGCGCGGCATCATCGAACACTTCGCACAAGTCGGCAGCGATATTGCCGGTCTGGTATCTCAGTGGGAGGACTCGGAAAAAAAGGCGATCGTTGTCCGGTTGTCACTGACCGACGAACACTGGGACCGGGATGGCTGCATGAACCTGATCAACCAGTTTGAAGCCAGTATACACCGTCGGGACAAAGGGTTGTTAAGGCGAATTGAAGCTGCAGAAAAAAGTGGTGATGAAAGTTTACTGGCCGAACTGCTGCAGGAAAAGCAGCGGCAGGCCCGCAAGACCATGGAAAAACACAGCGGTGTGAACCATTGACTGCCGCCCAAAATAGTTGACGGCTTTCAACTTGCTCAGACGGGCAAAGGAACAACAAACGCAACACAGGATGCGGCGCGACCCGATGACGGACGACCAACCATCCTGTTTTGGTTCAGGAGGCAATCGGCATGACCAAGAAATCCGATGACAATCGCGACGGGAAGACCCGGCAGACCGAGAAAAAAACGGCTAAAAATAAAACCGAAGCCGTTGTCAGGGCTGCTAAAGATGCCGCTGCACAGGACCTAAAATCGGAAAAAGCAAAGGGCGCGATGAAAAAGAACGACCAGAAGGCGCTTAAGGCCCTTATAGAAAAGGGAAAGGAGCAGGGTTCGCTGACCTACGACGAGATCAACGAAGCCCTTCCCAACGAGATGATGTCTTCGGAAATGATCGACGACACCCTCATGATGTTCGACGATATGGACATTGAGATCATCGAAAATGATGATTCGCTTTCCGACAAGGAAAGCGCCCCCGAAAAGAAGGAGTCGCAGAACAAGGCAATTTCGGTGTCGGATATCGGTTCCGTTACCGACCCGGTGAAGATGTATCTGCGCGAAATGGGCATGGTTACCCTTCTCAGCCGTGAAGGCGAGGTGATTATCGCCAAGAAGATCGAAGAGGGCGAACAGGATGTTCTCAAGGCACTTCTGGAAACCTCTCTGGGCGTCAAATACATCCTTGAATTTGGTGACTTGATCGAGAAAGGAGCTCTCCGACCGAAGCACGTTCTGCGCGATGTGGATGAAGGCGACGCGTACGTGGATGAGATGGTTCAGATTGAAAACTTTCTGGAAACCATTGCAGCCATCCGCAAGGTGAGTGATGAAATCAAGGCATATCGCGAGCGCATGTTTTCCGAGCAGATGGAACCCGACGAGGCGCGCCGGGTCCGGCGCTGCATCATGCGGCGCAACAACAAGATTTTTGAACTGCTCAGGGGGTGGCGACTGGAAGGCGGTGTCATTGACCGCATTGAAGCGCATATTCGCCGGCTGATCGACTGGTTTGATGCACAGAACAAACTGGTGGCCGTTACCGCCGAGGCTTTCGGCGTAACCATTCGGGAGCTTCGCGAACATCTTTCCAACCGGGTCAAATTCATGAAATGGGCCAAAAAACAGTCCCATCTCGATGATGAGGCCCTGGGGCGCATATACGTCCACCTGATATCCGTGACCGATCAGCTGGTGGAAAAGGAGAATGACTTTAAGGCCAACAACCGCAACCTCAAACGGGTAATGGCCAGTGTAGACGAAGGCCGGATGCGGGCAAAGTTCGCCAAAAGCGAACTCATCCGGGCCAATCTGAGGCTGGTGGTCAGCATTGCCAAAAAGTATACCAACCGGGGACTCCAGTTTCTGGATCTTATTCAGGAGGGCAACATCGGGCTGATGAAGGCGGTGGATAAGTTTGAATACCGTCGGGGGTACAAGTTCAGCACCTACGCCACCTGGTGGATCCGGCAGGCCATCACCCGGGCCATCGCCGATCAGGCCCGAACGATACGCATCCCGGTGCACATGATCGAAACCATCAACAAGTTGATCCGTACTTCCCGTTACCTGGTTCAGGAGTTCGGCAGGGAGCCGCGCCCGGAAGAGATCGCCGAAAAGATGGAGATTCCCATCGACAAGGTCCGTAAGGTGCTCAAAATCGCCAGAGAGCCCATCTCGCTGGAGACGCCCATCGGGGAGGAGGAGGACAGCCATCTGGGAGATTTCATCGAAGACAAGAAATTCATGCTGCCGTCCGAGGCGGCGGTGAGCATGAACCTTGCGGAACAGACGCGGAAAGTACTGGCGACCCTGACGCCCAGGGAGGAGAAGGTCCTACGTATGCGCTTCGGTATCGGTGAAAAGGCGGATCACACCTTAGAGGAGGTTGGCCAGGACTTTACCGTTACCCGTGAACGCATCCGGCAGATCGAGGCCAAAGCCCTGAGGAAATTGCGCCACCCCACCCGCAGCCGCAAGCTGAAAAGCTTTATCGACAATTGATCCGATGTGCACTGGGGGTTCCGATGCTTGACAAATCACCATGGCGGGGGTAGTAAAGCTATCGCTGTTAAACTGATACGGGCCCATAGCTCAGCTGGCAGAGCCACCGGCTCATAACCGGTCGGTCCCTGGTTCGATCCCAGGTGGGCCCACTTCAAGAAAACTCCGGCGCCGTTCGTCAATCCCATGATGCCCGGAGGCCTTGACGATTTTGACTGTTGAGGGAAAAAGGCGATTCGGCGTGGTGAGACTCCGGTTACCGCGCCTTTTTTTTGCCCATTGCCCGTAAACGGTTATCTTTTGAGGAAAATGAGATGACAGCGACCGTGGCGCAATTTATCCGTATTCTCGACCGGCTGGCACCTCCCCGGCTGGCGGAATCGTGGGACAATGTCGGCCTGCAGATTGGGAATCCGAACTGGCCGGTTAAAAAAGTGTGGACAGCCCTCGATCCCCTGCCTGAGGTGGTGGCCAGGGCCTGTGAAAATGGTGTGGACTTGCTGGTTACCCATCATCCGCTATTTTTCAAGCCGCTTCAGCGCATCGATTGCCAAACGCCGCTGGGGCGGATTGTGGAAATGGCGTTGTCCAGGCATCTGGCCATTTTCTGCGCCCACACCAACCTGGACAGTGCGCCGGGGGGCGTCAATGATGTTTTAGCGGAGCGGGTCGGACTGCGCAATGTCCGGGTACTTGCCGGTGCAGGCGACGCCGGCATGAGTAAACTGGTGGTGTTTGTCCCCGCGAACCATGTCAAAACCATCCTCGAAACCCTGTTTGCGTTGGACGCCGGCAGGATGAATAATTATTCATGCTGTTCATTTCGATGCGATGGCGTGGGAACCTTCTTGCCGGGTGTGGGCGCATCGCCGGCCATCGGGAAAACCGGAGCCCTTACCGAGGTCCAGGAGAGTCGGATTGAAATTCTTGTGGACAATGCTGAGTTGAGCAGGGTGGTGGATGCAGTCAAAAAGGTACACCCTTATGAATCCATGGCCTATGATGTCTACCCGCTTGGCATGGGTAACCCGCTTTCCGGTTTGGGGCGGGTGGGGGAGCTTCAATCCCCACTGCCACTGGGCGCCTTCTCGGTTGGCCTTAAAGCCTCCTTGAAGCTGGCAACGCTTAAGGTGGCCGGCAATGCGGACATGATGATTGAGACAGTGGCGGTATGTTCGGGAAGTGGCGCCAGCCTGTTGAGCCAAGCGATTGCATCGGGTGCACAGGCCTATGTGAGCGGAGATCTGGGATACCACTCGGCTTTGGATGCCAACCAGGCCGGCATCGCGCTGATCGATGCCGGACACTTCGGTTCGGAGCATTTGATCGTCGATGGTCTGGCATCGACCATCCGTGAGGCCATGAAGGCATTGCGGATGTCGGCGACAGTGGCAGCCGCTGACATGGAAACGGACCCATTTTCTTACCTGTGAACAGCAAGATGCGAGAAAGGCAGGCATGAGCAATATTCAAGAGCAGATCAACATGCTCATCGACGTGCAGGCGGTTGAGATGGAAATCCTTCAAGCCGGTCGGCATATCCATGTGCTCAGCGGCGAGACGGCTGCCCTCGATCAGGCCGTGGTCGAGCGTGAGGCCCTGGTGGCGGCCGAAAAAAAGGCCCTCGAGGGGATGAAAAAATCCTATCGTGAGCTTGAATCCGAATCCAAGATCAACGCCGGCATGATCGCCAAAAGCAACCAAAAGCTCCGCGCGGTGAAAACCAACAAGGAGTACCAGTCCATCCTTAAAGAAATAGATGAAATCCGCAAAAGGAATTCCGCCGTTGAAGACCGAATGCTCGAGTATCTGGAGACGCTTGAGTCCGCTGAGCAGACGGTTGCTGAAAAAGTGACCGAATTGCAGGATTTCATTGAATATTGCCGCAAGAAGCAGGAAACGATTGCCGCCGACGAACAGCGTGAACGCCAGGCGGTTGAGGCGCTGAATGCGAAGAAGACCCGGATCAGTGTCAAGGCTGATCCGAAAATAATCGGTATCCTGGAGGATGTGAAGAGAAAGGTCAGGGGCATGGCTGTGGTTCCGGTCCAGCAGGCCATTTGCATGGGGTGTCACCTGAACATCCCGGCCCAGCTGTTCAATGAGTTGCAGCGACTGGATGAGATCCGGTTATGTCCCCACTGCCACCGGATTATTTATTGGAAAGAAAAGGATAACGAATAGCGGTCGGAGTAGATCAGACGGTCGCTGGTCCCCCGTTTGGGGGACTGGAGGAAAGTCCGAACACCACAGGGCAGGGTGCTCCATAACGTGGAGTCACGGTGACGTGAAGGCAAGTGCAACAGAAAGCAGACCGCCTTGCCGTTTTCGGCAAGGTAAGGGTGAAACGGTGCGGTAAGAGCGCACCAGTTCTTCGGGTGACCGGAGAAGCTAGGTAAACCCCACCCGGTGCAAGACCAAATAGGGGAGCGTCAGAGGGCGGCCCGTCCGAGCTCCCGGGTAGGTTGCTTGAGGTGCCGGGCAATCGGCATCCCAGATGAATGATCGTCGCCTTCGGACCGGGTAACCGGCCGGGGAAACAGAATTCGGCTTATGGGCTGCTCCGACCGCTTTTTCGTATCCATTTCCAACTCCTCAATTGCCACTGTCGATCTCGATTGACAAACGGAGCGCATCTTGAACGAACCCCACTGCGAAATTTCCTTTTTCGACAAGGCCAGAATCTTCTCATCTGATTACCTTAAATGCTGCATCTATATTTCCGACCGGCAGACGCCCGATTACGTATTTACCAAAAAACTCTATTCCAAACTGATCAGCACCTCCCAGGTGCTGGAAGATTTCCTGGACTTTCACGGGGCGAAAAACAGCGAGGACTGGTATCTGTACCGCGAACTGAGTGCCGCTGTCCGGCATCTGAGTCTGGGAGCCTACTGCCAGAAGCATATCTTAAACCGATTGATATTCTATGATATCAATGACATTGATGTTTTTCGGGAGCGGGGCGAAAAATGCCTCGAATTTTTAAATGACACCCTTAGAAAACTCTCCCCCGTGATCATTGATGAGGCTTCACGGCTGAATATCGCCATGCCGGGGGACAGGTTTGGCCCTGAAGATTTTCCCGGCATTACCACCTGCGAAATGCTTAAATATGACATTGACGATGATGCCAAGGATGTTCAAAAGCGCAATATCGTCAAAATTGCCAGCGAATTCCTTTCCATCACCACCAGTTTTGACCCCATGGGGTTTTACGAACCATACAAGAATGAGGAAATGGCGGCGCTGGTTCCCGAAAAGGTCAACGAGGTCGAAATCCGGCGTTTCGAGATGCTGGTGCACAACCTCCAGTCTTCATTTGACACCTACGTGATTCATGGCGGCTTCCGTTTCGGTGACCGGAAGCTCAAGGCCCTTAGAAGTCATTTCTCAATTGTGTTTCACCTGCTGCAGATGATGGGCCGCCTGCTTCATTTTTACGAACGGCATCTGCATGAGGCCGGCTATAAGAATACCTATAAACGGGTCCAGGACAAACTGTCCTGCCTGGTGGACCCGGTGATGTTGCTGGACCGGACCATCAACTACGGGCTTTTCTATGCCTGCCACTACCTCAATGCGGGCAAAAAAGTGGCTCGGGAAATTCTAAATGACAACATCGAGCGATCCAGCATCAGGGTGGGGATTCCGGTCAAGCTGGGATTTCACAGTCGACCCAGTCTCCTTGTGGCCAAGATTGTTCAGCATTTTGGGGGGCAGGTGGAGCTGGTCGTGGGTCAAGACCGATTCGATGCCAGCAGTGTGCTGGACATCCAATGGGCTGGGGGTAAAATCCAGAAGGAGCGGATTGCAGAGGTGGTCTTCGAGGGTGATACCCGGGCGCTGGCCGATATCCAGATCCTGGCCAGTGTCAATTACGGTGAAGACACCATGGGCAAAGGGGTGCCCCTTCCCCGCGAATTGAATTATCTGCGATGAACTGCGCCGTCATCGTTGCCGGGGGAAGCGGCTCGCGCATGAAGGCAGCGGTGAGAAAACAATATCTCATCCTGGCCGGCATACCCATTGTTGTCCATACCCTTATGGCCTTCGACCGATGCTTTGAGCTGGACCGCATGGTTCTCGTTGTGCCTGAAAGTGACCTTGATTGGTGCCGTTCCACCATTTTGGCGCCCTTGGACCTGGCGCACCCTATCTTGCTGGTGGGTGGTGGACGGCGGCGGCAGGAGTCGGTTCTAAATGGATTGAAGGCTGTGGATGCAGCCGACGGAATCGTCATGATCCATGACGGCGTTCGGCCGTTCGTACGCCAATCCCTCATGGGCGCTTGTATAACCGGCGTGAAGCCAACTGGCGCCTGTATTCCCGTGATTCCCGCCACAGATACCTTAAAACGCGTCGATCCGCACGGGGTGGTCCTTCACACCCTGGACAGACAGCAGGTTTGCCTTGCCCAGACACCCCAAACCTTTTCTCTCGACTTGATCCGGCGTGCCCACCAGTTGGCTCAACAGCGCGGTTTCAACGCTACCGATGACGCTTCTGTGGCCGAATTCGCCGGTGAGCGGGTGACCGTGGTGCCCGGTGACCGGGACAACATCAAGATCACCACCCCGCAAGACCTGTTGCTTGCCCAGGCCATCCTGGACAGGTGGCGCATCGAGCCCTGCGGAAAGACCTCCTGAAGTGGTTTGAACCGCGAACTGAAATTGGAAAGGCTCCAATCTTATTCCAGCAATTCGAGGATGATTCGTTTTTTGGTTTTTCCCGAGGCTGCGTTAAGGATGGTGCGGATGGCCTGAACATTCTGGCCCTTTCGGCCGATGATCTTGCCCAAATCCGGTTTGGCCACCGAGAGTTCGATGACGATGCTCTGCTGGCTTTCGATTTCATGAACCGCCACCTGTTCCGGAGCGTCTACAAGTGCCCTTGCAATTTCCTCGACCAGCTTCTTCATGGCGCTTCTCCCTGTGTTAAAATTAGCGTTCTCGCTGTTGTCACTTCTCTCCAGCTCGGCAGGAAATAATAAGCAGGATCAGGTTTGGTCGTTTCATCATCGGCCGAAATTGATGACAAGTCAATCGATTTTGGTTTGGGTAAAATGAAGCCGCAGAACGAAAAAAGCGGACCGGGTGGGCAACCTCCCGGTCCGCTTTTGCGCCCCCTTGGCAAATGGGCTTAGGTCAGCCGATTTTCAAGATCAGGGAGGCCCCGCAGTCGCCGGCCGCACAGCCCGTCCACAGCAGGTATCCGCCGCCTTGCATGACCGTCTCTTCGATGCCTTCGATGATTAACCGGGTGGCCGTGGACCCTTGGGGGTGACCGTAAATCATCGAGGAGCCGTAGTTGTTGAAGCCATCGGCATCGATCTCCATTTTGCGGGCAAAATTGATATCGTTGACCACGAAGGGATTGTGGGTCTTGATGGTTTTGATGTCGCCGATGGTCAGGCCGGCCTTGTTCAGCGCCATGCGGGCTGCCGGTACCGGTGCCGCGGCCATATAGCCTTTTTTTTCCCGGGCATAGCCATAGGAGATGACTTGGATGGAAACGGATGCGTCGGCGCTTAAACCGGCAGCCTTTTCTTTTGTGGTGACCACCAGGGAGGCATTGCCGTCGGCCGGGTGGGTCTGGGCGCCGAAGCTCAATACGCCGCCGGGTACCAACGGTTTGAGCTTGGCCAACCCCTCGGCCGTGGTGGGCATGATGCCCTCGTCTTCTTCAACGAGGATGCTTTTTTTGCGGGAGATTTGAATTTCAGCGGCGAACATGTAGCGCTTTTGAAAGGCCCGGTTGTCGGCCAGGGCCATCTGGTACTGCTCGTAGCGGCGCAAGGCCAGGCTGTCGCACTCCTCTTTGGTGATGCCCTCCTCCTTGGCCACGTTTTCTGCCGTTTCCACCATGCGCAGGCCAACATTGGGATCGGCATTGAAATTGTCCATCAACCAGTTCTCGCTGATTACCTCGCCGCCTGGACCGTTGGGGTTGGGCCAGATGGTGTGCGGGCCGTTGGATGTCCGGTCCGTGGTGAGAACAAAGGCGTTTTCATAAAACCCGGTCTCGATGCCCATGGCCGCTTGAAAGATGCAGGTGGTGCCGGTGGTGCAGGCCTGACTGAGGGCGACGCCGGGGATGCCGCCGCATCCCATCAGGGCGGCGGCCAGGGGCGCGCTGTAGAACTGGTGCAACTGGCCGATGGTGTTGCCAAAGACCAGGTAGTCGAAGATTTTTGGCTCCCAGCCCTTGTCGCCCAGCCACCGCCCGGCGGTCTTGGCGCCCAGGACGATGGCGTTCTCGTTGGCCATGGCACCCTGCCAGCGGCAGAAAGGGGTGGAGTAGTAGCCCTTGTAGGGGATGAACGCTTTTGTCAGCATGTAGAAGACCTCCTCGTTTTAAATGGTTCGTGAACGGATCATTGAAGCCTGTGGTTCCGGGGGACCGATGACGGTTCCCCCGATGCCGTGATTAGGGTTGAGGCGCCGGGCAGCTGTCGGTCTCCGGAAACACCGGTTTGCCTTCAGCGTACTGTTCCCGCAGGATCCGGTGAAGGATTTTTCCGGTGGCCGTGCGGGGCATTTGGTCCGGGGAGATGAAGATCACCTGCTTGGGACGCTTGTAACCGGCCATCCGGTCCCGGCACCAGTCGAAGATGACCGTTTCGGTGAGATCCGCACCGGGTGCGGGGATGACCACCGCCGCCACTTTTTCCCCCCACTTTTCATCGGGCAGACTGATGGCCGCCACGTCGAAAACATCCGGGTGGCCGCCGATGGTCTCTTCCACCTCGCTGGGATAAACATGTTCACCACCGGTGATGATCATGTTATCCTTGCGATCCACGATCTCGTAATAGCCGTCCTCGTCCATGCGGGCCATATCGCCGGCCGAAAACCAGCCGTCCTTGAATGCGGCTGCGGTTTTCTCGGGCAGCTTGTAGTATGCGTCAAATAACATCGGGCCCTTGGAATAGAGTTCACCCACCTCGCAGGGCGGCACTTCATTGCCGTCCGGGCCGAGGATTTTGACCCGTTCGGTCCCCAGGCTTTCCAGGCCGATGGATCCGAGTTTGCGCATCTGGTCCTCGGGGCGCAGGATGGTGACGATGCCCGCCTCCGTTGAACCATACCCCTCGTATAGCTGAACGCCGGGGAAGAACTTCATGATGGCGGTCTTCATGGTTTTTCTCACCGGTGCTGAACTGCAGAGCAGCTTGGTGATCGAGCGGGTATCCCGTTGGCGGCCTTCGTCGCTGACATTTAGGATCAGGTTGTAGTGGGTGGGGATCAGGGATATGAATGTGATTTTCTCCCGCTCCACGATCTCGAGGATTTCTTCGGGCTTGAAGGACCGTGCCGGGTGAATGTAAACCGTGGCACCGATGTAAATGAAGGTGAAGGTAAAGAAAGTCGAGTTGATGTGACAAAGGGGCATGACATTCATGCACACGTCGCGGGGCGCGAATTCGAAATCCACGGCGTTGATCAGGTAGAAGGCGATGTGGGATTCGTGGGAGCGCATCACACCTTTGGGTTTTCCGGTTGTGCCGGAAGTGTAGATGAGAATCCATGTGTCGGAAGGAGCGACCGGCACATCCGGTTCGTCAACGGGTGCATCGGCCAGCATGGATTCGTATTCCCGGTAGCCCGCATTCGGCTGACCCACCACGATGAAATTGTCGGTTGGGATTTGTTTCAGCCGATCCTTGATGCCATCAACGCAAGGGGTAAATTCGTGGTGCACGGCCATGGCTTTGGCATCGGCATTGTCCACGATGTAGGCCACCTCGCGTCCCACCAGACGGAAATTGACCGGTACGATGATGATGCCGGTTTTGGCAGTGGCCAGATAGAGCTCAATGATTTCGATGCTGTTCTCCATGAGCACGGCCAGTTTGTCCCCCTTTTCCAGGCCCATCTCCATGAGGCGGTGCGCCAGGCGATTGACCCGGCGGTTCACTTCGGGATAGGTGAACCGCCGTCGGGCATCGCACAACGCCACGGTGCGAGGGTACTTCCTGGCGTTCATCTTGAGCTGCTGTCCCAGGTTCATCCAGTGGGCCATGAATTTTTCCTCCCAATGCGATCAGGTGAGTGATCTAAACGGTGAAAGTTGTCTGGCAATACGAATCCCGCTGGACGCGATGACCCCTCCCGAGGTCTTCCGGGTTCAAGGGGAAAAATTCCCGATCAGCTATTCCAGCGAACGCAGCGAACACCTTCACAAGGCGATGCGTGCATCAACGGCCACAGCACCATTTTCGAAGGCCATAACCGGATTCAGGTCCAGTTCCTTGATTTGGGGAAAGTCGGTGACCAGCCGGGACAGTCGCTGTATCAGCACGATCAGCGCTGCTTTGTCGACTGCCTTCTCACCGCGCACCCCGTCGAGCAGGGCGCATGCCTGGATGCCGTCCACCATCTCCCGGGCTTCGGCATCCGTCACCGGCGTCAGGTTGAATACCACATCTTTGAGCACCTCGACGAATATGCCGCCAAGGCCGAACATGATTAGATGGCCCACGCCGGGCTCGGCTTTGGCGCCCAGGATCACTTCCCGTCCGCCGGGGACATATTGCTGGACAAAAAACCGCAGGTTGGGGACATCTATCCGTTCGATCATGCCGGCCACCGCCCTTTTCAGTGCATCGGCGTCGAGCAGGTTCACGGCAACACCGCCCATGTCGCTCTTGTGGACCACGGCTTCGGCATCGGCCTTCACCACCACCGGATAGCCGATGGCCTCGGCGGCGGCCAGCGCGCCATCGATATCGTCCGCCATGCGCCAGTCGGGTACGTCGATGCCGTAGGACTCGAGGAGCGCATAAACCTGGTCGGCAGCCAGTATCTTCCGGGCGGCAGCCCTGGATAGAATCGCCCGGGCGCCATCGGCATCCACATCGCCGAAGGTGCGAACCCGTCCGGCCTTGCGGTCCAAAATACGGCGATAGCGCACAAGGGCCCCCAGGGCGCGGGCCGCGTCACTGGGCAAAGCAAAGCAGGGCACGCCAGCGGATTTGAGAATGGCCACGGTGGAAGCCCACTGTCGTCGGTCGGTCATCAAATTGCAGACCATGGGTTTGATCTGCCGCAGGTTCACCTGGGCAATGGCCCTGGCGATGCTTTCGGTGTCAACGAAGAACGGGGTGACAAAGTTCACCAGGACGCAGTCGAAACTGTCGTCAGCCATCATGGCTTCCAGACAGGCCAGGTAGTGGTCGGCCGTACCGGTGGCCAGCACGTCAACCGGGTTGCTGACCGTCGCCTCGGGGTAGAGCTTCCCGGACAGCATGGTTTTGATATTTTCGGACAGGGGAGGCAGCATCAGGCCGGCATCCACCAGAATGTCGGTGGCGATCACTGCCGGCCCCCCCGTGTTGGTAATGATGCCCACCCGGTTGCCTTTAGGCACCGGCTGTGAGCCGAAAACCGCGGCGGCGTTGATCAGGTGGCCTTCGTCCCGGAAGTCGACGATGCCCGCCTTTTTGAAGATCAGGTCCGTGGCCATGTCCTCCCTGGCCAGACCGCCGGTGTGGGAGGCGGCCGCCTTGGCGCCTTCCATGGTCCGGCCGGCCTTCATGGCCAGCACGGGTTTTTTTGCCGTGGCTTCCCGGGCGGCCTCGAAAAATCCCAAGGGATCCTTGAGGCCCTCAACGTAGGTGACGATGACCCGGGTGCCGTCGTCGTCGGCCAGATAGCGGATGATCTCCGGAATGGAGATGTCGCAGGCGTTGCCGTTGGAGGCGTAAATGCGGGTGCCGACGTCCATGGCGGAAAATCCCTGATGGATCACCTCGGCGACCCCGCCCGATAGGGCTACGATGGAAATATGTCCCGCCTCGGGAAAGGTAAAGGTGAAGTTGCAGTAGGCGCGGACGGCAGGGTCGGAATTGATGATCCCCTGGCAGTTGGGACCGAAAATGCGGATGCCGTACGCCCGGGCCTTTTCCAGAAAGGCGGTTTCAATTTCGGCACCTTCCGGGCCGGTTTCTGAAAACCCGCCGGAGTTGATGATGATATGCCTGACGCCTTTCTTTCCGCACTCTTCCACGGCCATGGGTACGAACTTGGCCGGGATCACCATGTGAGCCACGTCGACCTGCCCGGGAACATCGAGAATGGACGGGTAGGCCTTGATTCCACGGATTTCGTCGGCCTTGGGATTGATGGGGTAGATACCCCCTTTGTAACCGAAATCCAGCAGGTTCTTGATGACCCGGTTGCCGATGTGCAGTTCTTTTCCCGACGCGCCGATGACCGCCACGCCAACGGGATTGAATAGGCTATCAAGCATGGTCTTTGCTCCTTCTTCTTTAGGCGCTGATCCTGATTTAAAAAACCATCATTTATTTTCTGCCAGCTGTTCGATGAAGGCTTCCACGTTGGTTTTGGTCTGTTCGTCGGAAATCAGCCGCAGGTCATTCAGGTCGCCGTTGATGGTCAGGCTGGGGATGCCGGTCTGCCGTTCGATACGCTGGGGCATGCCGTAGCGGCAGTTTGAGTTGTTGGGACAGGTTTTGGCATCATGATAGATGATACCGTCCACCTTGAAGAACTCAAGCATATCGCGGATGTAGGCTTCTTTGGGCGCATCGGCCCTCACGATGAAAAGTTCCGTATAGGCCCTGGCCATGGAGTTGAAAGGATCGTCCGGGTCCAGGGCGGAAAAGATCCAGGAGTTGCAGTAAGTGGATGCCAAAACGTTGGTTTTCAGCCCGGCGAACATTTTGGCATGGGCTGACAGACGGCCCCATACGGGCATGCCGTCCCAGTAAATCCGGAATCGTTCGTCTTCAACGGCACCCTCCTTGTCGGCGATACGCTGATTCAGCTCCGCCAGCAGGGTACGATAGCAGTCGTTGGCCCGTTGGGTTCCGCGGCCCACCACGGCGGCGCCCATGAGGGTGGTCCCGTCGAAGAAGGTGATGGGGGAGGGCACGGCGGCGGCAGTATCCAGCACCTGCTTCCACAGTTCCGAACACTCCCGCGACAGGGACACGGTCTCTTTCAGGCGGTCCATGTCGAACTTGTTTCCGATGATGCGCTCTAAGGGCGGAATCAGATCTTCCATCTGCCGGGCAATGGATGCCACGTGGGATGCTTCCACTTCCAGAACGCCCACATAGGAGTGTACGCCCACCACCGGTACGTCGTACTGCTCACTGTAAAAATTGAACCAGTCCTGTACGTCGCGGCACTGGTTGGTGTTGAACACCAGCACGTCTGGTTTGGGGGGGCCTTGAATGCCCTCAAAAATTTTTGAAAGCGGTGAGACCTTCTCCAGATAGGCACCGACGTCCGCGGTAAGATAAGAGCAGATGTCCGGTGAATAACCGATGGCGTTTGCCTTGGGAATAAGGTCCGTAGCCATGCGTGAGGAGCCCAGCATGGCTGAGTGGGTTTCAGGAAAATAGACCAAAAACCCCAAGGCGCGCAGGATCTCCGCCGGACCCACGCTGGTGCACCAGGCAATTTTTTTCTCACCGGTCTTGGCTGCATTGTCCAACTCGTAGTAGTAATCGGCCATGAATTTACCCAGCACCTTGGACGATTCCAGCCGTTTCAGCTTGATCGTTTTCTCTTCAGACATGCTTAACCTCCGGTCTAAGGATAGCGGAATTGAAAATTAGGGGATTGAGAAACATTTGGATTCAAGATGTTTCAATCAGCAATCTCAAAATTCCCAATGCCTTGATTTTCAATCGCCATGGGTTTCCCTTGCATACAGTGCCGCCCCGAGGGCGCCGGTGAACTGGGGCAGCACCGGCACCAGGATCGGACGATTGATCAGTTCCTGCGTCATCTCCACCAGGTAGGGATTGTGGGCCACGACCCCACCGGTCATCACCACTTTTTCGGTAAAGGCGTCCATCTCCTTGATCCTTGAAATCACCGAGAAGAAAAGCCCCTTGACGATGTCTTCCACCCGTTTGCCCCGCCGGATGTTTTCAAGCACTTCGGTGGCCGAGAAGACCGTGCAGAAGCTGCCCAGCTTGACCATGTCCGTGGACGCCGCTGCAAGGTCGTTCATTTCCGACAGGGGAATGTCCAGGCGGGGAGACATCTCCTCCAGAAACGCCCCGGTGCCGGCAGCGCATTTGCGGTTCATTTTAAATGCAGTCCGCCTGCCGGTGTCATCCAGTTTGATGATTTTGTTGTCCTGGCCGCCGATATCGATGATGGTGATGGCAAAGGGATAATAGTGGAAGCAGCCTTTGCCGTGGCAGCTGATTTCGGTGCGGTGATCGTGGGCATAGGAGACATTCTTGCGGCCGTATCCGGTGGAGATGGTCCGCAAAATCTGATCTTTTTCTATGTTAGCCATGGCCAGTGCCTCGGCCAGGCAGTGGTCTGCCGTCGCCGTGAAATCCGTCCCTGACCGGTCTACATGATAGCCGACCATAAAACCCTCGGCATCGATTATCACCACCTTGGTTCGGGAGGCCCCCACGTCGGCACCCGCGAAATAGGCTGAATTACTGTTGTGAGAAGCTGATCGTTGAGCTGTCGTCATAATCGATTCTTGGTTTGTCTGTTGCCCAGTTCCCTGATGATTGAGCCCACCCATTTCGATTCATATCATAGCCTTGACTCCAACCCCTTCACCAGACTCTGCAGGGTGATGTTATAGGGGGTTTCAATTCCGGCCCGGCGGCCGTATTCCACGAATTTACCGTTGATATAGTCGATCTCCGTGCGGCGGCCGTTTTCGATGTCCATGAGCATGGAGGGTTTGTGGTTGCCGGCGTTGCGCATGTATTCAATGGCGTTTGGGTAATACTCCCAGCCCAGCAGGATTTCATTCGCCCGGGCCACCTTGACGCACTCTTTGACCAGGGCGTCGACGATGTTGAAAATGATCGGGTCGTTCATCGCCTGGGACATGGTCAAGCCGGTGACGGCGCAGACCGGGTTCATGCAGGCGTTGAGCACCCCTTTGCGCCACACCATGGCAACGATTTTTTCCGTGTGGCGGGTGGGCAGTCCGCTGACGGTCAGGGCTTGGGCAATTGCTTCTGCGGCGAATTTCGCTTCCGGGTCGAGCTCCTGGATGTAGTGGGGCGGGTGATGAAAAGGGATGGTCACGTGGGCCGGGCCCACAAGCCCGCAGCCATAGTTGACCACCGCCCGCATCACCGACGGTCTGCCCAGACTGTTGGCCAGCACCAGTTCGGTATCGATACCATTTTGCCAACTCACCACATAAAGGCCTTTTTTATGAAAACCTTCGATGGCCGAAGCGATCAACGGCAGGGCATTGGCCTTGGCGGTGACCATGATGACGTCGGGGTTGTAGTCAGGCAGTGAATCGATGCTGGTGCAGGTGTGGCTGACCTTCTGCGTCAGGGTCTCGGCTCCTTCGATGATGATCCCGCGCTTAGAGGCGGGTTCAAGGAGGTCAGGGACCACGTCGCAGAGGATGACCTGGTGGCCGCCTTTTTCCAGGAATGCAGACACGATACAGCCCACGGGCCCCGCACCGATGACGGCAAAGGTCTTGGGGACAAAGGCTTTGTTATCTGTCATAGTTACTCCTTCCGGCTTTGCGGTGGTTGTCGGGCACCGCCATTGGTGCAGTGGACTTTTTGTGTCTGATCAACGGAACTGTTTGGGGCGTTCATCAACCACACGAAGGGCTTTGCCTTCGCTTCGAGCGATAAATTTGGGTTCCACGAGGTTCACTTCCACGCTGATTCCCATATTGCCGCGGATGTGGGCCATGATTTTGGCCTCCACTTCAAATTTCTTGCGGTCACCGGCCGTATACACGTCCGGTTTCGCTTCGACCTGCACCACCAGTTGATCCAGGTAGCCTTTTTTGCGGACCAGCATGCGGTACTGCGGCTCTACTTCCTCGATATCCAGCAGCAGCGATTCGATTTGAGACGGGAAAACATTAACGCCGCTGATGATCAGCATGTCGTCGGTGCGTCCGAAGATTTTTTCCATTTTGACAAAGGTTCTGCCGCAGACGCATTTCTCGCGGTAGAGGCGGGTGATGTCCTTGGTACGGTAGCGGATCATGGGCATGGCCCGGCGCTGCAGAGAAGTAAAGACCAGTTCACCTTTTTCCCCCAGTGGGACCGGCTCCAGCGTGATGGGGTCAACCACCTCGGCCAAAAAGTGGTCTTCGTTGATATGGATGCCGCTTTGAGCCTCGCAGTCGAAGCCCACGCCGGGGCCGCCCAGCTCGGTTAGCCCGTATGCTTCCATGGCTTTGATCCCCATGCGCGCTTCGATCTCCTCGCGCATGCCCATGGTCCAGGGTTCTGCGCCGAAAATGCCAATTGACAGGGGCAGGCGCTTCATATCCACCTTGAGTTCTTCGGCCCGCTCGGCGATGGTCAGGGCGTAAGAGGGGGTGCTGCATAGCACATGGGTGCCAAAGTCTTTCAGCAGCGTGATCTGGCGTTCGGTGAGGCCTGAACTGGTGGGCACGACGGTGCATCCCAGAGCCGTTGCCCCCTGGTGAAATCCCAGACCGCCAGTGAACAGGCCGTAGCCGTAGGCGTTCTGGACCACATGTTCGGGGCGGGCGCCGGCGGCATAGAAATTTCTCACCATGCACTCGGTCCACTGGGCCAGGTCGTCGGCGGTATATGGGCCGGTGATGGGCTTGCCCGTGGTTCCGGATGAAGCGTGGACCCGAACCACCTCCTTTAACGGAACGGCGCACAAACCGAAGGGGTAGTTGTCCCGCAGGTCGTTTTTTTCTGTGAATGGAAGTTTGGCCAGATCCTCGATGCCTTTGATGTCGCTGGCCTTGACGCCGGCTTCCTTGAGTTTCTTTTTATAAAAGGGGACGCGTTTGGCCACCCAATCCAGGGTTTCCTGGAGCTTTTCCAACTGAAACTGCCGGATTTTGTCCGTCGGCATGCATTCGAACGCTTCATTCCAGGGCATCGTTTACCTCCTTCTCAGTGGTCGGTTTCCCCGGCAAGAAGCCAATGGTCTGCCGGGGGGCACATTCACAGTATACGCAGCCTGGCAACGAAACCAACTTCCGTCTCCAGGCCCGGTGATCATGGATGGTACCGAAAACGGATTAAAAACCGTTTTCGGTATACCATGGGACAATCGAATAGGGTTTCAGGCGTTGCCTGCTGCGCTGAAGCCCATTTCAAAGGCTTTGAGGTTGGCATCTACAAAGGCCTTTTTGGTCGTGGTGCGAATGGCTTGTTCCAGATTCTCCCTGGGGATGGGCAACAGGTTCGTTTGGATCAGTGCACCCAAAAGGACAATGTTGACGGCCATGACGCTGCCTGCCGATCTGGCCAGTTCCACCGCATCGAAGGCGATCAGTCGCTTGGTTTTGGTTTTGATCAGCGTGCGGACCCGGTCCAGGTCCGGATAGGTACCCCTGCCGATGGCAACGGTATAGGGGGGCAGGGGAGCCATATTCGTAATGACGGTGGTGTCCGCATTGCATTTATTCAGCGCCCGCAGGGTTTCCGAGGGTTCAAAACCCACCAGCACATCGGCCTCCCCGTTGGAAATAATGGTGCTTTTCGCATCTCCGAAGACGATGGCGGATTCGACAACCCCGCCCCGCTGGGCCATGCCGTGAATCTCACTCATGCGCACCGGCACGCCTGAAAGCAGGGCTGCTTCACCCAGCACCTTGGAGGCCAGAAGGTTGCCCTGGCCGCCCACCGCCACGATAATCAGTCTTTTTGTCTGCATGATTGTATCCTGTATGCTCGGGGCTGTCGGTTCGCTCGTCCGGTTGCATGAATCTTCCGGATTCACGTCGGCCGCAGCCGCAGGTTCGTGTCTTTCAATTCAGGCGTTCAGCCGGCTTGTTTGGCCTTGACCGGTGTGATGGCATTTTCCGGGCAGATCTGGGCGCAGACGGCGCAACCCACGCAGGTGTTGGGGTTGATCTGAACCCGTTCACCGTCGAGGTAAAATGCCGGACAGCCAATCTGGCTGATGCAGTCCCGGTGGTTTTTACATTTGTCCGTCACCTGGAAGGCCCGCACGTTGAGCTGTTTCAAGCTGCGGGCGTAAAGGGTGCACATCTCCTGGGAAATGATCACCGAAACCCCCTTGTAGTCCAGGGCCGACTTGACCGCTTCAATGCTTTTTTTGACCTTGTAGGGCGAGATGACGGTGACATGTTCCACACCGATTGCCCGCACCAGCGCTTCAATGGAGATGCGGCCGTAACCCGACAGGTTCAAATTGCTCATGTCCACGCCGGGATTGGGCTGGTGGCCTGTCATTGCGGTCGTTCCGTTGTCCAGGATGACCAGGGTGAAGTTGTGATTGTTGTGAACGGCGTTGACCAGGCCGGTCAGTCCTGAATGGAAGAACGTCGAATCGCCGATAAAGGCGATCACTTTCTTGTCCGTGGCTTTGGAGAATCCGCAGGCGGTGCTGACCGACGAGCCCATGCAGATGAGAAAATCACCCATGGACAGCGGCGGCAGAAACCCAAGCGTGTAGCAGCCGATGTCCGTGGGGTAGATGGTTTCTATGCCCTCGGCGGCCTTTTTGACCGCATAGTAGGTGGCCCGGTGGGAGCATCCGGCGCAAAGGTTGGGCGGCCGCTGGGGAATTTCCGGCAGGTCCGACAGATCGGGCGGCTGGCTGTCTGTGTAAGGCACACCGAAATACCCGGCCATCACCCGGCGAACCATGGCCGGGTCGAATTCATACAACCTGGAGAACCGATTTTCACCCTTGCCAACGATGGGCAGGATCAGTCCCGCCTCCTGGGCAATGGCCTTGACGGCCTCTTCCATGACCGCTTCACCCTCTTCAGCGACCAGCACTTTATCGCATCCGTTCAGGAAGGTTCTGATCATTTCAGGCGGCATGGGATGGGAAAAACCCAGGCGTAGGATTCGGGTTTTGTCGGCGATGCCCAACTCCTTCACCGCGTCGGAAACATAGTTGTAACTGACGCCATTGCAGATGATGCCCCAAGAGCCGTTGCCCTCGGTGAAATTGTAGGTCGATGTCTCCGCCAAGGCCTGGGCCTTGTCCCAGTTTTGCAGCAGCCGTACGTGCAGGCGACGGGATACGGCCGGCACCGTGACCAGGTTGAAGGGATCTTTTTTAAAGTCGCCCCTGGTTTTGCGGGGCGTCAATTTACCCAGTTCCACGAAGGCGCTGGAATGGTTGACGCGGGTGGTGGTGCGCAGGATCACCGGTTCACCCAGCCGTTCAGACAGGTCAAAGGCCTCGGCAGTCATTTGGCGGGCCTCTTCCACCGATGATGGTTCAAGTATGGGCAACCCGGACAGCTTGCCATAGTAGCGGTTGTCCTGCTCGTTCTGACTGGAGAACATGAATGGATCATCGGCTGTGAGTATGACCAGTCCGCCGGTCACGCCCACGTAGGCCAGCGTCATCAACGGGTCGGCGGCCACGTTCAGACCCACGTGCTTCATCATGCAGAACGTGCGCAGGCCGCTGTTGGCTGCTGCTGCTGCCACTTCCAGAGCCACCTTTTCATTGGTGCTGTATTCAAAATATAGATCGCTCTGTTGGGAAATCTGGAACAGATTAAGAGAAATTTCCGACGAGGGTGTGCCCGGATAAGTGGTGGCAAACGCAACGCCGGCTTCTATGGCGCCGCGGGCGATAGCCTCATTGCCCAAAAGCAGCATCTTTTTGCCCGGGCTGTCTGCAAGTAATTTGTGCATTGTGGTTTCCTGTAGCGTTATGCTGCAGCAATCTAATTCTTGGCGGCAGCTGCAGCGGCGGTTGTTGTCAACGAATGAGTCAGGGCACCATGATCGCCCGCTGAACGATCTTTTTACTGTGCACCATGTCGAAGACCCTATTGATGTCCGACAGCGGAAACGTTTTGACAAATGGTGCCATGCTTACCTTGCCTGACAGGACCAGGTCCCGTACCGGCGGGTAGTACCGGGTCAGACAGCCCCAGTTCCCGCGGGCGGTGGCGTGAAAGGCCATCAGATTGGAAAGGCGGATATCCACCGTGTCCATGGTAAAGCCGACCACGGAGAGATATCCCCCAAAGTTTATCAGGCCGAAGGCGGTTTTCTGGCCTGCAGCGGTACCGGAGGTTTCGAAAATCTTCCATTCGGTCGGACGCTTGCCGTGCTCCCTGACAAAGGCGGAAACCGCCTTGCGAAGATCCTTGAACGCCATTTCTGCGGCGTTGAAGGTTTTGTCTACATAGGGTGCCAGTGCATCCAGCTTGACCGGGTCGACATCGATGGCAACGACCAGCGCCCCGAAGGCCTTGGCGATTTGAGCGCCGAAGCCACCCACGCCACCGACGCCCACGAAAATGGCCGTGTCATCGGCAGTCAATCCGGCATCGACGATGGCCTGATAGGGGGTGGTCAGCGCATCGGCCACCACGGAGAGTTGGGCCAGGGAAACCGTTGCCTCACCAACGGGCTGGTATTGGTCGTCCACCGGAACCTGGCACAGTTGTCTGGCCGGGACGACGATGTGGCTTGCAAATCCCCCCTGGATATCGTTGCCGGGCATCTTCTGCAGCGTGCAGATGTTGCCCAGATCCCGGTTGCATACATCGCAGTCTCCGCAGGGCATGACTGCGGGGATGATCACCGCCTTGCCTTCCCACTGTCGGGCATCCGGTCCGGCGGCGGTTACGATGCCGCTGATTTCATGGCCCAGGGTCAGGGGCAACGGGGATTTGGTTCTCACACCATTGTAGTAAAAACCAAGGTCGGTGTGGCACACGCCGCAACCGGCCACCTTGACCAGGACTTCGCCGGGACCGGGTTCTGGAATTGGCGTTTCCACTTTAACCAGAGGTTTTCCGGGTTCCGCCATCTGCCAGGATATCATGGATGCCATTGCTGGTTCTCCTATGGGTTAAGGGTCAGTGATGAATTTTCAATCGTCCAATGCCTAAGGTCGCTCATGGGCCTCTTGACTACCTGTTTTTCCATGCCGGGGGACGTTTTTCCTCAAAACTTTTTATACCTTCCAGGGTGTCCTCGGTTTTCATCAGGGTGTTGAGGAACAGGTCGCTGACGTTGGAAAGCGCCCGATTGAAATCCATTCCTATATGGGCGTTGACGGCCTGTTTGTTGAGCCGGATGATCAGCGGACTGCAGGCCTTGATTTCTCCCACGATTTTGCCCACCGTTTCCGAAAAGTCCGTCTCCCCGGAAAGGTGGCTCACCAAGCCCATGCGGTGTGCCGATTCAGCCGGGTAGCGACGGCCTGTGGTGCATATCTCCACGGCCCTGGCCGGACCCACCAACTGAGGCAGCCTTATGGCTGCGTAAGGCGGAAAGAATCCCAGCTTGATCTCGGGCTGACCGAACACGGCCTTGGGTGATGCCACGATGATGTCACAGGCCATGGCAACTTCCATGCCGCCTCCCAGGCAGGTGCCGTGAACCGCTGCGATGGTGGGCACCGCCATACGATGAATCAGCTCGAAGATGCGGTTGAAGGTGGCGATCATGTCGTCCACCATTTCCGGTTTGTGGTCGGCCACCTCTACGCCGGCGCACCAACTGGGGCCGTTGGCAGCCAGGACCACACACTTGAGCGAGCCGTCGTTGGCCAGCATTTCCAGCTGACCGTTGAGTTCGTTCATCATATCGATATTGAGTACATTATGCTTGGGCCGGTCGAAGGTCAGGGTGGCTACACCTTCAGTGATTTCATGCGCAATGAATTTCAGATGTGACATTTCTTTTTCCTTGCCGGTAAGTTCTCCCGTCCTCTCAAGGGCGGGGAAGGTGGGTGGAAAAATTATCAGGGCTTATGAAACACGTAATTGAAACGTCCGTCGTTCAGGGGGTTGGCTTTGGCCGCCAAAACCATGCCGATGGACAGTTCGGATTCGGCGATGCCGCCGGCGATGCGTCCGAAAACCTTGTACGACCCAAAATCGACCAGGGCAATGGTGTAGGGCAGATCCCCCTCGAAGCCCTTGGGGCCGAAGGAGAGCGTACTGTAGGTGATCAAACTGCCTGTTCCCTGGACATCGAACCATTCCATTTGCGATGACCGGCAGGCGTTGCAATCTGCGCGGGGCGGGAAAAATGATTTCCCGCAGGACCGGCAACGGGTGCCGGTAACCCTGCCCTGCTCGAGATGGTCGATGAAGTCGTTGACCCGGGTGGTGCCGGTAAAGCTCACCGTGCCGAATTTCCTGAATCGTTCGTCCTTTTCCTTCTTTCCCATGAATTGATTTCCTTTTGCAGACGTGGCTGGAATAATCTTATCTGGCCAGAATGGTTACATTTCCGTATAGTCCCACACCACCGATGTTGTGCACCAGACCCATGCATGCATCGGGCACCTGGATCTGACCGGCTTCACCGCGCAGTTGAAGCACGATGGTGCGGATCTGGCTCCCGCCGGTGGCACCGATGGGATGGCCTTTGGAGAGCAATCCGCCGTCGACGTTGATCGGAATGCTTCCTCCCAGATAGGTTTCCTTAGCCTGGATCAGGTGGCGGCCTTCACCGGGATCGGCGAATCCTAAATCTTCGTAGGCCATCATCTCGGCAATGGTAAAACAGTCGTGGACTTCGGCCACGTCGATATCCTGGGGGCCGACACCGGCCATTTTGTAGGCCTGTGCGGCGGCCTGCCGGGCCACGGCCAGGCCGGAGAAGAGATCCCGGCCGGCCAAGTTAACCGGTGCGGATGCCGATCCGATACCACGGATCCACACGGGCTTGTCACACAGTGATTTTGCCCTTGCGGCGCTGGCCACGATGATACAGGAGCTGCCGTCGGCATTGGCGCAGCAGTCCCCCACCCGCAGGGGGGAGGCCACGGATCCGCTCATCATGTTTTCAGGGTCTGCGAACATCTCGGCGGTAACGGCTTTGCGGTAGACGGCACGATCGTTGAGTTGGCCGTAGGTGGAGGCTTTGACCCGGATGGCAGCCAGATCTTCGGGCGTGGTGCCATGGGCGTTCATGTGGGCGCGGGCGTACATGGCGTAGTAGGCGGGCATCATGGTACCGAAGGGACTTTCCCACTGGATGTCCGCACCCCGGCCCATGCGCTCCTGGGTTTCCGCTGAGGAGATCTCCGACATCTTCTGGAAACCGACCACGGCGACGACATCGTGCAGCCCCGATTTGATCAGACTGTAGGCCAGCTTCAAGCCCGTACTGCCCGATGAGCACAGGGTTTCCACATAAAAGGTCGGTCCCGGGTTGAGTCCCAGGTATTCCGCGAACACCCCGGCCGGCGACCGCTGCAGGTCGTATTCCGGAGCTGAACAGACCACCGATGCATCGATGTCGGCGGCGGTGATGCCGGCATGTCCCAGTGCATCGGAAAAGCCTTCGAAGGCCAGTTCACGTACCGATCCCGGATAGAATCGTACGAAGCTGCTTTGTCCCGCGCCGATAATGGCAACGTCATTCATTGGGAAATCCTCGGTGATTTTGTTGGTGTTAATTTATTTGGGCAGTCATTGGACTAGCGAAACTATATATATTGCCCGCCGTCCACCTTGATTATTTCACCGGTGATGTGGCGGGCTTTGTCCGATGCCAAAAAGGCGATCACCGCTGCCAGGTCTTCTGGCTGGCCCACCCGCTTCAACACGATTTCGGCCATGGCCAGGTCGACAATTTTATCACGGGCATCCGATTCCTTGAGCATGGCGGTTTCGATCAAGCCCGGGGCTACGGCGTTGACATTGACCCCAAAGGCGCCCAGTTCCTTGGCCACGGCTTTGGTGTAACCGATGATACCGGCTTTGGAAGCCGAGTAATTGGTCTGCCCGAATTTTCCTCGCATGCCGTTAATGGAAGTGACATTGACGATCTTTCCATACTTCTGTTCTTTGAGCAAGGGTGCCACATGACGGGTGAAGTTGAAATATCCCTTCAGGTTTACAGCGATTACCCGGTCCCACTGCTCCTCGGACATTTTCCAGCAGACCCCGTCCCAGTTCATGCCGGCGTTGTTAACCAGGATGTCAATGCGTCCAAAGGCCTCAACGGCTGCTTTGACCGCATTTTCGGCTTCGGCAAAGACGGCGATATCGCAGGCCACGCAGATCGCCCTGCGCCCCATTTTTTCGATCTGGTCCACGACGGCTTTGGCTTCATCCGCATGACGGCGGTAGGTCAGGCAAACGTTGGCGCCCTCAGCAGCCAGCTCTATACTGGCGGCCGTGCCGATACCCTGTGAGCCGCCGGTGACAATGGCATTTTTCCCTTCGAGCAGCATATGTGATTCTCCTTTATGTCGTTGGGCGGCCAAGCACGGCTGCCATAAAGTCCACATCGAAAGCATCGCCTGCGGCCTGGCGTCGGCGATACGCGATGAAGTCGATGGTATCCTGGCCGGTGAGCTTTTTGGTGTTAAAGGCGTTGAATCCCAGGTAGGCTTCGTGGTTCATGTTGGCGGCCAGCCAGTGGCGGTTGATGACCTTGGCCTGGTCCCAGAAGAATTTCTTTTTCAGCCGGATGCCTTCCACGCTTTTGATCAGACAACCGGGGAATAGGTTGGTGTAGGTCCACAAAATCTGGTTGACTTCATTGTCAAGCAGCAAGAAATCGGTTTGGGCCGATTTTACATAGGCGCGGGCCTTTTTGGCGGCCTCGCCGGTCTTGTATTCGCCGTAGACGATTTCACCGTCGGATAGGTAGTGATCCGTCTCGATGGCGGGGTTGCGCACCCAGCCATCGGCATCCTTGATGACGGGGACACACTTGGATATCAGACCCAATCGTTTCATTTTGTAGGCGCTCCACATTTCACAGGAGACGCAGTTCCACATGGCCAGTTCCATGGGCAGCATCCAGGGCAGAAAATCGGTGCTGCCGCCGTCCGGTGCGCTGCCATGCCGGGGACCGGCCTGGCCGAAGATGGCCAGGTCACTTGACAGGGTCAGGTCGCAGGCCATGCCGATTTCCTGGCCGCCGGCCACCCGCATGCCGTTGACCCTGCAGATGGTGGGTTTCTTACAGCCGAGAATGGCATCCACCATGGCATTGAAAAGATCCATGTACAGCCCGTATTCGTTGGGCCGATTGGCATAATACTCGGCATACTCTTTGGTGTTGCCGCCGGTGCAGAAGGCTTTGTCTCCCATGGCGGTGAAGACGGCTGCCACAACCGAACTGTCCGCCGAGGCACGCTGGAATCCGGCGATGACGCCCTTGACCATCTCGGTGGTGTAGGAATTGTACTGCGTCGGATTGTTGAGGATGATCCAGGCGGAAAACAGGCCGTCAACCTGGCTCCCCGACGGATCCAGAATGGGACGCTTTTCAAACATGACTCCCGGCGCGTCAACGGAAAAGTGTTCCTCACCCCACAGGTGATGGTTCTTCAGGCCGGATTCTCTCGGCAGCCAACTCAGGTCGCTCATCATTGCCTCCCTTTTGGCGGCGCGCAAGCGTGCCGCGGGTTTAGGAATGTCTTTTTCCGGTAAAGCCGGGGCCGGTTTTTCAATTCCAGGCGGGACATTCTTCAGCATGAAACAAAAGTCAAAAAATGGACAAAATTCATTTGCTATAAGGTTACATATTAGCTATATATTAGCTACGAATGGGGTTAGTCAAGAAAAAAAACCAGCCTGTACAATATCCTGATTTGACGGCACGCGGTTTCCTTGATCGCCCCGCCTGGGGGCCGCGTTGCCCGTCGGTTGCTATGACCGGCGGTTCTCCTCAGGAGATCCGTGTACGAAGACCCTTGAAACCTTGACAGCGTCGCTCCGGAACGGAAGGTGACCACCCTTTTCGGAGCCGGCTGACACCACCGGCAAGGAGGTCGAGACTGTGAGATACCCGAAAGAGTGCGTCCTTAAGGAGTGCGTTGAGGCAGTGATCCGCCCGCTGGAGCCCGGCGACCGGCCGCTGCTGGACGCCTTCTACCAGCAGATTCCCGAATCGGACCGCTGGTTCATGAACTACGATGTGATGGACCCGGCCATCATGGACAAATGGTTCGAAGCCGTTGAAAAGGGCAGCGTCCGCTCCATCCTGGCCTTGTGCGCGGAGACGGTCGTGGGTCAGGGGAGTCTGTATATACGCGGTTTCGGAGCCACCAGCCATGTGGGCCGATTCCGCATCGTGGTGCTGCCCGAATTCAGACAGAAGCGGCTGGGAACCTGGCTGCTGCTGGACCTGATTCAACTGGCCATGGATCAAGGGCTGGAGACGCTCCGGGCGGATCTGGTAACCGGCGTCGAAGACGGCGCCATCGAAGCCGTCCAAAAGTTTGACTTTTTCAAATTTGCCGAACTCAAAGAATATGTGAAGGATATCAACGGCAATCGCCAGGACCTGGTGATCATGATTAAACGGCTGCACAAAGGGTGGAGTGATTTCTGACGGGAATCCGGTCAAAACTGCCAAAACATCAAAGCCGTCGAAATCTGCCCTGATTCAAATCACCCCGGAGAAGGCAGACACTTTTGAACGACCCAATCCCAAAGCAGGTTGTCAGGCACACGCCTGCCGGACTGATCCATATCCGGTCTTTCTGCACGCCCGGTGAGATTCAATCCTATCGCTTTGACGATCAGTTCGGCATCCACGCACAGTACAAATCCATCTATACCAAAAGGGAAACCCTGGAAAAGCATGCCGGGAAAGCGGATGCCAATGTGGTACTCGCTCTGACGGAGAATCAACAGATTGTGGGGTTCGGCGTCTTCAGCCATCCGGATGCCGATGAGCGCTGGACCGGATTGGGGCCGGGTATGATGATGGAAGTAAAAGCGGTGGAAGTCAGCAGAAACCTGCGGTCCTGCAAGCTTGCCGGCGATTTGGTCCGTCTCATGCTGGCCCATCCGAGGATCGAACAGATGATTGCCTACATGGTCGGATATTCATGGACCTGGGATCTGGACGGGTCGGGCATGAACGCCCAACAGTATCGCAACATGCTCATCCGCCTGTTCTACCCCCACGGGTTTATCGAACTGCAGACCAACGAACCGAATATCTGCCTGAAACCCGAAAACCTCTTCATGGCGCGTATCGGCAGTGCGGTTTCAGACCCGGTGCGCCAGAATTTCAAGTGGCTTCGGTTCGGCATTACTCCTTGAGCTGCGGCGGACCCCACCGGCTGCCGACCCGCTTTACATACAGAAAACTTAAAAAATCAGAGGGAATCGCCGACACGCATCCGACGATTCCCCCCTGGGTTGGTTCAAATCCTGAAACCGATTAGTGGTTTGAGGTGTCTGGCGCAACGGTTTGCCCGGTCTCCGGGGGCACTTCAGATTCCGAATTGGACGTTTCAGCGGTGATCGCTTCGGCTTCGGCCTGTTCAGCGGCAGCCTGCTCTTCCAGTAGTACGGCAATCGCGGCTTCATGGCCTTCAATTTTCTGGGCGATCAGGGTTTCCTGAGCCGTATCCGTGGTTAACCGGTCGGCTTCTTTGAGCAAGCCGATGGCGGAGGTCAAGTCGTCGATGCTTCCTCGACTGGCGGCGACATCGGCTTTATAGATGAGAATCAAGCGGTCGATATTATCGAGGCGTGTGTAGGCGATTTCACGCAGGGTATTGGTTGATCCATATTCAAGTGCGGCTTGCAGGGCCTTTTTGATACCTTCGAAGTCCGGTATTCCAGGTACGTCCAACAGCGCGTCTGCCTTGTCAATGTAGTACTGAAATATCAGGGGGTAGACGTCACCGGCACTGTATGTGGCTTTGCTTGTTTGGGGCGCAGGGGTGCCGGGCAGGGCGATGACCATTTTTTTACCCATGGGGGCGAACTTGCCTTTCCAGATCTCCAGGGCACCCTGGTGTTCCGTCAGATAATACTTGAATGAATTTGATGCGCTCGCACCGACAACCAGCAGAATAAGAAAAGCCAAACCGGCAGCAATGAGTTTGATGGTGTTGTCAACAGGGTCGGATGGTTTTTTAACCGCCTTTTTTACGGGAGGTGGTTCATAGGCAACTGTTACCTCTGATTTCTGGGCGGCGGCTCTCTTGATCGCTTCAGCCTTTTCGGCGGCGGCCTTTTCAGCGGCGGCCTTTTCAGCGGCGGCCTTTTCAGCGGCGGCCTTTTCAGCGGCGGCCTTTTCGGCGGCGGCCTTTTCAGCGGCGGCCTTTTCGGCGGCGGCCTTTTCAGCGGCGGCCTTTTCGGCGGCGGCCTTTTCGGCGGCGGCTTTTTCAGCGGCGGCCTTTAATTCTTTCTCACCATAGACATTGAACAGCAGCCCTTTAATGCGTTGGACATCTTTTGAATCAAAGCCGGCGAGGCGTTCCGGTGCTGCGAATAAAGGCTTTCCAACCATTTTTGCGGGAACGGTGTAGCGCACTTCAGGGGTGACAATCTCAAACTTCCGCCACAAAAGATCTTTGATCGAAACCGGTGTTGGATTGGATGTCGGCGCTGTATTCTTAGGCGGTGTCGATTTGGGTGCAGGTTTTTTAGTGGGTGCAGCCTTATTTGCAGCAGCCTTTTTTGTCGTCTCGACCGCAGATGCGGCTTTTTTCGGCGCACTCTTCTTGGAAGTCGATTTGATAAGACTTTTTTTCCCCATGAAAAACCCCTTTGAATTTGAATTTGGATTGGCCTATAATAAAATGGAGTGACAACCATGGCTTATAATGGATTACGTGTTGATTGTAAATAATTTTTTAGAAGCCTTTGGCACAGTTGAACATCTATCCGAACCGGGGAAGCGTTTTCTATGCAGATATCACTCAAAACCAAAACAAAGTGCCTGGCAAGGATTCTCAGGCAATACGATCATCTTGCGGTTGCACTTTCGGGGGGGGTGGACAGCGCCGTTCTGCTGGCCGAAGCCCATGCTGTAATGGGAAACCGGGTGACTGCCGTGACCGCGCGATCCCCGATTCATCCGCACCGGGAAGTCGCCGACGCGATAAAGATCGCCAACACAATAGGCGTTCCCCATTTGATCGTCGACTCCAGTGAAATCGAGCAGCCCGATTTTCTTGCTAATACCCCCCAGCGATGCTACATCTGCAAAAAAGCTGTATTTGGGCACCTGTTGGCCCGGGTAAGGGAGAAGGGAATCCAGCACCTGGCCCATGGTGCCAATCTTGATGACCTTGGGGACTATCGCCCCGGCCTGGAAGCCGCCCGGGAACTGGGCGTGGCCGCGCCGCTTATGGATGCGGGTTTTACCAAGGAGGATATCAGGCAGGTCGCCAGGGATAGGGGCTTGTTCGTCTGGGACAAGCCTGCCATGGCCTGTATCGCCACCCGATTTCCCTACGGCATGCCCATCAGCCTGGCCAAGGTCGAACAGGTCAAAAAAGCCGAGGAGGTGCTTGCTGCGGCAGGACTCGTCGGTTGCCGTGTGCGTCATCATGGGGATGTCGCCCGAATCGAAGTGCCAGTGGACAAGCTGCGGAATCTGGTGGCCGATCCGTTGCGCAGCCGCATCGTTGATCAATTGAAAGACATCGGTTTTCTGCATGTCTGCACGGATCTGGAAGGCTATGTTTCCGGCAGCCTGAACCGCGCCCTTGACATCGGCAATGGCCGCGGCAGTTCCAACCCTTGAAAATTCATCGTGGATGATGATCATGACTGACCTGCTTGTAAAGCTTTATGATCTGCCAGACCCGGGGGCCGATTTGGCCGCGTTGGCCGCCAATGAAATTGTTGTGCGCCGGTCCATGGCCAGTGAGAAGCGTCAGGTTGTCGGATGGGTGCAGAACCGGTTTGGAGACGGGTGGGCTGCCGAGTGTGACGTGGCCTTTGCCCGCCAGCCCATTGCCTGCCTGCTTGCGGTCTCCGGCGGCCGGTTGGCGGGGTTTGCCTGTCACGACAGCACCTGTCGAAATTTTTTCGGGCCCATCGGTATCGATCCCACTATTCGCCTCAGGGGCGTTGGCCGGGCGCTGCTTTTGGCGACTTTGAATGCCATGGCCCATTGCGGCTATGCCTATGCCATTATCGGCGGTGTCGGACCGATGGTTTTTTTCGAGAAATGTGTGGGCGCCTTTCCCATACCCGGATCGACACCGGGTATCTACCGGCCACCCATCAATAAATATTGAGGCCGGGCGATCAACCGCCCTTTGCAGGATTCGTGTTTATGCACCATCCATTTCGTGCGCCCGCATGAGGAAACGCCCAAATGTCCTTTACATGGTTTGTTGGCACCCGCTATTTCAAATCCCGTCAGAAACAGGCATTCATTTCGCTGATCACTTTTCTGGCCACTGCGGGTATCGCCGTGGGTGTAATGGCGCTGATTGTTGTTATCGCCGTGATGACCGGGTTCGAATCAGAACTGCAGAACCGCATTCTAGGCATCGAATCCCACGTTCTGGTGATGCGCTACGGGGAATCGGTTGCCGACATCGCGGCGACGGTGGATAAGGTGGAATCTATTGACGGGGTCCAGTCGGCCGCTCCGTTCATCTATTCGCAGGTGATGCTGAGAAGCTCCCATGGGGTGACGGGGGCGGTTTTAAAGGCACTTGATCCATCCCGACCGGGGCCGCCCATTTTTGTCGCCAAAACGCTTTCGCTCAGCGATGCGCTCGCTGGCGCTGCTCCTGACGATGCCGCCGGCAAAGCACCTGGTTTGATTCTCGGGCAGGTGACGGCTGAAAAATTGAAGGTCACGGTTGGCGATCCCATCTATCTCATCTCGCCTCTGGGAAAAGGTTCAGCCGGCAACCAGATGCCTACGGTAATGCGATTTTCCGTGAGCGGAATTTTCCAAACCGGAATGAACGAATACGACGGCGCCATGTCCTTCATCCGGCTGGATGTCGCCCAGCACCTGCTCCAGATGCCGGGTCAAGCCAGCGGCCTGGAAGTGCGTGTCGCCGATATTTACCGTGCCAAACAGATTGCCGATGCCATTGTCGGCCGCCTCGGATTTCCCTTCTGGGCGAGGGACTGGATGCAGATGAACCGCAACCTGTTTTCCATGCTGCGGCTTCAAAAAACAGTGATGTTCATCATTTTGACCCTCATTGTGCTCGTGGCCGCTTTTAATATTGCCAGCGCCCTGATCATGATGGTGATGGAAAAGACCAAGGATATTGCTATTTTAAAGACAATGGGGGCCACCAATCGACATATCCGGAGAATTTTTGTGTTCAAAGGGCTGGTGATCGGATGCCTGGGTACGGCGGTTGGCGGTATTCTGGGCTTTATCCTGTGCGCTATTTTAAAACGTTATCCGTTCATTAAATTGCCCGGAGATGTCTACTTTTTGACTACATTGCCGGTGAGCCTGCGAGCCGTTGATGTGGCGACCATCGGCCTGTCTACGGTGGTGATCTGCTTTGTGGCCACCCTTTACCCGGCGGCCAGCGCGTCAACCCTCGATCCGGTGGACGGGCTCCGTTATGGTTAAGCGCCAAGTGGCGCGTATTTTGCTGAAAACATTCCCATGATCAAAAAATCGGTTGGCTGGTTTTTGCGCCGCATGGTCATGCGAAATCGCGCTTCAACATCTGGATCGAGAGACGCCCATGAGTGAAAATGCATATTGGTTCGACTATCATATTGAACTGGAAGACGGGCAAATAACCCGCTTTCACATCGCACTGGACCCGGCAACCCTGACCATGCTGCCGGCCTCCCCAGAGCCCTATCCACCCTGGACGCAACTTTCCTTCAAGCAATGCAAAAGCTGCCCCCTTTCGCCCAAAACCAATCTTTACTGTCCCATCGCCGTGAACATCACGGAACTGGTGGACCGGTTCAAGGACATTCTGTCGCATAAAAACTGTATGGTCGTCTGTGAAACCGTCGATCGCACCTATTCAAAAAAAACTTCGGCCATGGAGGGCTTGACCTCGGTATTCGGCATTATCATGGCTACCAGCAACTGCCCGGTGATGAACTTTCTAAAGCCCATGGCCCGCTTTCATCTGCCATTTTCATCCGTTGAAGAGACCACGGCCCGCAGCACCTCTCTTTTTCTCCTGGGCCAGTATTTCGAGTACAAAAAAGGCCGGGTAAGCGGCTTTGACTTCGATCAGCTTGAAAAAAGTTATGCCCGGGTTCAATGGGTCAATGAGGGACTGCTGTCGCGCATCCGCAGCCTGGGCAACCAGGATGCGGATAAAAATGCCATCATTACCCTGCACTCCCTATCCCAGTTTCTCTCCATGGAGATGGACTTCAGCCTGACAACCATTGCCCATCTGTTCGAAGGGAGGACCGATGGCGGCTGACAGCGCCATCCACAACGGCGTTTACCGATCCACGAACAACTGGTGCACAGGTTGCCTGACACTGGTCGTGATCTCGCTGCTGACCGCAGGGTGTGTCACCACGACAGTTCCGGACGCTGAACCGGAACGGTCGGTGGTCGCTGGTGGACAGACCGATCAGATGCTGCGCGCCGAAATCCGGTTCTGGTTGGGCACCCCCCACCGGATGGGTGGCATGAGTCCGCGCGGGATCGACTGCTCCGGGCTGGTGGTGGTTGTGTTTGCCGATCTGTTCGACATCCGCCTTCCCAGAACCACGACTGAATTGATGCGCACCGGTCGACGGGTGGAAAAAAACAACCTGACTGCCGGGGATCTTGTTTTTTTCAGGCCTGACCATAAAACCCATCACGTGGGCATATACCTGGATCGCGGTGAGTTCGTCCACGCCTCCACCAGGCACGGGGTGATAATATCGCGGATGGACGATGACTTCTGGCATCGCTGCTATCTGACCAGCCGGCGATTCCTGTAGATCGATTGGGCAATAGCCCTTGCAATTCATTGTCGATATTCGTATATTGCGGCGGGCCTCAATCTCAGGCCCGCTTTTTTTGGGTGTGCGGCCAAAGGTCCCCGCAAACGGGTCAACCCGCCGCCAACAGACATGAAAGGAATTGCAGGTTAACTGAATTTTGATAGGAAAACTGATTCAAGCCATACGGAGCAGGCTATTCAATCCAAAGGACTCCGACGCAACCGACCCGACCGATATCACCGGTCCAAGGAGATCCGCTGACGGTTCAAGCCGTCAAGCGGTTTCGAAAAAAGCTAACCCACCCCGGCGTAAAACCGAAGCCCAGGAAATCAAACGCCATCCGGTTTTGGCTGATCCTCTGCAGGGCGGAGTCTTACCATCCAGCGACCCGTCTGCAGCGCGGCAGTCGGGAGCCCGTCAGGTTGCGGCGGTGTCGGGAAAGACCCGGTTCCAGGATCTTGGCCTTCCGGATACGATCCTGCATGCCATCGCAGATGCAGGATTTCAATACTGCACGCCTATCCAGGCCGAGATTCTGCCGGCGACCTTAAGGGGCAGGGATGCATTCGGACGCGCTCAGACCGGTACCGGCAAGACCGCCGCTTTTTTAATTACGGTGCTGACCCGCATGTTGGCCAACCCTCGCATGGGTAAAACGCCTGCCGGCACACCCCGGGTGTTGATTATCGCACCAACCCGTGAATTGGTGCTGCAGATCGCCGACGAAGCCAATCTGCTGGCGGCTTATTGTCCTTTTTCCATTGTCAGCATATTTGGTGGGATGGATTATGAAAAACAGCGGCGGCAGCTTCATGGCAAACCGGTGGACATCGTGGTGGCCACACCGGGACGACTGCTCGATTTCAAGCGCCGCAAGGATCTGGACTTGAAGCAAGTGGAAATCCTGATATTAGACGAAGCGGATCGCATGCTCGACATGGGATTCATTCCCGATGTTCGCCAGATCGTGTTCAGCACACCCCAAAAAGACAAGCGTCAAACTCTTTTTTTCAGCGCCACGCTTACACCGGAAGTCACCCGGCTGAGTGCCAGTTGGACCCGGGACCCACTCTCTGTAGAGATCGAACCGGAACAGGTCGCGGTGGACACGGTGGACCAGGTGGTCTACATTATTACCACGGACAAAAAATTCGCCCTGACCTATAATATCATCACCCAGCAAAACCTGGAGCGGGTGCTGGTATTTTGCAACCGGCGGGATGAGACCCGTCGGCTGGCGGAAATGCTGGAGCGGCGCCAGATAAACTGTGCCGTTTTGTCCGGTGAGGTTCCGCAAAACAAACGGATTCGAACGCTGGAAGCCTTCAAAGCCGGTAAAATCCGCGTACTGGTGGCTACGGATGTGGCCGGCCGCGGCATTCACATTGAAGGCATGGACTACGTCATCAATTTCACGCTGCCCCACGACCCGGAGGATTACGTTCACCGCATTGGCCGCACCGGCCGTGCCGGAGCAGCCGGCACCTCCATCAGCTTTGCCTGCGAAGATGACTCTTTTTACCTGCCCGCTATAGAAGAGTTCATCGGTCGTCCGCTGCACTGCATTCAACCGGAGGAAAAATTGCTGGAAATGCCGCCCGCGCCGCGTCGGCGCCGTGCTGCACCCGATGCACGCCCCGACGGGGAAGCCCAGGGACGACGGCGTCGGCCGCGCCAGGGTGAGAGGCCCAAGCGGCCCTACCGCAAGCGCAGCGATCGTTCCAGCCGCCCAGGATCCGCAAGACCCAGAAAGACAGTGTCTTCATGAAGCCGTGGGAATGCGTGATCAATGCGGTCAAAGCCCGGCTTCCATCTCAAAACCAGTGGCACGGTTGATCTTCATCACCGGTCTGATCGATCAGTTGCAACGACCGGCCCCGCAGGTGGCCCATCCATGACCGACTATCAGAAAAGCGGGACCTATTTCGCTCAGATTGCCGATGGCCTCGAGGAGGCCGGGATTGCCGAACTGACTGAACTGGGTGCGGTCTCTACCCGCGCGGTTCGCCGGGGCATCCATTTCAAGGCGGATCGTTCAGCGCTTTACCGCATCAATTACTGTACCCGGCTGTGCACCCGCGTCCTTGCACCGGTTAAGTCGTTTGCCTGCCCTGACCCAGAGGCCATCTATCGGGCGGCCCGAAGCATCGACTGGACGCGGTTTTTCGGCCTGGATCAGACGTTTGCCGTTTTTGCCAGCACAGCCGGTAGTCGTGTGCCCCATTCTCAGTTCGCGGGGCTGAAGCTCAAGGATGCGGTGGTTGATCAATTCCGGGCCGATTTCGCAAGGCGGCCCAACGTTGACCCCCGGACCCCCGACCTTTGGATCAATCTTTATGTGGAAAAGGACAGGGGCACCATCAGCATCGACACCTCCGGAGGCAGCCTGCACCGCCGGGGATACCGCATCCGCAGTGTTGACGCACCCATGCAGGAGACGGTGGCAGCAGCAATGGTGCGCCTGTCCGGATGGGACGGACGGGTGCCACTGGCGGACCCCATGTGCGGCTCCGGTACCCTGATTATCGAAGCAGTGATGGCCTACTGCCGAACTCCCGCCGGTTATCTGCGCACCGGCTTTGGTTTTCAGCAGCTTCCCGATTATGACCCGCAGGTGTGGAAAACAGTAAAGGACGAGGTGGACAGTCGGATTCAAAAACTGCCCGAAGGTCTCATCGATGCCAGCGATATCGATTCCCAGGCCGTCGCGGCGACCCGGGCCAATTGCAAACAGGTTCCCGGTGCAGGCCAGGTAAACGTCATGCGAATGGATTTCACTCAAATTGACAGCCTGGACAACCGGATCATCCTTTGCAACCCACCCTATGGCATCCGCCTGAACGGTCATGAACGCCTCGACGACCTCTACAGACAGTTGGGCGACTTTTTAAAACAACGCTGCAAAGGTTCGGAGGCGTATATCTATTTTGGCAACCGGGATATGATCAAGCGCATCGGCTTGAAGCCTGCGTGGAAAAAACCGTTGAGAAATGGCGGTTTGGATGGACGGGTGGTGAAGTATGAACTTTATTGAGCGATTGAGGCGTTGAGCGATGAGCGGCAATCCGACGGCATTGATTACCTTACGCGATGTCTGCATGCGCTTCGGTGCGGAACCCTTGCTGGACCGCATTAACCTGACCGTTGCGTCCGGGGAAAGGATCTGCCTGGTGGGCAGAAACGGCGTGGGCAAATCCACCCTCATGGGCATTATCGGCGGCACGGTGTCTCCGGACGGCGGTGATGTGATGCGATCCCAGGGCGTCACGGTGAGCAGCCTGACGCAGGGGGTTCCCGACAACCTGCAAGGGACGGTTTTCGATGTGGTGTGCCGTGGAATGGGCCAACGTGGTGAGCGCCTCGTCGAATACCGCCGGCTGATCGATACCAACGCCTCCGAAGGCGGGGAGGTCGCAGACAGCGTTAGAAAACTGATGACCCTGCAACAGGCCATCGACAGCGAAGACGGCTGGCAAATTCAGCAGCAGGCGGCGCACATCCTATCGCTGATGAACCTGACGGCTGCCGGTGAGGTGAGCACCTTCTCCGCCGGGATGAAGCGACGGGTGCTGCTGGCCGCAACCCTGGCGTCCCGTGCGGACATCATGCTGCTGGACGAGCCTACCAACCACCTGGACATGGCGGCGATCGACTGGCTGGAGAATTTTCTGCAAAAATGGAGTGGGACCCTGATTCTGATTACCCATGATCGCATGATGATTCGCCGCCTGGCCACCCGCATCGTGGAAATCGATCGCGGAATGCTGCATTCCTGGCAATGCGGTTACGACACCTATCTGCAGCGCAGCCAGGAGCGCCTGGAGGCCGAAGAGAAGGGCGAGCTCCGGTTCGATAAAAAGCTGTCCGCCGAGGAAACCTGGATCAGGCAGGGCATCAAGGCCCGTCGGACCCGCAACGAAGGGCGGGTCAGGGTGCTGGAGCAGCTGCGTGAGATTCGACGCAGCCGACGGGACCGCACCGGCAGGGTCCGCATGGTCCTGGACGAAGCCGAACGAAGCGGCAAGGTGGTCGTTGAGGCAACGGATCTGACGTTTGCCTATGGGGAGCGGACCATTCTCGAGAATTTTTCATGCACCATCATGCGCGGAGACCGCATCGGCATCCTGGGGGCAAATGGTGCCGGTAAGTCCACGCTGATCCGTCTGCTGCTGGGCGACCTTCGCCCCCAAAAAGGACGTGTTAAACATGGTACCAACCTGGAAGTGCTGTATTTTGACCAGCTGCGCCGGCAACTGGATGAGAATAAGACGGTTCAAGAGAACATCTCCCCGGACAGCGACATGATGGATGTGGGGGCAACAAGGCGCCATGTCATTGGCTATCTGAAGGATTTTCTCTTTTCTCCTCAAAGAGCCCGAACTCCCGTGTGGGTGCTTTCGGGGGGTGAGAAGAATCGTCTGCTGCTGGCAAAACTCTTCGCCCGGCCAGCCAATGTCCTGGTATTAGACGAACCCACCAACGACCTGGATGTGGAAACCCTGGAACTCCTTGAAGAATTGCTTTTGAACTACACCGGGACGGTGTTGCTGGTCAGTCATGACCGGACATTTGTCAATAATGTGGTTACCAGCACCCTGGTCTTCGAAGCGCCCGGTCAGATTGAAGGCTACGCCGGTGGGTATGACGACTGGCTGACCCAGCGATCGGTGGAAGATGCCCCAAAGGCGGTAAAACCGTTACCCGGAAAGGATCGGAGAAACGGTCTGGCAACCACAGCCATGTCCAAAAAGCTCGGGTACATGGAAAAACGCGAACTCGAGTCTTTGCCCGCCCGGATCGAATCACTGGAGGCCCGCCAGCAGGAACTCTTTCAGATGATGTCCGCTCCGGATTTTTTCCGGCGGGATGGTGAATATCTGTCCGCTGTAAAACTGGAATTGAAACAAATTGAACAAAATTTGGAAAGCGCTTTCAGCCGTTGGGAAATGCTGGAATCCCGCGGGTCATCCTAAAAAACAGAGGCTGATCCGATGTTTCTCAACCGCGACAGCGAGCGCATTCCCCGTCGCCTGCCGCGGGGAGGGCGCAATGAGCCTGGATGAACGGGTTCAGGAAAAATGGTTGTATCCGCCGGAAAGAGGCGTTCGCTTACCGTCGGGAAATTTTAGGCTGCACGCTGACATCGCTTCGGTCAGTCGTCCGACCACGGTAGCCTGAATGCCTTTGTTTAACAGTCGGCGCAGGTTTTGGGCTGAAATGGAGAAAAGCAGTTCGAAATCCTCGCCACCTGACAATGCAAAATCAAAAGCGTTGTTTCCGGTCAACTGGGCGGCGTGGTGCACCGATGGGTGAATGGGAATGTCCGCAACAATGATTTCAGCGCCGATGCCGCTTTGCTCGCAGATATGATTGACTTCCGCAGCCAGGCCGTCGCTGATGTCGATCATGGCTCCGGCCAGGGTTGCGATGATCGGTGAGACGTCCAGCCTGCATGCGGGAGCCAGGTGTTTTTCCTTTAGGTCCGCAAGGGGTTCCAGAGCGGCCGAAAGCATGGCCAGACCGGCGGCGGAGCCCCCCAATGGACCGGTGACGCACAAGAGTTCTCCGGGGCTGGCGTGGCTTCTCAGACACAGGTTTTGCGGTGACACCCGGCCCAACAAGGCGATGCTGATGGTGATGCGCTCACCATGGGTGGTGTCACCCCCGGCAATCACCACACCGTAGCGACGACAGGCATCGGTCATGCCTTGGTAAAGCGCCTCCACCCAGGCCACTTCGGTTTCCGGCGGCAGCGCCAATGAAACGAACATGAGCGTCGGGCTGCCGCCCATGGCGGCGATGTCGCTGACATTGCAGGCTACGGATTTGATGCCGATCTGCACCGGCGTCGCCCAGTCGCGCCTGAAGTGACTACCCTCCACCAGCATGTCCGTGGTAACCAGCAGATAATCCCCATCCGCAAACGTTCCGCCGATGACGGCCGCATCGTCGCCGATTCCAGCCACCAAGTCGGGATGGGTGGTTAAAGATTGGCGGGCCAGGCGCTTGATCAGGGCGAATTCGCCGCCGATGTCATGGATTTTCATCTTCTGCGGTTCCCGACCGTTCACAGATTCGATTCATGTGTGCATCAACTGCCGTTGCCGGTCGACCCATGATACACGGATCCGGCTCATGCGCAAAGGTTTTTCACTTGCGCAACCGTGTGACGCAAGGGTAAAATGGCAGCCGCCCATTCAAATGGCCCCTCATCTTAGCGAACAACAGCCACTGTCAACAGGGATTTGGACGAAACCATGATTATCGAATACAACCGCATCGCTCCCACCATCGGAAAGAATGTGTTTATTGCGCCCACCGCTGTCGTCATCGGCGATGTGAACATCGGTGACGGGGCCAGCATCTGGTTCAATGCAGTGCTTCGGGGTGACATGGCATCGATTACTATTGGTGCCAACTCGAACATCCAGGACAATTGTACGGTTCACACCGATTTCGGCAAACCGGCCATCATTGGGGACCATGTCACCGTAGGGCACAATGCAGTGGTTCACGGGTGCACCATCGATACAGGCAGCCTGATCGGTATCGGGGCCATCGTGCTCAACGATGCCCATGTGCGGGAACAGACCGTTGTGGCAGCCGGCGCCGTTGTTCGGGAAGGCGCCCGGTTCGGTCCCCGACAGCTGGTCGCCGGCATGCCGGCGACTGTGAAAAAAGAGCTGGCCGGTCTGCCTATGGATCGGTTTAAACGATCGGTTGAGCAATATTTGAAGCTCGCCGGCACCTACCTGGAAAATAACATGGTCATCCAAACAGAGCTTGGCAGCCGCGCTGAACCCTCCTAGAATCAGCCAGACCTTATTTATTGCCGCCCACGCCGACTTTTTCAGGAATGGCTAGGATTGAGCGTTTCCGTCAGATCGACGATCGCATCCAGGTAGCGATCCAGTCCGCGCATGAAAATGTCATTATGGTTGGCGCCGGGTATTTTTAACAGGATTTTGTGCATGGCACCGCTGGCGTTGTAAAGTGCCTTGCCATCGTCAAAAGGGATGATATGGTCGAACTCGGCGTGGATGATCAGCGTCGGTTGGGTGTACCTTTGAATCTTGTCCAGGTTGGCAAATCCGCTCGACTCATCAAACCCGATGCGGTCCGGATCGACGCCTAACAGCCGCAACAGCGGCCCTGCCCATGCAAATCCACTTTCAATTACCAGTCCGTCAATCCGATTTCCGCAAGCCGCGGCCAGTTCCAGTGCAGGGGCGCTGCCCAGGGATCTGCCCATGACGATGAGCGGACCGCTGAACCCGTTGCCGATTTTCCATTTTTCGGTGAAATCAAGAAGCCTGTGGCAATCGGCCATCATGGCCGATACAGTCGGATTGCCGTCGGAAAAGCCGTAGCCCCGGTAATCCACGGCCATGAAATTGATGCCCTTCCGATTGAACAGCGGGGCGATGTCGTCGTAATCGGAAACGATTTCGCCATTGCCGTGGAAAAAGAGAATGCATGGGCTGTTGGCGTGGGCCATGTGAAACCGGGCTCCCACACGGATATTGTCTTCAACCGGAATCATCAATTCATGGAAACGCCCGCCGCCATCGGTATGTCCGGCCTCTTTGCGTGGATGGAAGAGGTGCACCAAAACATCGGGTCTGTCCAGGACTGCATAGGTGGTGGTCGATTTTTGGGGCATGGCTCTCCTCCTGGCCGGCTGTCAGCCGGCAACGGTGATTGGATGTGCGCATTTACGCGTTCGCTCCCATTGCGGTGGGCACCCTGCGGGGGCAATAGGGCCGGCGTCGCTGCATGCGTCGCCATGGGTACAGAATCGGTTTGCAGGCCCGGCAATAAAGAGAACCCGTTGGGGACATTATCACCAATAGGCCGATGGTGCGTCAAGGGCCGTTTACAACCCATGCCGAAAAAGGTAAAGAGGATCTGTGTGCCGGCAAGGGGGGGGCGTGATTGCGCCGGATCGGTGAATATGGTTTGAAAATTCATGAAGATTCTATCAATTTCCGATATTGTGGTGCCCGAACTTTCCGATCGGTTCGATGGCCGACGATTTGACGGCATCGACCTGATCCTGAGCTGCGGGGATATACCGCCTGAATATCTCGCTTGTATTCGCGAACAGTTAAATGTTCCGCTTTACTACGTGCGCGGTAACCACGACATCCGCTATAAAAATTCGCCGCCGGCGGGCTGTGTGAATATTCATCAACGCTGCATCGCCTTTAAACGTTTTCGAATCATGGGACTGGAGGGGTCGCGCTGGTACAACGGTGGACCGATCCAGTACCGGGAGTACCAGATGCGGCAAATGATCTGGCGCATGATGCCGGGGTTGTGGCTCAACGGCGGGGTGGATATCGTGGTCACCCATGCACCGCCGCGGCATGTCCACGATGCGGAAGACTGCTGTCACCGCGGCTTCGAGAGCTTTTTAAAACTCATCAGCCGATTCAAGCCGCGATATTTCATCCACGGCCACATTCACGCTCACTTTACCGACTCCTCCCAGCGTGTGACCCTTGTGGGCAATACGCATGTAATTAACACCTTTGGTTTCCATCTTCTGGAGGTGGATCATGGGCAGGCTGACTGATCTATTTGTAAAACTGTGGCATGGGGACCGCAACAGCGAGGCCAAATGCTTTAGGGAAAACCAGGCCTGTGAAGGTGCCTTCGACCACGTCGACCGGGGCATATGCAATGTCCCCCTCGAGCAGATCGTCGGCAGCGTGGGGCGCTACCATGACTTCGACAACCAGTTCAAACTTAAGGAGCATGTTCCGCCGGACCGGCTGATCAGCGTCAAGCAGGCCATGCGGGAAGGCAAATCCCTGCCGCCGGTCAAACTCTACAAGATCAAGGATGAGTATTACGTTCTGGACGGAAACCACCGCATCGCCGCGGCCAAGGAGTTCGGCCGTTCGGATATAATGGCCAAAATCGTCGAATTCATCCCTTCCAGCAATACCCTGGAAAACATCATTTACCGGGAAAAAAGCGAGTTCATGGAACAGACCGGGTTGACCCATGCCATTGAGATCTCAGAAGTGGGCCAGTTTCCCTACCTGCTCGAGCAGGTTGAATTTCATCGGGCCTTTCTTGCAAGCGGAGAAATCCCCGGGGCAACGCTGAAACAGGCTGCTGAAGACTGGCATCGTACCATCTACCTGCCCATGACCGCTATTATCGAAAAGGGCAACCTGCTGGCGTCCTTTCCCGGGCGCACCCTGGACGATCTGTATGCCTATATCTCGTTTCACCAGTGGGAAAAGGGGCGTACGCGCCATTACGGCATCGGCATCGACAAGCTCATTCCTAAAGACATGGAGGCGTTTCGAGAGAAGATGGGCAACATAAACAAAGCAGAGTACCCGGAGATGCTGCGCAGCATCACGGCGTTTATCAGCATGAATGTGGAAGCCAAACGTGAGCTCAAAATCGTTGACAAGCTCTTCGCACTGCCCGAAGTCAGGGAGGTACACTCCATTCATGGAAGCATCGACATCCTGGTGAAGATCGCACTGACCCGGGACCTGCTATCCTCAGACGCCGAGGTCATCGGTCAATTTGTCCATGAAAAGGTGCGCCAGATCGACGGCATCATCTCCACCCAGACATTGATTCCGGGGTCGTCCAGAATAAAAAATCAAGCTTGACGGCTGCCGGGGTCAGCGCACGCCCCATGCGTGGCTTGGTATTCGCTAAAAACCTCACAGGCCTCCAGCCAGCAGCTTCGGTTATTAAATCAGTGATTTGCAGTAAATAGCCTTGCCATCGCCTGCGGCGTAAAAATCTTTGAGCACGGTCTCCAGGCGGTAGCCGCAGTTCTCATAAAAGGCGCGTGTGCTGGCGTATTGAACCCGCTGGGAGGTGTCTACGTAGATTCGGCTTCCGCCGGCTGCCTTGATGCGGCGTTCGGATTCCACCAGCAGTCGACGACCCAGTCCGCGTCCTTGGAAGTCCGGGTGAACGGCGATCCAGTAGAGGTCATAGCTGGAAGTCGTGCAGGGGACAGGACCGAAACAGGTATAGCCGACCAGTCGGCCGTAGTGGTCGCCCATGATGAAGTGGTACCCGCTGGCTGCGCCCTTTTCAAGGCGTTCAACGACCAGCTCTTCGGCCACAGCCACTTCTTCGGGATGGAAAAAACCTGTGATTTCAATCAGGCGGCGGACCCGTTGACCGTCCTCGGGAACGATCGTATCCCTGAAGGTCACCCCGTGAACCCGATGATTGGACGCGTGGCGGCTGTCGGCCCACCGACCGGCACCCTCGACCAACCCGCGAAAGAATGCGAGCGAGTTTTTTCCCAGGGTCTGTGTGCGGTATCCGCCTTCCTGAATCACCACCATGGGCAGGCCCAGCGATCCGATCATGCGACCATTTGCGGAAAAGTCTTTGACCGACAGGGACCAGGTACCCGTGGGGTCGCCCCTGGCCGTGTCCAGTCCCAGGCCTATGATCAAAAATTGGGGTTGGTACTCCTCGATCCGGCGCAGGCCGCGGGTCAGGGCCTTGCGGTAACGCTCACCATCCACCGCCTCGGGCAGGGGAAGGTTGAGGTTGAATCCTTCGCCATCGCCTTCGCCGTGTTCATCCTCGAATCCACAAAAATAGGGGTAGGCGAACTTGGGGTGACCGTGAATGGAGACGGTAAGTACATCACTACGGCGGTAAAAGATGTCCTGTCCGCCGTTGCCGTGGTGGTAGTCCACATCCAAAATAGCCACCTTGCCATGGGCGCAAAGGTACTGGGCAGCAATGCTGTTGTTGTTGAAGTAGCAGAATCCGCCGAAGGACCGGCGCTCAGCGTGGTGGCCGGGGGGACGGATCAGGGCGTAGGCGATGCGGCGGCCGTCCAATATCTCACGGGAGGCTGTCAGGGCGCAGTCCACACTGCGCCGGGCGGCCAGGTAGGCGTTGGCGTTGATTGGTGTGAAGGTATCGATGCAGTAGTAGCCGGACAGCACGGACGGCTCCTTTGGAGGCCGGGTTTTGTTGCGAATGGGGAAGATATAGGGATAGAGGGATTTTCCGGCAGGCACTTCGGCGCAGGCCCGTTTGAGATAACTTACGAAGTCCGCATCGTGAACGGCATGAAGGTGCTTGTCCGGAAATGGCCGTGGTTTAATGGTGGTGAACATGCCGCTGGGTTCGATGGCACTTAAGATGCTTTTTACCCGCACCGGAGACTCTACATAGCCCCGTTCGTTCACATGGTGGATATCGTGCCGATCGTTGATGATCAGTGCGATCTGTTCTTCCGAACGGCCTTCGACGGCGGTAACGACGGCTTCAGGCTTGACATAGCGAAAATCCCGCAGTCGGATCGGGTCTTCCCGAAAACTCGCCACCACCTTCTCCACATAGTCGGCGGGGCAGTAATCGGCATACTTGCGTTCCAGGATGGCCCTTACCACCTGCCGGGCAAATTTTTTTTTCAACGCCTTGGCGGTGCCCAGATCGTCGTAGATCAGATGGGGCATGCATGAATCCTCCGTCTTTACGGGGGATTCGTATGCGGTATTCACGATTGGGCGGGCCCCGTAACGCTCATAAAAACGCAGACGGGCCCGGTTCTGCTTGAGTTGGGTCGCATCCGGGCAGGCATTGGCGTCATCGGGGAGACACTCGAAAAAAAGGCCCTGCACCTTCAGTGCCGTTGCTTCCCGTCGGATGCGATCATACAGTGCGCCGCCGATGCCGCCACCGGCCCGGCCTGCGGCGGCGGCGATCCAGTCCAGGTAGGCGAAGTGCAGCTCCGGTTCGTGAAGCAGCATGGCGAACCCGCGAACTCTGGCCTTGATACTCTCGGCCACGAAGAGGATGGTGCGGAAACGCTGTTTAAAGGGATTCCGCAACTTTTCGGCGATGTGTTCGATTTCTTTTTCATCCGCGCCGGAAAACTGGCTGCGCAGGATCTCCTGAACCTGGTTCAGGGTACTTTTATTTACCGGAAGCACATTGTCATAAATGCGGCGGATGCGGAGCATGGGACTACTTTCCATTGGTTATCATGATTTCATGTCCACGAACAGGCGTCGGTCAGAATGCGTCGAACAGCATCTGCATGGGCGATGTCGGCACGTTCCAGGGCCGCCGTGAACCCAGCATCCGGAGAAAGGCAGGGATTGGCGTTTACCTCCAGTATCCATGGGGCTCCGGTGGGGTCTACGCGGAAGTCAACCCGTGCATAGCCGTTGAGACCGAACCGCTGCCAGCAGAGGATGGACAGCTCCTCCAGGCGGTGCAGCAGATTATGATCCGCAGCGCTGAAATCGAAACGCCGGGGGGTGTGGTGGTATTCGAAGGCATCCTCATCCCATTTGGCCCGATAATCCACAATCCGGGGCATGGCGTTCGTATAACCTTCAAAAATTATCTCAGCCGGTGGAAGCACTTCCGGACCATGGGGACCGGCAAGCAGCGACAGGTTGAATTCCCTGCCCGCGATGAACCGTTCGGCAAAGCAGGCGCCGCCCAGGGTATGGGCCCTGGCGCGCAGCAGGGGGAAAACGGTTTCGGGACCCGCATCCGTGATGATGCTGTTTTCGTCCAGACCGATGGAGGCGTGTTCCCAGACCGATTTGATTATCCAATTACCCGTTCCCGTACGCTTTCCATGTACGCCAGCGTCACCACCGGGCCAGGGACCGATCCAGGCTGGCGTGGGGATGCCGGCGCCGGTCATCCAGGTTTTGGCCAGCACCTTTCCGGAACTGAGCATCATGGCCTCAGCCCGGGCACCGGTATAAGGCATTGCCATTGCGTCCAGGCAGAATGGCAGCAGGTGAATAAGCCGCCCCTGGCCACCGATGGATTCCACCAGGTTGAACACGAGGTCCACCTGCCGGCGCTGCAGCTCAACCTTAACAGCCAGCAGGTTCAGGCTGCAGTCGATACGGCAGGATGAATGCCCCAGGGTCTCCAGGGCATGGGCCACTGCATCGGCTTGGGCAATGACGTCACGTGCGTCAGGCGCATCGGCATCGCAAACGGTGTCGTGAACGATGGCTATATGCATCCGGCGGCACTTTGCAGGTGGTTGGTCATCTCAATTCGAGTGGCGGCCGATTCGATGATCCAGCCGATCAGGTCCCCATAGGGAATCTTCAGGAGGTTGCAGATGATGGGCAGATCCGAATGCTCGGGATGGATGCCGGCCAGGGGATTGACCTCAATAAACAACGGATGGCCGTATCGGTCGCAGCGCAGATCCAGTCGTCCTGCATCGCGGCAACCCAGGGCCCGCCAGGCGGAGAGTGCCACCTGCTCGGCCTCGGCAACCACTGGATCGTTTTCGGCGCGCCTCAGGGAGTATTGAACCCTGGATTCACACTCCTCCTTGTTGACGTAAGAGTAAACACCCTGTTCCGCCGTGTCCAGCAGATGAACCTCGATGGTGCCCAGGACCCGGGCCTTGGGTCCGGTGCCCACGATGCCCGTGGTGAATTCACGTCCGGGCAGATAGGGCTCGATGATTACCGCCTGCCGGAATGTGTCCATCAAGCGTCTGCAGGTGGCTTCCAGGTCGGTTTTTTTGTGCACGATGGATTGCGGTGTGACGCCCTTGCCGGTTCCTTCGGCCACGGGTTTTACGAAATAGGGTGGGGCAAAGGTTACCGACAGGGCCTCCGCGGGCCTCTCCACCACCTTGAAATCGGAAGTCGGCACACCGGCGTCGCGGATTACCCGCTTGGTCATTCCCTTGTGCAGGCTGAGGCTCATGACCAGCGGATCCGAAAATGTGTAAGGAATCCGGTACATGTCCAACAGCGCCGGCACCTGCGCTTCCCGACCGATGCCGTGCATGCCTTCAGCGATATTGAACACCAGGTCCCAGCGACGGCCGGCAACCAGTGCGGCTGCCAGTTGACGGCTGTGGCCGATTCGTTCGGTGCGGTGACCTAACCTCTGGATGGTTGATTCGATCGCGGTTACGGTGTCATCACGGTCGAACTCGGCGGTCTCTTCTTCTGAAAAACCTTCCGCCAGGTACTCGGAGCGAAGGTCGTAAGTCAGTCCGATTGTCATTGCCATCGGCTATTATCTCCTCGTAGAGTTGACGGTGCCACTGCCGCGCAAGTTCCATGGATGTGTGGATGGCCCCGAACACCGACTCGCCGGCAACGAGAAGATGCCTCGGGCAATCCCCATCCGGCTCGTTGTCGATTTGGTCTGCCGTGTAGGTAAACGGGTGCAGGCGGCACAACAGGGGACGCACCTCCATGGCAAGAAGGCACCCGTGGGGAGTTAGGAAGATGCAGTCCCCATTGGGGCGGCGTTTCAGGATCCGCCGACTGCCGTCGCGGCGAAACACATGCTGCCGCCACACCGGATCGTCGACCTGATCCAGGTAGGCCGGGTCGCTTGTTCGGGAAAATTCCGCAAATTGAACCGCGATAGCGAGCGCATTCCCCGCCGCTTGCGGCGGGGTGAACGAGCGAACGGGGAAG
>NZ_JAWOHB010000164.1:0-16615 GCF_046496365.1 Desulfosarcina sp.
CGCTGTCTCCTGTGCATGCGACAGGTGGCGGCGTTCTGATTCAAACCGAAAAAGAGGCGGGATGAACTTCATCGATTCCATACTGGGCGTCTTTTCCAGTGACCTGGCCATCGACTTGGGTACGGCCAATACACTGGTCTTTGTAAAAGGCAAGGGCATCGTCCTCAGTGAACCTTCTGTGGTTGCTGTTCGAACGGATAATCGCACAAAAAACCGCGTCCTGGCAGTGGGTCTGGAAGCCAAGAACATGCTGGGCCGCACCCCGGGAAATATCGTGGCCATCCGTCCCATGCGCGATGGCGTGATTGCCGATTTCGAAGTAACCGAGGCAATGCTGCGCCACTTTATCCACAAGGTTCACAACCGGCGCACCTTTGTCCGACCTCGGATCATCATTGCCGTTCCCTCGGGTATCACCCAGGTGGAAAAACGTGCCGTACGTGAGTCAGCCGAATCGGCCGGCGCCCGCGAGGTGTTTCTTATTGAAGAACCTATGGCGGCAGCCATCGGTGCCGGCCTGCCCATTACCGAACCCACCTGTAATATGGTGGTTGATATCGGCGGGGGAACCACTGAAGTGGCGGTCATCTCCCTGGCCGGCATTGTATACAGCCGCTCCCTGCGGGTGGCAGGTGACAAAATGGACGAGGCCATCATTCAGTACGTGAAACGTAAATACAACCTGCTTATCGGCGAGCGTACGGCCGAGATCATCAAAACCACCATCGGCAACGCCTACCCGGACCCCAATAAAATTGAGACCCTCGAAGTTAAAGGCAGAGACCTTGTGACCGGTATCCCCAAGATTCTGGCCATTGATTCCGAAGAGATTCGGGAAGCCATTTCCGAACAGATCGAGGCCATTGTGGAAACGGTGAAGATTGCCCTCGAACAGACCCCACCGGAGCTGGCCGCTGATATCGTGGACAGGGGCATCGTGCTCACCGGTGGTGGCGCGCTGCTGAAAAACCTGGACAAGCTGCTCAGAGAGGAGAGCGGGCTTCCCATTACGGTTACTGAAGATCCGTTGTCCACTGTGGCCTTGGGGTCCGGCAAAATGCTGGACAGCCTGGAAATCCTTAAACAGATCGTCATTATTTAGCGGGTCCCATGTTTTCCAAAAGGATGATCCTGATTGCCGTGGTGATCGTTCTGGTCGCGGTGAATATCATCCTCCTGACCATAACCGGCAAAAACACCCAGGCCCCTTCCGGTCTGGGCCGGGGTGTACTGGTTATTGTCGCTCCCTTCCAGAAGCAGCTCACCGGTTTTGTTCATTCCGTGAAGAACATATGGAACCAGTATTTCCTTCTGGTCTCCACGGCCAAGGAGAACCTGCAGCTGAAAAAAGCGCTGGGGACGACTTTACAGCAACTCAACCGGTTAAGAGAAACCGAATTGGCCAACGAGAGGCTCCGCCACCTCTTGGGCTTTGAAAATGATATCCCGTTGCCGATGATCGCCGCCCAGGTGATTGGCAGGGACCCGTCTGCCTGGTCAAAGACTGTCATTGTCGACAAAGGAACGCGGGATGGTGTCCGGCAGGGAGCCCCCGCGGTGGTTCCCGAAGGGATCGTTGGTGTGGTCATCGAGGCCTCGGCGAGATATGCCAAGGTGCTCCTGTTGATAGACCCCAACAGTGCCGTCGATGCCCTCGTGCAGCAAACCCGGGTGCGGGGCATCGTAAAGGGCGGCGGTGCTGACTACTGTGTGTTCGACCATGTTCTGCGAAAGCACGCGATCAGCGTGGGGGACACGGTGGTCTCATCGGGTCTGGACGAAGTGTTTCCCAAAGGGCTGCGTGTGGGCAGAATTTCAGAAATCGTGCGCCTGAATGCCGGCATATTCCAAACCGTATCGGTAACCCCGTTCGTGGATTTCGAGATCCTAGAAGAGGTGTTTATCATATCCAAAACAGGTGCCGAAGCGCTTCCCGGCGAGCCATGATTTACGGCTATCATCTAACCATCTGCCTGCTTTTGATTATTTTCCAGACGACGCTGGCGGCGATCGGTGGTCACGTATATCTGTATGACCTGCTCGCTCCGTTCGTCGTTTATCTGGGTGTCCACCGCCTGCCGCGGGAGGCGATTCCTATCCTGGTGCTTGCCGGGCTGGCCATGGACGGCATCTCCGGCGGCGTGTTCGGCGTTCATCTTAGCGCCTATCTATGGATGTATGCTGGCGTGCGCCGGGCCATCCAGTTTCTGCACGTGGGCAATTTCATTCTGCTGCCGGTACTGGTCGCCGGCGGAGTTTTTTTTCAAGGTGTGGTGGTGGCTTTTTCCGCGGTGGTGCTGGCGGCAGCTCCTTGGCCGGTGGAGTCCATGTTCCCCGTGATCTCCAAGCAGGTACTGTGGGGTGTGCTGACCGGTCCTTTTCTGATGCTGCTTTTCATTCGGGGGCAGGCAATGGTAGATCGGGCCGGAAAATCCTATCTAGGGAAAAAAGACCCCTTGAGGACCTCTTGATCAATTACCTGGAAAATGTGGATAGTGAGTGGTTCAATCAGCGGCTTAGTGCAGCCCTGACCGTAGTTGTGGCCGCCTTTGTCGTGTTGATTGCCCGGTTGCTGTTCCTGCAGGTTATAGAAGGCGAAGAACTTCGGCGGCTGTCGGAAATCAACAGTATACGCCTAAAAAGCGTGGATGCACCCCGTGGGTTGATTTATGATACCCATGACCGCCTGCTGGTGGACAACCGGCCTTCCTACGACTTGAGCATTATTATCAAAGACGCCGATCCGTTGGCGCAGACCATCGCAAAGCTGTCCCGGTATTCCGGCATCGACGAAACGCAGCTGCTGGAGAGCCTGGAGAAGGCCAAAGGGACCCAGGCGTTCAAACCCGTAATGCTCAAGCCCGATATCGACAGGGATGCACTCGCGGCCATAGCGGTGAATCGCTGGGACCTGCCTGGCATCGTGGTCAACGTTTCGCCCCGCAGGGATTATATTTACAGCCCCAGTACAGCCCATATTCTGGGTTATATGGGGGAGATCGGCGTCGAAGAATTAAAAAATAAGGCCGACAGCGGCTATAAGACCGGTGATTTTATAGGCAAAAACGGCATTGAACGGGCAAGGGAGCCATGGCTTCGCGGCAAACGGGGCGGTCAGCAGGTGGAGGTCAACGCCACCGGGCAGGTGGTTCGGGTCCTCAATACGGTGGATGCGATCCCCGGTCATAATATTATCTTGTCCATCGACCAGAATCTCCAACTTACAGCGGAGCAGCTGCTGGTGGATAAAGCAGGCGCGGCTGTGGCGGTTGACCCGTCCACCGGACAGGTTCTGGCCATGGCATCGAGCCCCTCATTCGATCAAAATGATTTCATTTCCGGCATCTCCCATGATGCCTGGAACGCGTTGATAACCGATCCGTTGCGGCCTTTTGAAAACAAGGCCATCCAAGCCGAATATCCACCGGCATCGACTTACAAGATCATCGCCGCTGCTGCCGGGCTCGAGGAGGGTGTCATCGATGCAGGCAGCTCCGTCTTCTGCCCTGGGTTTCTTAAATTCGGCAACCGGACCTATCGGTGCTGGAAGAAGTGGGGCCATGGGGATGTGGAAATTTTAAAAGCCCTGAGCGAATCCTGTGATGTGTACTTCTACCGTCTGGGACAGGAGCTTGGTGTGGATCGCCTGGCCTGGTACGCCAGGGCTTTTGGCCTGGGAGAACCCACGGGAATTGATCTGGACCACGAAGCCGGCGGGCTGGTTCCTACTGCCCAGTGGAAGAAAAAACGAACGGGCGTTTCATGGCAGAAGGGAGAGACCCTGTCCATCGTAATCGGCCAGGGCTTTAACCTGACGACGCCCCTGCAGATGGCTATGGTGGCCGCTTCCGTGGGTAACGGGGGCACGCGCTACCGGCCCAAGATCGTCAAGACGATCCGCACCGCGGACGGGAGGACCGTCTATGAGAGCGTCCCCGAGGCGGTGGGGCGGCTGCCAATCAGCGAAAAGAACCTGCAGCTGGTCAGGGAAGGCTTGTTCAAGGTTGTTAACGACCGACATGGGACGGCATGGGCCAGCCGGTTGGAGGGGATGTCCATGTGCGGCAAAACTGGAACTGCCCAGGTCGTGGGACGCAGGGACAATGACGCCGATGGCGCCAGTGAACGTGAGCCAATCAAGGACCACGCCTGGTTTGTGGCTTATGCACCCCGGGATAATCCCAAAATTGCCGTGGCGGTCATGGTCGAGCATGGTGAACATGGATCCAGTGCCGCTGCGCCGGTTGCGGCCGAAATCATCCGGCATTATCTCTCTTCAGGAAAACCCAAGGGCGATGCGTCGCCGGCAGCAAGCCCTGCAGTGTCCAGGGTGGGAGATTGAACTGCCGCAATACAGCAGTGCGTGGGTTGCAGACCGCGTTACGCTATATACCAAGCAGGATGCCGCTCGATTCATCAATGCACGTCCTGCTTGAGGTTTCAGATATGCGCGTCATAGAAATTAGGTAACCATGTTTGACCGACGATTGCTGCAATGCTTTGATTGGGGTTTGCTTGTACTCACCCTCTCCATCGGAGGAGCGGGACTGGTGGTGCTGTTCAGCGCGGTAACCGCTGGTTCCGCCGATGCGAATATCCTGCTGTTCAAAAAACAGCTGATCTGGTACGGCGTCGGGATAGGGGTGATGATCTTTTGTTTTTTGTTTGATTACAAGCATTTTGAACGGTTTGCCAGCTCCATTTACCTGGCATCCATAGGCGCATTGACCGCGGTGCTGTTTTTTGGCAAGTATGTGGGCGGGTCGCGACGCTGGCTGCCCTTGGGGCCCCTTTCTCTTCAGCCATCTGAAATGGCCAAGATTGCCGTTATCATTGTTCTGGCGCGTTATTTCGCCAAAATCATAAACACGGAAGGGCTTACCCTGCGCGACCTGGTGGCCCCTGTTTTTCTCACGGCAGTGCCCTTTGCCCTGATTGTTCAACAACCGGACCTGGGAACGGCGATGGTTATTGCGCTTATTGCCGGGACCATGACGCTATTTGCCAAAATCGAACGCAGGGCGCTAAGCTGGCTGATAGCTACTTTCACCCTGCTTATACCACTGGTCTGGTTTTTTTTGAGAGGGTATCAAAAACAGCGGATTCTGACTTTCTTGAATCCAGACCGAGATCCGCTGGGGGCGGGTTATCATATTATCCAATCCAAAATTGCCATTGGATCGGGGATGCTGACCGGTAAAGGGTTTTTGAAAGGGAGCCAGAACGCCCTCTCCTTCCTGCCCGAACAGCATACCGATTTCATCTTTTCGGTACTGGCCGAAGAGTGGGGACTGATGGGGTCGTTGTCCGTGGTCACACTTTTTTTGATTATCATTGCCTGGGGGTTGAGCATTGCCGGCCGTTGCCGGGATCCTTTCGGTACCATCTTGTCCGTTGGGGTGACCGCCATGATAGCCTGGCAGGCCTTTATCAACATCGGAATGGTCATGGGCCTGATGCCTGTGGTGGGAGTAACCCTGCCGTTCGTCAGCTATGGCGGATCATCGGTCATCACCTTGATGATGGGTATCGGTCTTCTGATGAATGTCAGCATGCGCCGATTTAAATTTGAATAACCGCTGAAGCGGTTCATCGCAGTCGGGGGAAATACAGTGTTCAAAAACCGTAAACAGGGGGAGGCGATGAAAAAAAAAGAGCACGCGGACCATATCTCTACGCTGCTGGGAGTCGGGACCGCCATCGAGGGAACCCTGGTGTTCAAGGACACCATTCGGCTGGATGGAACGGTCAATGGAAAGATAATCTCGGAAAAGGGGACGGTGATTATTGGTGAACGCGCGGTTGTGGAAGCGCAGATCCGGGTGGGCACCGCCATCGTCAAGGGGACGGTAAACGGTCATATCCAGGCCACCGAGCGCATCGATGTCTATCCGCCGGCGAAAATTACCGGAGATATCCAGGCTCCGGTCGTTTCCATTGATACAGGTGTTTTTTTTAACGGCAACTGCAGAATGAAAAACCCGGAATCAATGCCGCAAGATCCAGTACAAACCAGCGAAAAACAGTCCGAAAATAAACCCGGGTGATGGAATAATTTTTAAAAAACCTTTGACAATTCAGCGACCCTGATGGTATAGACCGCCGGAGTTCGCGCCTTTCGTAACTTACATCATTCACAGACAATATATAATTTTTGGTTATATCCAATCCTACTTCAACGGAGGCCCTTAGATGGTAAGCGTCGATGGTTCCATAGTTTTGCAGATCGTTAATTTTTTGCTGTTGATCTGGATTTTGAATATGGTGCTCTACAAGCCAATTCGAAAAATCCTGCTGGCGCGAAAAGAAAAAATGGCTGGACTGCGGTCTGATATTGACGGTTCGGCACAGCAGGTCAAATCAAAACAAGACGCATATGCCGAGGGGGTCCGTCAGGCGCGGGCCACCGGACAGAAGGAGAAGGAAACCCTTCTTCAGGCTGCCTCGGAAGAGGAAAAAATGATTATCGGCAAAATCAACCTTGCCGCACAGGCTGAACTAAAGGTGGTCAAGGAACGGATCGCCCAGGATATGGGCACGGTTAAATCAGCGCTTGAAAATGAAATTGACGCTTTTGCAGATGCGATCGGACAAAAAATATTGGGGAGGATTGCTTAATGAAATTTCCATTATTCAGCGGGAGGCGCAACCATCTTGCCCGGTGGATCTTGCCACTGACCATGGCTGTGCTCCTTTCGTTCGGCGGCGCTGTCGTGCTTGCGTCCTCAAGCGGGGGGCAGGGTGAGGCATCCGCTGACGGCGGACACGGTGATGCGGGCACCAAAGGATGGGTGAAAACAGATACCTATCGGGTGATGAATTTTGCCGTATTGGCCATCGGACTTTTTCTGGTCCTTAAAAAGCCCGTCTCCCAGGCGCTGGGCGGGCGCATCCAGGGAATCAAAGAGCAACTGCAAGAACTTGAGGAAAAGAAAATCGCGGCTGAAGCCAGGCTTGCTGAGTATGCGGCCAAAATGGCCGCGCTGGACAAGGAAGCCCAAGCCATTCTGACCGAGTACGTGCAGCAGGGTGAAGATGCCAAGGCCAGAATTCTGAAGGAAGCCGAGGCCGCTGCCGAAAAGCTCAAAGAACAGGCCAGCAAGAATATCGAGAACGAATTCTTACAGGCCAAGGCTGAGCTCAAGGCGCAAATCGTGGAAAAGGCGCTGGCCAAGGCCGAGGCGATCATCAAGGAAAGGATCAATTCGGAAGACCAGGAAAAGCTGGTGGATGAATACTTAGAGAAGGTGGTGGCATAGTGAAAAATTTGGCGATTGCGAGGCGGTACGCCAAGGCGCTCCTGCTGATCGGTAAGGAGGATGGGCAAACCAACACGTACCGCGAAGAACTGGGTACTTTTGCAAAGCTGATCGAGCGGGAAAAGAGCCTCGAGCAGGTGCTGAACAATCCCCTCTACGACGCGGAAGGTCGAAAAAAGGTCCTGACAGGCGTAATTGATAAAATGGAAATGTCTCAGACCATGGCCACATTTCTCCATTTTCTATTCGACAAGGGCAGAATCGGGTTTTTGGGCAGCATTAGCGAATTTTTTCAAAAGTTTGCCGATGAGCTCAAAGGTGTCGCCCGGGCCAGCTTGGTTTCGGCTGCGGAGCTTTCAACCGAAACCGTTGATAAAATTCGGTCGGCCCTGTCCAAACGGACAGGTAAGGATATCATTCTGGAGGTTGAGCAGGATCCGGAACTGATTGGCGGCATTGTGACCCGCATCGGTGATCTGGTTCTGGACGGCAGTGTGAGGACGCAGCTGCTCAATATGAGAGAATCTTTAAAAAGGGGTGAGCGTGTCTAATGGAACTAAGAGCTGAAGAAATAAGTCAGATCATCAAAGCGCAGATCACGGATTACGACAAGAAGATCGAACTGAGCGAAACCGGAGTCGTTCTTTCGGTGGGCGACGGCATTGCCCGGGTGTACGGCCTTGAAAAAGTCATGGCCCTCGAGCTGGTGGAGTTTCCCGGCGGCATCCTCGGACTGGTGCTCAACCTGGAAGAGGACAACGTGGGTATCGCCATCATGGGTGAGGACACGGGCATCAAAGAGGGCGACATGGTCAAGCGGACCGGCAAGATCGCTCAGGTGCCCGTAGGCGAAGCGGTGCTTGGCCGTGTGGTTTCCGGTGTGGGTGAGCCTATCGACGGCAAGGGCGCCATCGACACCACGGAGACCCGCCGCGTGGAGATGGTGGCCCCCGGTGTTATCGCCAGAAAATCGGTGCACCAACCCTGCTACACCGGCCTCAAAGCGGTCGATGCCATGACCCCGGTGGGCAAGGGCCAGCGTGAGCTGATCATCGGCGACCGCCAGATCGGCAAGACCGCAGTCGCCGTTGATGCCATCCTGGCCCAGAAAAATACCGACGTATTCTGTATTTACGTGGCCTGCGGGCAGAAAAAATCAACCGTTGCCCAAGTGGCCGCCATTCTCGAAAGGGAAGGGGCCATGGAATACACCACCATTGTCGCCGCCTGTGCCTCCGATCCGGCGACCCTGCAGTATCTGGCCCCCTACGCCGGATGCGCCATGGGTGAGTATTTCCGCGACAAAGGCCAGCACGCCCTGATCATTTACGACGATCTCTCCAAACAGGCCGTCGCCTACCGTCAGATCTCCCTGCTGCTCAGACGGCCACCGGGACGTGAAGCCTACCCCGGCGACATTTTCTACAACCACTCCAGGCTCCTTGAACGTTCCGCCAAGCTCAGCGACGAACTCGGTGCCGGTTCCCTGACGGCCCTGCCGATCATCGAAACCCAGGCCGGCGACGTGTCGGCTTACATTCCGACCAACGTGATTTCCATCACCGACGGCCAGATATATCTGGAGCCGGCGTTGTTTTTCGCCGGCGTCCGCCCGGCGATCAACGTCGGTCTATCGGTTTCCCGCGTTGGTGGTGCCGCTCAGACCAAGGCCATGAAGAAAGTGGCCGGCACCCTGCGCCTGGATATGGCCCAGTTCCGTGAACTGGAGGCTTTCGCTGCCTTCGGCAGCGATCTGGATGCCGCCACACAGCGGCAGCTCACCCGTGGAGCGCGTCTGGTGCAGGTGCTTAAACAGCCCCAGTACAAGCCCCTTTCCCACGAAAAGCAGGTAACCATCCTGTATGCGGCGACCCGTGGGTTTTTAGACCAGTTCCCCATCGACGTCGTCGCCAAATATGAAGCCGGTCTCTATCCTTTTGTTGAAGAGCGATATCCGCAGATTTATTCCAAACTGGAAGAGGCTCAGGATATCACCGAAGAGATAGAGGGTCTGCTCAAAACTGCCCTTGGGGCATATAATGAAGAATTCAAAGACACCATCAAATAAGGTTGTTGGGAACGATCTTGGTAACACGGTTGAACGCAGACCACATGTGATGAGGACGTAAACTTTATGCCAACGTTAAAGGAAGTCCAGTTAAAAATCCAGGGTGTCAAGAAAACCAAGCAGATCACCAAAGCCATGAACATGGTGGCAACCTCACGGTTGCGTGGTGCCCAAGGGGCGATGGATGGATTTCGCCCCTATGCCGAAAAGTTTTCTGAAGTCCTTGGCAGCCTGGCCGATAAGGCCGGCGAGGAAGCCAGCCCGTTGTTGATTCCCAAAGAAAACGTCAAGAAGATCCACGTGGTCTTGTGCACGTCGGACAGGGGATTGTGCGGCGGATTTAACATCAACCTCACCGATCGAGCAAAAAACCATCTCAAAAACAACCCGAACGCCGGCGCAGAATTTTCTTTTACCTGCTTCGGCAAGAAGGGACGGGATTGGTGCCGGAAAAACAACCATAAGATCGTCGATGAGCATCTTGGTATCGTCGGCAGCAAGTTCGGGTTCAACGTTGCCTCGACCGCCGGAAAAAAACTGGTGGATGGTTTTATAGACGGTCAATACGACGAAGTCTACCTCGTCTATGCTGAATTCGTGAGCATGGCCAAGCAACTCCCGGTGGTGCAGAAACTGCTGCCGATACCGCCCATCGAAAATGATGAAACGGAAGAAGTCAGTGCTGCAGGGTACCAGGCCGAACACATCTGTGAACCATCGCCGGAAGAGCTGCTTGGTGAACTGCTGCCGCGCAACGTTTATGTTCAAATTTTCCGGGGGCTGCTGGAAACATCCACCAGCGAACACGCCGCCCGGATGACCGCCATGGATAACGCCACCAAGGCATGTAACGATATGATCGACAGTTTGACACTGGCTTACAACAAAGCCCGACAGGCAAGCATTACTGCGGATCTGATGGATATTGTCGGCGGCGCCGAGGCCCTCAAGGGGTAAAACACATTTTAGGAGGCTGTAAATGGCACAGAATATTGGTAAAATTACGCAGGTTATGGGGCCTGTCGTAGACGTTGAGTTCGAACAGGGGCAGTTGCCGAATATCCTCACTGCGCTGCTGATCACCAACCCGACGATCAATGACGAAGAAGACAACTTGGTGATCGAGGTTGCCCAGCATCTCGGCGACAACGTGGTACGTACCATCGCCATGGATGTTACCGATGGTCTGGTTCGTGGCATGGCGGTAAAAGATACCGGTGCTCCCATTATGATGCCCGTGGGCGAAGCCAGCCTGGGTCGCGTGCTTAACGTGGTAGGACGTCCGGTGGACGGTCTGGGACCGGTCAGCCAGGAAAAGATGATGCCTATCCACCGCCCGGCACCGCTTTTCACCGAACAGGATACCGAGGTCCGCGTACTTGAAACCGGCGTCAAGGTGATCGACCTGCTGGTACCCTTTCCCCGGGGTGGAAAAATGGGGATGTTCGGTGGCGCCGGGGTGGGAAAAACAGTTATCATGATGGAGATGGTCAACAACATCGCCATGCAGCATGGTGGTATTTCCGTGTTTGCCGGTGTAGGTGAGCGTACCCGTGAAGGCAACGACCTGTACCACGAAATGAAGGAGTCCGGGGTTCTTCCCAAAGCGGCGCTGGTATACGGTCAGATGACCGAACCCCCGGGCGCGCGTGCCCGGGTGGCGCTTTCCGCGCTCACCTGCGCAGAATACTTCCGCGATAAGGAAGGCCAGGACGTGCTGATTTTCATCGATAACATCTTCCGTTTTACCCAGGCTGGGTCCGAGGTGTCGGCGCTACTTGGTCGTATGCCATCCGCGGTTGGTTATCAGCCCACATTGGCCGTTGACCTTGGTGGTCTTCAGGAGCGCATCACCTCAACAGACAAAGGGTCCATTACTGCCGTACAGTGTGTTTACGTTCCGGCCGACGACTTGACCGACCCGGCTCCGGCCACAACCTTTGCCCATCTCGACGGTACCGTGGTGCTCTCCCGTCAGATCGCCGAGCTTGGTATTTACCCCGCCGTGGATCCGCTGGACTCAACCTCCCGAATTCTTGACCCCATGGTCATTGGTGAAGATCACTATTTGACCGCCCGGCGGGTTCAGACCATGTTGCAGAAATACAAAGAGCTGCAGGACATTATCGCCATTCTTGGCATGGAAGAGCTCTCCGACGAGGACAAGCTTACGGTGCAGCGCGCCAGAAAAATTCAGCGTTTTCTCTCCCAGCCGTTCCATGTTGCTGAAACCTTCACCGGTAAAGCCGGCAAATACGTAAAGGTTGAAGATACGGTTCGCGCGTTTAAAGAGATCTGCGAAGGAACCCACGACAACGTTCCTGAGCAGGCTTTCTATATGAAGGGCGGCATCGAGGAAGTGCTGGAAGCGGCCAAGGAAATGGCCGAGGCTTAATGGAGAGAAAGAGGCAATAAATGGCTGAAAACATAAGACTCGAAGTGGTTACCCCCGAAAAGTCCGTTGTCAGTGAACCTGTACAGATTGTAATGGCACCGGGTTCGCTGGGAGAATTCGGTGTGCTTCCCGGTCATACCCCATTTCTGACGACATTAAAAACCGGCGCTTTGAAATATAAGGATGCGAGCGGCCGCGAACGCTTTGTTTTTGTCAGCAGCGGATTTGCCGAGGCCCTGCCCGACCGGGTAACGGTGCTGGCTGAATCTGCGGAGAGACGTAAGGATATCGATATCCAGCGGGCCAAGGCAGCTGCTGAGCGTGCTGAAAAACGCCTCCGGGCCCAGGCCAGAGAGCAGGATATTGATTTTCTCCGCGCCAAGGCGGCACTGCTGCGCGCGATCAGCAGGATCCAACTCGCTGAGACACGTTAAATCGCATGCAGGGGGTTGGGTCAACTGCTGCTCTGCAATGACGGTCGCGCAATAGCTTTTGGCCAGAACGTCAGCAAGCAACAAGGGGCAAACCGGATTCGGTTTGCCCCTTTTCCGTCAATTTAAAGCAGGCGGTTCAGATTTAAGCATCGACGGTATAGTGGGCGATCAAAAAGCAGGCAGCCAGCACGGTCGAATTCGAAAGCAGTGAATTCCCTTGACTTAAAAACGGTTGGCTGTTTATATTAACCCTACAAGGAAATAGATAAAATGCTGGATATAGAAGCAATACTACAACAATTCGAACTTATTGAACAAAAAGTAGAGCAGGTTGTTCAGGCACGCAAGCAACTGCAGAAGGAAAACGAAGAGCTGTCCAACCGCATCGGACAACTTGAGTACCAGATGCAGGAAAAAGCCGAGGCCGAAAAAGAGCATGAGGAACTGACGGGACTCGTCAGAGCAAAAATTGACAGCCTTATCGGAAGATTGGAAGGGATTAACGAGGATTAGACAGCTGACCTGCGGGAATATTTAGGAACGGACGCTAATTGGATCAGACGGTTACACTGCAAATATTTGGTCGTAAGTTTACCTTTCAGACAGAGTCCGGTGTGCCTGACGCAAAAAAAGTGGCGACGCTTTTTGAGGATGCTGTTAGGAAGGTTCAATCCCAGTTCGCCGGTAAAGCGGTCAATGTCGACCGCGAAACGATTTTGGTCCTGACAGGCCTGAATATTGCCAGCGAACAGTTTAAGCTCGAGGAACATTACCGTCAGGTTTTTAATCGCATGACCGAAAAATCTGCAGTGGTTCTCAATGAACTGGAAAAAGCGATTTCTTAACGCATTAAAGCGGAAATATCACCGAGGTAATCCCGTGTCGCCGCCGAAGCGATGACCGGTGTTAAGATGTTTTTTTGTAATCCTGATTGAAAATAGCGTACGGTATTGACCCCTGCCGTGTTCGTGATTGGACGGTGAACTTTGACCCAACACTCACTAATCGGGAACCTTCACTAGTTTTGGTGAGCAAGTTCTGCATGTACAGAAAAGCCTAAAGAAACTACAAGGTGCCCACTTGATCCTTTGGATCAAAGACCTGCCAACACGGCACAATGGCGGGGGTTCCCTTCCCGCTTAAGCCCCTCCTTTGCCCTCTTCCACGCAAAGCCCGGCACGCTTGGACGCTCTGTGTTTATTCATAACGCGCAACATGGGCATCATCTGGTTGTCAGGTGATGAACCTCTAAATATATCTACTGTTTAGCAAGTGGAGATTCGCATGGACATATATACCATTGTTATCGCAGCGATAGCAGCCGTCGTCGGCTGCGTCGCCGCTCTGTTGTTGAAAAGCCTGCTGGGATCAAAAAAGCTGAACGATGCCGCGAATGACGCTCAAAAAATCACATCATCGGCAAGGGCCGAAGCGGAAAGTGTGATCAAAGAGGCGGGAATTGAGGCCAAGGATCTGCTTTTCAAAATGAAAAGCGAATTCGAATCCGAAGCCAAAGAAACGCGTTCGGAACTGAAAAAGCTTGAGCATCGGCTGATCCAAAAAGAGGAAAACATCGACCGAAAGGCTGAATTAATTGACCAACGCGAAAAGGAAATCACCGACAAGGAACAAAATATTTATGATCGCGACAAGATTCTTGCTCAAAACGAAGCCGAATACAAATCACTGCTGGCGGAACAAAAAACCCAGCTGGAGCGGATCTCCACCCTGACTGCTGATCAGGCCAAAGAGCTTTTGATCCGCGCCATGGAAAATGAGGCCCGCTACGAGGGGGCCAAGCTGATCAAACGCATCGAAAACGAGGCCAAAGAGGAGGCCGATAAAAAGGCCAAAAAAATAATTGCCACTGCCATCCAGCGGTATGCCGGCGATTTTGTTGCCGAACGTACAGTTTCCGTTGTCCAACTGCCTGGCGATGAGATGAAAGGGCGGATCATTGGTCGCGAAGGGCGCAACATTCGGGCGATCGAGGCCGCCACAGGAATTGATCTGATCATTGACGATACGCCCGAGGCCGTAATCCTTTCCGGCTTCAACCCAGTTCGCCGCGAGGTCGCGCGTTTATCTCTGATCAAGCTTATTTCAGATGGCCGCATTCATCCCGCCCGTATTGAGGATGTGGTGAAAAAGGCCGGGCAGGAGGTGGACACGGCCATTAAGGAAGCGGGTGAACAGGCTGCTTTCGATCTGGGTGTTCACGGCATACATGCCGAATTGATAAAATATTTAGGACGATTGAAGTACCGCACCAGTTATGCCCAGAATGTGCTTCAGCATTCAGTTGAGGTCGGTGTGTTGTGTGGTATCATGGCAGCTGAATTGGGATTGAAAGAGAAAATCGCCCGACGTATGGGACTGCTTCACGATATCGGCAAGGCCATCGACCACGAAGTCGAGGGACCCCATGCGGTGATCGGATCGAAGCTGGCTAAAAAATTTGGCGAATCAGCAGGCGTTGTTCATGCAATTGGTGCACATCATGAAGATATTCCCCCGGCTACCGTTTACGCCTTGCTGGTGCAAGCGGCAGACGGTCTTTCCGGTGCGCGTCCCGGGGCCAGAAAAGAGTTGCTTGAAAACTATATCAAGCGCATTGAGGATCTCGAAGGTATTGCCAATGGGTTCAAAGGGGTGGCAAACACGTATGCGATTCAAGCGGGCCGAGAGATTCGCGTGATTGTGGAAAGTGATAAAGTGTCGGATGAAGAATCGGTTCTGTTGAGTCGCGATATCGCCAAAAAGATTGAAGAGTCACTGACCTTTCCCGGACAGATCAAGGTTACGGTTATCCGAGAGACGCGATCGGTTGAATACGCCAATAAATAAAATTGCGGCTGTCGCCGTTGGCGTTAAATTTCAGAAGGTAATCTGCAATGGAAAATGTTCTCGATGTGCTCAGTGACCGTGGGTTTATCGATCAGACAACCCACGATGATGAATTGCGCAACTATCTAGGATCTGAAAAGGTGACCGGTTATATCGGGTTTGACCCGACTGCTTCCAGCTTACATGTGGGGAGTCTGGTGCCCATCATGTCGCTGGCGCACATGCAGCGTAATGGCCATCGCCCCATCGCTCTGGTCGGAGGAGGCACGGGCCTGGTGGGGGACCCAAGCGGAAAAACGGAGATGCGCAAGCTGCTCACGGAGGCAGATGTGGTTGCCAACGTGGGGGGGCTTAAAAACCAACTATCCAGGTTTATTGATTTTTCAGAAGATCGTGCCATTCTGGTTAACAACGCGGACTGGCTCACCAAACTGGAATATATCCCCTTTTTAAGGGATATCGGGCGACATTTTTCGGTCAATCGCATGGTTAAGGCGGAAAGCTACAAAATGCGCCTGGATTCTGAAGAGGGGTTGAGTTTCATTGAGTTTAACTACATGGTTCTCCAGGCGTACGATTTTCTTGAGTTGCGCAAGCGTTACAACTGCTGTTTGCAGATGGGGGGTAGTGATCAGTGGGGAAACATTGTGGCCGGCGTCGATCTGATTCGACGGGTCGAAGGTAAAAATGCCTATGGTATTACTTTCCCGCTGATTACCACCGCCAGTGGCGCCAAGATGGGCAAGACCGCTGCGGGGGCCGTCTGGCTCGATCCTGATCGTACCTCCCCTTACGACTATTTTCAGTTCTGGGTGAATACGGATGATCGGGATGTTATGCGCTTCTTGGCCCTGTTCACCTTTTTACCCATTGAGGAGATCCGCAGTGCGGGTAGCCTTGAAGGAGCAGCGCTCAATTCGGCCAAGTCCATTCTCGCCTTCGAGGCGACCCGTTTGGCCCACGGCGAGGGGGAGGCGCTGAAAGCCTGCCAGTCCGCCATATCAATGTTCGGTGCCAGGCGGATTCCGAATGCCCTGCTGCCTTCCAGTACCATTCCAAGGGGCCATGACGTGTCTGATGATGAAACGGTTCCCCAAGCTGAAATGCCCATCGAAGTTTTTGTAGCGGGGATACCTTGTTTCAAACTGTTCCACAGCGTCGGCCTGGCCGACTCATCCGGCGCTGCCAGGCGGTTGATTCAGCAAGGCGGTGGATATTTGAATGGTCGCCGTCTGGAGCGCTTTGATGAAATGGTAACCTGCAATGATATCAACGATATGCAACTATTGCTGCGGGCAGGGAAAAAGAATTTTTTCAGGATTCGAATTAAAAACTAAAATAGGCGTTGACAACGGCATCAGGGCCGTGTAGATAGCGCTTCGTTTTTCAGGAATACCAGATGTGCCGCTCATTGTGATTAGAAATTTAGTTATTGACAGCAAGCATTGAGATGGTATATTTAAGCTTTTCGTCAGCGGATGAAAGGCGACGATTTTGATCTTTGAAAACTAAATAGTGACAGGTTATAAGAGTTGGGTCTCTTTAAGTCAATTTGTTACGCGAGTAACATTGGATAGTTTAATTGGAGAGTTTGATCCTGGCTCAGAATGAA
>NZ_JAWOHB010000021.1:0-12542 GCF_046496365.1 Desulfosarcina sp.
CTAATTCCTCTTTTTACCACGAAGATCAAGAAGGACTCGAAGGGGGCGCTTTGCGCGTTAGCATGTTCTTCTTCGTGACCTTCGTGTGCTTCGTGGTGGGGTTGGTGGCTTTTCATGTTTTCTTTTAACCATGAAGCGCACGAAGGGCTCGAAGGGGGTGCATTGCGCGTTAGCATGTTCTTCTTCGTGACCTTTGTGTGCTTCGTGGTGGGATTGGCAGCATTGCATGTTTTCTTTTTAACACGAAGAGCAAGACGTGTTAGATTACAAATCGCTTTAAGCCATCTTTCAGAAGGCGAACGTTGAAGTTGATCAGAAATCCTTGCTTGATACCGGCCAGTTTCATGTATGTCAGCAGTTGCGCTTCGTGTATCCCTTTCAGCGCGTCCACACTCTTCAACTCCAGGATGATCTCGTCTTCCACCAGTACATCTACCCGATAGCCACAGTCCAGGCGGACGCCCTTGAACGCCACTGGTAAAGGATGCTGGAGCTTGAAATCGATCCCGTTCAAGCTCAACTCGTGCGCCAGGCATTGTTCGTAGGTTGATTCCAACAGCCCGGGTCCCAACTCGCGATGAACCTCAATGGCACACCCGATGACTCGATTGGATAATTCGCTGAACAACCTTGGCCCTCTTTTTTTTTACAGCTTATCTTTTACCACGAAGGACACGAAGCGCACGAAGCGTTCGCACTGCGCGCGATAAAAAACTTTTCTTTCGCCCTTCTTCGTGTCCTTCGTGCTCTTCGTGGTGCGTTACTATCATTGCATGTTTTTCTTTTTACCACGAAGGACACGAAGCGCACGAAGGGGTTCGCACTGCGCGCGATAAAAAACTTTTCTTTTGCCCTTCTTCGTGTCTTTCGTGCTCTTCGTGGTGCGTTACTATCATTGCATGTTCTTCTTCATGTCCTTCATGCGCTTCATGGTGAAGGGAAATCCGGCCAGCTGGCATCCTTTTCCGAAATCACCTGCACGTCGATCGGCCATTGGATGCCGAATTGGGGATCGTTCCAGCGAATGCCGAGTTCCGAACCGGGTGCATAGAACTGCGAAACCAGGTAAGTGGCCTCGGTATCGTCCGTCAATGTTATAAAACCGTGCGCAAACTTTTGGGGAACGAACAACATTCTACCATTATCGGCAGTCAGGTCGGCGCCAATCCACTGTTTGTATGTCGTCGAATCCGGTCTCAGGTCGATAATCACATCGAAAAGCGCGCCTCTGGTGCATCTTACCAGCTTGGTCTCTTCGTATGGCGATTTCTGGTAATGCATGCCCCGCAGGGTGCCCCGGGTTTTACTTAAAGACATATTGCCCTGGGCGACATCGGAAATCAGTCCATGGGCCTCCAGCTCCTTCTGACAAAAGGTCCGTGCAAAAAAACCGCGGTCATCCTGGCGCCGCTCCAGTTCGATGATATAGGCCCCGTTTAATTTGGTTTCCTTGAAAATCATAAGTCTATTTCCACCTGAGGTCATTGCCCAAAAGGCCGTCAACCAGCAGTTGGTTGAGAACTTTCAGCCTGATTAATTTTGAATCCCTGAAATGGGTGTCGGTGAATGCCATGGCTTGGAGGCCTTCTCTCAATTCCGAGATTGCCGTGACCAGGGTGACCTGGGGCTGGTGATTCGGTGCCAATTCTTTAAAAAGATCGAAGTTGACGCGGTAGGACCGCTTGTCCGGCATGGCATCCGTGTTAATGGATACTTTTAAACCGGGGATTACCGAGGCGACGGCTTCAGCCAGATCCTTGACCTGGTAATTCCAATCGTTGCTGCCAACGTTGACCGACAGGCAGCGCCCTCCCGCATCGGCATCCCGATCGATGGCCCAATCAATCGCCCGGGCCATATCCTTCACATTGATCAGCGGTCGCCAGGGTGTTCCATCGCTTAAAATGGTTATCTCGCCCGAACTGATGGCGGCGGCGACAAAATCATTCAATACCAGGTCCAGCCGCAGCCGAGGGCTCATTCCGCAGGCAGTTGAAAACCTCAGGCAGGTGACCGTAAAATTTTCATCCGCGATCTCCTTTAACTCTCTTTCGGTAAAAACCTTGGATCGTGCGTAAGCCGTTAACGGGTTCAGCTGCGAGTCTTCTGTTTTGGGTGCGTCATCCGCTGAACCATACATGCTGCAGCTCGATGCAAAAACAAAACTTTTGGCCCCCCTGCGCTTGGCTTTTTTGGCAAGCTCGACACCGGCTTTGTAATTAACTTGAAGGGTGACATCTTCAAAGGTGTTGCCCATGGGGTCGTTGGATATGGCGGCCAGATTTACAATGGCATCGACACCATCCAAAATGTCTTCGGTAACCTTTCTTATGTCCTGAAAATATTGGATGTCGATATTGCATTCAGGCAGAATTGCGCTGTTGGTCAGGCAGTTCGCAAAGAACCCGAGATCGAGGCCGACCAGCGTTGCATCGGGTCGGGTTGACCGCAGCTGATTGACGACCAGCGGTCCAATGTAACCCATATTGCCGGTGATGAGTATTTTCATTCGATACTCCTTAAGTGTGGTTAAGGGGGCTGATGGTTGGTGTTCACCATGTCTTCCATGGCGCCTCACCCTTTTGCAGTAACTGTTCGAGGGTTGTTTTATCTCTCAACGTGTCCATGGGATGCCAGAACCCCATGTGCCGGTAGGCTGACAACATCCCGTCCTGGGCCAGTCTCTCCATGGGTTCCTGCTCCCAGACCGTTGAATCGTCCTTGATATAGTCCAGCACTTTCGGCTCCAGAACGAAAAAACCACCGTTAATCCAGGCACCGTCACCCTGGGGCTTTTCCTTGAAGGAGGGAATTTGGGTCTGGTCTTTATCTAAATTGAAGGCGCCGAAGCGACCCGGCGGTTTGACTGCAGTCAAGGTGGCCAGCGTTTTCTGGCGCTTATGGAAATCGATCAGTTCGCCGATGTTCAGATCTGACACACCGTCCCCGTATGTCAGGCAGAACGTTTCATCGCCGATGTATTTTCCGACCCGTTTCAAACGCCCGCCGGTCATCGAACTTTCGCCGGTATCCACAAGGGTCACCGTCCACGGCTCGGTGTCGTTTTGATGAACCTGCATATCGTTGTTGCGCAGATCAAAGGTTACGTCCGAGCGGTGAAGATAATAGTTGGCGAAGTATTCCTTGATCATGTGGCCCTTGTAACCCAGACAGATGATAAAATCGTTGATGCCATGGGCGGCGTATATTTTCATGATATGCCACAGGATCGGCCGATCGCCGATTTCCACCATGGGTTTGGGTCGAACACCGGTCTCCTCGGACAGTCTGGTTCCGAATCCTCCCGCTAGAATTACCGCTTTCATGATATGCCTCGCTCATAAAACTTCATACCGTTGAATAAAAAGCCAAACGCCCAATTAAAAATTTAAGCACCGGCTTGAACACCCAACGCCGGATATTGCAAAGCTCCGCTTCCTCAGTTACAGCGATGCGACGGCTGAGTTGGTGCTAAGCAGGCGGCCGACAGATGAAAAATCGCCTGCCTGCATTGAAAACCTTAATTTTAAAGGATGAATTTGTATCTGATTTTTTATCGGGTGTCAAAACACTTGCGCATGGCGGTTTGTTTTCATTCCCGTTCATCCCATGGCCCCAAAAACAATATCGTCCCTATCCCCAAATACAAAAGGCCTGTATAAAAAATATTTTCATAAATACTGCAAAAGTTATGCAAATTGCGAAAAATTAAATTAATAATAATTTCAAATAGTTAAACTTTGCAGGTCGGCTCCGCCTGCGCACTGATGCACAAAATAATTACAAATTGGGAAATCTTTTCCCTTCTTATCAAAACCCGTATATGCTGACGGCCAGCAGGAGACTTCAATGGAACCCAACCCCCGACTGGCTTCCGATCCACACACAGCAACCCACCGCAAAACCGTGGCCCTGGTGCTGGGCAGCGGCTCATCCCGCGGCTGGGCGCATATCGGCGCCATCGAAGCATTGGAGGAGGAGGGTATTCCCATCGACTTCATCTCCGGGTGCAGCATCGGCTCCTACGTGGGGGCCATCTACGCCAGCGGCAGCCTGGCCAGCCTCAGGGATTTCGTGGTCAGCATGGACGGCAAAAAGGTCTTCTCCTACTTCGATGTGGTCTTCCCGCGCTCCGGCCTGCTGGACGGCACCAAGAAGGTGGCCGAACTCTTCTCCATGCACACCCCCGTGCAGCGCTTTTCCGAACTGAACATCCCGGTGACGATGGTGGCCACCGACCTGCAGCGGGGTGAAAAGGTGGTGCTGCGATCGGGCAGCCTGCTCCAGGCCCTGCGGGCCACCATGAGCTTTCCGGGGCTTTTTGCCCCCGCCTGGGTCAAGGGGCGCTGGCTGGTGGACGGCGGCATCGTGGACCCGGTGCCGGTGGGGGTGGCCCGGGCCACGGAAGCCGACGTGGTCATCGCCGTGGACCTGAACAGCGGCATCACCTCACGCCGGATGAAACGACCGCAGGCAGCGCCTGCTGCCCCAACCGAGCTGGAAGATCCCAAATTCAAGAGCGAGCTCCTGGTCAAACTGGTCGACTACTGTGAGACCGCGGAGGCCACGTTCAAAAACAAAATCAACGGGTTGCTGGGTCGCGATGTCCATACGCCCGACATCATCGACACCGTCATGACCTCCATCAACATCATGCAGGAGCGCATCACGCGCATCAACCTGGCCGTGGATCCACCGGACGTCCTGGTCCAGCCCCGTCTGGGCGCGTTGAAGATGATGGATTTCGACCAGGTGGAACTGGCCATCGAGGAAGGCTACATCGGGGTCAAGGAAAAAATGGAAGATATCCGGGCCCTGCTGGAGATGCCCGGTCAGAAACCTGAAACAGACCAGCTATGAACGTCGAACGTCATGGGGGTGGATCTGATTACGGACACGGGGAGTGCTCAGGCAGGAAGGTGAGATACATAACAAGGAAGACTCAGCCTGGTTTCGACCGGGTCAATCGATCCCGGGCTTCCCGCATTCCATTGAAAACCGGACCGGCCACCTCCTCAGGGAATGCAGGCGGCAACTGCCCGGCGACCCCGGTGATCACGTCGTCCATTTTTGCCAGTGTACGGTCGATGATCGCCTCCATCTCGTCGGGGGGAAACCGGCAGGCCTTGGAGGTAGAAAGCCAGTGACGATATAAAATGGGCCACCAATGATAATGCCGCCTATTTCCCTGAATCGCCATGGCCATCTTCAGTTTGCGGTGTTCGAGCGGTTGGCTGCCGACCAGCGGGAAAGCCGACAGGATGTCGTAAAAAGGAGTGAGCCGGAAGCGTCCGCCCGGCAACAGAAAGATGCTGAAGTTTTTCGCATGCCCGTCGATGGCGGCCAACAGCCAGAACAGCAGGATAACTGTCATGAAGGTGCGCCGGTCCGAAAGACTTTCGCTCGAACCTAGAAGCACCTCCATGATACCGGCGATCCCGGGCCCGCCGTCGTTTTCGTATTTCAGGGCCGGCGGAATATTGAGCGCCTGGCACATGTCTTCCTGGGGCAGGCGCATCAACCAGGAACGATCCTCTGCCCAGAGACGATCGAAGCGTTCCACGACCAGCGCCTTCACATCATCAAAGGTGCGCATCTTTGCATTGGCAACGGGAATCCCGTACCCTTTCAGGATCAGGTGGCAGAGCCATTCATTCTCCACGCTGTCGGACAGGTCCATGCCGCTGTGTTGAAGGCGGCCGCTGGGCAGCTTGAAAATATGACTGGTCGGCGTTGCGCCCAAGGGAAGGTGCCATTGCCCGTTTAACCAGAGCAGGGCTGTTTTTTCCTGAGCTCCCGCGATTGATATGCGAAACGACTCTCCCTCCCGCATGCCAAGGGGCATGGTGGGGTAATTCCGCAGTATCTCGGCGATCTGGCTGTCCGTCATGGCCCGGGCATCGATCCGCTGAACTTCCGGAGGCATTTCATCGGGCGTGAGCTGCAGGGCCCCGACGCAATCTCTTCCGATATGCCACAGCAAATCAAAGCATTGGTTGCTGGAGGTACCGAATCTTGCCTGGATGCGGTTCCGGATCGGCTGGCTGTCCGGCAGCAGGTTGTCGAAAAAGTTTTCGACGCGATCCCCGGCATAGGTACTCCGGCTCAGCGGCAGGGATAGGGAGAGCGGGCGGCGATAGTCGGACGTCGTCCAATCCTGGCTGTAGGAGAATTCCAGCTTTCCGCTGGAATTACGGGTAAGGATGCCTACCTTCTGCCCGTTCATGGACACATACAGGTCTGCCGCTCGTCTTCGGCGCCCCATCTACCACACCTGCCGACCGTCTTCCGGACGCTGCCTGGGCTGAAGAACCAGTTCAAGGTCGAGGGCGGCCAGAAGCCGGAAGAGTGTATCCAAACGGGTTCCGCGCCCTCCCTGTTCAACCTTGGACACCGTGGTCTGATCGATGCCAACCGGTTTTCCGGCCGCTGCCTGAGTCAGACCCTTTATTTTACGGGCTTCTTTGATTGCTGCACCCAGACTTTCCAGGGAAACAACTCTCCGTATCATGGTGGCTCCTTGCGGTAACGCCTGGATTATGGCCGAAAGGTCATAAAATTTTTTTATTGTGAGCAAGCCATAAAGTGCCTTTATTGTCAAGCGGCTGTCCGACCCGCCCTTATTGGGTTGGTTTTAATAGATTCCATCGACTTTACTCCACGCACACAAACGGCTGCGCGACGATGCTGAACAGCTGCAGCGGTTCGCCGACCCCCTTGACGGTTGCCGGTGGCAGCGATTGCATGGCGACGCTGCGGTCGAGGCCCTTTCGCACGGCGGCGCTGATCAGGATGTCCGTGTCGAAATCCTTGTTCAGGGACTGGATCCGGGAGGCGATGTTTACCGTCTCACCCACCAGCGCATATGACAACCGGTGGTCGCTGCCGATGTTGGCGGCCACCACCTTGCCGGTGTGAATGCCGATGCCGTGCCGAAGCGTCGGAAATCCCTGGTTGGCCAGGTTGAGATTGACCTGGGACAGGCGCGTTCGCATGTCCAGGGCCGCATCGACGGCGTACTGCTGATGGTTTTCAAGCGCCACCGGCGCACCGAACACGGCTTCGATTTCGTCGCCGATAAACTGGATCACCAGGCCGTGATGGGCGTTGATGGCCTCGGCCATGGCCTTGAAATAGGTGTTGATGATCGTAACCACCTCCCGCGGGGGGGTAGTCTCAACCAGCCGCGTGAAATCCCTGAGGTCGGCAAAGAGCACCGTCACCTCCTTGAGTTCACCGCTCAGGGTCACCCGTCCCCCAAGGATTTCATCACGCACCGTCCGGGATACGTATTTCCCGAAGGTGTCATTCAGAAAATCCCGCTCCTGCTCCTGGCGGCGCTGGCGGTCGACCATCCATCCGGTGAGCAGCGCCATGAGGTTGAACCCGGCCACCTGAAGGACCACGACTGCCATGGAAATGCGGCCGGAACTGATGTTGTGGTAAAAAAAATGGGCGTAAACGATGCTGGCGGCAACGGCGGTGACCAGGGCGGTCCTGAGGCCAAACCACAGCCCGGCCAGAACGATGGGGAAGAAAAACAGGTCCCTGTGCAGGATGTGGGTGCCCAGGAACCCGTGGATGGGCAGGTGGTGAACCACCGCCACCGCAGCCAGAAGAAAAATAATGACGCTAATTTTAATGCGTTTGATGTTCATGGGCATACAGGTTCATGTACACGACCTATTGCATGTGCTCATACCAGAACTTGAACACCTGCTTTTCATCCTGGTTTTTAAGCAGGCAGATCACGCCGTATTTCCCCGGCTCCTTGAAGGTGAAGTTGCCTGCCAGAACCCCGTTGAAGTTTTTCAGGGTACTCTCCTGTTCGGTCTTGTCCGGGGCGATCACCTTGATTTTGCCGACGGCATTTTTGATGGGCGCCCCGCCGTCGGCCGCCTTGAGGTCAACCATGATGTGGTGGGTTTCCCCCTTTTCCGAGGTCATGTTCATGCTGGCCAGGCTCATCACCTGGAACTGGGCATCGATGCCCCCTTCGGTTGCCTCGTGCTTGAAGGTGCCGCCCATGCCGGTGTGATCCATCTGCTGGCCCGACTGCATATCGTGCCCGCTGCCGGAGCCGTGACTGTCGTGCGACTGCATGGCAAGGGCCGCAGCGGCCGTCAGGGCGAAGATAACTGCCGAAATAAATATTGTCCGTTTTTTCATGTTCATTCCTCCAGGGTTGATGAACCCGTAAAAAGTCACAAACAGTGTCACTCCCCGCGGAGGCGGGAGTCTATAACTATCTGAATCTTATGGATCCCCGCCTTCGCGAGGATGACAATAAACCTGAAATTTCGACTTTTTACGGAACCATCAGGTTTGAATAAATGCCGCCAGTTTGGCGGCGGTTAAGAAAGCTGGCTCCTGGCGGCTGACTCCTGGATCCCTTGGGCTTCATGGTCCTCCGGCAGCCCCCACCCCTTCCAGATCCCATAGAGGACGGGAACCACGATCAGGGTCAGAACCGTTGCGCTGACCATGCCGCCCACCATGGGTGCGGCGATGCGCTTCATCAACTCGGACCCGGTTCCGTGGCCCCACATGATGGGCATCAGGCCGGCCATGGTGGAAATCACGGTCATCATCTTGGGCCGCACCCGCATGACCGCACCCTCCTCGATGGCCTGATTGAGATGACGCCGGTCGAACCGGTCGCCAAGGGTTTGCTTGAACCTGCGGTAGGAAATATCCAGATAGACCAGCATGACCACCCCGGTTTCGGCCGCGACGCCGGCCAGGGCGATAAATCCCACACCCACCGCCACACTCATGTTGTAGCCCAGCAGATACATCAGCCAGAACCCGCCGGTGAGGGAAAACGGTACACTGAGCATCACGATCAGGCTTTCGGTCATGTTTTTGAAATTGAGGTAGAGCAGCAAAAAAATGATCAGCAGCGTCATGGGGACCACGATCATCAGACGCTTTTCAGCCCGAAGCATGTATTCATACTGACCGCTCCACAGCAGGCTGTAACCCGGCGGCAGATCGATTTGCTCCTGGACGGCCTGGCGGGCGGCCTTGACATAGGTCCCCACATCGATGCCGGTCAGGTCCACATACACATAGGCGCTGTTGCGGGCATTCTCGCTTTTGATCACCGGCGGCCCCTTGACGACGCGGATATCGGCCAGCTGGGCGATGGGCACCTGGGCGCCGGTGGGGGCAGACACCAGAATGCGGCGCAACTTCTCCGGTGTGTCGCGCAGTTCGCTGCCGTAGCGCAGGTTGACGGGGTAGCGTTCCAGCCCCTCGACGGTTCGGGTGATGTTCATCCCCCCCACGGCAGTCATGATGATGTCCTGCACGTCGCCCACGGTGAGTCCGTAGCGGGCAGCCTCTGCCCGCCGGATCTCGAAGTCCAGGAAATTGCCGCCGGTGACCCGCTCGGCATAGACGCTCAGGGTTCCCGGCACGCCGCGGATGACGGCCTCGACCTTTTCCCCGATATCGGAAAGGACCTGCAGGTCCTCTCCCATGATCTTGATGCCCACCGGCGTCTTGATGCCGGTGGAAAGCATATCGATGCGGGTCTTGATCGGCATGGTCCAGGCGTTGGTCAGGCCCGGATACTGGATGGCCTTGTCCAGCTCATCAACCAGCTGCTCCATGGTCATTCCCGGCCGCCACTGGGATTCGGGCTTGAGCATGATGGTGGTTTCGATCATGCTCAGCGGTGCCGGGTCCGTGGCGCTTTCCGCCCGTCCGATCTTGCCGAACACGTTGGCCACCTCGGGAAAAGCAGCGATTATGCGGTCGGTCTGCTGGAGCAGTTCCTTGGCCTTGGTGATGGAGATCCCCGGCAGGGTCGTGGGCATGTAAAGCAGATCCCCCTCGTTCAAGGGGGGCATGAATTCAGACCCCATGCGCTGGATCGGGATCCAGGTAAGCGCCAGAATCACCACTGCGGCAGCGAGCACCATGACTTTTCTCCTGAGCACCACCTTGATGATGGGATGGTAGGCCCAGATCAGAAACCGATTGACCGGGTTTTCATTTTCGGGGCGTATCTTTCCCCGGATCAGATAGCCCATGAGTATGGGTACGATGGTGACGGCCAGGAGCGCGGCACCCAGCATGGCGTAGGTTTTGGTGAACGCCAGGGGCCGGAAAAGCCTGCCTTCCTGCGCTTCGAGGGTAAAAACCGGCAGAAAACTCACGGCGATGATCAGCAGGGAGAAGAACAGCGCCGGGCCCACTTCCCTGGCAGCGTTGCTGATCAACTCCCAATGGGGTTTTTTTCCGCCTTCATTTTCGATGTGCTTGTGGGCGTTTTCGATCATGACAATGGCGCCGTCGACCATGGCGCCGATGGCGATGGCGATGCCGCCCAGGCTCATGATGTTGGCGTTGATCCCCTGGCCGTACATGATGATGAAACTGATCAGGACACTCATCGGCAGGGTGAAGATGATCACCAGGGCGCTGCGGAAATGGAAGAGAAAAACCATGCACACGATGGCCACGATGATGCTTTCCTCGATCAGGGTGCGCTTGAGGTTGTCAATGGCGCGCAGGATAAGCGCTGACCGGTCGTAGACCGTCTTGATGCGAACCCCTTCGGGCAGGCCGGACTTGAGTTCCTCCAGGCGCCGTTTGACGTTGTCGATCACCTGCAGGGCGTTTTCGCCGAAGCGCATGACCACAACGCCGCCAACCACCTCACCCTGGCCATTGTCATCGGCAAGGCCGCGCCGCAGTTCGGGACCGATCGTCACGGTGGCCACATTGCGCAGCAGGACGGGAATCCCGCGGTCATCCACCGCCAGCGGAATGGTATTCAGATCCTCGATGCCCTTGATATAGCCAAGCCCCCTGACCATGAACTCGGTTTCGCCCATCTCGACCAGCCGGCCGCCCACGTCATTGTTGCTGCGCTGGATGGCCATGCGGATTTTCTGGATGGAAATGTTGTAGGCGCGAAGCTTATTGGGGTCCACCACCACCTGGTATTGCTTGACATAACCGCCGATGGAGGCCACCTCGGAAACCCCCGCCACACTGGCCAGTTCGTAGCGCAGGAACCAGTCCTGGATCGAGCGCAGCTGGGACAGGTCGTGGCGGTCGCTGGTGAGCGTATATTCATAAACCCACCCCACGCCGGTGGCATCGGGACCCAGGGAGGGGGCAACCCCCTGGGGCAGCCGGCCGGAGACAACGTTGAGGTACTCCAGCACCCGGCTGCGTGCCCAGTAGAGATCGGTGCCGTCCTCGAAAATGATATAGACGAACGAGAGGCCGAAAAAGGAGTATCCCCGCACCGTCTTGGCAAAGGGGACCGAGAGCATGGCGGTGGTCAGCGGATAGGTGACCTGGTCTTCCACCACCTGGGGAGCCTGGCCGGCAAATTCGGTCAGAATAATCACCTGCACGTCCGAAAGGTCGGGAATCGCATCCAGGGGGGTATGGACGATGGCATAAATACCGGCGGCAATCACGGATAGGGTGGCCAGAATCACCAGAAACTTGTTGCGCAGGGACAGCTCGATGATTTTTTCGATCATGGCTTGACTTCCTCTTCAGGGGAGGGCATGGCGGCAGAACCATCCGAATCCATGGTCATGCCGCCCATGTCCAGATCATCGTCCGCCATGTTCAGGCTTTCCATATCCAGGTCGTCGCCAGCGCCGTCCCCCCCTTGACGGCGAACCTCAAGCATCTTGGCGATGGCTTCCTTCAAGCGGCTCTCCGAATCGAACAGAAACTGACCGGAGAGCACGATCTCATCGCCCTCTTCAAGGCCGTCGATCACTTCGAACGTATAGTCGTTGCCTTCGACGCCCAGGGTAACCTCCCTGGGCTCGAATTTGCCCTTGCCTCTGGAGACGAAGACCCGTTTGCGCACACCGCTGTCAATCACCGCCTCCTGGGGCACCACCAGCCGCTCGCCGGGCAGGGTGTTGTGCAGGTAAACGTTGGCGTACATTCCCGGCTTGAGGTTGTCGTCCGGATTGGGAAAGGAGAGCCGCAGCCGGGCCGTACGGGTCTTGGGATCCAGGTAGGGGTAAATAAAGAGCACTTCGCCGGAATAGCGTTTGCCGGGGGTGTAGGCCAGGTCCATTTCGGCGGGCATGCCCTTGTGGACCCAGGGCAGTTCGTACTCGTAGATGTCCACATCCACCCACACGGTGGACAGGTCGGCGATTTCATACTGGTGCTCGCCGGCTTTGACATAGTGCCCTTTCAGAGCGGCTTTCTTGATCACCACACCGGAGGCCGGCGAGAAGATCGTGATCGTTTTCTGGATCTCGCCGGCAGCCTCCAAATGGGCAATCTGTTCATCGGTGAGGTCCCAGTAGGCCAGGCGGGTGCGCGAGGCATCCAGAAGTCGGTTGTCGCCCTTGCGGGCAGTACCGTTGAGCCCCTTCTGTTGCTGAAGGGCGATGAGGTACTCCTGCTGGGCGGTGAGCAGATCCGGGCTGTAGATGTCGAACAGGGGCTGCCCCTTTTCCACCCGTTCCCCCAGAAAATCCACGTGGAGCGTTTCGATCCAGCCGTTGAACTTGGTGTTGACCGAGTAGAGACCGGTTTCATCG
>NZ_JAWOHB010000182.1:0-48541 GCF_046496365.1 Desulfosarcina sp.
GGGTCATGGATTGAACCCTTTTACCGACCCTTACCAACCCGATGCCAAGCAGCAGGTTGATCGCGGAGGCCCCCACAAGAATGGTCAGTCCCGCTTGCAGGTTGGCAAGGGGTTCGGGCGCCATAAGGCGGGAGACACCGGTCTTGAATATCCCGATGGCTGCAAATATGATCAGTGCGCCTTCAAAACCGGCTGAAAAAAATTCGATTTTCCCGTGACCGTAGGGGTGATCCACGTCAGGTGGTTGGGCCGCCATCCAGATGCTCATTACGGCAAAAGCGGCAGCGGCCACATTGATGATGGACTCCAGTGCGTCGGAAAGGACCGCAGAGGAACCGGTCAGCCTGTACGTGTAGAATTTAACGGCCATCAAGACCACTGACACAAAAAGGGATACACTAATCGCGGTCATGCGGCACTTAAATTGGGTTCCACCTGTGGACAATGATTTTTCTTCGGTTTGCATATGCTGACGATTATAAGCCGGGCGGTAAAAAACTTCAACACGGTGACGCTTTGAAACCGGGGCGGCTGCAGTCCCATAAACTCCGTGACACACGGATTAAAATCAGATACGCTGACCCATCTTTTTGGCCGATGGCCAACCACCCACAACCAGCGGAGCACCTTCATGGCAGGACAAGAACAAATTGATTTTAAAGTAGATGCCACCAACTTATACCGGGAAGATGCCATCACTGACCTTAAAGTGGCATCCATTCGACGGATGATTCCGGTCACCGCAGATGGAAAGGACGATCCCAGTCGGGCGCCCATTTTTTTCGGCCACACGCAAATCCTGACGCCACAGGGTCCCTTGCCCCTGCAGGCCAGATTGACGGCCAACAACATGGCCGAAGCCATCGAGGCGTTCCCCGGTGCCATGGAGCAGGAAATGGCCCAAATGGTGCAGCAAATCAGGAAAATGCAGGCGGAGGAACAGAAAAAGCAGAACGGCGGTTCACGAATCATCGTTCCCGGCAGATAAGCGCAAATCCGGGTCGATCGTCATGCCGGCTGCCGGAGTGAAAAGACGCCGCGAAGGTGGCATACCGAAAAATAAACATCCGTGGCGCTCTTGCCTGCGTGGAATGGCCAAGGACATGGTCACAACACTTTGGATTCGTATCATTTCCAAATATGCCAAGCCTTTACATCGGTAGTATCACCGAGCAGGGATTCAATCTGGATGAAGCGGTGGATGCCGACCGCTTGGGCATGCTGGACGCGGTATTAAGCGAAAGCGGCGTGCAATTCACCCAGCCGGTTCGTGTAAGTATCCACGCAACCCGAAGCGGTGAGACCGTTCAAATTAACGGGATGCTTAAATCCAGAGTGAATCTGCCCTGCAGCCGATGCCTCGAACGTTTTGATCTGGATATCGAAACCGATTTTTCAGCCACGGCGGTTCCTGGAATTGCATCTGTGATTGAACCGGAAGATGCGCAGGAGATCGAACTGGCGGCAGATGATATGGACTTGATGGTCTACGACGGAGAGCGCATCGACCTCCGGGACGAGATCGCCCAGCAGCTCATCATGGCCCTGCCCTTCAAGCCCCTTTGTCGAGAGCGGTGCAAGGGATTATGCAGCCACTGTGGTGCCGATCGCAACAAGACGCCGTGTCAGTGCATTTCCCGTGATGACACCAACCCCTTTGCTGCCCTTAAAACCCTTGCCTTCACCAAAAAACAGGAATAGCCGCGGATGAAAATATAAAAGTCTAATTAATAAAGATAGTTAAATATATTTAAATCGATATATTTGTTAACCTTTTTTCATTCAGGAGAACCCATGAATTTTAAGCGCCACATCGAAACCGCCTGGAATCTGACCCTTGGCAATATTGTCTCGCTGATCCTCATGACCCTGGTTATGGTGGCGGTGAGTACGTTAACGCTGGGCATTCTGGCTCCAGTCATCACGGCCGGTTACACCCAGAGCCTGCTTCAACTGATCCGCAGCGGTCGGGAACCCAAGGTTCAGGATCTGTTTGCCCACATGAATCTGTTTCTGCCGCTTCTGGGATTCGGCGTCGCAGTTTTCGTTGCCAGCGCCATCGGTTTCATGCTGCTTTTTCTGCCCGGGATCATCATCGTTTTGGCAATCGCCTTCTGCTGTATCTACATGCTGCCGCTGATGACCGACAAACACATGGGCATTGTCGATGCGGTCAAGGAGAGCTATGCCATGGGAAGACGTGGAGACCTGATTGATCATGTGGTGGTGGTAATTATCTTCATGGCCATTACCATGATCGGCGGATCGGTGTTTATCGGCGTTCTGTTTACCCAACCACTGGCAACGCTTTTTTTGCTCTCAACCTACCAGGAAAAAATAAGCAGGACGCCCCCGCCTGCACCCACGCAGGCATAATCATCGGCTATTCAACAACTTTTCATACGCCGCATTCAGCTTGACAAATGTATCCGGGTTGCCGCCTTTGTCCGGATGATGTTTATGGGCCAGTTTTCGATACTGCCGGGTCAATGTCCGGCAGTCCATCTTCTTGAGCATATCCGTTGTCACCCCGAACAACCGGGCGGATTCCGCCAGTCCGATCTGAACACGCTGCGGAGGCCGATGGATCCGGTGCCGATTCATGAAATCCCGCAAATAATCCCGGAAGGGGTCGCCGGAAGGAAAACAGCTGTCGAAAAACATGATTGCATAACGAACCAGATGGGGTTTCAAACCGGATGTCGCATCGCTGCCCTGCCAGAAAATTTCGTCCAGGTTGAGCTGACACAGGGTCTTGACGAAAAAACGGTCCATGCGGTCCGGATCAAGGCATTCGGGTCGGCGGCGCGCAAAATTTTCGCTGAAGTATCGCTGCAGGTCGAAAATCTGATACGTGTAGTGGGCCAGCTCCCCGGTCTTAAGAATGCGTTCCGCCGCCACAAAATCATATTCGATTTCGTCGCGGGATTTGCAATGAAGATTGGCATAGAACCGGTCCGGTGCGCGGTTTAATTCGCAAACGTCCAGCCTTCCCAGCTTAAGAACATGTAATCGGTAGCGGTCAAACCAATGCAACGCATGCGCGGGCCTGCAGCTGTCGGCGGACCTGTGGGCCCGTGCTTTGCGGTCAAAACCATCGATCACCCGCCTGATATGGGGTGCTAAAAATGGTATGAAAAGGGGCTCCAGGTCGTCCTGCGAGGCGGCAACTCCCAGATCGGCGATGGCCTCTTCCACCACTGTATCAATGTAAAAACCGTTTCCGCCGGGATATTTGATAAACCGGGATGGATCGGCGCCCAGATCAAATAAATCACGGCTCCGATAGCAGGCGCCATCGGCATAGGATTGCCGGATCAGGTAACGGCAACCCTGCGTCTTATCGGGCAATCGGGCAAGATACATACGGGCAGGTCCTTGTTCATACCGGTCAGGTGGCGGCTGACTTGCGATTTAGGATCAGGGCATCCGGTTCTAAAATTACCGTCTTCAGGAAAAAGGCATAATCCTTCAAAACGCTGACCGAGCTATGGCGGGCAGACCGACAGCACCGGGCAGGCCACATTGCGGATCACCCGGTCGGTCGTGGCGCCTATTAGCATGGTTTCCACCAGGGAATGACCCCGCACGCCAAGCACGATGAGGTCAACCTGTTTTGCCTCGGCGTAATTCTTCAACACCTCAAACGGTTTGCCTGCCTTGCAGGCGAACTCAATATCGCACCAGTTGTGGGCATCCGCCGGTACCAGGTCATTCAGACGTTTGCGGCAGTCGGTGGTTGCCTCGGTCAGGGCCTCGGTTTTCAAGCTTTTCGGCAACATCGTGTCACGGTATACAAAAGGTTCGATCGCATGCACCAGGTGGATCACGGCTTCGAACTCCTGAGCCAGACTGAACCCGAATTCGACCGCCCTGCCGGAATCCGTCGAAAAGTCGCAACCGACCATGATCTGTTTGAAACCGAAGCCCTTGAACTGCGTTTCCGCACTTGGCGCTTTTTCGGACGGCGTAACCACCAGCAACGGACAGCCAATGGTTCGCAGCAGCCTTTCGGTGACCGAACCGAGAAACAACCGCTTGAGTCCGGTGTGGCCATGGGTGGATACGATGGCTATGTCGGCCTGTTTTTCAGCGGCCAGACGGCACAACGTGCTGGAGATCGGACCGGTCTGGACCACCGCTTCCCAATCGAGGTTGGACGCTTTCACCAGGCCCTTGATCTGATTGAGGGCGTTGGCCTTCATCTCATCGATCTGATCCTGCGGGTAAACAAAGGCGGTCCCATGCATGCTGACCATGGGCAGATCGATCACGTGACAGATAGAGAGCTTTGATCCGAACGCCGTTGCCATGCCGATGGCCTGAATGACGGCCGAATTTGAAAAATCGGAAAGGTCCGTTGCGCAGAGGATCTTTTGGATATGGATTTTCATGATCCACCTCCTGTTTTTTTTGGTTTTGAAGGCGATGCCCGAAAGGCGGGTGCAACGCACCGCAAAATCATCGTGATCTATACAATAGCGGCAGCCATTGCTGCTGTCAAAACAAATCCCAATTTCCTTTTGAGGCACAATCCAGGTCAACCCATGCCGTCGAAATGATAAATTGGGTATCCATTGAACCGCGTGGAAATTGATTCAAACTTGCGTAAAATCCATGAAGCGGGTATGTAATTTAGTTTTGGCAATCAACCGAATCGCGGATCATCACGTTGATAAATTTCGAGGCCTTTCCAGCCCGCTATCAATCGTCGTAAACATTTCTGATATGGACAGACAACCGCTTATCGCCGTCGTGGGAATGGATGGCATCTTTCCCGGTGCCAAGACCCTGGATGTCTTCTGGCACAATATCGTCAACGGCATCGACCAATCCGCACCGGTTCCGGAAAGCCGCTGGATCGCACCGATACGGGATCGACTCAGCACCCGCCTGGAGACGGATCACACTTACTCCCGACACGCCTGTCTGGTCAATGGTTTCACCTTCGATCCGGGCGCCTTTCGCCTGAATCCGGATCTGACCCGTCACCTGGATCCGGTCTACCAGTTCACCCTCACCGCCGGAAAGCGTGCCGTCAACGCATGCATTACCGCACCAGTCGATCCGCGCCGGGTGGATACCATCCTGGCAGCCATTGCCCTGCCCACGGACAGCGCCTCGGCATTCTGCCGGCAAACCCTGGGAAAGGCCATTGAAAATCGTTTGTTTGCGCAGGGTCGGGCTTCAGCGGTGGAGATCACCCGATCACAGGCGCTGACCAGCCGGGTGGACGGCCTGCCGGCCGCGCTACTGGCAGCGGAAATGGGATTTGGCGGCGACAGCTTCACGCTGGACGCGGCCTGCGCCTCATCGATCTATGCCGTTAAACTAGCCTGCGAGGCGCTATGGGCCAACCGGGCGGATATGGTCGTGACCGGCGGCGTGTCCAGGCCCGAATGCCTTTACACCCAGACGGGGTTCAGTCAGTTGCAGGCCCTGTCACCCTCGGGCCGCTGTGCACCCTTCGACATGCGGGCAGACGGTCTGGTGGTGGGCGAAGGCGTGGGGATTTTAATATTGAAACGCTTGGACGATGCCCTCGATCACGGTGACAGCATTCATGCTGTAATCCGGGGCATCGGACTTTCCAACGACATGCGCGGCAATCTTTTGGCCCCGGAAAGTCAGGGTCAGGTTCGCGCCATGGAAATGGCTTACCGATCGGCCGGCTGGCATCCATGGCAGGTGGACCATATCGAATGCCACGGCACCGGCACCCGCACCGGCGACACCACCGAAATTGAGAGTCTGATTCAACTCTGGCGGGGCAGATCATCACCTCCCGGCGCCTGCGCCATCGGCTCGGTGAAATCCATGATCGGCCACCTGCTGACCGCCGCCGGTGCAGCCGGGATGATCAAAACCCTGCTGGCCATCCAACAGGGAGTCCTGCCACCCTCGATCAACTATGAGCAGGCCCCGGATAACAGCCCGCTTTCGCAAAGCCCATTCAGGGTGCAAACCAAGGCAACGCCCTGGAAAGCACGCGCGGCCGACTGCCCCAGACGGGCAGCGGTCAGCGCTTTCGGGTTTGGCGGAATCAATGCCCATATCCTTTTGGAAGAGTGGCTGGGTCCCCCATCGGCGGCCCTAAGCAATGATCGCCAACCCATATCCGTAGGCAGAAGACCTGTTTCTGCGACACCTGTTCCACTGGCGATTGTGGGTATGGATGTCACCCTGGGATCCCTGGATCACTTGGAATCATATGCCCAGGCTGTTTTCCAAGGCCACAGTGCCATCACGGATCGACCCCATGGCCGCTGGAAAGGGGCAGATACGACGTTTGTGCGTGCACTTGACGGCGCCAATCCCAAAGGGGCGTATATCGACAGACTGCACGTGGATATCGGACAATTCCAGATCCCGCCCAATGAGATCCGTGACATTCTGCCCCAGCAGCTGCTGGCCCTCAAGGTCGGTGCCGGCGCGCTGAACGATGCCGGCCTGTCACTGCGTGAACCCCGAGAGCGCATGGGGGTGGTATTCGGCATCGGGTTCGATTTCGAGGCCACCAACTTCCACCTGCGCTGGCAGCTCCATCCGGCAGTCAATCACTGGAACGCCCTGCATGGCCTGAACCTGAGCGACGACGCAATGGCCCAATGGCTGGAAAGTCTGAAAGATGGCTGCAGTCCGCCCCTGACCCCGTCGCGGGTTTTGGGAGCGCTGGGAGGTATCGTCGCCAGTCGCATGGCCCGGGAATTTCGTTTCGGCGGCCCCAGTTTCGTGGTCGCCGCCGATGCCGCGTCAGGGCTCAAGGCACTCCAGGTTGCTGCAGACATACTGCAGCACCAGGCTGCCGACGCCATGCTGGTCGGTGCAGTGGATCTGGCGGCTGAAGGGCGCAGCGTGATCCGTATGGATCAGTTCCTGCCGCTTTCTCGAACCAACACCGTGCGGCCATTCGATGCCTCAGCCGATGGTACGCTTCCCGGCGACGGGGCGGTGGCCCTGGTTGTAAAGCGCCTGGACCAGGCCAGAAAGAACGGGGACCGGATATATGCCGTCATCCGCGGAATCGGCAGCGCCGGTGGCGACGATCCGCAAAGGGCCGGTGTCGGCCAGTCGACCTATGTTCGCTCGCTATCCCAATGCTTCAGTCGATCCGGCCTGTCCGCCGCCTCCGTGTCATACATCGAGGCCCACGGCGCGGGTGTTCCCGAACGGGACCGCATGGAGATCGCCGCCCTTGCTGATTTTTTTTCAAGGCACAACCCGGGCGATCCGTCAACAGCCATTGCTTTGGGGTCAGCCAAACCCGTCTGCGGGTATACGGGCGCCGCCGACAGCCTGGCATCCCTTGCAAAAACAGCCTTGTGTCTGCACCATCGCATCCTGCCGCCCATTGCCGGCTACACCCGTGAGCCTGATCCATCAACCCGTCAGGTAGAAGCCGCTGAAATGTTTCACATACCCAATCGGGCACAACCCTGGTATCGGGATCGCAAAAGCGGCCCCCGAACCGCCTGTTGTGCGTCGATCACCCTGGACGGCACCTGCGGCCATGTGCTGCTTGAAGCGCACGAAAACAACGCCTCCGAAATCGAAACCCAATACCCGGCACCGGCCCTTGATCACCGCTGCGGTCTTTTCGTGATCACCGGAGACACACCACCGCATCTGATTGAAGGGCTCTTGAAATTGGAGGAAATTGTATTTCGCAGCACCGGTCAGGAACCGGCTGAATCGATCGCCGGACGATGGATGAATTTACATCCGCCGCGGTCCGACCACAGCCTGGCCATCGCCCTGATCCTAACATCGGACAGCAACCACCGTGACGTCATCCAGGCCGCACACCAGGCCATTGCCGCCGGAGGATCCGATCCGCATTCCAGGCAGGTATTTTTCAGCAGGCACCCCATCGGCAGAGATGCCCGCATCAGCCTGGTTTATCCGGGATCAGGCAATCACTATCTGGGCATGGGGCGCGATCTGGCCCTGCAGTTCCCTGCTGCTGTCGATCAGATGGACCGGGAAACGACCCATTTGAAGACCCAATTCCGACCCTGGGACCTGATGCCCTGGCGGCGCGCATGGCAACCCGGATGGGAATTGGACGCTGCCGTCCGCCTCAAGCGTGATCCCCTGAACATGATTTTCGGGCAGGTGGTTTTCGGCAGTCTCATGACCCGTGTTCTCGACCGGTTCAACCTGCGTGCAGATGCCATCATCGGCTACAGTTTAGGAGAGTCCGCCGCCCTATTCGCCCAACAGGTTTGGCCGGACCGGAGTGAGATGCTGGTACGCATGCAGTCAACCGACCTGTTCACCACCCAGCTTGCCGGACCCTGCCTGGCCCTGCGGCAGGCATGGCGGATTCCGGAAGGTGAGGCTGTCGTCTGGCGGGCTGCAGTGGTCAACCGACCTCAGGAACAGGTGCGCATCGCCCTCGAAAGGATACCCCGTGTGCGGCTGCTCATCGTCAACTCACCCAATGAATGTGTCATCGGCGGGTTGGAACAGGCTGTGGAGCAGGCCATCGAATCCATGAGTTGTCAGGCGGTCTACCTGGACGGAGTGGTCACTGTGCACTGTGATGCGGCCGCCCCCGTGGCCGATGCCTACCGCCGGCTACACCTGTTTGCGACCACCATCAGACCGGGGCTGGACGTTTACAGCTGCAGCTGGGCCGCCGCATACACGGTTACCGCGGAAAATTGTGCCGATTCAATTGAAAAACAAGCAATTGAAGGTTTTGACTTCATCCGGACGATTAAACGTACCTATGCCGATGGCAGCAGGATATTCATCGAGGTCGGCCCTCGGGGGTCATGCACCCGCATGATTGATCAAATCCTGAATGACCAACCGCACCTGGCCGTGGCCGCCAACCATGGCACCGAGAATGAGATCGCTTCGCTTTTAAGATGCCTGGCCCGGTTGGCCACCGAGCGCGTACGCATGGATTTGAGCACGCTTTATGCCGGCTGCGAACCATCGACCCCACCCGTTGCGGTCAGTGCGCGAAAGATCGTACCGGTTGCCGTGGGCGGCCCCATGCTCTGTCCCACGCTGCCCGAGTCGCTGACCGAGGTGAAACCGCCGGGATCTTTGCCGCTGGAAACTGAAAATTACCGCCTGCCGCCGGTATGGTCCGAAGCCTTGGAACCCACACAAGCATCGCCGGTCCCAGTTGAAAAAGGCGCATCTTCCGGTGCGCCCTGGCTGCAGTTGCTGGAGGCGCAACGACGAAACCTGGAAGCCACAGCCAGTGCCCATCAGCAGTTCCTTGACCTTTCCCAGTCACTGACCCGCTCCTATGCCGAGACCTTCGACCTGCAGACACGACTGCTGGGCCTGGGTGCCCGTGGAAAGGATGATCCGTCGCCCCTTCCGACTGACGTCGACCGGACACCGCTTGGGTCACCCGATCCCATCTTTGACCGCCAGATGTGTATGGAATTCGCCGTCGGACGCGTCGGTCGGGTGCTGGGACCGCTCTTCAACGTGGTCGACACCTACCGGGTAAGGGTGCGCCTGCCCGACGAACCGCTGATGCTGGTGGACCGCATCACCGCCATAGACGGGACAATGTGCTCCATGGAATCGGGACGGGTGGTCACCGAGCACGACGTCCTGCCCGGTGCCTGGTACCTGGATGGCGACCGTGCCCCGGTGTGCATCAGTGTGGAGGCCGGACAGGCGGACCTTTTTTTGAGCGCCTACCTGGGCATCGATCATCAGGTCAAGGGAGAGCGGGCCTACCGCCTTCTGGACGCGGTGGTGCGCTTTCATCGGGGGTTGCCCCGCCCCGGCGAGACCATTCGCTATGAGATCGCCATCGACCGGTTTGCGCGCCAAGGTGAAACCTGGATGTTCTTTTTCCGTTTCGAAGGCTATATCGGCGACACGCACCTGATCAGCATGCATGACGGTTGCGCCGGCTTCTTCACCCAGGACGAAGTCAACAACTCCGGCGGCATCATGTTGTCCCGAGAGGAGCGCAGCCCTATACCCGGCAAACGTCCGGTTGATTGGGAGCCGCTGGTACCCATGGCCAGGGAATCCTATTCAGACGACCAGGTTGAAGCCCTGCGCCGCGGAGACCTGGAGGGTTGTTTCGGCCCGCTTTTTAACGGCGTCGGCCTCTCTGCCTCGCTGTATCTGCCCGATGGCCGCATGCGCCTGATTCATCGCATCCTCGACCTGGACCCTGAAGGCGGGCGTTACGGACTGGGACTGATCCGGGCCGAAGCGGACATTCAGCCCGACGACTGGTTCCTCGTGTGTCATTTCGTGGACGACATGGTAATGCCGGGCACACTGATGTACGAATGCTGCGCCCACACCCTGCGTGTGTTTCTTCAACGCATGGGCTGGGTCACGGACAAACCCGGGGTGTGCTACGAACCGGTGATCGGCAAGGGCGCCCGGCTGAAATGCCGCGGACCGGTCACTCCGGCCACCGGTCACGTGCACTACGAAATTCAGATCAGTGAAATCGGATACGGACCCGAACCCTTTACCATCGCCGATGCCCACATGTTTGCCGACGGTCGCCCGATCGTCTCTTTCAAAGATATGTCCATAAAAATGACCGGGATCAGCCGACAGGAGATCGAGGCCCCATGGTTTCAACGCAACCAAAAGCCGGCGCCCGCCGATGAATCGACGACCCCCTCAAGCCCCCTTTACGATCGGGCGTCCATCCTGGCTTTTGCCTCGGGGAATCCTTCCGAGGCGTTTGGTGAGCCTTACCGCATCTTTGACCGAAGCCGTAAAATCGCCCGCCTTCCTGGACCACCCTTCTGTTTCATGGACCGGGTCGTCCGCGTTGAGCCGGATCCCTGGGTCCTGGCAGCTGGCGGTTGGGTTACCGCCCAGTATGACATCCCCCCAGACGAATGGTATTTTTCCGCCGACCGCTCCGGGGTCATGCCCTTTTGCATATTGCTGGAAATCGCCCTGCAACCCTGCGGGTGGCTGGCGGCCTATGCCGGGTCGGCCCTGCGCAGCCAGCGGGATCTGAAGTTCCGCAACCTGGGAGGCAACGCCGTCCTCCACCGGCAGGTGATTCCCGCCTCCGGTACACTGACCATGCGCTGCCGGATCACCAAGGTGAGCAAAGCGGCAGACATGATTATTGAAAATTTCGATTTTCAGGTATTGGCCGATGGCGAACCCGTCTATACCGGTAATACCTATTTCGGCTTTTTTTCCTCCGGGGCGCTGGGCGATCAGAAGGGTCTGGGGCATACGGATCCCATGGTAAAATCCATGGCTGTCTGGACTGACCGGACCGATGGCGCGCAGCACTTGCCCAAGGAGCCACCCCACAGCCCGGATGAAGCCGCCGGCAGGCCCGTTACCGCAGACAGGCTGCTGTTGCCGGGCAGGGCCCTGCTGATGATCGACCGCATCGACGCTTGCCTGGCGGACGGTGGTGCCCACGCCTTGGGCTATATTCGCGGGGTGAAACAAGTGGACCCCGACGAGTGGTTCTTCAAGGCCCATTTTTATCAGGATCCGGTCTGCCCGGGCTCGCTGGGGTTAGAGTCCTTTTTACAGCTGATCAAAGCGATGGCAATCAAGCGCTGGCCGCATCTGGCGGCATCCCACCAGTTCCGGATGGGGGAAAACAGCCGCCACGCCTGGACCTATCGCGGGCAGGTTATCCCCAGGAACACAATCGTAATCGTGGAGGCCATGATTACCCGTGTGATCGAGGGTCCGGATCCGGTTATCCGGGCCGACGGTTTGCTCAGCGTCGACGGCCTGCCCATCTACAAAATGGAAAATTTTGAACTGGCCCTTGTTCCAGCGGCCGGAAATGGGTGACCATGATCCATTGTCGTAATACGGTCGATCCGAAGGCGTACCTGGATTTATATCCGTTCGAGTCTCATTTTCTGGACCGCAAAGGACTGCGCTACCATTTCGTCGACCAGGGGGCTGGTGATCCGGTGGTCATGCTGCATGGCAACCCCACCTGGTCATTTTTCTTTCGGCGCATCATCAGCGCCCTTGCACCGGACTATCGCGCCATCGCACCGGATCACATGGGATGCGGCCTGTCGGACAAGCCCGACGACGAGCGATACGACTTTTCACTGCAAAGCCGGTTGGATGATTTTTCGGCGCTCATGGATCATCTGGCACTGGACCGGATTACCCTCCTGGTGCACGACTGGGGAGGCATGATCGGCATGGCCTGGGCCGTGGCCAACCCGCAACGGGTGGCCCGGATCATCCTCACCAACACTGCCGGTTTTTTCCCACCGGGCCGCAAACGGATTCCCCTTCGACTCAGGATCATTCGCAACCTCGGCCTCCTGGCCACGCCTGCGGTCCTGTACGGGAACCTGTTTGCCAGAGGTGCCCTGTACATGGCCCCCCGGAAGCGGCTGTGCCCAACGGTGAAACAAGGGCTGCTGGCCCCTTACAACTGTCCGCTTAACCGGCTGGCCACCCTGCGATTCGTCCAGGCTATCCCCCTGGTTCCCGGCGATGCCGGTTTCGATATCGTCGCCCGTGTGGACAGCCGACTGGCCACCCTGGCGCACATCCCCATGCTGATCCTGTGGGGGCGCCATGATTTCGTGTTCGACCTGGATTATTACCACGAGTGGTGCCGGCGCTTTCCGCTAGCCGAAACCCATCTATTCGACGATGCCGGCCACTACCTCATGGAGGATGTTCCCGGGCCGATCATTGAACGGGTGAAGCGATTTTTGAACCGGCATCCGATAGGGGGATAGCATACGGCACCGTCGAAGCAGCCACAAAAAAATGCCCATGGAAAAAACGAACCCATCAACTGACCAGAAAATTGTCAACGTGGCCACCTGTCTGCGCGACATGGCCCGCATCCAGCCGTACAAGCGTGCGGTGGTCTGCCCATGCGGGAGGGACAGCCAAGGCCGGCAGGCATACACCCACCTCACCTTTCGCCAGCTGGACATCGAGTCGGACTGCCTGGCCCAGGGGCTGGACGATGTGGGTGTCAGCCGCGGCGTGCGCACCATCCTCATGGTCAAGCCCAGCCTGGACTTCTTCACGCTCGTCTTTGCGTTGTTCAAGGTGGGTGCGGTCCCTGTCATGGTGGATCCGGGCATGGGCGTTGCGCGGATGCTGAACTGCCTTAAGGAGAGTCAGGCCCAGGCCCTGATCGGCATCCCGCCGGCCCATATCCTGCGAACGATTGCCCCCGCCTATTTCAAGGGTGTCAAAACATATATAACCGTTGGCCGCCGTTTTTTCTGGAATGGATTCAATCTGCGCCAGATTCGCAACCGGCACTGGGAACCCTATGCCATGGCCAACACCCGCGCCGATGAGATCGCCGCCATCCTGTTTACCACCGGCAGCACCGGTCCGGCCAAAGGGGTCTTTTACACCCACGGCGTCTTCGATGCCCAGGTGCGCACCATTCGCACCCACTTCGGCATCACACGTGACGAAATCGATCTGGCGACCTTTCCCCTTTTCGCCCTGTTCGACCCGGCCCTGGGCATGACGGCCATCATCCCGGATATGGATCCCACCCAGCCGGCAAGGGTCAATCCGCAGCGAATCATCGAGGCCATCATCAATCAGGGCGTCACCAACCTGTTCGCCTCCCCTGCCCTGCTCAACCGTGTCGGCCGCTACGGCAAAGCAAAGGGCATCAAGCTGCCCACATTAAAACGGGTTATTTCCGCCGGGGCCCCTGCCACGCCGGCGAATATCGAACAGTTCAGCAGCATGCTTACCGATGACGCCCAGATCCACACCGGGTATGGCGCCACCGAGGCCATGCCGGTCAGTTCGTTCGGCAGCGACGAGATTCTCAACGAAACCCGCAAGCTCAGTGAACACGGTTATGGCATGTGCGTGGGGCAGCCCATCAGCGGTACCGACGTGCGCATCATCCGCATTTCCGACGGTCCGATTGCCCAGTGGCGTGACGACCTGGTCGTAGCTGAGGGCGAAATCGGTGAAATCACCGTTCGCGGCGATCAGGTGACCCGAGGCTACTTTGAGAGGCCCCGCGACGACGCCCTGGCCAAGATCACCGACGGAGACACCTTTTGGCACCGCATGGGAGACCTGGGCTGGATGGACAAAAAAAACCGCATCTGGTTCTGCGGACGCAAAAACCACCGCGTGATCACCGAAAAGGGCACCCTGTTCACCATACCCTGCGAATCCATATTCAACAATCATCCCCGCGTGTTCCGCAGCGCCCTGGTGGGTGTGGGGCCCCAGGGACGGCAAGAGCCGATTGTCTGTATCGAACTCGAACCCGGCGACAACGGAAAGAATAAAAAAGGACTTGAGCAAGAACTGCTGGCGCTCTCCAAGCAAAACCCGATCACGGAAACCATCCGGACCATTTTGTTCCACCGGGCATTTCCCGTCGACATTCGCCACAACTCAAAGATTTTCAGGGAAAAACTGGCCGCCTGGGCCGAGAAAAAACGGTAATCATGGACAATAAAACCGATCTATCAACGGCAAGATGCCCGCCCAGAAAGATTCTGGTGACCGGTGGCGGGGGTTTTCTGGGCAAAGCCATTGTCCGGCAGCTGTTGGCCAATGGTCATCGGGTGGCCAGTTTTTCGAGGGGTTCCTACCCGGAGCTGGATGCCCTGGGTGTCAGGCAGTTTTGCGGCGACCTGGCCAATGCCGGCGCGGTCAAGGACGCCGTTCGCGGCAGGGACGCCGTTTTTCACGTGGCCGCCAAAACCGGCGTGTGGGGCGCTTTCGCGGATTATTTCAGGTCCAATGTAACCGGTACGCAGAATGTGATCGCCGCCTGCCGATCCTGCAGGGTGCCCGCCCTGATTTACACCAGCAGTCCCAGTGTGGTCTTTGACGGCAAGGATATGCAGGGGGTGGACGAGTCGGCCCCCTACCCGACCCATTTCCATTCGCCCTACCCGCAGACCAAGGCCATGGCCGAACAGGCCGTGATGGCGGCGGCCTGCGCGGAATTAAAAACCGTCGCCCTGCGGCCGCATCTGATCTGGGGACCGCAGGACAATCACCTGGCGCCTCGAATCATCGCCCGGGCCGCAAGCCTGCGGCGGGTAGGTGATGGTAAAAACCGGGTGGACACGATATATGTGGACAACGCCGCAAACGCCCACGTGCTGGCCATGGAGGCGCTGGGGAAAAACCCGGCGGTTTCGGGCAGGGTCTATTTTATCAGCGACGACAATCCCATCGGCTTGTGGGAGATGGTGGACCGCATCCTGGCTGCCGGTGGAAAACCAGCGCTGAACCGCACCCTGTCACCCGCGGCAGCCTATGGCATGGGCGCCTTGCTGGAGTGGGCATACCGCACATTCGGCATTTCCGGGGAGCCGAGGATGACGCGCTTCGTAGCCCGTGAACTGGCCACCTCGCACTGGTTTGACATTTCCGCCGCCAAGCTGGAGCTGGGTTACGCTGCCCACATTTCAATCGATGAAGGGATGAAACGGCTCCGGGCCTGGCTGGCGGAAAGCGCTTCCCTATCTCCTTAAAAAAATGGTAAAAGGTGTTGCCGGGATGTACACGTAATGCATATGCCGTTTAAGTCAACCAAGGAGTGTGACTGTGGAACTGACCGATCTTTTACCCCTGGAAAAATGGGCTGAACTGGAAAACGAAATCCATGCGCGTTCAGGGCTGGAGTCCAATGTCTTCAACACCGACGGAATCCGGATTACCGACAACAAGGTGTGGGTCAACCGCCTGTGTCCGGCCATCAAGGCCACTGATAAAGGCCAGAGTTTTATTTGTGCCGTGGCCCACATGAATCTGGCCAACCAGGCCAGGGATCAGAAAAAACCGGTAATCGAGGCGTGCGACGCCGGCCTGATGAAAATTGTGGTCCCCATTTTCGTGGACGGCGATTTCATCGGAGCCATTGGTGCCTGTGGAATGCTTCCCGCGGGCGGTGAGGTCGACACCTTCCTGGTTAACAAAATGACGGAAATCGACGAAGAAAAAATTGAGCAGCTGTGCGAGGACATTGCCGTCATCGAGACGAATTCAGCCGAGGATGTGGCCCAGTTCATCTGGGAAAAAATTGATGCTGTGGTGGCAGAGGCCTGATTGACCTTGTTTCTCTGAGTTGCCTGCGATCCCCGCCTGGCCGATCAGACACTCTCCATATCGAACTCTTCGAACCCAAACCAGAAACCGGTTTGACTCAGGTGGTCCAGCTCGAACTGAACTGCCTCGACGTGGTTGTCCTCAATTTCAAGCAAGCGCGAAAACATGGCCCGGTGCTCAGACGACACCTGATCGACCAGTTCCCTGTAGAACCGGCTGGTTTCGATCTCCATCTCCAGCGCCCGAGAGAGCATCTGCTGCTTCAGGCCACGGGTATCCGCGCTGATTTTCGATTTCAGGGCGGCTGCTTCCCTGCGAATGGCCGTTTTGTCGGGGATAATTGAATCCAGCACCGCAGCGGTCACCACTCCCAGCCGCTGCCACTCGTCGAGTCGGCTTTCCAGGTAATCCACGTGCCGCTGCTCGTCGTTCGCCAGGGCCTGGAATATCTTTTTTGCGGCGGCGTCCCCGGTGCGGGTCCCCGCTTCGATGTACAGGTCTCTGATTCGGTTTTCAAATTCCAATGCGGATACGATGGCCGATTCCAGCTTCATGGGCTCCTCCTGTAGGTTGCAATTCATCCAGCTGCAAAAACGCTGCCCCGTTCCGGGCTACGCGCCCACCGTCTGAGGTCAGACAGCCTGCCCGTTGTCTCGGGTGCCCGGGCCAGTGCTATGGCAGCCTGATTCGGGCCGGAATGGTGCAGATGGGAATCGGCCGCATCTTGTGCCGATTGATACGATTGAATTTCCTGAAGATGGCCAGCACCTTTTGCTGCCTGTGGTCAAGCGCCTGTTCATCGCCCTGGGCGGCCTCGAATGCCATGGCCCATTCCAGTTCATCGTAAGTGGCCCCGATCTGGCTTTCATCGGAGCGATTGTCGCTCCACAAACCGTCCGTGGGCGGCGCCTGGATAATTTCATCGAGAATGCCCATCGCTTTCGCCAGCGCGTAGACCTCCGATTTCATCAGGTCGGCAATGGGCGACAGGTCTACTCCGCCGTCACCGTATTTGGTGTAAAACCCGACGCCAAAATCCTCGACCTTGTTTCCGGTCCCGACGACGAGCATGCGGTGATGGGTGGCAAAGGCGTAGAGGCTGAGCATGCGCAGCCGGCTTCGGCTGTTGGCCATGCTCAAATCATCCTGAATGGGAGCGGGAAGCACACCTTTCAGCGATTCGAATACCGGTGTCAGGTTGACCGTAACCCCTTCGACATTGGCATAGCGAACCTGCAGCCATTGAATGTGTTTGGCGGCGCGGCCGATTTGATCGGACGCCTGGTGTATCGGCATGTTCAGCGCTTTGACCGGAAAACGACTCGCGGCGCACAGCGTTGAAGTGACTGCCGAATCAATGCCGCCGGAAACGCCGATCACAAAACCCTTCATGGCCGATTGTTCAAGATACCGGGTGAGCCATTTGACAATGTGTTCGATGACAGGCCGGGTTTGCAAGGTCGCTCCCTTCATAGAAAAATTGGTCCGCCATACGGCAGGTTAAGCGGATATCAATGCGCATGGATCACCAACGTATCGGCCACCAGCTCCCATAGATATTTCACGCTCAGGTCTTTCATGCCATAGGCTGCTTTGATGCTGTTTATCTGCCCGTGACAGCTGTGGCAGGGAAGCACCAGCATGGTTGCCCCGGTTGCACGGACCTGTTCCATCTTGCGGCGGCCGTAAAAAATCCGTTCATCACTGTATCCCGTGGTCAGCGCGCCGCCGCCGCCGCCGCAACAGGTCTGATACAACCGGTTGGGATGCATATCGACCCAATCCTCGAGGCATTGGTCCATGATCCAGCGAGGCTCTTGGAAAAAACCATGCCCGAATTTTTTCTGGGCCCGCCGGCCGTAATTGCATGGATCATGATAGGTAGCACGACCCTTGAACCGCTGCCTGTCCAGGCGGATGCGCCCGCTGCGGATATACCCGATCAGCAGGTCGAAAACCGTAACCGTATTGAATTCCTCCAGCGCTTCGGGAAACCATGTCTGCAGACCGTACCTGGTCGCCAGATAGGCATGCCCTCATTCAGGCCAGAGCAGCGTATTGGCTTTCAGACGGCGCATGTTCTCCACAATACGGCCGGCCATAATTTTGACGGCTTCGTCATCGCCGGTAAAATAGCCCCAGCTGGTGCCCTCCCAGTTGTCCGACGCCACCGTCCAGTCTTCTCCGGCGGCATGAAAAATTTTCCACCAGGGTTTGAGATCTTCAGTGTGGGTGTTAACCAGCTTGTTGTGAATGGTGGTAAGCAATCGGGCGCCCCGCTTGTCGATGGGCACGGTAAACCCTTCGAAGCCCGGTTCCGCGTTAATCTCTTCGGCGACGTCTTCCAGGATGAAGATAAAATCCTGTTTGGGGAGGGAAAGATTGTTGCCGGTTTCTAAAGCGGCGGTGAGGCCTTTGTATAAAATACCCGGCACCTGTTTGCCTTCACGCAGCGAGCGGATGCGCCGCGTGATGCCGGAGATATCGATTCCCATGGGACAGACCTGCTCGCACTTGCCGCACATGGTGCAGATCCAGGGCCAGCGGGATTGAACCACCTGATCCACCATGCCCAGCGACACCATGCGCACCATTTTGCGTGGATCATAGTCGTCGACCCCGGCTGCGGGGCAGACACTGGCGCACATGGCACACGTCAGACAGACATCCTGTTCATGGGGCCAGGCATCACAGCAGTCCGGATTCAAATCTTCCAGGCGAGTCGACCGATTCTTGGCCATTTTGTTTTCCCCTCGGTGGGTTGTCCACCCGGTTGAAGGCAGGAGCGGGTCTGATACCCGTCAAGCACCATTAACCACCCTGATTTGATTGACAAATTCATTGATCACGAAAGCGAATTCGTTGCCCATATTGGCCGCTACCGAGGTGATACGCACCCGGTCCTGCTCCAACCCTGCCGCCGTCAACAGATTACGAACCGAATCCGCACGCTTGCGGGCAACCTGGTTGCCGGTTTCCGATTGGCAGTTGTCGGTGTGGCAGGTGCAGAGCATCACCCCTGCTGCTCCGGCTTCAAAACCAGCCAGGATGTGACCGCCGGCAACCGAGCCGCCGCAGGGCACCTCGACAAACTGCACCCCGACAGGCAGTGCATGACCCATCAGACGAGTCAATGCCAGTGCCCGACCCGCCGAACGCGCGCAGCCTAAAACCAGGATTGGCGAAACCGTGTCCGAGGCAGTTGCCGGTGACCCCGATGGCTGCATTCGCCGTTCTATTTCGGCGTCGATCTGCACCCCTTCCATTTCGATGGCCCTTGCCGGGCAGCCCGCCATGCAGATTCCGCAGCCCTGGCAGGCGTTTGCCACAACCGATATGTGGGAACCGATGTCAATGGCCACATGGGGGCAGAGCCGGAAGCAGGTCAGACAACGCGCGCAGCGGCCGCGTTGAATGGTCACCACCGGCAGCGCCTGCGCATCCAGATCATGCAGGAAAGCCAACACCTTCAAGCTGACCTGATCGGCATCCGCCATCTGTTCGTCTGCGGACAGAATACCACGGGATCCGCCGGCCACAAAGACGCCGGAACGGTTGGTGGCGTTGCTCAAGCGGCGGACATTGTCCCCCTGTGCAAAACCAAGGCCGTCCCGATGGATCCCAAGTTTGTGCGCCAGGGCATCCAGGCTGGAATTCGGTTGCACGTCTTCATCGACGATGAGCCAATCGGCCTCGAGTTCAAAAGTGCCGCGGGTCAGATCATCTTTATAGGCAATGGCAAAACGGCCGTCTGCCATGGACTGAATGGTTGGATAGGCGCGCGTGAATTTAAAAAAAAGGGTCCCGGAGCGTTTGGCCGTTGTGACCATATCCTCGACCCCGGCAGCGGCCACCTTGAGGTTTCCAGTCATAAAATAAGTGCGAATGCCGGTTCGATGCTGCATTCGAAGACAGCTGTCCAGCATACGCCGGGTGATCGACGGATGGCTGTCGACCTGCCAACCGCAGAGAAACACGATATTGACGCCGGGTTTAAACAGTTCCTCCGCAAAAGCATGGTCCAGCTTTTCTTCCAATACGGAAAGGGCCATTACCCGTGAACCGGGTGTCAGCCCGTATGACGCATAATTTGGCCAACGTGTGTCATCCTCCGCCACGATGATGGCAGGCACTTTTTTATGCAGCAGGGCATGTTCATGTTTCAGCTGCAGTTCAAAGTTGCCGGCAAATCCACGGCAACGGGTCAATTCCGTGCCGGTCAGCCACCGCATCGTATCGGGATTGTCCGTTGGCCCAGGCAACGCATCCTTTGTCACCAGGCATGTATCGATACCGCAATCGGCAAGATTGGCGGCGATTTTCCGTGCGCATGCGTCCCTGCCGAAGATCATGACTTCAACGGGCGGCGACGTTTTCTCCCACCGGTCGCTGGGGATGGATTGATTCATTTCAGTCATCTCAGGCCTAAATAGCCGATGATTTGAAAAACCGTTCTCTCGGCACTGCTAACGCTTTCGGCAATGCTCATGGGTCCCGTAGCTGCGCCGGCCGTGTAGATCCCAGCCGGAGATGGGCGGCGGTCATCGCCGGACGGGGAGATGAATCCGCTGTCATTCAAGGGCAAATTGAGCATCCGGGCCACGCGCTTATTGTCTCCGGATGGAAGCAGACCCACGGACAATATCACCACGTCAAAAAAAGCCTCTTTGGACACCTTGGTTTCCGGATCGAAATAGATCACTTCCAGTTCATCTTTTTCGGTTCTGATAATATCTCCGGGAATGGCCCTGATCATCTCGATGCTTGTGCGGGCGTTTGCGTAAAAACACTGAAAATCTTTCCCGAAATTCTGCACGTCGATATAGAAAAAAGCAATCTGTGCATCGTTCTGGCGGGATTGAATCAGACGCGCCATTCTAAGGGAAGAACCGCAGCATATTTTCGAACACCCGGGATGGCCCTGGCGGGCATCCCGGCTCCCAACGCATTGAATAAAGGCAATCCGACCCGCCAGGCGACCATCTGATGGCCGCTTCATGAGCGTCTTTTCGCGCAACAGCCGTTCCGCATCCAAGCTGGTAATGACATTTTGAAACAGCCCATAGCCATAGGGTTTGTGGCTGGGAATGTAAGGCGCAAAACCGGTTGCCACCAGGATGGCATCCACATGGATCTGACCCGACCGGGTCCCGGCGGACAAATGGATTGCCCCCTGCGGGCAGGTCTCCCGGCACAGGCTGCAGGCACCATCATCGAAAAACCGGCAAAGATCCTGCCGGATGGCCACATAGGGACCGACCCGCGGGGCCTGACCCTGGAGAATGGCGCCCGGAACCGGGCACTTTTGAAAACATATCCCGCACCCATTGCACCGGTCGGCATGCACCAGCGGCGAATGGGAACAAAAGCTGATTTGATAGGGGCCTTGCCCGGAAATCGCTTCAATCTGCGTACCGGCATGGATGCTGACCTTGGGATTGCGGACCACGCCCATCAGTTGGTCTTCGGCTACACAGGCCCCGCATTTGACGCAGGAATCAGTGGCTTTGCAGCCAAGTTGGATCGCGTGACCGCCGAGAAAGGGTGATTTTTCGAAAAGCGACACCTCCACCCCCCAGCCGGCCAGCAGGCCTGCAGCCGTCAACCCGGCCACACCGGCACCAATAACAGCCACCTGATGACAATCCGCGTTCAACGCTTCCCTCCACCATCCGCAAAGGTGTAAAGCAATGCAAACTGACTATATCCTGAGCCAGGTCGCTGCGGCCATGATGCTGCCCATCAATCCGGCAGCAGGTCGTAAAAATACCTCATGGCATCGGAGCGGGTGATAATTCCAATAATCCTGCCATCTTCCACCACCGGGAGCCGACCGATGTCGTGGCGCACCATTTGCCGGGCGGCCTGAACAGGACTCTTCCCCGGATCAATGGTAACCACCTCGGCACTCATGAAGGCCTTGACCGGAGACTTGAGCTGATCCTGCCTGCGAATCTTTTTAAAGTCCCGCCGGGAAATGACACCCATCAGCTGGCCATCATCCACCACCGGCAATCCGGTGCAGCCACGCTGGCGAAGAATCTTGGCCACGGCTTGCATGGATGTATCCGACGCGACCGAAAAAACGGGGAAGGACATGAGGTCGCTGATCCGAACGGACGACTGCTGGTTGCCTTCGATAAGATCGATGATCATCTGTTCGGCAGCTTCGGGATTGACGCCCTTGAGCATGGCGCTGCCGGCACCGGGGTGGCCGCCCCCGCCCATGCTCTTCATGAGGGTGCCCACATCCAATCCCTGGTTATCGCTGCGGCCGATGACCATGCATTTGCGGCTGCCGTTTTTCTCCCGGTTCACGAACAGGCCGAAAGCTGCATCGACGTTGACAATGTCCCGGTACATGCGCACCACCAGGGCTAGGTTGCCCACGTGCCCGTTGATGTCGATTCGACTGATACTAACTGAATATCCGTTTATTTTCATCCGGTTGGTATTTCTGAGCATCTCGAAGAGCACATCTTTCTGTTTTTCCCCATAAGCGGGCCGAAGGAATTTGTTCACCAGGGTGAGGTCCGCCTTGTGATCCAACAGCCAACCGGCGGCATAAGCGTCTTCGGCCGTACACGACGAGAAGCTCAAGTTGCCGGTATCTTCGTACAAACCGGCCAAAAACAGCGTGGCCTGGATGGGGGTGATCAGCTTGCGCATGGCTTTCAGCTCACGCACCATCAGCGTAATGGTGGCCCCGACAGTTTCCTGACATTTCCAGGTCGCATCAATATCGCCCCCGGTATGGTGATCCCACACAAGGATTTCCAGGTCCCCACGCTGTTTCAGCTTGGCGATGGGGCCCAGCCTGGACCAGTCTGACGTGTCCACCACGATCAGGCGGGTGATCTTGCCGGTTTCGATATCCCAGCGATCCACATAATCGAAGACATCCTTGTGGATAGACATGAAGGCCCGCACATTGGCATTTACGGTTTTGGGAATGGCGGCGATGGCTCCGGGGTAGATCAGCGTTGCGGCAACCAGGGAGGCAAAGGCATCAAAATCGCTGTTTTTGTGAGTGGTGATGATTTGTGTCATGGATCAACTGTTTGGGTTATGACCCCGGTCCAGGGAAGCTCGGTCATCGATATCCGCTGAAGGTGCGTTCAGTTGCAACGGCAGCACCTGCTGGGCCCTGTATTCGAGCGCCAGGCGGTGCTTTTCAATCTCCGTGCGGCTCTCGATGCTCTTTTTGGCCAGCAGGTAGCGAAGGTAGACAATCCAGACCCCCATGCCCGCCACAGCCACCCCCAGGCAGATGAAGACCCATTTGAATCGGATGACGGCTTCAATTCCCGTGCGACCGAGATGGGTAATCATGTTGGGGATGATCCAGTAGGCGATTACCCCTACAAAGATCAGAAACCCGATGATAAAAATATTCATCCGGCTGACGCGGTACAGGATCGATTCGAGGCGGGATTCATACCCCGGCTCGCAGGCGGACCTGGAGGGGTCCCCCTGCAGCTCGCTGGCGTGGAAAATGGCCAGGTACGCCTTGACCACGAAGCCGAAAAGCAGCATGGCGCCTACCGGAATGCAGACAGCCGCCACGAACCAGGCCCGAAACGGGAACGGGCTCTCCCGGGTCTGCAACCGCACCTGGTAATTCTCAAAGGGACCGAAGGTTTTTTCAAAATAGTATTTGTTGAATTCGCTCAGGTTTTTGCCGCTGGTCTCATGAATGACATTACCGTTGACATCGATAACCTGCAGCCACGATTTTCGCCCTGATTTCATGGCGGCCAGCGCAAAAATCTCGAGTTCCAGCAAAAAAAGACCGACGATGATGATCATGAACAGGGTCTTGTTTTCCTGGATCAGATTGCTGATGCGCGTCGTTTTCACACTTGGGTTCCTTGCAATTTGTCCACCGCCATCGTCAGGGGTGCGGGTGGTCAGTTAGTTGCTTTACCGCTGGCCGCCACAGACGGCAGAATCGACGGGTTGTGTGGATAAATTGAACTGGCAACTTACCACAGCGGTGCTTTTGTACACAATCTTTTTTCGGATCTACCCCCTCTATGGGTTGGTTTCGCCTGTATTGACAGGCACCCCCAATTGTTCCATAAGGATGCTTCATTGCTACCTGCAACCCCTTTTGGAGCGCATCACATGAAAAAAATGATCATTTCGGTCCTGGGCTGCGACCGGCCCGGGATCATTGCCGCCGTCACCCGCATTCTGTTCGAACAGGACTGCAACATCGAAAACGTCAGCCAGACCATCCTTCAAAATGAATTCTCCGGTATTTTTATTGTCAGTGTCCCCAAAACCTTGTCCGAACAAGACTTGCACCGGTATCTGGACGACGGGCTCAGCCCCATGGGACTGCATGTGTATGAAAAGCGGCTTTCGGTTGCCGATGCCCCCCAGACCAGCCTTGCCAGCGAACCTTTCGTGGTGGTTACCAAGGGCCCGGATCGTAAAGGGCTGGTGGCGGGCATCACCGCCATCCTGGCCGCCCATCGGGTGAATGTGACCAACCTGCAGGCCGTTTTCAAGGGTGGTGACGACCCCAACGCCAACATCATGATCTACGAGGTGGATATCCCCACCGACGCCAACCACCAGGTCCTTAGACGGGATTTGAGGGAGAAGGCCCTGGCAATGTCCCTGGATATTTCCATCCAGCACAAACTGATTTTTGAAGCGATCAATCGCGTATAAGGACGGTTTCCATGTTCAGTGAACGAGAAATTCTCTCCGTTGTGGAGATGCTCAAAAACGAAAACCTGGATGTTCGCACGGTCACCTTGGGGCTCAATCTGCTGGATTGCGCCAGCGATGACATCGGCCGTTTCACTGAAAATATTTACGCCCGCATCACCGGTGCCGCCAAAAATCTGGTCCACGTGTGCGACGAGGTGGGCGACAAGTATGGGATCCCGGTGGTCAACAAGCGCATTTCGGTTAGCCCCATTGCCGTGGCCGGTGCACCTTTCAATGCCCAGCAGATGCTGCGTGTGGCCAGGACGCTGAACGAAGCGGCCAGTGCCGCCCGTGTAGATTTCATCGGCGGGTTTTCCGCCCTGGTCGAAAAAGGCATCGCCCGGGGCGATCGGGCGCTGATCGAGGCCATACCCGCGGCGCTGACCGAAACCCAGCGGGTGTGCGCATCGGTCAATGTGGCCACCACCCGGGCAGGAATTAACATCGATGCGGTGCTGCTCATGGGCAAAACCATCAAAGAGGCCGCCCGTCTTACTGCCGATCGGGACGGACTGGCCTGCGCCAAGCTGTGCGTGTTTGCCAATATTCCCCAGGATATTCCGTTTATGGCCGGCGCCTACCTGGGCATCGGTGAGGCCGATGCGGTCATCAACGTGGGGGTCAGCGGTCCCGGCGTGGTGAAAAAAGCCATCGACCGGGCGGTGGGATCCAACCCGGACCTCAACCTGGGGCAGATCAGCGAGATCATCAAACATACCGCCTATAAGGTCACCCGCATCGGTGAGCTCATCGGCCGTGAAGTGGCCCAGCATTTGGGCATCAAATTCGGTGTAGTGGATCTTTCCCTGGCCCCCACGCCCAACGTGGGCGACAGTGTGGGAGAAATTTTTCAGAGCCTGGGTCTGGCCCATATCGGTGTGCCCGGCAGCACGGTGGCCCTGGCCCTGTTGAACGATGCGGTGAAAAAGGGCGGCGCCTTTGCCAGCTCCAAGGTCGGTGGCTTGAGCGGCGCTTTTATCCCCGTCAGCGAAGACCTTAACATCTCCCAGGCAGCCGCCCTGGGCCATCTGTCCATCGAAAAGCTCGAAGCCATGACGTGTGTGTGCAGTGTGGGCCTGGATATGGTGGCCATACCCGGCGACACCAGTGAAGAGACCCTGGCGGCTATCATCGCCGATGAAATGGCCATCGGCGTGATCAACAAGAAAACCACGGCCACGCGCCTGATACCCGTGCCCGGTAAAAAAGCCGGTGACCACGCCTTTTTCGGCGGTCTGCTAGGTGAATCCGTGATCATGCCGGTCAACAACGCCACCGGTGAAAACCGTTTCTTGCGGCGCGGCGGACTGATACCATCGCCGATTCACAGTTTGGTTAATTGAGGGATCAACCATGTTGGGATTGCGGCTGCCTCTATCCCTTGGTTCGCTTTTATTTGTTCCAGGAAAACAACGCCGCACCGACCAGCAAAAAGACCAGGGTCATGGCGCAAAGGATGGTTATCTCCGGCATCACGGCCAATAGTCCGGCACCCTCGTTCATCACTTTGCGGGCCGCCTGCAGCAGATGGGTCAAGGGGAAAACTTTCGCCGACGCCTGGAGCCATGCCGGTGACCCCTCGATGGAAAACCACACCTCGGAAAGAAACATCATCGGCCAAGAGATAAAATTGAGAAGGCCATTGGTAAACTCTTCGCTGGTTCCGCGCGAAGCGATAATCAGGCCCAGAGAGGTCATGCATGTGCTGCCTGCCAGAAAAACCAGAAAAAGGTTCAACAAGCTGCCGTAGACCTTGAATTCCATAATCCAATCACAACCCACCCAGACGATCACCAGGGTGAACATGAGCAGAAAAATGCGTGACAGCAGTTGGGCGGCAAGATATTCAAAGGCGGTCAACGGCGTCGCCTTAAGCCGTTTCAGGACTCCGTTTTTGCGGTAGCGCACCACCACCCAACCCACCCCGTATAGTGCGCTGAACATCATGTTCATTCCCAGCACCCCGGGAAACAACCAGTCGATGTAGCGAACCTGAACGCCCTTGACATCTTTTTTTTCGAGCCGTTGGGCGGCATCCGCCGGTGCAAGGGCCCCCTGCAGCAGTTTTTCCACGATGGCGCCCGACGGGGAGGATTCACTGACCCAGTAGCGCACGGGGTCGGTTCCCGATTCCACCAGCAGATCGATCTTGTGGTACGTGAGTTTGTCCATCCCCTGCATCCGGGTTTCGAATCCGACGAAGGCGATGGCCTTGAATGTGGCAAAGGCATACGGAAGTTTTTTAATCGCTTGGCCAACCGAAACACCGGGGGGAATCGGGAACACCCCCACCTTGAACTGAGATCGGTAATCGCCTTTGAAGATGACGCTAAAACCGAGAATGACCAGAAAAGGGAAAAGGAAGTTCCAGCCAAAGGCAGCACGATCCCTGAAAAATTCACGGTTTCTGGCATTGAAAATTGCCCACAATCGCTTGAATCGCATGGTTACCAGATCATTCCCGCAGGCTTCGCCCGGTCAGTTTTAGAAAAACATCCTCCAAGGTGGGTGTTTTCACGTTGACGCCATGCATATCCACCCCCATTGATAAAAGCTGCCCGACAACCGCATTGACGTTTTCCGTTCGAATCTGGATCCGGTCTCCACGCGCATTGATGAATCCCTGCAAAGCGTCTGGTTTTTCAGGAAACTGATCTTTGGGTATCGACAGGGTCGCCTGTTTGCAATGGGCTTGAATCAACTCCTGGGGTTCACCGCGGGCAATGACTTTACCTTTGTCCATGATGGCGATGTCATCGCAGAGTTTTTCCGCCTCCTCCATATAGTGCGTGGTGAGCACGATGGTGCGGCCCTGGGATTTGACCGTTTTGATGATGTCCCACAAATTCCGTCGGGCCTGGGGGTCCAGACCGGTGGAGGGTTCGTCCAGAAACACCAATTCAGGCCGGTTTAACAGGGCCAGGGCCAACAGCAGCCGCTGTTTCTGTCCACCGGATATTTTATCGTTGAGCTGATCCTTAACATCCCCGAGGTGGCATAGGTGAATCAAGTGGCTGACGGTTTCGGTGTTGTCGTACAATCGGCTGAAGGTTTTTAGGGTTTCGGCCACGGTTAAAAACGAAAGCAGGGCAGTCTGCTGAAACATGATACCAACTTCCTGCCGGAACTGCGCCGACCTGCTGGCACCTTTATACAAAACAGTTCCGCCGGTGGGGTCGATGATGTCTTCGATAATCTCGACAAGGGTGGTTTTTCCGGCACCATTGGGTCCCAGCAGGCCGAAACAGCTTCCCCTCCCGATGGAGATGCTGACACCATCCACGGCGCGAAGCCGCTGGTAATGCTTTTGGATGTCGATCACTTCGATGAGCGGGTCGACGCTATTCGGCGCGTTCATGTTCCAGTTCCTGTCCCTGACCAATTTGACAGAATCGTATTGAAAAAAAGGAGTTGCAGGTCTTTGTCCGTTGACACTGCACGACGCTTTTTTTATAGTCGCAAAGTAAAATCAAATCAAGCCGGATCGACCCGAACAAACCGTCTTGACCGATTCTGACAACGGTACCCGCCCGGCAGAATAGCCGTGTGAAAATTCGAAGGTCCATGGAACGACGCGTTCATCTGACGATCTCCATCCTGTTGACAGTGGTGCTGGTATTTGCCGGTTCCGCCGGTTATATGATTATCGAAGGATGGGACATGGCCAATGCCGATAAATAGTTTGCTTGGTGCAGTCGTTTCCAACTCCTGCTGATGGAAAGAGGCAATGATGTCGCTTCCTGCCCCCGGATATCTGAAGGCTTTGAAAAGCGGAACCCTCGAACGCCGGGCAAAACAGGCTGTCATCGCCATGCAAAACTGCACCTTATGCCCCCGCCGATGCGGTGTGGACCGAACTGCCGGGGTTACCGGTATCTGCAACACGGGCCGCCGGGCCGTGGTGGCCTCGTATCATGCCCATTTTGGCGAAGAGGCGCCTCTGGTGGGCCGCAACGGATCGGGAACGATCTTTTTCAGCCACTGCAGCCTGGGGTGCAATTTCTGTCAGAACTACGAGATCAGCCATCTGGGCGAAGGCCGCAAAGTGGATGATGACCAGTTGGCTCAAATCATGCTGGACCTTCAACAAGCCGGATGTCACAATATCAACTTCGTTACGCCCAGTCATGTGGTGCCCCAGATTCTCATGGCCGTTTATCTGGCGGCCCGACGGGGATTGACCGTACCGCTGGTGTATAATTGCGGCGGATATGATCGTGTGGAAACCTTGCAGCTGCTGGACGGCATCGTGGACATCTACATGCCGGACTTCAAATTCTGGGATCCCCAAGTCGCCCGGGACACCTGCAATGCCCCCGATTATCCTGAGGCGGCAAAGCACGCGCTGCTCGAGATGCACCGCCAGACAGGAGACTTGTGCATCGACAAAGCCAGCGGCCTGGCCTTCAAAGGCGTTCTGGTGCGCCATCTGGTGCTGCCAGGCGGTTTGGCGGGGACGAAAAGCGTCATGGAATTTATAGCCTGTTCCATGTCCCGGAATACCTATGTCAATGTCATGTCACAATATCGACCCTGCGGGCGGGCCCGAGAGGTCGCAGCGCTGGCCGCCGCCCTCCCGGCGGCGGAATACGATCAGGCCGTAAAGGAAGCACAGCTTGCAGGCATCACCCGTCTGGACAAGCCCCGACGGGTATTTCAATGGTGCTGACACGTTAACCATTTCAGTAGAGGTTGATATGAAAAGATGCTTAGCGATGATGATTCTGGCCCTGTGGATGAGCACGGCGCTGTCCCTTGCCGCCGATCCCCTGCCCCGGGTGAAATTGACCACCAGCCAGGGGGATATCGTGGTGGAACTGGACAGGGCGGCCGCGCCCAAAACCGTGGAAAATTTTCTGACCTACGTCAAGGACGGCTTTTACGATGGGACCATTTTCCACCGGGTAATCGCCGGGTTCATGATTCAAGGAGGCGGGTTGGAAGCGAGCATGAATCGCAAGCCCACAAGACCGCCCGTTCCCAACGAAGCCGACAATGGGCTGTCCAACCGAAACGGCACCATCGCCATGGCCCGCACGCAGGATCCACATTCGGCCAGCGCCCAGTTTTTCATCAATGTGAAAGACAACGGTTTTCTGGATCACCGGGGCAAGACGTCCCAGGGATGGGGATATTGCGTATTCGGCAAGGTGGTGGAAGGAATTGACGTGGTACAGGCAATTGAAAAGGTACCCACCACATCCCGTTCAGGAATGCAGGATGTGCCGGATGCACCCGTGTTGATCAAGCAGGCGGTGGTGGTTAGGCCTGAATAAGGCGTGTGTTTGATCACCGCATGGGCCTATTTTAGCCGTGGTGCACGCTGGTTTCATTCGTTGTGAACGATCTCGGCTGCGCCATTGGCGTATACCCGTTGACGGGCCTTCGCCGCAGCCACCAGGGGCGTGACCCGCTCGTCAACATAATCATACACGCGTGCCCGGGCTTTTCCCTGTGCAGGTCTCAGTATTCGCCCGAGATACTGCATCACCCGCCCGCTGAACCGGATCGGGGTTGCCATGAACAATGTTGACAGATCCGGACAGTCAAAGCCCTCACCAATCAACTGACCGGTGGCGATCAGAACCTTGACCTGCCCCTGGTTGAGACGATCCAAGACTGCTTTCCGCATTTCATCATTGAGATCGCCGGTAAGCAGTTCCGCATGAACGTTAAACTTATAGCGCAGGATCCCCTGAAGTGTTTCACAGTGTTTTTTGCGGTCTGACAGCACCAGGCAGACCCCCTTGCCGGTACGCACTTCTTTGTTCACATCCGATGCGATGAGCCGGTTGCGCGCATCATCGGCGGTCAATTCGGACAGCATGCGGGAGTAATCGCTGACCGGGTCGAAATAGGGCTCGAACACAGTCGGTCGAAGCACCACGTCGGCCTTTAGAATGTAGCCTTTTTGCTCGAGCTGGACCTTATCCACCTCATGGTGGACATCCCCCAGATGCCAGAAGATGAGCTTGGAAAGGTTGTCCCGCCGCCACGGAGTGGCGGAAAGGCCCAGCATATATCGGCAGTCGAAGGCAGTGACCGCATCGGTAAAGGTCCGGCTGGGGGTCCGGTGGCATTCATCCACCACAATGTGCCCGGTGCAGGGAGCGACTTGATCACTGCACCGATAAAGCGTTTGCACCAGCGCCACGGTAATCCGGTCACCGATTCTCCTGCTGCCGGCACCGATCAATCCCACCTGGTCGGCGGGTATCCCTAAAAACTGCCCGATGCGCTGGATCCATTGAAAGGCCAGATCCTTGGTGTGCACGACGACAACGGTCGGTTGGCACCGCTGGGCGATCAGATAAAGGCCCATAACGGTTTTGCCGCTTCCCGTAGGTGCGCTCAATGTGCCGAAATCCTTTTTTTTAATTTCCAGCACGGCCGCGGATTGAAAGGGTTTAAGCGACCCGTTGAATGTAAAATCCACGGCGGGCAGCACCCGCCGCTGATCATTCATGCTGTAGGCAATATTTTCGCGTTTAAGCAATAATATCAGTTGACGCGCATATCCGCGGGGGATCACCATGCCGGTTTTTCCAAGCCGCCGGTAAAATCGCAGAATCTTTTTTGTCCCCCGGTTCCAGCGCCCCATGCGCTCATTCTCCAGCCATTTGGGGTTGACCATCTGAAACCGCTCCGCCAGGATCTCCAGCAGTGCGGCCGGGGCATGATTCAGTTTAAGGGAACGATCGATGGTGATTTGCAGTTCACCACTTTCGATTTTTTCAGGGCACAAAGCGGGCTCTCAGCGGTTTAAAGAAAAAATCGAAGGTAGACGGGAATCAAAAATGCGATCATGATCAAGATTCCCGGAATCGTAAGGTAGGGCGCATACCAGCTTTTCCCGGCCGCTTTCGCTTTTCTGACTTCGGAAAGGAACCAGTTGCCAAGTAATAATGCGGCCAAAAGGATCGGGATTGCTTTGAGGATGGGCATAAGTGGGTTCAAACTCCTGTTGACGAAATCAAGTTCACGCGCCGGGAAGCAGCGCCATTGTCAATGGATGTCGCCGAAATATAGAATAACGGCTTGCAGGTGTCAAAAGCATAAATTGATTTCAGCATGCTTCAGGCATCCCTGCCAATGAGCCGATTTCGGATCAGTCCGTGAAATAAGCGGCCGTCGGTTGAAGAGAAGCGCCATCCGAGATGAATCTGACATCTGCCACAAACAGCGATGCGCCACAAGTATCCGGCAAACCAAGTAAATTCAGATGATGCGCGCCCCAGGTAACCGCAACCCCAGGCATCCCGGTAACAGGCAATTTCAAAAACGATGCCTTCAGGATTGGCAAAGGTGTGCGTGTGTGCGCCGTTAATGAAACGTCGTTCGGCGGGAGAGGTAATCACGTGCAGACACTGGCGACATACAATTGCATCGCCCGTATCCGCAGCGGTCCTGTCTTGCGCTGCAGCCTCGGAATCAACGCCCCCTTTTTCAATTTTTGGGTCAGCCCGCAAAAGATGCATGGTGGATGAGGTACTTTTTCGTTGACCAGGCTGCAGCAATAGAACCTGCCCGGAGAGGAGGCGATCAGTTGTTGAACCTATCCACCCGCTCTTTCAGTTCCTTGCCGCATCTGAAAAAAGGCAGCCGTTTGGCCTTGACGGTCACGGATTCACCCGTCTTTGGATTGCGACCGCGGTAAGAACCATAGGCCTTTACAAAGATACTGCCAAATCCCCTGATCTCAACCCGGTCGCCATGGACAAGCGCGTGGGCCATTTCTCCAAAAAACAGATCGATCACCTGCTCCGCCTTCTCCCGGGTAAAACCGTTTTTTCGTTTCAACGCGTCGATCAAATCCCCCTTGTTCATATGCACCCCCTTTGGTATCGCGAATTATATCAGCATCGTAAAAGTTTATCGTCGCATTGTCAACGGGTGCTTGATTTGCCAGGTGTGTAGATGGTTCGGGTGGGGTGGGATTCCGGGGGGTTGCGCGCATGCAGCAACAACGCGGCCATGCGGCCTGCCGGGTGCGCCTGCGGTTGAATATGCGCAGGCGCACCCGGCAGGCCGGCGGATCAGTCGCGCTTCATGTCTTTGACCACATCCGTGACGATATCCTTGCAGTAGTCCTCGCCGACAAGTTCGACCTGGCCGCTCTCCTTATTGTATTTAACGCGGCATCCATATTCTTGAACCAGGCTGTCCGTAATTTTGGCCACAACTTCTAAATTTCCGTCCTGTTTCTTGATTTCAAAAGGTTGCATATCGGTATACCTCCTTTCCGTATCGATCCCGGTGTTGTGCCCCAGTCCGCTGCGGTTTTATTTTAAGGTGGAAACCCGTTAGACACCGACTTTGCCAACGCGTTCAACCGGTTTAGTAGGTACTGGAGATTTTAAAGATGAGATTGCCGTTTTGAAAGTTGGGGCCGCCGACAAACAGGCTTCCCCGGTTGAGAAGTTGTATCTGGGTTTCAAAAACGGTCCGATTTTGCTTTATCATCTTCAAGCTGATGTCAGCCCTGCCGCCGCGGATTTTATGGGGCGTGATCTTCAATCGACGATCCCCGGGAAGGGACACCAGTCCCGATTGACCCATATTCAGGTTGAGGTTTTCCGTGCTGAGCAGACGGTAGGAGGTGTAGTTGAACATGGCCTGCAATTCGCCGATGTGACGTGACAATTGCGGATCAACCACGGCGTCATCCCGTCCGGCCAGGATGGTATCCACACGGATTCGACAGTTTTCTTTGGCCATCAGTGATTCGGGAATCACCGTCCAGGCGGCCATCAACAGCACGAGCAGCAGCAGGCAGTAAGGTCTAGACCGCATCGGGTTCACTTTCCAGGGTCTGGTCTTCTTGGTACCACAGGATGGTTTCACGCCTTTCAGGCGTCTCAAAAATCATAACAGAAGAGATGGAACCTGTAAAAGAATTAATGATCGCACTTGGTGCTGGACGCGGGTCAACCATATAATGGGAATAGGCGAAAAAAATCAGCATTCCCAAAGTCACAGCAGCCGGGAGGGTGTATTTCAACGCAGGGATAAACCCCCAAAAGCCACTTTGCGAACGATACTGCCGCAGGGCTTTGTTGAGGACCTGTTTTTCAAGGGTCACATAATCCACCGATTCGGTGACCTGCTGTACCCGATCTCTGAAATTACGGGAAAAAGCGTCCATGGCGGCCACGTGCCTGCGGCATTGCCGGCACATTCCAAGATGGGCCTCTATTTGCTCCTTTTCAGCACCGACCAAATCTCCGTCTAGATATCGACCAAGCAGGATTTCATCGCATGCGCTTGAATGGGGATCGTTCATTTCTGCTCCTCCACCAGGGGTTCAAGGATCTCTTTGAGCCGCCTGCGTGCATGGAACAATCGGGATCTCACGGTTCCCAGCTTGACTCCGGTGGCAGCGGCTATCTCTTCGTAGGAGAGTCCTTCCAGTTCCTTGAGCACGAAAACCGTGCGGGCCTGCTCCGGCAGCAGTTTCAGGGCACGGTCGACTTGTACTCCGGTTTGCACGTTCACCATCTGCATCTCCGGCGTGGGTAGAACACTTGCCGGCTCTGCGGCCGATCGATCGTCACTGCTGTCGGCCGAGAGGTGCAGCCATTTGAATCGCCGGGCCCAGCGCCGTTTCCAGTTGAGGCATTGATTCACGGTGATGCGATGCAACCAGGTAGGCAGCGATGCATCGCCCCTGAAATTACCAATGCTCCGATAGACCTGCAGGAAAACTTCCTGCATAATGTCCTGGCTCTCTTCGGCGTCGAGGGTAATCCCGAAGGCGATGGAAAAGATCTTTTTACGGAACCGGCGAACCAGCAACTGAAACGCCCATTCATCACCGCGCTGCAGGCGTAAGATCAGCTCCTCGTCATGCACAATTCTATTTTGTATGGTTTTAGACACCGCTTAGAAGAAAAGGTTCAATATTTTTTGGGTTTTAGGGCGGCAGGACCGCTGTCACTCCGAGAGGCGCAGCCGGCGCATGACAGGAGGTGTGGTTGTATCCGGCCGATCGGATCCAATTGTGCTTTCGACGTATGGGTTTCGTTTTAAAGGCCGCCTTGCCGAAGCAGGCGGAAACATTCCGTCCTGCTTCGGTCTTTTTGATTCTTGGCAGCCACCGCATCATCCCTGGGCGTTGGGATTGATGCGGATTTCAACCCTGCGGTTCATCTGACGGCCTTCCGGTGTGGCGTTGGTGACCACCGGACGGCTCTCTCCGTAACCGATGGTATTGATCCGGTAGGCCTGCACGCCGCGCTGGGCCAACATATCCTTGACGCTGGTGGCGCGACGTTCGGAAAGCTGTTGATTGTAGATCTCAGAACCGGTGCTGTCCGTATGGCCTTCCACCAGGATCGAAGTCTGGGGGTATTTGATCATGATCTGGGCGATGCGGTCCAATTCATTGTAGAGGCCGGGCCGGACCACATCTGAATCCCTGTCGAAGCTGACGTCGCCTTTCAGGGTAATGGCCAGCAGTTCTCCTTCCCGCCTGACTGCTGCCGCGTCGGAAGCTGCCAGGGCATCGCGCATTTCAGCCTCCTGCCTGTCCATCATCTGGCCGACGCCGGCACCGGCGGCGGCACCAACGGCAGCACCGGCCGCTGCACCGATGAGCGTCCCTTCGGTATCGCGGCCAATGGCCTGACCCAATATGGCACCGGCCACTGCGCCTCCGGCTGCACCATAGGCAGATCCTTTACCGGTTTTAGTCTGGGGTGCGGCACAACCGCTCAGGGCAAACATGCCGATCATGCCGATCAGGATCAATTTCTTCATTTTAGCGCTATCCTCCTTCGTCCAAAAAAAGGTTCATTAGTCTTGGCAGGTGCGAATATAATTCACTGAGCCTTGAATGTCTAAGTTATTTTAATGACCAACCCGGGGAATCCACGCGATCGATGCCCCGGGTTGCCTTACCTGATTCGAACCTCCCATGGAACCTGAACAACCGCCTTTCAGCGTTTCCAACCGCCATGACCGCGGTTGTGGCTTTTCTGACCTCCCTTATGCCCCGAGTCATATGATTTCCAGCTGCCGTGGGCATCCCGATGCTGGCGATGACCCGGATAGCGGTATCCCCGGTCATGGGAACTCCCTGGGTGATGGTGTCGGCCATCGTGCCGTTTCCAGTAATCGTGATGCCTATCGGAGTAGCGGTGGTATTTTTGGAAGTTGAATGCAAACGCCACCGGCGGCCCCCCATGATAGGCGTATGCGCTGTGGTTGATAAGGGAACCGCCAATGATCGCAGCACCCACGCCAATGGCCACGCCTTCCCACCGATGCTGTTGTTTCGAGCCGGCCCAGACCGAAGTTGAGATCAGACAAAAAGTTAAGGCCACCCCAAAGGTCGTGATCGATCGCAGTGATATTTTCATTTTCAGCCTCCTTTGCGTTGTTTGAAACCTTAGACACCGGAGGCTGGGAAAAGTTCATTTATAACTGTCGATGGGCGCTCAAAATGATTGTTTGCGTCTCTTCCCAGCCGATGCACGCATCCGTGATGGAAATAAATGGGTTGAGGCTTTCTTTTCGGGTTTCACCGTAAACGAAGGGCTGCCTGCCCGCTTCCACATTGCTTTCCAGCATCATTCCGCAGATAGCTGTATTGGGTATGATGTGAATGCCATTGGTATGGCCGACGCGCTGAATCAGGACGTGATTGAAGACCTCGCCTTGCCTGCGGTAATCCGTACCGGAATTTTTATGGGAGCAGTCCACAATGACGGATTGCAGCAGGGAGGGATGCCTGGACAACATGTCACATGCCTCGCTGACACTGACCGGGTCGTAGTTGGGTCGTTTGCCACCCCGTAAAACGATGTGGCAATATCGATTGCCTCTTGAAAAAACCCGTGAGGTGACCCCGTAAGGATCATTGCCCACAAAAACCTGAGGGGTGGAGGCTGCCAGCAGCGCATTGATGGCTGTATCCAGATTTCCATCGGTCCCGTTTTTGAAACCCACCGGCATTGAAAAGGCGCTGGCCCATTCGCGGTGATTTTGGGATTCGGTGGTTCGGGCGCCGATGCAGGCCCATGAGATCAAACCGGACAGGCGTTCGGCTGCCGTTTGGCTCAGGATTTCCGTTCCGGCCGCCACCCCCATCTCATTCAGGCCCATCAGTATTTTTCTGGCCTTTCTCAACCCTTCGTCGATATCAAAGGTTTTTTTATCGAGATGAGGATCGGAAATGAGGCCTTTGTATCCCACGCTGGTTCTCGGTTTTTCAAAATAGACCCGCATGACCAGTTTGATGGTTTTATGCACCTTGTCTTGCAGTCGGGCCAACAGCTCTCCGTATTTTAAGGCCTGCCGCTGGCTGATAATGGAACACGGCCCGGTGATGATCAGCAGCCGCCTGTCGGTGCCATCGAGGATATCTTTGATTTCCTTTCGACTGTCCAGAACCGTTCGGGTTGCTGTTTCAGTCATCGGGAACTCCTCCCGAAGCTGATCCGGAGTGATAATGGTGGTTCGCTTGAGGACATTTAAATCGTAGGTCTTTTCCATTATTTATTTCGTTTCGCGCCGCGCAAAAAAAGGCAAGCATGCCTGAAATGGTTATCAATTGGGCCTTCGGTTGTTGACGGTCCTCCCGCTACCACAATCAAACGGGGAACGCAATTGTCGGGCAGCGTGATATCATGGGCAAGTTACCATGACGAAACAAAAAAAGACAAGGCCTCACCATTGAGGCCTTGTCGAAGAGAAGGAGGAAGGAGGAGTGTTGAACCTTCGCCAGTTAAATAAGCATATCCCGTGCCGTTTTTTTAATAATAAATATATGATGGAATTCATCAGGGTTTTCTATTCCCTTTGATCTGGAAACGCCGCATTGTGTCAATTTATTGACGCTGCATGAACACCTTTGTGTCAAAAAGAGAGGCGCATAAACGCGACAGGAGCGCCCATTGCATCACCAACAACCAAACAGATCCGATAGACCGGAGGCGCGGTGCGTGCGCTGTTGGACCGCTTCTGACAGTAGATCCAATATCGGCCCCACCAACGTGAAATAGCGGCGTGCGCGCGTCACAGCGGTGTAGATCAGTTCCCGGGTCAATACCGGTGTCATGGACTCCGGCAGCACCATGGCCGCATGGTCAAATTCAGACCCCTGGGATTTGTGCACCGTCATGGCATACACGGTTTCGACATCATTCAATCGAGACGGCAATATTTTTTTGAACGACCCGTCGGCCATGGGAAAAACAACGCGTAACGTTTTGTGATCCGTCGCGTTTTTCTCCGCAAAAGGCAGAACGATCCCGATATCGCCATTCATCAATCCCAGGGTGTAGTTGTTGCGAGTGATCATTACGGGGCGGCCCGCATACCAACCATCCTGCCGGTCGATGAGGTTTGCGTTGAAAAGAATTTGGGCCGCTTTTTGATTCAGCCCTTTCACGCCCCAGGGTCCTTTACGCAATGGGGACAGCAGTTGAAAACGGCCGAAAGCATCCAGGATCACCTGTAGCCAGGCGTCCTCGGATTCATAGTTCTGGGGGCCGGCTTGAACGCATTGCAGATAGGCACGATAGCCCGCATGGTGACCGGAAGGCGATCCGTCCAACAAAAGACGGGCAAAGGCTTGATCCGCGGTGGAGGCGACCGCCAGATTGTATAGATCGCCAAAGTCCTGCTGCCAGACCGCTGCGACCCGGTCGGGATCGCCGGCATTGACCGCGCGGGCCAGCGCACCAATACCGCTGTTTTGATCAAAGCGATAACTTTTGCGCAAGATGGCGATCCGCTGATCCAACAGGGTCCCGGCACCGGCGAATTCTTTCAGCCGGTATCCGGTGTTGGCCTCTATCCATTGGATGGTGCCCGGCTGATAGACGGCCCGCTCCGCATGGCTGCAGATATCTCCCAGCACGGACCCGGCCTCCACTGATGCCAGCTGGTCCTTGTCACCGATTAAAATCAGGCGTGCGGTTTCTGGCAATGCGCTCAACAGGGCGGCCATCATTTCCAGATCGATCATGGAGGCTTCATCCACTACCAGCAGATCGACGTGCAGGGGATTTTTGGCGTTGTAAACAAAGTGACGGGTATGGAGCCGGCTGCCCAGCAAGCGGTGCAAGGTGGTGACTTCGGTCGGAATGCTTTCCCGCAGCGCCTCCGGCAGCTTGGCCGCCGCATCGCCGATGGACGCGGTCAACCTGGCCGCGGCTTTGCCGGTGGGTGCAGCCAGGCTGATCCGCAGCGGTTGTCCCTGCTCCAGGGAGATGCCCTGCAGCAGGCCCAACAGTTGGACCACCGTTGTGGTTTTTCCGGTCCCCGGACCGCCGGATATGACACTAAAGGCGCCTCGGGCGGCGATGGCCGCCGCTACACTTTGCCAGTGCACATCGCGCTTGTCCTGTTCCCGGGCACTGCGCAAGGGGCCAAACAACCGATCGATCCGCTGGGCCAGGTCCTCTGGTATGGCCGGCTGGATCTGAAGCCGGTGCAATATGCGCTCAGCCACCGCTACCTCGTACTGCCAGTACCGGCGCAGATATAAACGTCCATTGCTGAACACCAGGGGTGTATGGCCAGCTCCCGGGGATACAAGCGCCGATTCTTCTACAATTTGCGCCCATCTCCGGGGAGACATTCCCGCCAACAATACCGAGGGCGACTGGGGGTCAGCCGCTTTTACTTCCCCTTCCGGCGGCCATGACAGGACGCCATCCGGGTCATCGACAACCGCCTGCAGATCCAGGCAGATGTGACCGCGGCCCAGCTGGTAGCTGGCAAGAGCCGCTGCGAGCAATACCGGGTCCGAACTGTCTGGTTGCTGTTCATGTAAAAATCGAACGAACGCACGGTCAAGGGGGGTCAACCAGCCCTGTTCCGTCCAGGCGTCCAGCATGTGGATCAGGTTTTCATCCGTCCGCATGCACGTTCTCCTTGCTGGCAAAGTATTCGTCCAACGTCTCGACCAGTGCCTGCGATGGCTTGTCAGCATAGACGCCCCGCCCCTTCTCATCAACGCCCCTGAGGAACAGGTAGAGCACGCCGCCCACATGGCGCTGGTAGTTGTAATCCGGCAGGCGGGCTTTTAACAGGCGGTGCAGCGCCAGCGTATAGAGTACGTACTGCAGATCGTAGCGGTGTTCCAGCACGGCGGCTGCCATGGCCGGGGTGCTGTAGGCCTGCCGGTTCTCCCCCAAGTGGTTGGACTTGTAATCCAGCACGTAGTAGCGCTCCTGGTGACAGAACACCAGATCGATAAAGCCCTTGACCATGCCGTTGAGATGGCCGTGCGTCAATGCGGGACGCACGGCTCCGGGAAGTACAAACCGGTTTATCGTCTCATCGAGGATCCGTGTGTCCACGCGGTGAACGGCCAGCATGAATTCCAGCTCCGCTTGATAACAGTCGTTGGTGAGGGAACCCATGGCGACCTTTCCCTCATCATGGGGCAGCAACAGCGGGGTTTCCAGTAGTTTTTGCAGCCACGTTTGCATCACGCCGGCCCAGTCCCCCCAATTGCGGCGCTGACAATAGACGGCAATCAGGTTCTCATGCCGGCGATGGTCACGGACAAGATTGGCAAATCCCTGCTCGGCGGCCCACTCCAGCAGTCCATGCAGAAACGTTCCCGGGTCGGGACCGCGGGGAAAGCTGTGGATCGAGGGCTCCGCGCTTATCGCCTCTGAAGCCGTGGCCGCCTCGCTGGCGGTTTCCTGCAGCTGCGCTTCGGTGGCCGACTCCGGGGCGGACGGGGCGCCTATATCATGATTCGCAGCCTGTACCCCGGCCGGCGCCAAGGAAGAGAGCGCCGTCATGTGGGCGCCTGCCAGCATGCTGCTGTAACTGCTGATCCACCAGTCGCGGCCAACCTTGCCGCTGAACCTCAACGCCGGGCCAAGCGGTTCGGCTTCCTCTTCAGCCCGATAAACGGCGTCCGTGGCAACGGGCAGCGGTGACAGGGTAATGTGCGGGCAATCTCCCTTTAACGACCGGAGCCGGTCGGCCAATTCACCGGTGGGTATCATCTGCCCGGCCGACAGCAGATAGCCGAGTCCGGTCCGGTGCAAGCTGGTTTGCTCCCCATGGCTTTTCGTGAAGCTGCCCACGGCCCCCACCCCCATCCAGCAGGCGTAGCGCGCACGGGTCGCCGCCACATACAGCAGGCGCACATCTTCCGCCAGGCGTTCATTGGCGACGGCTTCCATGGCGTCTGCATCCGGATTGGGAACCGTCACCAGCTGACCCTGGTCATCATGATACTTCGCCACCGGGGTGTTGCGGTGCGTCAACGCCTGGAAACTGCATATAAACGGCAAAAATACCAGCGGGTACTCCAGGCCTTTGGACTTGTAGATGGTAATGACCCTGACCAGGTCTGCATCACTTTCCAGTCTCAGAATCTGCTCGTCCGCACCGCTGCCGGGCTGCTCAATCTGTTCGGCCAGCCATCGAATCAGGGCGTGTTCGCCATCCAGGTCGACGGCGGCGGTTTGCAGCATCTCCGACAGATGAAGCAAATTGGTGATGGACCGCTCACCATCAGCCAAAGCGAGCAAACGCGCCGGCACATCAAAATCGCCCAGAAGCATCCGCAGCATGGGCAGTATCCCCTGGAGCTGCCAGGTGCGCTGATAGTTGCGGAATCGCTCCACTTCAGCTTCCCAGGCGAGCTCATCCTGATTGAACTGATCCAGGCGAGCCAGCGTCAGGCTCAAAACAGATGTTGCCAGGGCTGCCTTCAAAAGACGCTCCTGCTCCGGTTCGGCACAGGCTCTGAGCAAAAGCAGCAGGGATTTGGCCTCATCGCAGTCAAACACCGAGTCCTTGTCCGACAGATAAACGCTGCGCACGCGCCGTGCATCCAACTCCTGGCGAATGGCGCGTGCTTCGGTTTGATTGCGGACCAGGATGGCGATATCCGCCGGACGCAAAGGTTGCAGCGAACCCCCGTCTGACGCTTGGAAGCCTGCCTGGGGCGGCTGCAGCTGTGCCAGATTCAGCAAGCGCACAATTTCACTGGCGGCAGACCGGGCCATCAGCCCAATATAGCCCTCCTCGCCTGTCTTTTTCACCGGCTCGGTCTGAGGAAGCTGCCAGATGTGCAGCCCGTTTAGCGTTTTGCCTTCAACCACCCACTCTCCCTTTCCACCCAGGGCCCCTACTTTGTGAAACGGGATCTGGTTTTCGAACAAAAAGGCCCCTTGGGGGTATTGGGCCGCCGCGGAGAATGTCCGGTTGACGGCCGCCACCAGGGCTTCGGTGGAGCGGTAGTTCCTGCCCAGGGTATAATGACGGTCCCCGGTGTCCTTGCGCGCCGCCAGGTACGTGTGGATATCCGCACCGCGAAAGGCATAGATCGCCTGTTTGGGGTCACCGATCATCAGCAGGCCGGTTTCAGGCTGATTCAGGTAGACCTTTTTGAAAATCTCGTACTGTACCGGGTCCGTGTCCTGGAATTCGTCGATCAGGACCACGGGAAACTGGGTCCGGATGACCGCGGCCAGCTGTTGACCGCCGGGCGATTGCAAGGCCTTTTGGAGCATGGTGAGCAGGTCGTCGAAACCCATCTGGGCCCGGCGGTGCTTGGCCTGTCGGAACCTTCGACCAATGTCCCGGGCGGCATGGATCAACAGGGCCGAATCCACTTTCAGGTCGGCCAGCTGGCCGATGAGCCGATCAAAAGCTGAATAGGCGGGATGTTCGGGGGGTGTTTTATTTTTATTTACCCCTTCCTGCAGTCCTTTTTGTGACAGTTTGGCAAGTATATTCTCCTCGGGTAACGGTCCCTTCTTTCCTACCCAGGCGGTGAGCTGATCTATCCATTTGTCCAGCGAAGCCGCACGGTATTGATTACCATTCAACGTCTTGTCGCCCTGTGCGCCACGCAATCGGGCGACGGCCGCGTCAAAATCTTTCTCCCAGCAGAGGCGCGCGGTTTCAATGGCTGCTTGGCGGCGGGCCAGCATATCGAAGGGATCTGCAGGCAAAGACAACTGGGACTTGAGCAGTGGTCGCACTCTGTCGAGCAGCGCCAGCGGGGAACTGCATTGTATCGATTCCACCAGTTCCGTTAGAGTCGAGGCCGCCAGGGGATACAAATAGAACCGCCAGTAATCACACGCGGCATCTTCCAAAAGCGGTTGTTCATTGGTTTCCAGCTCCAGATCAAACAGGCTGCCGCTGTCAAAGGCGTGCTGGCGCAACATGCGCTGGCACCAGGAGTGAATGGTGGTGATGGCCGATTCGTCCATCCATTGGCCAGCCTGCTCCAATAGTCTGGCCTTGGCGGGCCAATTTTTCTCCGGAAACTCGCTGCGCAAAGAAAACAGGTATGCGTCACCCTTGCCGCGCCCGCGGAAAAAGGCGGCCGCTTCGGTCAGCCGCGACCGGATCCGGTCGCGCAGCGCTTCGGTGGCTGCATTGGTAAAGGTCACCACCAAAATTTCCGGCGGCGTCAGCGGCCGGGCAAATCCGTTCCCGCCCCCGTGTCCCAGCACCAGTCGCAGGTAAAGGGCCGCAATGGTATAGGTCTTGCCGGTGCCGGCACTGGCTTCGATCAACCGGTTGCCATGCAGTGGAAAGGTCAGCGCATCCAGTGGGTGAGCCATGCTCATTGCTCCTGCACATAAGATTGGACCAGGGGCGCATAGAGCGCTTCGGCCAACGTGACAAAACGGTTGCCGTCGGCTCGCCAGATGGCATCGAAATCGGGATAGGTGCGTTTCAGGTAAAGGCTGTGTCCCAGCTCTCCGGATGCGCTGAAGTCGTCGCCTTGATAGGCATTGCGGGCGGCATCGACGGCTTTACCCGGATCAGCATCCGGGTCAAAATGCCCGACACGCAGATAAGCCAGGGCGGCTTTGGCCGCCACCGGAAGGGGTTGCCGAAGGCCTGCCCACCAGTGCACAATGATGGCGTCGATCCATTTGCGCGCAAGGTCCCGATCCAGTGACGGCAGCTTGACCAGCCCATCGGGCGCCACCAGGTAGCTGGTCAGGTCAAGGCCCTGGGCGCATCCGGCCAGATGGTACACCCAGGCGGGGATCAGGCAATCCAGCCGAGAAAACCGGCCCCGGTTATCCAAAACCGGCTGCGGGTAAAACTGCCAGCGTGCAACGCCTTCGGATTCCGCAGAAGGCGTTGCGGGATCGGACCGGCACAGATCCGACAGCCAGTCCTGCAGGGCGCCGCAGCCACAATCGTCCAGCTTCACGGCCAGATCGATCTCAGCCGGTTTGGCCTGATGCGGGAATTGTTGCCGCAAGTGAAGATGATAGGCCAGCATCTGCTCAACGGGCCCGGCCAGTCGGGCGGCCGCCATTTCTCCGAAACCGTTCATCGGCAGTTCACCGGTCAGCTGCATGCGGCGGACCGCTTCCTCGACGGCGGCCGAACGGTCTGCCGGATCGGCGGCCAGACCGGCCTCCAGCAGTTGGCTGCCCAGGTTGAAAGGGGCCAGATGATCGAGGGCGAACGGCTCCTGATCCAGGGTTGTCACCTCGACTTCCTCGAAATAGACGTTCAAGCGCTGGTTGAAAAAGCTTTGAACGGGTTTTTTTAAAAACCGAATGAGCTGGATCAGCGTCAAGTTGGATTCAAACTGCGGCGGATCCAGAGAGCCGGCCGTTGGCGCTGCTTTCCGAGGATCGAAGATCCGGCGCCATTCATGGGCATACGTGAAGATGTCCGGCTCCCTTGTCGGCTGGAAATAGGTTCTGCTGAATGGCTGCAAGGGGTGCTGGCAGGTCAGCTGATCCAGCAGCCGATCCTTGCTCTCTGGATCCGACGCACGGGAACCGGCCACGGTCCAGCCGCTCGCCAGATAGTCCCGCAGCTGGCTCACCAGTACGGAGGGTGCGCAGGGGCTGTTGTCGCGAACGCTTTTCCCGATGCAGCTGATGTAGAGTTTTTCGCGGGCGGAAAGAAGGGCTTCAAGAAACAGGTAGCGGTCGTCTTCGCGTCTGGACCGATCCCCGGGCCGGTAGTGCCCCGGAGCGGCCATCAGGTCAAAATCCGGGGCCGGACGGCTGCGCGGGTACTGCCCGTCATTCATTCCCAGCAGGCAAACCACTTTGAAGGGTATGGCCCGCATGGGCATCAAGGTGCCGAAATTGACCATTCCGGCCAAAAAACGCTGGGAGATGCTGGCATCGGTGAGCGCATTCAATATGGCGCTGCGCACCACCGGAAGCGTCAATTGATCCTCGAGGCCCGCATCCGTGCAGGCATTCAACCATTGATCCAGCACCGCTTCAAGGCGCCTTTGGGTGAGACTGTCCCGGCTGCTGGTGGGGTTGAAAAAGTCTTTGGACAGGCCCAATATCCGCCGGCACCATTCATCGGCTTTGGCCGGATGCAGCAGGATTTGCCAGTATTTTTCCAACTGCTCCAGCATGGCGGCGAGCGGGCCGACCAGTGCGGCATCCAACCCGCCGATTTCGTCGTAAGGGGCAATCTGCCGCCACGGCGCGTTGGTGCCAACCGCATACCCGAGCAGCATGCGGCGCAGCCCGAACATCCAGGTGTTTTGCTCCAGCCCGGAAGGCAGGTCAAATCCCTGGCGATGGGCGCCACTTAGCCCCCACCGAACACCGGAGCCCTCGATCCACCTGTGCAGTCTGGGCAGATCCGCCTCCGCCAGCCCGAAGCGCTGCCTGAAGGCGGATACTTCCAAAAGATCCAGCATGTCCCCGACAGTGATGCGCAGGTCCGGCAGTTGGAGTAGTTTTTCAAGGGCAGCCAGCATCGGTGCACTGGCGCGGTCCGGGTTGTCTGCGATGGTGAAGGGGATGTGGCGTGCATCCTCTGGCTGCAGGTTGCCGAATACCGCCTCGATATGGGGTGCATAGGCACGGATATCCGGCGTCATGACGATGATATCGCGCGGCTTCAGATCCGGCAGCTGCTCAAACACAAAGAGCAGCTGGTCCTGTAAAATTTCTACTTCCCGCTGGCGGCTGTGGGCCAATTGAAAGCTGATGGACCTGTCGTCCGGCGCGACCGGCAATTTGGCCTGGTCCGCCGCCGGCAATGGGCGAAGGTCCAGAATCGCCTGCTGCACCTGCTGCAGCAGACGACCCGGCTGGTCCGGGGCCACAAAATCCTGGAACAGATCGATTTCGGCAAAGTTGTGCCGGTAGGCGTCAGGTCGGTCAACCCCATAGAGCAGACCGATATAGTCGCGCCCCTGTTTCCCCCAGGCCGCCAGCAATGGATTGACATGCTGATGCAACAGCTCGGGATCCAGGTCCGGCGGAATCTGGGCTTTGCGGCCATGGCGGGCATGCTCGATGCGCAACAGCTCCCGGTCCTCGATGATATCAGCCCAATAGTGGCGGCAGGGATTGTGGACAAACATCAACACCTGACAGCATTGCGACAGGGCCTGCAGTGCGTCCAGGGTCTGTCTGGGCATCGAGCAGATGCCGAAAACCATGATGCGGCGCGGCAAACCGGCGGGGCGTTCCGGCAATGTGGATAGTGCTTCCAAAAAACGATGGTGCAGCTCGGCACGGCTGGTTCCACGCTGCTGCTGGGGCACATCATCCTGAATCCGGCGCCACAGCGGCGCCTGCCATGCCTGACCGTTCGGCAATGGTTCGACCTTGCCCATGGCATTGCGCAGCCGATCCTGCACCACGGCCCACTCTTTCAGCCAATCGGCGCGGTACACCTGATACTGGTCGTACAGATCGGCCAGATAACAGGCCAGTTGATAGCGCTTGCGAAGGTCATCATCGTCGGCCAGAAACTGCTTCAAGGGTGCAAAACGGTCATCTTCCAGCAGACACGGCAGCAGCTTCAAGAGCCGCCAGGTCAATCGTTCCTTATCATATGCCGATTCGTAGGGGGTCTCCGCTTCGCCCAGCACAGCCCGGTAGGCGCGCCATAAAAAACGGGCCGGCAGCTGAAAATCGATGGCAGCACTGATGCCGCAACCATCATCGGCGGCCATGGCCAGTTTGAGCCACTGGGCCATGCCGTTGCTCTGGACAAGGAAAGTCTCATTTTCCAGCGGCTTCAGCGGGTGACTGCCAATCCATCGCACTGCCACCTGACGCAGGTCTTCCAGACGGTTCGAATGGATAATCGAAAGACCGGCAGTCAGCTCCGGCTCACCACCTTCCGACCCAATGTTCATCAGCGTCTCCTGTATTATGCCACGTTGTCAGATAGGGTCACGGGAAGCCTGAATTTAATCTGTACAAATCCGCAAACCACTCATCCTGACATTTGACTCAACCTTAACCGTAGCCGAGTTCCTCCAGCCGTTGTTCACTCAGGCCCATATAGTGGGCCAACTCATGCACCACCGTAATGGCGATCTCCTCTTCAAGTTCTTCAAAACTTTGGCACGCGGCCATCAACGGTTTCCGGAAAATTATGATGACATCGGGGTAGAGCGGCGGTTCGGTGACCGAGCGCTCGGGTAGTGGGACACCGGTAAACAATCCGAACAGCGTCTCATCGGGGGGCACTTCCATCTCCCTCAGCAGGTCCTGGGACGGCAAGTCCTCCACGGTGATGGTCATGTTGTTTAATTGTGCGTGGAACATCTCGGGAATCATTTCGAGCGCCCGCTTTACGGCATCCTCGAATTTCTTGCGGCTGATGTGCATATTTCTGTGCCCTCTTTCAAATTGGGGTCCCCCACCTCCCCCTGGTGAATTTTACATTCCTTAGAATGTGCGCATATTGCGCTTAATATCAATTGACCGTCAACTCTGGAGCGCTGGAAACAATGAAGGTCCTTGAATCGCAAATTTTCAGGCTTTGTCAAGTGTTTCTATCTATTTGGATGGTTTTTTATTTTCCTGATCCAACGTTTGCAGATCGAGCGTTTCGTTGCCATGGGCGCTTGGTGTATATCGGGGACCCGAAAACGGATGTGTTGTCCAAGTGCGGCGAACCGGACCATATCGATCAGTGGGAAGAAAACCCCAATGGGAACACGTTCAAAATATACGATTACGAAAAAGAACGCTACCAACTTCCTGAACTCATTAAGGGGCCTGTCCTCGTTGAACGATGGACCTACAATTTAGGATCTAACCAGTTCACTCGCTATCTTTTCTTCCAAAATGGTGAGCTTTACAAAATTGAACGCGGTGACAAATGAGGCCCGTCAACATTTGCATGTTTAAGGTTATGCGTCAAAATAAGGCTGTAATTCTCGGATCGCAAACGTAAAACATCAATTCCTTATTCGCCAGGTGTGTAAGGATGAAGGCAATAAGGAATGTGTACGCAAAGGATGAAAAATGGGCAATGCTCTTATTAAGACGATCGTAAGATCTCTGTTCCGTATGACCAGCCGTGAACAGGCAATCTCAAGGGCTAATGTTCTTTTAAAAAAATATATTAAGTTGGCTGAAGGATTGGATATCAGTAAAGTCCTAAAAGTTTTTTAGACAAACCATACAACTCGGCGTTGGCCAAAATCCGTTGAAGAGACCTTATCCAAGCGCCTTTAATTGTAAATAATTAATAATGTAGTGTACGCCTTCCCTTATTCTCCATAATCCCTTAAACCGCCGATTTCGACATCAAACGCATCAGTTCGATCCTTGAAAATTGCCCTGTTTTAAACCCGAATCCTTGATAATCGTTCATCCAGCTTGGTCGGACCCAGATCAATGGGGCGTAGTATGTCAGTTCCGCCCACCCATTTCTTCCACAGCTTTGGACTCAATGTTTCTGCATCGTTGGTCGATCTGGTGAACGATACTTTTAATTCGCCGTTCATCCAGTTTAAATCCGTTCATTGGCCTGGCGATGCTTGCAAACTGTTTGGGATTGATAACGAGTATACCTTCTGCCGCGGATCGGGTGATAA
>NZ_JAWOHB010000183.1:0-2717 GCF_046496365.1 Desulfosarcina sp.
TTCAGATTGATGATCCGCTTGCACTGGGCGGACACATCCGGGTCATGGGTAACGATGATGACGGTGACGCCCTGGCGGTTGAGTTCCGTCAGGATATTCAGGATCTCTTCGCCTGAGCGGCTGTCCAGGTTGCCGGTAGGCTCGTCGGCCAGCAGGAGGGGCGGGTTGTTCACCAGGGCCCGGGCAATGGCAACGCGCTGTTGCTGGCCGCCGGAAAGCTCCGTTGGCTTATGCTGCATGCGGGTCCCCAGGCCGACTTTTTCAAGCAGCGGCACAGCCCTTTCCCGGCGCAAACGGTTCGGGATACCGGCATAGATCAGCGGGACCTCCACATTTTTCAATGCCGAAAAGCGCGGGAGCAGGTTGAAGGTCTGGAAGACAAAACCGATTTTGGCGTTTCGCACCGCGGCCAGTTCATCGTCCGTCAGGGTGCTGATTTCGCGGGTTTCAAAGTAATAGACGCCGCCGGTCGGCCGATCCAGGCAGCCTAAAATATTCATCAGGGTGGACTTGCCGGAACCGGAAGGCCCCATCACGGCGATCAGCTCTCCGCTTTGGACGGTAAGGGAAATGTCCTCAAGTACGGTGATGTCCATCGAACCCATTCGATAGGTTTTGGTGATGTTGACAAGTTCGATCATGGATCGGTTCCTGACGGCCTGATTTCATCCGGCTCGATTTTTATCCTGGCCTGGTCTTTCAGCCCCTCGGCTTCCGGGGTGGTGATGACCTGTTCGCCTGCGGCAAGGCCGCCGGTGATCTGGGTGAAGCTCCAGTTGGTCTCCCCGATTTCAACCGGTTTCAATATTGCCCGGGAAAGGTCGCCGGGCTTCAGGTCCGATCCGGCGGCGCAATATATCTGTTTTTTGCCGTCCCGTTCGATGATGGCCTGGGACGGGACGGAAAGCACGTTCGAAAGAACCATCACCAGTATCTCTACATCGGCAGACATTCCCGGTTTGATCTTCGGCTGCGGTTCATTGAAATAAATCCAGACATCCGCCGTGCGGGTTTCCAGCTTGCCGCCGCTCACGATGGGTGATATCCGTCTCACATGCCCTTGAAAGGTCTCCCCGGGGAAGGCATCAACGGTGATGCTTACGGGCTGATCCGGACGAAGCCGTCCCAGGTCGACCTCATCGATCGTGGCAAGGACATAGATCTGTTCCGGATGGACGATCATTACGATCCGGGACCCGGGAAGCAGCAGTTCGCCCACTTCGGTATATTTTTGGGCGACAACCCCGTCAAAAGGCGTGCGGATGATGGAATACTTCTGCTTTACTTCCGCATCGGCCATGGCCGCATGGTATTGCGCCCGGGCGACCTCATGGGTTCGGCTGGCCGCATCCAGATCCTGCTGGGCGATCATGCTTTTGTTGAACAGGGCCTCTGCACGGAGTTTGTTTTTTTCCGCCTCCTCAAAGTTGGCCTTGCTTTGTTCAAGATTGCTTTGGGTCTGCACCGATTCCTCGCTCAGATCGAGCCGGGTGATGATATCCCCGGCTTTGACCCGGTCGCCCTCCCGGACCGGCAGCTTGACGACACGTCCGGTGCGCTGGGCGGACAAGGTGACCTCGATTTCGGATTTGACCGTGGAGGTGGTCGTGGCATTCACGATGACGCGGAGTTCATCCGGTTTTAGTTCGGTCACCTTGACCGGTATGGCTTTTCCTTCTCCCAGCAGCCATAATCCGGCGGCAACGGCCGATCCGGCCAACAGCAGCCAGAACCATTTTCGTTTCATCAACCTGCTTTGGGGTTTCATTCCAGAGTTCCTTGTAATTGTTCGCCTTTTCCCATGGCATGCAGAAGTTTCGCCGCGGCAAGCTGAAAATCATAGAGGGACTGTACATGGTCGGTTTCGGCTTTGACCGATGATACCTGTGCATCCGTTACATCGATGTAGGGTCCGACCCCTTCCTCATACCGGCCCTGGGCGATGGCGAAATTTTCCAATGCCTTTTGAAGCGAACTCTCCATCACCTTGATGCGGACTGCCGCACTTTCCATATCCGCGTAATATTGACAAACCTCGATCAGAATGGTCTGCCGCAGCATGTCCTGCTGCGCCTCGATCAACTGCAGGTCTGATTTTGCCTCGTTTACCCTCCCGTTCGTGAGGCCGCCTTCGTAAAGCGGAACGGAAAGAGCGATTCCCGCATTCCAGCTGTTTCCGATGTCTCCTTCCAGAATGCCCATCTCAGTGGTTCCGTTGATCCAGTTATAGCTGCCGTTGACCCCCAGGGTCGGCAGATAATCCGCCTTTTCGGTCCGTACGCGCGCTTCGGCTGCAGCGATATCCGATCCGGCCTTGCGCAGGTCCGGCCGGTTTGCCAGGGCCTCGGCCTTGACTTTTTCCAGGGAAGGGACAGCCGGCCAGGTTTCCAGACTGTCTTCTATTTCGATCGGGCCTTCGGGATCGACCCCCATGGCATTGTTCAGCGCCATGCAGCCGATTCGCCTGCGGTTGTCGGCATTAATGAGATCAAGCCGGGCGCTGTTCACCTCCACTTCAGCCCGGGTCACATCAAATATGGGCTTGGAACCGGCCCGATAAAAAGCTTGGGCCTGTTTCAGATGATTTTCCGCCTGTTCCCGTGTTTTTCGGGCAAGATGTACAAGCCGACCGGCCTTCAGCAGATCAAAATAGGCCAGCTTCAGGTTCAGGATCACATCCTGTTTCACCCGCTCCGCCTCCAGCTCGGCCGATTGGG
>NZ_JAWOHB010000212.1:0-42102 GCF_046496365.1 Desulfosarcina sp.
CTCAACCTTTCCTCAGCAGTTGCTGCCCGTAAAAGGCTGCGCCCCAAAGGCCGCTGTTCTGGTCAGCCAGTAAAGATCCACACCCAGAGGGTGTGGCTTTGAAAAATCCCCCCATAGGGGGGACAAGGCCCTGCCCCCCAATAGGGGGCGGGCCAGGAAGTTGCGCCGCGGCTATGTTCCCTAATCGATTAACTGCAACTGTTCCATCAACTGCTCTTTCTTTTCCTGGTAGCGGACATACTTGCGTATCATGTCCGCATCCAAGCCTACCGTGTCTACACAGTAACCCTTCGACCAGAAATGATTGCCCCAGTATACCTGCTTGCGTAAATGCCGAAACTGACGGAAAATCCGCATCGAGCTCTGACCTTTCAACCGACCCATCAATGTGGATATCGCAAACTTGGGTGGAACCATCACGATCAGATGAACATGCTCCGGCTGCACGTTCAGTTCCACCACCTCGCGGCTGGAAAACCCGCATATTGCATGAATACTGGCTTCACAAGCCTCCTTTATCGCGCCGGTCAATACTCGGTAGCGGTACTTCGGAACCCATACAATATGATACTGACAATGCCATATCGTGTGTGATAACTTACGGAATCTGCTCACTGCTCCCTCCTTACGGTTCGATGTTGCGGCAACAACTCGATGTAAGGATAGCAGTGAGTGGCCTTTTCGGCCAGACCCATCCGGGACCGGCATAGCCAGTCCCCTTTACCCCACCCAAAGGGTGGGGGGTTTCTACAGCGATCTGAATGTGAGTTCCTTTTTTTATGCCCAATATTTTTAAATTCTCTTCAACCGGCCGATGAACAAATCAGACCTAGTGCGCCGGTATTCAAAGGAATATTGAGGTGGAAGGGTGAGTGGCCGCTGGTGTAGGAAAATCAGTTGACTGATCATCCCGATTCAAGAGATCATCAGCCAACCGAACGTTGACCCGGAGCATCGAATAAACGCAGGGCAAAACCGTTATGGCCAATAAATTTCAGATTACCGCACTTGTCAGCACGCTGCTCTTTTTATACCTGTCTACCGTCAACCTCGTTGCTCACGTGGGAAGCACCCTCTCCGTCCTGTTTGCGATTGCCGGCATCGTGCTCTACGCACGGTTGCCTTCCGGCATCACCATCGCCAAAGACGAAAAATGGGTGCTGGGCATGTTCGTTCTCTACGCCTTCGTTTACCTGCTTTCATTGGCAATCAACTATTTTACCGGCAACCTGCCGCAGTCCAGTCTAAAATATGTCGATGACGAAGCAAGGATGCTCCTGATCGTCCCCGTTTTCCTGTTGTTCCGAAGTATCCGCCTATCCGACGTTGCCATCTGGAACGGCATCGTCACCGGGGCGATCCTTTCAGGCATCCATGCCGTTGTCTTCTTTGTGGCAACCGATGGCAACCGGGCCAGCGGCTCGTATGATGCCATTGCTTTCGGTGACCTTTCACTGGCGCTGGCAGTCATGAGCGTGGCCGCCTATGACCCCCTGATTCAAAAACATTCAATCTACAAACCGATCATCGCCGCAGCATTCGTGCTCGGTGTGACCGCGTCGATCCTGTCCGGGTCGCGGGGCGCATGGGCTTCCATCCCGCTGCTCTTCGTCATCCTATTCTTATTTACGGCGAAATACATCGGTCGGGGACGGCGCATCTTCTTTGTCGCCTTGCTCTGCGGGATCGGCGTTGTCGCTTACCTGACACCCGCAACCCAGGTCGCACAACGCGTCGATTCAGCCGCTTCAGAGATCTCCGACTATTTGCGGGGGGATGTACACTATGGCGGGGCAACGGTACGGCTGCTGGGGCTGCAGGCATCCATGGCCATTTTTGCTGATTATCCCTTGATCGGCGCCGGACCGGGAAGCTACAAGCCAATGGTCATGCAGATGATCGCCGAGGACAAATTAGATGCGATGGCGGCGCGACACAGCCAACCGTCGAGCACCCTCTTTGCTGCGATGGCTTCCTGCGGCAGTTTGGGGCTGCTTGCATTCCTGGGCATGTTTGCCGCCCCCTTTTTGGTATCCCTCGCCTGGATCAGAAGACATCTCGCCTACAGAAATGTTGGCTATGCTCTGATGATGCTTAGCGCCGCCTTTTTCCAATTCGGGTTGTCGGAAGATATTTTCCGCCGCAGCCTTTTCACGAGTTTCTACATAATTATGGTAGCCGCCTTCATGGCCCTGGTCGCACAAATCAGAGACGTACACGATGGGCCATGCATTGATTCCCAGCGGTGATGCCGGCGCAACCATGGCAGGGTCATCGATCGGGTCGTCTTTTTCTTGCATATAGCGATGTAGAGAGATTGCTGGGTGTGTCGGTATCCAGGCGATCCAATTCGAACAGTTTGGCCTCCTTGAGAAACGAGGAGTAGGATGAACTGACCGCGATGATGAACCCCTGCATGCCGTCTAAAAAACCGGCCTTTAGAAGGTACATCTCGAAAAATTTACTGATCGGTTTGAATATCAAGCGCCACAGGTAAAAATGTTTACCCCTGTTAAAACGCATCAAGGCCGCAATGCTTGAAAATTTATTGATGGTATCCACTTGATGGGACAAATCCCTGGCAGTCAGGTGAATCAAGTCCCCTTTTATGCGTTTGACCTTTCCGTTTGCTATCAGTTTGTCATGCGGATTCTCCCCGCCCCAAACGGCCATGCCTCTGCGCACAAGCCGGCAACGTGCATTGGGATACCAGCCTCCGTGGCGAATGTTGCGATGCATATGATAGGTCAAGCGGGGGAATTTCACGCCGGCCAGATCGGGGTCGCGATCCAAGAGCGCTTCGATCGAGGCGCGCAGTCGGGGGGTGACCCGTTCATCGGCGTCGAGGCACAGGATCCATTCGGAGGTACATTTTGCAAGCGCCCTGTTCTTCTGCTCGATGTGGCCGTCGAAAGGATGCTGCGAGAATTGAACCTTGGGGTTGGCAAGGCAGATGCTTTCGGTGGCATCGGTACTGAACGAATCCAGCACAATGATCTCGTCTACGAAATCGCTGATGGAATCGAGGCATGCCTGAATGTTTTTCTCTTCATTGTATGTAATGATGGCAGCCGAGAGCGTTGTTTGATTGCGCATTGATCTTTTTCCAATTTATTGCGGTCGATGGGCCTTTGAATCTTTAAGGCAAGGTTTTCCTTTATAAAAAGCCGGTGATATTGTAAATACTTTTCCCGACGATGCAGTTCAAGGCAAGCGCATCGCCCTTTTGCATGGGTCGTATTGAAGGGATCAAACCGACAGGAAGTCGACATGCGCGTGCTTTGCATTACCAATCACAGTGATCGGCCGGAAGCCGAAACCTTCATCGGCCTTAAACAGCAGGGGGTCAACATCCAGGTGCTTTGCCCTTCCACGGCGCCCCATTTTCAACGGTTGCAAAAGGCGGGTGTACCGGTAACCGATTTCAAGCTCTCCGGCCGCATCGATGTACGTGGCATCCGGTTTATCAGGAAGGTGATCAATGATTACCGAATCGATATCCTTCACCTTTTCAATAACCGTGCGGTGTCCAACGGCATTTTGGCGGCCAGGCACCTGAGCGTCAAGATCATCGCCTATCGAGGAACTGTGGGCAACGTCAGTTATTTTGATCCGGGCTCCTGGATGACCTATCTAAATCCCAGAATAGATCGGATTATATGTGTATCCGAAGCCGTACGACAATTTTTCCTGCAAATGGATTGGATGGGACTGCGGCTGCCGGCGCAAAAACCGGTGACCGTTCACAAGGGGCACGATTTATCGTGGTATGCACAGCCGCCGGGGGATATCCGCCAACTGGGCATACCGGACGGTGCATTCGTGGTCGTTTGTACAGGAAGATTCAGACCACACAAGGGGATTCACATCCTCATCGAAGCGATGCGCTACATTCCCGCATCGCTTCCGATCCATTTGCTGCTCATCGGCGACATGAATACCCGCCCCCTGCATCGCTTGATTCGAAGGGATCCCCATGCAGAGCGCATCCATCTTGCGGGCTATCGAACCGATGCGCCGGCCCTGCAGGCAGCCTGCGATGTTGCCGTGCTGCCCGCCCTGCGGCGCGAAGGACTGCCCAAGGTCGTGATCGAGGCGATGGCCTATGGCGTGCCGCCGATCGTTACCGATTCCGGCGGCAGCTCAGAACTGATTGAAGAAGGGGTCAGCGGATTGATTGTCAAGTCCGGTGAATCCAAAGCCCTGGCCGATGCGATTCTATCTCTTTACCATAACCCTGAACAACGCGCCGCCATGGGGCGAAAGGCGCAAGATAGAATCGGAACCTGCTTTCGCATCGAAACGACAATAGCAAAAACGCTCGATATTTACGCGGATTGTCTATCGCGATGTTAAGGAACACATGAGGATTTTGCTTGTACAGACCAGCTTTCTCGGCGACACGATCCTTTCGACACCGGTGATTGCGGCCATTAAGAATCTATTCCCCCACGCTGAATTGTGGATGATGACCACGCCCTTGTCCGCCGACCTCGTCAGGCGGGATCCGCTGCTGGCCGGCGTCATCCGAATGGACAAAAGAGACCGTGACGCGGGCCTTTCTGGGTTGCTGCGGATGAGTCGCCGGCTAAAATCCATGGCCTTCGACCGGGTCTATTCGCTGCATCGTTCCTACCGCACCTCCCTGCTGCTCTGGTTGGCCCGCATCCCGCTGCGCATCGGGTGCCGGGATGCCAAGGGCAGCTTTTTCTACCACCGTTTGAAAGCACGCGATTTGACGCAGCATGATGTGATGCGCAATTTGTCGATCCTGTCTGGAGAATGCGAGATCGATCAAGCTTTTGCTCAAATGAGACTGTTCCCGCCCAATGCCACCGAGGTCAATGCAGAATTGAAACACGCGCTGCCCCCGGTCGGCCGCTATGCCGTGCTAGTGCCGGGCAGCGCCTGGCGAACCAAGATGTGGCATTGGGAAGGCTACCGGGAGGTGGCCCGCTACCTGTTGGACAGAAAAATCGGGGTTGTGATTCTGGGGGGCGCATCCGAGAAAGCGGTTTGCGACCAGGTTGCACGAAATCTTGACGTGGTCAACCTGGCTGGTTGCGGCACCATCTCGGAGGCGCTCTTTGTCATGCAACATGCCTGCGTCGTGGTGTGCAACGACAGCATGGCCTTGCACATGGCCTCAGCGCTCAAAATTCCCACAGCGGTTATCTTTTGCGCGACATCTCCGGCTTTCGGCTATGGGCCGTGGCAGAACCGTGCCACCGTTATCGAAAAAAAAGAGCTGCCCTGCAAACCTTGCAGGCGGCATGGATCGCTGCGCTGTCCCACCGGCACGGAAGCCTGCATGCGGGGCCCGGACGCATCGGCAGTGATCGACGCCGTCCGGCAGTTGATGGGCCGATAGGGTTCATTTCATGACGGACGGAAACGGTGACGACCACTTTCGGCTTTCCAAGGTGTAATACAGATTGGCTGCTTTTTCGCAATTATCACTGAACGGCTACGAGATCGGCGCCAAACGACCGATCACGCCGGTACAGGCGTCGCAGCTGCTCGCGGCGCTGCGGATCCAACCCCCACCGGCCGATCCGTTGCTGGGCGGCCGGCGCTCCGCATGGCGGATACATCTGAAAGACATCGGCCCCGTCATGGTCAAACATTACCATCGTGGAGGGCTTTTGGCCAAATTCATCTCGCGCCATTATCTGAGAACCACCAAGACACGCGGTCAGCGTGAGTTCGAGCAGATGGAGCTGGCCAGAAGTGTGGGTGTCGAGGCCCCGGAGCCGGTGGCCTATGCCTATCGCGGCCGCATTTTCTATCGGGCCTGGCTGATCACCCGTGAAATCGAGAACTCCCAATCCATGGCGCAATTGAGTCGCACCGCGCCCCATCGCACAGCTGACGCCATGGCAGCGCTGTGCCATCAAACACGTTTGCTGATAAAGCACCATATCATGCACGCCGATTTTCATCCCGGCAACGTTCTGGTCGATGAGGCCAATCGGGTATACCTCATCGATTTTGACAAAACCGGGGTATGCCGCCGCAACCATGCGCGACTGGCTTTGAAATACAGTCAGCGCTGGTGCCGGGCGGTGCACAAGCACGGACTTCCCCCGATGCTCCGCACACTCTTGGATCTGGGAACGCCCGGGGATTGATCAAAGGAGAAAAAACCGACGGCCCGATTGCGCCCACGACTGCGCTGAACGTCAGGTCGGCGCTGCTTTCAAGTCCATCGAAGCGTTCCGATGGTATTCCCAATTTTGGCCCTGTTCAACGAAAGGACGCTTTTAAGTGGTTTTCCAATGCGGCCATCACCTGCGCGGGACGAATGGCCTGCATGCAGGTGGGAACGGCGCACGCTTTGCGGTTGCACGGTGCGCAAGCGCATGTGGCACGGACCACGGTTCCCCTGAAGGGGCCGGTACGGCGGTGGTCCGATGGCCCGAACAAGGCGACCACCTTCTTTTCCAGCGCCACGGCCAGGTGCATGGGGCCGGTGTCACACGTGACGACCACGGCAGCGGCGGCAATCACATCGATGAGTTCCGGCAGGGAGGTTCGCCCTGCCAGGCTGTAAACGTCGTCGTTCGCCAAGGCCTGGATCATGGCGGCCATGGCCACATCTTCCGCTCCGCCGGTCAACACGCAGGGCAGCTGGTACGTTCGCCGGATCGAACGCACCAAATCGGCAAATCCTTCGACCGTCCAACGATTGGCCGGTTTGGTGGCGCCGATATTCAGCACCACGAATCGTCCGGGCAGCGTTTTCGGAGGCAGACCCGAGGACTTGATCCCCCAGCTGATTTCAGTATCATCAATGTTCAGATAGGCCCCAAACTCCAGGTATTGAATAAGCATATGTGCATTTGGATCCGCCGGCGGAATCCTTTCAAAAGGCAATAGCCAGGTCATCTCCTTGCATCGCTTGCGATCAAACCCGATCCTTCTGTCGGCAGCAGCAACCCAGGCGATCACGCCGGATTTCAAAATGCGCTGCAGATCCAAGACGATATCGAATTGTCGGCACCGCAGCCGGTGCAGCACCTCGAGCCAATTTTGCTTGCTGCCTCTGATATCAAAACGGATCGGCCTGTCAACCCAGGCATGGTCCGACAGCATCGGATAACTGAGCGGCGCCACCAGCCAGTGAATGCGGGCATTCAAATGTTTTTTTAACCGCATGGCCAAGGGAAGCGTATTGATCACATCTCCCAAGGCCCCCAACTTGACAATCAAAATATCCATCCAGCCTTTTCCATTTTTATGCGGTCTTTTTCAATACGCTTTGACGAGTCCTTGACCCTACGCCGAGGCCGGAACAGCGCGAGCGCCAGTGGGACGGCTATTCCGACAGCAGCAGTTGATCGAAATATGAAATGGTTCGTTTAAGGCCCTCTTCCAACGGAACTGCAGGCTCCCACTGGAGTTTTTTTTGTGCCAGGCTGATGTCAGGTTTGCGTTGCCTGGGATCGTCCAGAGGCAGCGGTTTGAAAACGATTTTGGATTTGGATCCGGTAAGGGCAATGATTTTTTCCGCTATCTGAAGAATGCTAAACTCCGTCGGGTTGCCCAAGTTTATCGGGCCGGTGATTTCATCAGATGATATCATCAATCGAACCAAGCCATCCACCAAATCATCCACAAAACAAAAAGAACGGCTCTGCCGGCCGTCGCCATAAATCGTAATGGGGCTCTCCTTCAGCGCCTGAACGATAAAATTGGAAACCACGCGTCCATCGTTGGGATGCATGCGCGGACCATAGGTATTGAAAATGCGGGCGACTTTAATTTTCAGGCTGTGCTGGCGGTGATAGTCGAAAAAAAGCGTCTCGGCGCACCGTTTGCCCTCGTCGTAGCAGGATCGCAGGCCAATTGGGTTTACGCGGCCCCAATAACTTTCCGGTTGCGGATGGACTTCAGGATCCCCGTAAACCTCGCTGGTTGACGCCTGGAGGATTCTGGCATTGATCCGTTTGGCCAGTCCAAGCATGTTGATGGCACCATGGACGCTGGTTTTAATGGTCTGCACCGGGTCATGCTGGTACTGAATCGGTGATGCCGGGCAGGCCATGTTGTAAATCTGGTCTGCTTCAATGTAGAGAGGAAAGGTAATATCATGGCGTAAAAATTCGAAAAGCGGATCATCCAACAGGTGCCGGATGTTTTGTTTCGTTCCGGTAAAGCAGTTGTCCACACAGATAACCTCGTGACCTTGATTGACCAGCCGATCGCATAAATGCGATCCCAAGAAACCGCATCCTCCCGTCACCACAACACGTTTATTTAAATGCATGACCCACCATCCTTATTGGAGGCGCCAACCGATCATCACGCTGCATTGCCTGGTTGCCATCGGCCGGCCACCTGAAATCGTGTCAGTTCACATTGAGCAACAACACCCCGGAAACGCAGGAAAAAACAAAATTGGCCATCCAGGCGGCTACCACGGGTGGCATCAATTCAGCATACCCCAGTGACAGACAAAAGCTATTCAAAATCCAAAATAAAAAAGCGACTCCCAGCCCATAGGTGATGCTCACCGGCATCCCTTCGCGCAGTTTTCCCCGCAGGACGATGCCTGTGCCGAGGGCACTGAGGAAAATGCACACGAACGGTGCGGCAATCTTGCTGTGATAGTCGACCCGATAGCGGGTGGCACTGTATCCCTCCCGCTCCACTTTTTCGATATAGCGCCCCAGTTCAGCCAGGCCCATTTCATCGGACCGTTGGGTCGCCTGGGCCAGATCATCCGGATTCAGGTCGATGTCGGCGTCAATCATCTCGTGCAGCTTGATCTGATGGGCGCCGGAAGCTTGTGTAAACAGCTGCTCGACGGCATCATCAAGCTGCCAGCGACCATTTGCGAACCGGCCAGACAGGGCGTCGACCCGCTGAACCAATCGGAAGTTGTCGTCGAAAGTATGAATGGTGATACCCTGGATGCGTTTTTCTGAGGGCGCATATCGCTTGATATGGATGATCTGCCGGGGGGCCCGCATCCAGATATCATTGGTCCGGGAAGCAAAGATGTTCTTTTTGCGCACCTCCTGAAGCCAGATCTGATTGGCATTGGCCATAAAGACCGGCACCAGCATTTCGGCAACCACAAACAACCCTGCACTAAAAATAACGCCGAGCGTCATTGTGGGTTTGAGCAGTCGACCGTAGCCGATACCGCAGCTTTTCAAAGCAAGCACTTCATTGTTTTTGGTCATCAATCCCAGAGCAACCAGAATGGACAGCAAAAAGCCCACCGGCGCAATTTGAACGAAAATAAACGGAAGCTTATATAACAGATAGACGACGCAGCGCGTTGCCGAGACGCCGGCATCCATGAAATTATCTATTTTTTCGATGAAATCGATGGCCACATAAATACTGAGCACCGCCATCAGCACAATCATAAAGCATGTCAGGATCTCCCTGACAACGTAGCGGTAGAGTATCGTCATTTTTTAACGATCCGTCGCCAGGCGGTGTTAAACAAAAGCGCCACGCCATTGAACAGGATCGGCCTTTCCCTGGCCGATCGAACCAGAAGATAAATACCGAAGCCCCCGAGAATCACGTTGGGCATCCACATGCCGAGCACCGGCGGATACTTTCCATTTTCTCCAAAGGCCGTACCCACTGAAAGCAAAAGATAGTAAAGCAGAAAAAAAAACAGGCCCAACCCGATTCCAAATGCCTTGTTGGAATTGCGGGTCTGAATGCCCAGGGGTACGGCCAGCAACCCCATGGCCAGACAGGCCACGGGAATCGAAAATTTCTTTTGATATTTCAACAGGGCACCCAAATAGGCCGATTGGTCAGCTTGGATCCGCTTCAAATAGGCCTTCAGGTCGGGCAGGCTCATTTCATCCGGCTTCCTGCCGGACGGGTCGCCTGGCGCCATGACATTCTTGAGATCCAAGCGGATGTCGTAGGTCTCGAAATCAATCGTGTGCGATGACCGATCATGTATGTCCAGCTGGTTGATCGTTCCGTCAAACAGCCGCAGATGATAGACCATTTCCTTGGGTTCGCCAAACAGCCTGCCCCTTCGGGCGACAACGGTGTTATTGACCCCCGAAGTGCGGCTGTCTTCAATCAGCACATTAAGCAGGTCGCCGCTTTGGGGATCAATTCTATTGACGTAAAGCATGATCTGTTTGAAATTGTCATTAAACGTCCGCTCCTTCAAACTGATATTCAGATTGGAGGTGGCCACTTCGAATAGCAGCGTCTTAAAACGTCCAGCCCCCGAGGGTACACCAAACAGGGTCATATAACCGGTGGCCAATGTCCCCAGCAAACTGAATACCAGCACAGGCGGCAACAGTCGGTAAATGCTTACGCCCCCGGCCTTGAGTGCCATGATCTCATTGTCGCTGGACATCCTTAAAAATGCCATCAGGACAGCCATCATAACCGACATGGGGATAATATACTGGAGAAAATAGGGCGTGGTATAAACCAGCAGCAGGCATACCGGCACGACACCGACCTTGTAATTGACGATCATGTCGGTGATGTCGAGGATCTGTTTCATCAGAAAAATAAACGAGAAGAATGCCAGGTTGATAAAAAAAGGCGGCAGCATCTCCAGAAGCAGGTAGCGAAAGAGAATTGAAAAAGGGTTAAGCATCAGATGTTCTCGCGGGGAGAGCCGGTCGCGTCATTTTCATGCAGGATGGCGTCATTCTCATCATCCGATTCTGCCTCTTCGGGTTCTGCATCCATCGGTCCGCCCGCCTCCAACTCATTACCGTCGTCTGCCATGTTTCTCCTCCTTTTCAGATGCCATAGACAAGTCCGCAGGCGGTCTTTTTTCCTGTTGGTTGGATCCTCAATTCTGGTATCAGCGTCTGCCGAATAGGGAGCCCAAAACACCCCGGATGATCTGTCGGCCGATGGTGCTGCCAATGGAGCGTGCAGCACTTTTGAACATGGCTTCTCCGACAGTCTGGCGCCGACCACCGCCGGAGGAGTGACGCCGCTGCTCATGATGCCGCATTTTTTCCGCCTCCTGGTCTTTGAGACGTTGCGTCTCGGCAACCTGAGCAACCGCTGCCCGCTGTTTAAGCATTTCGTAGGCTGATTGCCGGTCCAGGGCCGCGTCATACCGCCCTCGCATGGGGGATCGCTGCATGACCGCCACGCGTTCAACGTCTGAAAGCGGACCGATACGTCCTTCCGGCGGTGCGATAAGGGTTTGCTGCACCGGAAGGGGCCTCCCGTCATCGCCCATCACCGACACCAGGGCTTCACCGATGCTTAAGGTGGTGACCTTGTCCACGGTGTGGAACTGTGGATTGGGCACAAACGACGCAGCAACGGCCCGGATGTTTTTTTGATCTTTGGGTGTAAATGCACGCAGTGCGTGCTGAATTTTCAGTCCCAGTTGGCCCAGCACATTCTCCGGAAGGTCCATGGGGTTCTGGGTCACGAAATAGACCCCGACACCCTTGGACCGGATCAAACGGACCACCTGTTCGATTTTTTCCAGCAACGGTTTCGGCGTACCGGAAAAAAGCAGGTGGGCCTCGTCAAAGAACAACACCAGCTTCGGAACCGGCGGATCACCCGCTTCGGGCAGCTGCTCAAACAGTTCGGCCAGCAACCAGAGTAAAAAGGCCGCGTATAGGCGCGGTGCGTCGTGAATCAGCCGGCCGGCGTCGAAAACGCTCACCACCCCACGGCCGGAAAAGTCGGTCTGCATCAGATCAGCCAGCTGCAGGGCCGGTTCGCCGAAAAAGCGTTCGGCCCCCTGTTCTTCCAGCACCAGCAGCCGCCGCTGAATAGCACCAAGGCTGGCAGTGGTGATGTTGCCGTAAGCCGACCTGAGGGTGTCTGCATTTTCCCCCATCCATGCCAGCAATGCCCGCAGATCTTTCAAATCCAGCAGCAGCAGACCCTGGTCGTCTGCCAGGTCGAATCCGGCGTAGAGCACCCCTGTCTGGGTGTCATTGAGTTCGAGCAGGCTGCCCAGAAGCAGCGGGCCCATTTCCGAAATGGTGGTGCGCACCGGGTGCCCGGCTTTTCCATCCATATCCCACAACAAGGTGGGACAAGGCTGGCGGCGGTAATCGGGCAGCGCAAGGATAGCCAACCGTTCATCGATTTTGGGGTGGGGTGAACCCGCAGCGGCGATGCCGGACAGGTCTCCCTTTACATCCACGGCGAATACCGGCGTTCCCATCCGGGAGAAACCTTCGGCCAGGATTTGCAGGGTGACCGTTTTGCCGGTGCCGGTGGCGCCGGCCACCAGACCGTGCCGGTTGCACATACGCCCGGATTGGGTGACCAATGCGCCGTGCGCTCCGCCAATTGTCAGCATTGCAGGTGTCATCGGGGTCTCCATGGAAAAATAGCGTGCATCTACCCAATTGATGTCTTGGACTCTAAAGCATCCCGCGTCAAAAGAAAATGGAAAATGTGCCCGCCTAAAAGCCGTTTGGCATACCGGCCGGGTTATGATAAATTACCACGAATAAACGCGGCAGACGCATACCGGCCGCAGGAAATTGAATCCTCCCCGCCGCGAGCAGCGGGGGATGCGCTCGCTATCGCGGTTCATACAGGAGCAAACCAGCATGGAAGACGACCAGCCACCGACGGCGCCCCATCCCACTGACCTGACCGGTGGGCAAGGTGCGGCCATCCGTCAAATGACCATCGACGACATTCCCGCCATTTACCATTTGGGAGAGCGGCTGTTTACGGCAAGAAACGCCCCCAATGCCCATCGGACCTGGGACGAATACGAAGTGGTGGGGTTTTTTCAGACCGATTGCGAATTCTGCTTCGTAGCCGAAGATGACCATAAAACCGTGATCGGGTTTGCCTTGGGAACGGTCATCGAGAAGCACCATTCATGGACCTACGGATATCTGATCTGGCTGGGAGTTCGTCCCGATTATCAGAAGACCGGCATTGCCCAGCGGCTGTTCCGCCAACTCAAGTCCGCCATGATCGACGCTGGTGCACGTATCGTCATGGTGGACACCGATGCCGAGAATGCCGCATCCCTGCGGTTTTTTCGTAAAATGGGATTCAACAATTCCCGGCAGCATGTATACCTGACCATGAATGTGGACGACGACCGCCGCCGTCTGGAAGGCAGGCGTAAGGACCGGATCATCCGCTATACGGTCGACGATCATGAAGGGGAGCGCAGCGACCATGGCTAAACCGCAGAAACTCGAAATCAACCCGCGACGCCTTCAACAACTGCTGCGGAAAATGGTGAATATCTACAGCCCTCCTGGAAAGGAAAAGGACTTGGTGGATTTCCTTTACAGCTACCTGAAGCGCCATGGGCTGCCCGTGGTGCGTCAGACAGTGGATGAGGACCGCCACAACCTGATCGTGGAGCCCGACGACCTGGAGGCGGAACTGGTGCTGGTGGGGCATCTGGACACAGTTGAGGCCTACGATCTGGAGTCCTATGAATACAGTCTGGATGGCGATACGGCCGCCGGATTGGGCACCGCAGACATGAAAGGCGGCTGTGCGGCCATGATAGAGGCCTTTCTCACCCTGTGGGAAAACGGCCACACCAGCCGACCCGTTGCCCTGGCCCTCGTGGTGGGGGAAGAGGATTACGGGGACGGGGCCCAGCGCCTGGTCAGAGAGTACGACTTTTCAGCCGCCATCGTGGGCGAACCCACCGACCTGCGGCCCTGCCTGAGCCATTACGGTTATCTGGAAATCCAGTTGACCACTCAGGGTCAGCGGGTCCATGCCAGTCTGGCCCCCCAGGCCAACAATGCCGCTACCGCCATGCTCAGACTGTTGCTGGAGTATATTCAGCACTTCGACCGTGAACTGTTGGACGGGGTTTACAACCTGCGGGATCTGACCAGCGCCCGGTCCGGTTTTGCGGCGCCCGACAGCTGTGAGGCCTGGATCGATCTTCACCTTCCCGCGTTGACCCACATGGGGCAGATCACCTTTCAGTTGGAGGAGCTGCACACCAATTATCTGAAGACCAATACCCAGTGTAACGCCGCCATCCACTTCAACACCATCCACGCCGGCTACGAATTGCCCCAGAAGGGGCCCCTGGTGGATCTTTTGAAAATGGTTTACGACCGGCACCGGCTCTCCTTTTCCCCGACCAGCTTTCCTAGCCACAGCGACGCCAATACCCTGTGGGCGGCCGGGATCAAGCCCATCCTTTTAGGCCCGGGGCAGCTTGAAAAAGCCCACACCGCGGAAGAATCCGTGCCCCTGACCCAGGTGAAGCTCGCCTCCCAGATCTACATGGACCTGATTCTGGATTACGCCAGAGAAGCATAACACCGCTTGGTCGCGCGGCCAGCGTACCGGCCGACGGCCTCGGCGGCGCGCTCCCCGTCCACGGCGCAGGAGACAATACCGCCGGCATACCCGGCGCCTTCACCGCAGGGAAAGAGCCCCTGAACCGAGATATGCTGCAAGGTCTGCGGATCTCTGGGGATTCTCACCGGTGAGGAAGTCCGCGACTCAACCCCCACCACCAGCGCTTCGTTGGTCAAAAAGGCCTTCATTTTGCGATCAAAGGCCGTAAACGCCGCCTGCAGCCGCCCAAGAAGGGAATCCGGCAGCCACTGGTGCAGGGGCGAGGCTGCCACGCCTGGCGGGTAAGAGCAGGCCGGCAGACTGCTGGACGGGTGATCGTTGACAAAATCGGCCAGGCGCTGGGCCGGAGCGATCACCCCGCCACCGCCGTGGCGATAAGCCGCCTGCTCCAGGTCCCGCTGATAGTTCAAGCCGGCCAGCGGATCCGCTGCTCTCAGCCGGGGAAGGTCCGCCAGTCGGATCTCAACCACGATGCCGGCATTGGCGTAGGGGGAATTTCGTTGGGAGAAGGACATGCCGTTGACCACCACAGCACGGTCGTCCGTGGCCGCCGGTACGATGAACCCGCCCGGGCACATGCAAAAGCTGTAAACACCCCGGCCGTCCACCTGCTGGACAAGGCTGTATTCGGCGGCCGGCAGACCATCGCCCCGAGCTCGCCCATGGTATTGGATCCGGTCGATAAGCCCTTGGGGATGTTCGACCCGCACCCCCATGGCAAAAGGCTTGGCCTCCAGGCAGACGCGTTGCGCCATGAGCATCTCGTAAATATCGCGTGCACTGTGACCGGTGGCCAGAATCACCGCACGACCCTCAACGCGCCGCCGGTCCTCGAGAATCACCCCTGTCGCCCGACTTCCGGAAACGGACACCCCAACAATTTTTTGCTGGAAATGGAACTCACCGCCGTGGCCTTCAATGGTGGTGCGCATGGCGGATACCATTTCCGGAAGGCGATTGGAACCGAGATGGGGATGGGCATCACACAGAATACGGCCGTCGGCGCCGTGCTGGTGGAAACGGTGCAGCACCCGGCGGTGATCCCCCCGTTTCCGAGATCGGGTGTAAAGTTTGCCGTCGGAGAAGGTACCCGCCCCGCCCTCGCCGAAGGCATAGTTGGATTCGGGGTTCAGCAGGCCCCGCCGATTCAAGGCAGCCACATCCCGCCGGCGGCCCTTGACAGGCTTGCCCCGCTCGATCACCACAGGCTTAAGACCCAATTCCAGCAATCGCAGCGCGGCAAACAGGCCCGCCGGCCCGGCCCCCACGACGATCACCGGCGCTGCGGTGTGGACATCCCGGTAGTCGAAAACCGGACGATCCGGCAGCAGGGTTTCGTCGTCGGCATAAACACGCACGCCCAGGTGCACCTGGACCGCTCGCTTACGCGCATCGACGGAGCGGCGCACGATCACAAAGCGGTCGGCGGCAATCTGGCGGCCCATCTTGCGGGCCAGGGCACGACGCGTCGCCTCCGGGTTGGCCGCCTCCTGGGGCGACAGGCTAAGAAAAACCTCCTCAGGCATCGTCTATCTGGCTTTTAAAATTTCAAGCACGTCGGCAAATTTTTGGGCGGCCCGCTTCACAATGGCTTCCGCCTCCCGGGTGACCTGGGTTTTAAACGCATCGTCGGTGATGTCGGCCATGTTGATCATCACATTCTTATACGCTCCCCAGATCCCTGTCTCCAGGGCCTTGGCCCCGACCTCCACATCCGACCGCGATGCCGGATTGCCGTAGCGGGCCACTTCACAGAGAGCATCCCAAGCCCTGTCCCCCAGTTTCATGGTCGTCAGAGGAATGTCAATGGCTTTTTTGAGTCCGGCCTGCATCCGTTCGGCCCGATGCGTCCGCTCGGCCTCGGTGGCCCGGGGCAGACGAAGCGCCTCCATGAAGTCGTTGAAAGCCGTCGTGTCCGCGTCAATCATGGGAATCAGCCGAGCCGCCGCGTCATGCAAAGGCGGGATATTTTTTCTCATCTGAGCATCCACCGATTCAAACTTGCGCACCCCGTAGGTGAGTTTGCCCACCATGGCCCCCAGTCCGACACCCATGGCAGCCACGGCGGCCGAAACGGATCCGCCGCCCGGTGCTGACGAACGTGAGGCCACTTCCTCAATAAAGGCTCTCAGACTCAGGTCGGCCAGCGGTTCGCGCCTCTCTCCGGCCACACGATATTCAATGATCTTCTCTTGTGGGTCGAAAGGCGCCACACTGTTAAGACCCAGCCGTTCGACGGCCAACCGCACTTTTTGGTCTTCGTCAAGAATGAACAGGTTCTCTTTTTCCATGTAGTGTTCGGCGGCCATGAGAATCGAAGCCAGGGGGATCAGCCCGACAACTTCCGAGCCGGCAACACCGACATTCAATGCCGCGGCTTCCCTTTGCACCTCCTCGAAAAGGACGTGCATGGGGGTCACCTGGTAGTCGGTCAGGTTGACCGTTACCTGAGCCATGTTGTACTCATCCACGAACCAGCCCATACCCTTGACCTCTTTCAGCCGCCCGGGTGCATCCGGCCCGCGGCCGGCCTCGCGCAGGTTCAAGGCAATGCGGTGAGCCTGGTTGCTGGTGCCCAAGATGTTGACATTGTAGGCAATCAGAAAAGAACGCGCACCGGTGGCCGTTGCCCCCCACTGGGGCACAAATTCAGCCGGCCCGAAATCGGGTTTCCATTCGGGTTCCCTCAGGCGGCGGGCCAAGCCTTCATATTCTCCCTGCCGGATCTGGGGCAGCTTGCGGCGGTAGTCTTCGACCGCTGCCGCCTCGTAAAGAAAAAACGGTACGTCCAAGGCTTCCGCAGCCAGGCAGGCAAACGTTTTCGAGATCTCCACGCACTCGTCCATGCTGACATTGGCCACGGGTATGAACGGGCAGACATCCATGGCGCCCATGCGAGGATGCTCGCCTTTGTGCGTGCGCATGTCGATTCTTTGCCTGGCTACCCTGGCGCTGTTCAGCGCCCCCTGGATCACCGCCTCCGGATCGCCCACAAATGTGTATACGGTCCGGTTGGTGGACTTGCCCGGATCTACATCCAGCAGGGTACAGCCCGGGGTCTCTTTGATGGCAAGGGCGATGGCGTCGATGGTTTCACGGTTATTGCCTTCGGAGAAATTGGGGACACATTCAACAATTTTTCTCATATTCCACTCGCTTGAAGTTTATTGAATAGGCATCGATCTACCGACCCGCTGTCAGGGTCGGAACAATCGGTTGGATTCAGATGCCTTTTGACCACCCCATGTCACTTGAAATGGTTCCGGCGGTCCTGATCAGGCACGCTGTCAGGTGTTCACGAACGCCTGGCGGTTCAATGATGAAGTCTGGAACGGAAACGTTGACGGCCGCCGCGACATTGCCTGAATAATCCCTCACCGGGGCGGCGATGGCCGTGGAAAAATCCGACCCGCTGATGCTGACCCCGGTCTCCCGGACCGCAGCGACGGCGGCCAAAAGCTGGGGCACGGAGTTGATGCCGCCGCCGGCGTATCCGTCCAGGTGAATACCGGAATAGTGTTTGCGCAGGCTTTCGTCGCTGAATCCGCAAAGCAGCGCCCGGCCGATGGCCACGGTATGACAGGGGAACCGTGAGCCCACCGGAACATTTACCATCATGATTTGTGGTGACGCGGCCCGATAAATATATATGGCTTCGACCCCTTCCCGAATGGCCAGATGACAGGAGGCGCTGGTTTCATCACGCAGTTCATCCAGATGGGCGGCCGCGGTGTTGAGTATGTCTCTTGAAGCCAGAAAGCAAAAACCGCGTGACAGCACCATGGGGCCGAGTTCATAGGCATTGCGGCCGATTTTTTTAAGATAGTTCATCTCAGTCAGTGTCACGACCGCACGGTAAATGGCGGACGTGCTGACCTGCAAGTGTTCGGAGAAATCACTGATGGTCAGAACACGCTGGCGGGCTGAAAACATTTCCAGAATCTGAAGGCCTTTTTTCAGGGCCGGCACCATATATTCTGAATTCATTTTTTGGTCGTCATCCACTGATAATCTCCCGCATGCGCCGCGTTTCACCACCGTCAGTCCGAGACGGGGATCGCTCGGCTGGTCCTCATGAAATTGGGTATCAGAATCAAAAGCACCAGGCCGGCACCCACAAGAATAACGCCATGGCTGCTGGAAACCAGCAACAGGCCACCAATGGTCAGGGCGATCTTGCCCATGAGTCCCACATGGTTTTTGAAATAACCGATATAGGCAGCGGAAAGTGAAATAATTCCCAGGACCCCGCTCGTCGTGGCAATGGAAAACTCGGTCCAGGAAAAATCGATAAAAAGCATGCTCGGCGCATAGACGAACATGAAAGGCACCAACGCCTTGCCCATGGAAAGCCGGAAGGCGGTCATGCCGGTGGCCATGGGATCCGCCCCCCCGATGCCGGCACCGGCATAAGCGGCCAGGGCCACCGGCGGTGTCACATCGGCCAGCACACCATAGTAAAATACAAAGAAATGCGTCGCCACCAATGGTATGCCCAAGTTGTTGAGGGCCGGACCGGCGATGGAGGCCAGGATGATGTAGCATGGGGTCGTTGGAATTCCGGCCCCCATGACGATGCAGGCGATCGCGACGAGCACGAGACCGAAAAAGAGGGTCCCCCCCTGGACGGTCAGAATTTGGAACGGGTCGATGGCGGCCATCAGTTTCCCGAGGATTGAAGCAATCTGTAGAACTGCACCGGAAAATTTGAAGCCCAATCCGGTCAGGGTAATCATTCCCAAAATGAAACCCACGCAGGCGCAGGCCGCGCCGATGGCCAGGGCATAGCGGGCACCCTGATCCAGACCGTCCACCAGTCGACGGGGCGTGAGGGTCTTGGAGTCATCCAGTTGTCCAATCCCCACCCGCTTGGTGAGCAACGGGATATAGCTGCACCCGATGGAAAGAATGATACCCCAGAATGCTGCCAGATAAGGGGTGTATTGCATCAGCAGCAGGGCCACCATGACGCCCAGGGGTATCATCAGGTGCCAGGAGGTCTTCATAATTTTCACGAACCGGGGTATCTGTTCCCGCGAGAGTCCCTTCAGCCCCAGCCGCTTGGCCTCCAGGTGCACCATGCTCAAGGTGGCCAGGTAGTGAAACAGGGCCGGAACGATGGCGATCAGAATAATCTGGTTGTAGGGAATCCCCAGCATCTCGGCCATGACGAAGGCCGACGCACCCATGATGGGCGGCGTTACCTGTCCGCCGCAGGAAGCCGATGCCTCTACCGCCGATGCGAACTGCGCGGAAAAGCCGTTTTTCTTCATCATGGGGATGGTAAAGGAGCCGGTGGTGGCCGTATTGGCGATGGGTGAACCGGAGATCATGCCGAAAAAACCGGAGGAAACAACCGAAACCTTGGCCGGCCCGCCGGAATATCGGCCGGCCAGAATCATGGCCAGATCGATGAACAGTTGGCCCAGGCCCGATGCCTGGGCCAGAACGCCGAAAAGCACGAAGTGAAAGACATAGGTGGCCACAACGCCCACGGCGATACCGTAGATGCCCTCCGTCCCCAGGTAGAGATGTTCGACAATCCGGACGATGTCATACCCCCGGTGGCCCAGCATACCTGGCAGGTAGGGTCCCAGCAGACCGTACATCAGCGCCAGGGCGCCGATGACAGGCAGCGTCTCACCCATGACCCGTCGGCAAGCCTCGGTGACCATGATAATGGCCAGCAGGCCCATGACATACTCTTCAATCTGGGGAAAACCGATGTTTTCGATGAAGATCTGTTTGAAAAAAACAATCAGATACAGAGATATTCCCGATGCGGCGATGGCCAGGGGCCAGTCCGCAAAGGAGAGCCGGTCGCCTTTGCCTTTAAATCGATCAAGGGGAAGCGCGGTGGCGGCGATGAACAGCACCATGCCGATCAAGGCCGGCGGCCCCCACACCGGCAGATCACCCTGGAACCGGTCGCTGAGCTGCCAGGCAAGAAAGAGGTAAAACAGGGCAAAGCAGGTCCCGAATCCCCAGGCGATCCCCATGCGTACCGGCTGGCGCCTGGGAAATACCAGAAACACCAGGCCCAGCACGAATGAAAGATGCACGGTTCGATGCATCACCTCGTTGAGCAGACCGAACCCGGCGGTGTAGATGTGAAACAGGCTCAGCATCACGCATAAAACGACGGTGATCTTGGCCGTGACACCTTTCAGATTTCTGAAATTTGACTCCGCATCGTACTTTTTGACGATGGCATCCACGTCGGGTATGGTGAATTCCTTCTCCTTGCCGCCTGCATCAGGGGAATTCGGTCCATGGGGTATGCCGGTGTCGGCAGACTCAATAACCATTTGGATCGTCCTTCATGTCTAAAAAATCAGGTGGCTGTTCATGGGGCCGTGCATGGCACAATGGCAAGTTCAAGGGCTTGATCCACCCAATCGTTGAGGTTGATTTCCTGGCCCTCGAGGATCAGACGATTGCGGTAGTTCCGGTCGGTTCGCACAACCAGCCGGGAAATGGACCGCTGCATGTGGACGACAAAACGGCCGTCGCGATGTTCCCACGCGGTGACGCCGGTTTCATCGCTACCGGAAGGCAGTCCCGCACCGTGGGCCTCAAACGTCTCGCCGGTCTGGATGATCCGCAAACCGATCGCCTGGTAGTCATCCCGGACCGGTGTATCAGAGACCGAATGGATGAATGCAAGCGAAAAACCACCGTCTTCCGATAGCGGATATTGGCCAAGTTGGACCTGGGAGGGGAATCGGCTGATGGTCAGGCAACGCTGTGCCCTGTCCGATCGCGGGCCGGAAGCGCTGCAGGCGGCCAGCACCAGGGCCAGCACGCCTGCGATCGCCGGTTTCATCTTATTTAATCAGGCCTTTTTCCCGATAGTAGCGCTCTGCACCGGGATGAAGGGGAATGGATATGGATTCCAGGGCCTTTTCCAGAGAAATTTCCTTGCCCTTGACATGCACCTGGGCCAGGGTTTCCGTATTTTCGTAAAGGGCCTTGACGATGGCGTAAGCCACCTTGTCATCCAGCTTATCGTGGGTCGCCCAGATGGCCCGCACCGCGATGGTCTTCACATCTTCGGTCTGACCCTCGTAGGTGTTGGCCGGCAGAATGGTTTCCGCGTAATAGGGCTGCACCTCACGAAGCTTGGCGATGGGTGCGCCGCTCAGCGGAACGATCTTGATGGTGTGGTGATTGGCCAGTTCCATCACCGATGCCGTTGGCGTACCGGCCGTGATCAAGGAGGCGTCTAGGTTGCCGTCCTTAATTTTCTCAACAGACTGTGAAAACGAGGAGTAATCTTCAGACAGGTCTTTGCGGTCCATGCCGTGGGCAACCATGAGATCGCCAAGCAGCTGCCACTGTCCTGAGCCTGGAGAGCCGGAGGAAACCGATTTGCCTTTTATGTCCATGAAGGTGTTTATGCCGGCATTTCCCCGAACCACCAACTGCACCGTCTCGGGGTAAAGTGCGCCGAGCGCGCGGATGTTTTTGATCGCCTTGCCATCGAATTGTTTCTCCCCCTTGTAGGCCGCATCGAGAATGTCGGCTGCCACAAAGGCGGACTCGATGCCTTCTCTGCCCAGCAAGGTTGCGTTGGCAACCGAGGCGTTGCCGGTTTCCGCGGTGGCCGACAACTTATTACCGTCGATTTCAACGGCATTGGAAACCAGCTGAGCGAGCATGCCGCCCAGGGGATAATAGGTTCCACCGGTTCCACCGGTGGCGATTCCGAAAAAGATCCGTCCGGCAGCCAAGGCGCTTCCGGCCGTAATCATCGTGAACACCAAGGCCAAACAGATGGATAAATGCATTTTTTTCATCTACAACCTCTCTTTGTAAATTGTTAGGATATAAAATTTAATTTTCACATACGAATAAAATGATCCCAAAAAGAGGCACAATATGACCCTAAAGGGTCAATTTTGTCAATAAAATTTTGTTGATGAATATAACCGCCATCAGTAGGGTGTTATATATGCAGCCCCCATTTCATGGATGGGCCGCCCCTGGCGTATACCTTCCTGACACCACCTGACGATGGCCAGCCCCATTGACCGCAGTTGGACCTGAGCACCAGCAGGCGCACGCGGATATTTCTCCGCGGATGCACGGAAGATGATGGTGGTACCAGGTTTCAAGGGCCGATGGCAGTAAAAACTAATGCCCTGTTGGCTGAAATTACGCAGACCCGCCTCAAATTGCCTGGATTGGCTATGGGCTAACAGCAAGGTAATCTGACCTTGACAATTTTGCCGGGTATCGGTTCGTTTTTCCTGAAGCTGGGTCATATTCACGTCCTTTGCGGCAAGGTGCTGTGTGCATGGGTGCGGAAAACCACATCAGGGAAACAGAACAGAAAAAGGAGGCGGTCGCAGTCGAACGGAGGCGACCAATGGTTTCCGATGACGACGGATGCCATCAGGTTACCTGGTCAACTGCAGGTGGGTCAAGCCTTTTCGAAACCGTTGGCAATTAACGGTTGTAATTTTAGGCGGTTTGCTATATGGGGTGTTCTTAAATCATGGCAAAAACCATCTTCATCGACGAGATAAGGCAGCGCAGGAATTCACCGGATGCGCAAGGCTGCCCGGTGCAAAAAGGCACCATCGCCTCATCTCCCTTGCCGTATATCATTCTGCTGGATGAAAACGATCAAACTGCAGCCAAAGCAACCCCCCAGGTCACATTAGCCGGGGATCTTCCGAAGCCTCCCCACGGATAGCATAAAGGAACATCCACGGCATGGATGAACTTTCAGGCTTTATGGCTGGCCGCTGCCGCATATAATGGCATGAGGGTTTCAAACAGCGCCACCAGGTCGCCGGCGATGTTTTGTTTTTTTTCTATGGCAACCTCTTTTCCCAGCCGCTTTTCAATGCGCAGATCCAGGGCACCCGACTGACCCGCATCCGATAGAAACGCGCTCAAGGAATCAATGCCAGCCTCTTTTTTATCCGAATCCCGCTGCACCCATTGATCTTTTTGGGTTTCCACGGTGCCGCTGAACCCCTGCACACCCGAATCGTACAAACACAGGTCATGTGAACTGCATTGTTTTTTGAGCCAGGCGTCGTTTTCCGGCTTAGCCAACCAAGTCATCAGCGCCTGCCAGTCACTCGTGCCCGAGCCGGTCGGATCGGGCGCGGGGATGTGAACGCCAAAAACGAGGAAATCTTCTTCGACCCGGGCATAAAACTTGGCTTGAAGCGGGAGGTTTTCCTGCTTTTGCCGCTTTACGTCCAGCCAGTTGACCTCAGGCCTGCGCAACACGGCCCATGAATTGAACTTGAACAGTTTGGTTTTAAACCGCTGGGCAACCGCACCGCCCAGTTGGCCTCGTCCTCGCCAGACGGTTTTTGAAACCAAATCGCTGAAATCACCATCCTCCAGACCGGAAAACTGTTTGCCTGATTTGGAAACAGACGTCTTCGCTTTGCGGGCATCTTGGGATGACTGCACCTCTTCCATCGCCTTCTCGTGCTGCATTCTTTCAATAATGCGCTGCTGCAGCTCGATGGTCGTCGATATCTCTTCTCCGTTTTCCCAGCGAATATCCATGGAGTCTCTTCGTATGGCGATCACCTCAAAGACCCCTTTCATGTTTTCGTACTTTTCACCAATTTCAAAGTGTTTCTCTTCTATCATGCGGTTCTCCTTGATGCTGTATTTCTTGATCAGGCAAACCCTGCGGTATCGCCGAATCAACGGGGCATGGGAATATCGACAACAAACAATTCGTTGTCATCAAAGAAAAGGTCGACGCAGCGGTCTTTTCCTTCTCCTAAAAGGTTAATCACCGAATCGGCGATTTTTGCTGCGTAGGGGCCGATGGGAAACAGATTCGGCGTTCTCAATGTTACCACCAAGTCATCATGGCCCACGGCAGCGGATCGGGCAATGGTCTCCCCATCGTAGTCCTGCTCACAAATCAGATCGAAGTGGTCTTCGCGAAGCATCGATGAATCCACATTTTTCGTATCTTTTTCAAGCACGGCAAATTCCTTGATGTTCAGTTTCTTTTCCTTATGGGACTGACAAATGCGGTATTTCTGTCTCATGGTATGGTCTCCATATAAATCCTGAACCGGTTGTGTCCAACACAATATCTTGGCATCGCCCGATTGCGATGCACACGAAGAAAGCGTCACTGGCCGGCTTGAGCCTTCATTCAAAGCGGGAAGGAAATTTTACGCTGACAGGCAGGACCGAAAATGGTTCAACAAGCCGAATCTCTGTTCCAAGCCTATAGGGATCCCACGCAATTGTCAAACTGCTGTCTGGCAGGCATGTTGGGTGTTGATCGCACCGGGGTTCATTTGATCACCTTCAAGGTGTTTCCGGCAAGCAGTCGAGCTCGAAGTTCCTTCAGAATCACATAGGACGCCTGTTCGGGGGTGATGATCCGCATAAACGCGGTGGACATGCACGATTTCATCAACGGTTCGTTGCCGGGCAGACGAAATTCGTTGCGCAGGAAGATGCCGTAGGAGTTGTGGAAGCGAATCAGAGCCGCCTCATTCATGTTGGCCAGACGGGTTTTGTCCGCAAACGACATATCCGCGGCGAGCTTATCAACCGCTTTTTCAACCGTGGGTGGAAATTTATCAAGCAGATAATTCAAGCTCATCCCCTGCTCGGAACCCATCAACCCGCACAGGTAAAGGGATAGAAGTGATAATAACAATACCCGCCGGGGTCACCATACATCACTTCGGTCTCCATCATGCAGGTCCCGATCATTTTTTTGGACGCCTCGGCATAGTCAGGCTGTTTTTCTTCCGCCTGTTTGCAGGCCAGGCAAATGGGCTGGTGATCGAAGACAGACAGAATCCGCTGGTCCCTGACGGCCAAGGCGCCGTTGCACCTCGCGCAGGCAACAGCACAGGACAGATCACGTTCCCACTGTTTTTTCATTGATTCCCCCTTGCCGCGTGTTTTGCATCCGCGGGGCTGCCTGCCTATAATAATAACGCCGATTTGGCCTTTTTCAACTGGTTGGAGACGATTGCGCATCCAGCCCAGCCGGTGGGTGCGTAAATACCGCGCTGCAGAAAACCAGCAACATCAGAAAAAAAAGCAGCGAAAGGCCTTTGGGCCATTTTCCTGTCCCTCTTTTGAGTGGCTGCGGGAAACAACAGCTGCCTTAAAAAAGTCAACCTGAAGGCAAACCATTTTTCATCAGACCCTCAAGATGGTCCGGTTGACTTGATCAGCCCTCGCCGTGCCGGTGAGCACCATGGCGGCCTTAAATTCCCCGGTGATGCGCTGAATATACTGGAGGACGCCGGCTTGCAGACCACCCATGGCGGCAACGGAAACGGGTCGACCGATCATGACCGCGTCGGCACCGAGGGCCAGCATTTTAAGGATGTCCCCACCCGAACGGACCCCCCCGTCGACCAGGATGGCGATTTTACCTTTCACGGCATCCGCAATCTCGGGAAGCACTTCGGCCGCCCCGGGGGTATGGTCGAGCACCCGCCCGCCGTGATTGGAAACCACGATGGCCCGTGCACCAGCATCCACGGCCATTTTGGCGTCCGCCACACCCATGACCCCTTTCAAGATAAAATGCGCCTTGACCCGACTGATAATCTCGCCGAGCTTTTTCGGGGATTTCGGGGAGACCGGCCGCCCCATCTGTTTCAAGGTAATCAAACCGGCCGCATCGATATCCATTCCGATAATTGAGGCGCCAGCTGCCAGCGCCTGATCCACTTTATCGAAAAACGCCGCTTCCTCCCAGGGTTTGATGAACGGGATCGCCCTTCCCCCGAGGGCCTTCATGGCCGCATATCCAGCCTGGTGAATAAAGTCCGGCACCCCGTCGCCCACACAGCCCAATATGCCGGCCTGTATACATCCACCCAAAACCGCAGCGATATATTCTTCCTCTGTGATCTTTCCGCCCATGTTAAAGGAGACGCCACCAATGGGCGCCGCCAGCAGGGGCAGTGCCAGAGACGCTCCCAGGATGTCGACACGGGTTTCCGGATCCGACACATCATGCACCAGGCGCATGTTAAAGCGCCATGCCGCCAGGGATTTCAGGTTGGCCCGAAACGCACTCCCTGTCCCCAGACCGCCCATGCCCGGGACTTCTCCTGCGCAGGCGCGGCCATCGCAGACCGGACACACCCGACAATATCCTTTCATCCGTTCACGAGCCACATTTCTGATAGCTTCCATCTTTGCGTCCCTTCCCCGATACCCTTTCCTGCCGGCAGTTCAGCCTGATTAAGGTTCATTTTGGATTTAAAATTCGATCGACCACCACCATAGCGACCATTTTTTTTAACTACAACGAAAAAAAACAACGCGCCGTGACCGGATCTGTCACAACCCGATGTTATGCTCCAACCCTATCATCGAACAACCCTTATGCGGAGAGATACCATGAGAAAGCACGAACTGACCACCGAGTACCATGACTACTTCGAGTATTTCGGAAACACTGAGATCGAAAGAATCAGGCAACGGGCCGGTCGGACCCTGAGGCGAGATTGGATCATCTTCGATACCGTGGAAGAGGCCATGGATTTCTTCAACAGCAAATGCGGCGAATTTATGGGCTATTACGCGTAGTTGATCCTGACTGCCGCACACGAAGGCGGCTTGGAATTACAAACGCCAGTAGGTGATGCCCGCTTTCCGGGCAATGTCTGCATCAAAAACGCTTTTGACGTCCACGACCACGGCCCGTTTTCCGCCGCACAACCCGGCCAGACGAACCAGCCCCATATCCCGGTAGGGTTGGTGGGAAACGGCCACCACCACGGCGTCAACACCCTCGAGCTGCTCCAGGGCCTTCATCTCGACACCGTAATAGGTCCTGGCTTCGCTGGGGTCTGCCAACGGATCGTGGACCAGTACATCGATCCCGTAATCCTCCAGCTCGGCGATAATGTCGACGACCCGTGTATTGCGCAGATCCGGAACATCCTCTTTGAAGGTGATGCCCAGCACGCCCACACGCGTCTGGTTGATCTGTTTGCCTTCCTGGATCATCAGCTTTACGACCCGCTCGGCCACATACTTGCCCATGCCGTCGTTGATCCGCCGGCCGGCAAGGATCATCTCCGGATGGTAGCCGATGGATTCGGCTTTGAAGGTCAGGTAATAGGGGTCGACGCCAATGCAGTGACCACCCACCAGTCCGGGCCTGAAGGGCAGAAAGTTCCATTTTGTGCCCGCCGCGGCCAAAACCGCCATGGTGTCAATGCCCATGATGTCGAAAATCATGGACAGCTCGTTCATCAGGGCAATGTTGAGATCCCGCTGGGTGTTCTCGATAACCTTGGCCGCTTCGGCGACCTTGAGGGTGGGCGCCACATGGATGCCGGCCTTGACCACGCTGCCGTATACCTTTTCAAGCAGTCGGGCCGTACGCGTGTCGGAACCGGAAACGATCTTCATGATCTTGTCCACCGTGTGCACCTTGTCCCCGGGATTGATCCGTTCCGGCGAATATCCGACCGTAAAATCAGTGCCGAAGCGCAGCCCCGACTCCTTTTCGAGGATGGGTACGCAAACCTCTTCGGTGGCCCCGGGGTAAACCGTGGATTCGAATACCACACAACTGCCCTGGGTCAGATAACGTCCCGTGGATTCGGATGCGCTGCGCAGGGGCGTCAGATCCGGAATACGATACTGGTCGATGGGGGTGGGAACGGCGACGATGATCAGCCGGCACTCGCCAAGGACCGTGGGATCGTCCGTATACGTGACCCTGGCGACAGCCATCTCTTCATCGGAAACCTCCAAGGTGCGGTCTTTGCCTGACTTCAACTCGGCGATTCGGCTGGACTTGAAGTCATAGCCCACTACATTGAAATGCCGCGAAAGATGAACGGCCAGGGGCAGCCCGACATAGCCCAGGCCGACCACCCCGATCTTTTCCTGTTTCGCCGTCAGCGCATCAAAGGTCAACATCACCCGCTTCTCCTTGGTTTCAATCGGTTGGTTTTACATTCCGGCATTCGCCCGCATGGCTTCGACCGTTTGCAACGGTGAATCTGTATACACCATATCCAACCGGGATAAAATAACAATCACATGGCCCAGCACCAGCTACAGCATCCAACCCATCACTTTTCAGCTACTGATCACCGATAAAAAACGGCCGGTAGTCCGTTTCCGGCCGTTTCAGGGCATCGTCGATCTGTGCCAGCAGTCGGTTGCGGCAACCGGGCAGACGGCCTTCAAGGTTAATGTAGTTGGTGTAGTGGTCGCTGGTCAGTCGCGAGGGGGCGTCCAGCAGCCGGATCATCGTGGCCGCTTCTCTCAGCACCCCGTGGGGTCCCAGCATCTCGAAGGCGCCACTTTCAACCATCTTGAGCAGGGGTGTCCGGATCTTGGGCACGAAGGTACGCAGACGAATAAAATCTGGGGCGATGCGGTTGAGCGCATCGGCTGTCCGGGAGGCATGCGCCAGGGTTCTTGATAAACCGCCGATGCCCAGGACGACGTATAGGCTCAACTGGATGCCGGTGGCCATGGTCCACCGCCCGGCTTCCACCTGCTGCCTGACCGAGCAACCCTTCTTGATCAACCTCAGGATCACGTCGTCGCCGGACTCCAGACCCACATGGATGCGGCTCAACCCCGCATCGGCCAGACGTTTGAGATCATCGGGGCCTTTTTTGTGGATGTACTGGCTGGAGCCGTAAACGGTAATGCGTTCGAGATGCGGGAAGATTTGTCGGGCATGGGCACAGATGCGGCATAGGGCATCGGTTGGCATGGCAATGGTGTTGCCCGCCGGAAAAAAGAGTGCACGGACGCCGCTGCCATGAAGCGTCCGGGCTTCATCCAGGTCGGCGACGATATCCCCGACCGGCCGCTCCCGGTATCTGGGACCGTTCTTGTAAACCATGCAGAAGGTGCAGCGGTTATGCGGGCAGCCGACGGTGGCCTGAACCAGCAGCGAGTTGGCTTCACTGGGGGGGCGATAGATGGGGCCTTCGTAATACATGGACAGGGCCTATTTCAACTCGAGTTGTTTCAGCAGCTGCCGCGTTTCGCGCGGGCTCAGATGCCGCCAGGCTCCCGGTGACAGACCGCCCAACTTTAAATCAGCCACGCGGATTCTTTCCAGAGCGACCACCCGGTTGCCCACCTTTTTGACCATTCTGCGAATTTGACGGTTTTTCCCCTCCAGCAGTACGATGCGGAACCGGCGGTTGGAGACGCGGTGAACCTTTGCCGGACGGGTCATGGCACCGGAAAGCGGCAGGCCTGTTCCCATGGCCGCAAGGGCTTCGGCACTCAACGGCCACTGCACCGTTACATCGTATTCTTTTTCATGATCGAAGGACGGGTGGGAGAGTCGGTGGTGAATGCGGCCGTCATTGGTCAAGAGCAGCAGACCGGTTGACGCTTTGTCCAGCCGTCCCACCGGAAAAAGCCGCTGGGGCAGGTTTACCAGATCCGTTACCACTGCTTCGCCTTGGTGCTTGCAGCTGGTCACGACGCCGGCGGGTTTGTTGAGCATCACATATACGTATCGATCCGATTTGCCTACCGGCAAGCCCCTGAGATGCACCGCATCGCCATCGGGATCCACCTTGGTCCCGAGTGCGACCACCACTTTGCCGTTGACGGTGACGTCTCCGGCAAGGATGTGGGCCTCGCCCCTGCGCCGGGAACATGCCCCGGCTTCGGAGAGAAATTTTTGCAGGCGAACCAGTGCCATGACAGAATTTTCAGCCGGAGCGGTAGTTGGGGTTATGCAAACAATTTACTTGTTTTTCAAATAATTGCGTCAAGCTTCAGATCGGTGTCCCTTCTGCTATTTTGGTTCTGTTTTATCTCAGTTTAATTTCCATATCAACCGTAGATGGGCACCCCTTTGCCGCGTCAGTTGTCGATGAAAGGTTTGCGCTCGTTTTCCGCCAATGCGTCATCCTTCGTTTTTCCCATTTGCGTCAGGTCCGGTGTCTGTTAGCTGCGGTGCGGTGATCGATGCCTTGGGGCCCGGCAACGATCAGATCGGTCGCCATCCCCGGAAACAGTCCGTGTTCTACGATTCCGCACCTGCCTTTGAGTCGTTCAGCCAAGGCGGCGGCATCCCGAACCGGTCCGAATCGACAATCCAGTATGCATTTGCCCTGGTCCGTCACAACCCTCTTTCCATCCTTACCGCAGCGAAGTGAACCGCCCAGATTGCCGTGCTGCCGGTTCCCAAGCCAACAACCATGCCCGGTTGGACAAATTCAACCGCCGCCTGGCCGGCTTTTTGTTTCAACAAGAATTCGGCGCCTTCCATTTCATCTCCGGTTTTTTCAGGCCTGCTCGGTTTAACGGCTGGGCGTCAACTTTAGAAGACGGCCTCCGGAACCGTCTTCGAGCACGTACAAAGCCCCTTCGGGTCCCTGTTCAACCTCGCGTATGCGCTCACCCCATTTAAAGCGTTCGGCTTCTTCGGCCGTGTCTCCTTTTAAATTAACATGAATAAGGGCTTTTGATATCAGGCCACCGATAACCGCGCTGCCTTTCCAATCGGCGAACATGTCACTGTCATAAATTACAAAACCGGACGGTGCAATGGAGGGTACCCAAAACTTCCGAGGGGCTTCGAATTCAGGACGGGTATCATGATCGGGGATCGGCACACCCGAGTAGTGGTCACCGTTCGATACGATCGGCCAGCCATAATTTTTGCCGGCAATGATCAAATTCAACTCATCACCGTGGCGCGGACCCATCTCATGGACCCACAAACGTCCATTGGCATCAAAATCGATGCCCAGCATGTTGCGGTGGCCAATGGTCCAAAATTGCGCGGCAATCTCGCCACGATCCTGCCACGGATTATCATTGGGCACCGTTCCGTCGTCGTTTAAGCGCAACACCTTGCCAAGATGCCCGTCAAAATTTTGGGCCGGTGTAAGTTTCTGGCGGTCTCCGGAGGTGATGAACATTTTACCGTCAGGGCCGAACGCGATGCGATGGCTGTAATGTCCTTTTCCAGTAACTTTTGGTTCCTGAACCCACAGTTTTTCCACTGATGCAAGCGTGAGCGGCCTGTTTTTTAGATCGAACCTTGCACGAACCACCACCGCACCGATTGTGGCGTCATCATCCGCACGTTCGGCATAAGACAAATAGACCCAGGAGTTGCGTACATAATCAGGATGCAGCACCACATCGCCCAAACCGCCTTGACCGCCATAGGCGACTTTCCACAAGCCCTGCACTTCTGTTTTCGATCCGTCGTTGGTAACATGCCACAGCACCCCTCTCTTCTCGGTCACCAAAAGCGTGCCATCGGGAAGGAAAGTCATGGCCCAGGGCTCATCGAAAGTAGCAACCTGCACGGCTGAGAGTTTGGTGCCCTTCGTGCCCTCGATTGGAAATTCTCCGGCCATAACCGGTGATGCAATTGTAATGATAATCAGCAAGCGGATAATAAAGCACATAGATGTGAATCCTTTTTCTGTTTTTACCGAAATTTAAAGACGAAAGTTGCCTTCAGCAGTTTATACCACCATTGAATCTTTCCAAGGTTTTTTATCATCGCCGATTATACGCATTATGACTGAGCACGGTCAAAGAAAATGATGGAAAGATAAAAGCCTGCCATTGACGCATTGAATCATTGGAAGTCTCAATACCACCTTGGCGACGCATCCAAATTATGTATTAGACTTCAGCAGTGTTTCGTGAAAATGGGTTAATGCTCACAATAAACAGCCGCCTGCAACTCGTGGAAAGGAGAATGCGGACATTATGAAAAACTTTTTTGCCGGTCGTTGGGGAATGGTCAGTGTGGGAGGGGTTATCGGCATTTTGGCCGCATTGCTGCAGAAACTGGGCAATCCAGGAAACATGGGCATCTGCGTCGCCTGCTTCGAACGCGACATCGCCGGCGCCCTGGGGCTGCACCGGGCTGCGGTGGTGCAGTACATGCGTCCGGAAATCATCGGTTTCGTCATTGGGTCGATGATTGCCGCCTATCTCTTCAAGGAGTTCCGGCCCCGGGTGGGGTCGGCCCCCATTGTACGCTTCGTTCTCGGTGCGTGGGCCATGATCGGCGCCCTGGTCTTCCTGGGATGCCCCTGGCGGGCCGTGCTTCGGTTGGCCGGCGGCGACGGCAATGCCATCCTGGGCCTATTGGGGCTGACCACCGGCATCTGGATCGGCACCCTTTTTCTCAAAAAGGGCTACAACCTGGGGCGGACCCAAAGCACCCATACCACGGTAGGGTGGATGCTGCCGCTGATCATGCTGGGTTTTCTGGTCCTCATGCTGGTTTTCCCGCAGGTCCAGGACCAGCCAAACAGCGGCATTCTGTTCTACAGCTTGAAAGGGCCGGGCGCCATGCACGCCCCCCTGTTCCTGGCCCTGATCGTGGGGCTGGGCATCGGATTTCTGGCCCAGCGCAGCCGGTTCTGCACCATGGGCGCCATCCGGGATCTGGTTCTGTTCGGCCAGGTTCACCTGCTGACCGGATTCATCAGCCTGGTGGTTTTCGCCTTTCTCACCAACCTGGCCGTGGGGCAGTTTCACCCGGGCTTTGCCGGTCAACCGGTGGCCCACACCATGCACGTCTGGAACTTCGCCGGCATGATGCTGGCCGGTCTGGCCTTCGCCCTGGCCGGCGGCTGCCCCGGCCGGCAGCTGTTTCTCTCCGGCGAGGGCGACGGGGATGCGGCCGTGTTCGTGCTGGGAATGATCGTCGGCGCGGGGTTTGCCCACAATTTCGGGCTGGCCAGCTCGCCCACGGGGGTTGGCCCTCATGGGGTGGCGGCCGTGGTCGTGGGCATGGCGGTGTGTCTTTTCATCGGGTTTAGCATGCGTCAAACCGCCAGATAGAATTTGACTTCAATGCCAGTCGAGGGAGGTGTACAATGTCAAAAATTGTCGATGCCCGCGGGCTTTCCTGCCCGCAACCGGTGCTGCTGATCCTTGACGAAATCAAGGCGGGCGCTGAGAAGGAAATCGTCGTGTTGGTGGATACCGATACATCCAAGGAGAATGTGAGCCGTGCGGCTGTCAGCCAGGGTTGCAGCGTCAAAGAGATCCAGCCCGACGGAGCAGGCTACAAGATCACGGTGATGAGGAAGTAAAATGGGCTTTTTCTCGTTTTTTAAAAACGGCGCCAGGGGCGGCCAAGGGAAAGTCTCGACTCCGCCCAGGGCTGACCGCGGCATTCTGGTCTTTGAAAACACCAGCGAGGTGATTCAGGCCGAAAACTGTCTGAAAGCAGCCGGCTGGCCGGTGCGGGTAATGGGGCCGCCGCCGGAGATACGGCGCGGCTGCGACCTGGTGATCGAGTTTCCCCTCATCGAGCGGCTCGAAATCATGCGTCTGCTGGACAAGGCCGGCGCGCCGCCGCTGGAGATGGTGCCGGTGACCGGGCCGCTGCTGGCGCCGGTGGATCTGTTTCAGACCGTCGACTACGGGGCCTGGCTGATGGTGCGGGCCGCCAACATGAAAATCTGCATCGAAAAGCGTTCGCAAACCATCGTCAACATTTCCGGGGGCGGGTGTCCGGATGTCCCTTATCTGGCGCAGGCAATGCTTGGCAAATCCCTTTGGGAGGCCCCGAAACCACGCGATATTGGCCACACCCTCTGCGGCTACGCCCTGGCACTGGCCCATGAGGAGATCTGCCGCCAATGCTCTGCATCGTAGGCACGGTTCCGGATGCCGGTTTTCCACTGGTCAGCGGACCGGTGCGAATGAAAGACAACCGACTATCGGTTGCTGGCCGCACTATCGAAATCCATCGCGGCACCCCGGCCCTGGTGGGCGCTGTCCTGGCGGCCGGAACGGTTTTGCACCTGCCGCCGGTAGAAGCATGGTTGGTGGGCGACATCGGCCGCGGCGATGGCAGCCGCACGCTTTACGCCCACATGGAACGGTCATTGGCCCGGTTTCCCTGGACGGTGCTGGTCTTCCATTACCTGCAGCCGGACGTGGACTGGCACAACCGCGTCCTGTTCGCCGTTGAAAAAATTCTCCCCCGGCCGGTCCTGATCGCCGACGCCGGGTTCATGTACGCGGCCAAGATGAGCGGGCAAGCCGAAAACTACGATCTGTTCACCCCTGACGCAGGCGAGCTGGCCTTTCTGGCGGACGAAGAGGCGCCGCATCCATTCTACACCCGCGGCTTTATCCTGCATCAGGAGGACAAGGTGCCCGAACTAATCGCGCGGGCCTACCGGAATGGCAATGCTGCCCGATGGTTGTTGGTCAAGGGTCACACGGATCATCTGGCCGATGCCCGGGGGATCCACGAAACCGTGGATGCTCCGGCCTGCCCGGCCATGGAAGCCATGGGCGGCACCGGCGACACCCTGACCGGCCTGGCCGCTGCCTTGGCGGCCACCGGAATGTCCATCGACCGGGCCGCCATCCTGGCTGCCCGGGCCAACCGCCTGGCCGGGCAATTGGCCAACCCCACGCCCGCCACCCAAATCGAGGCCATCGTGGGCAAAATCCCGGCCGCGTTGAAGCGTGTGCTCGACGCCGGCGACGAGTCGAGATGAAACGATTCACCCATGCCGGCAACAAAATCGGCGACCAACTTAAGATAAGAAATGTTAACGGATTGGTAAAAAACCGAAAAATTAGATTACACCTGGCTCATTAAGATCTATGTTCTACCTTTGTCTGACAAATGGGGTCTCACCCGTTGTAGCTGAGTGGCTTCACAATTGGAAAATAATGGACGTTCTTTGGCTGATCCGGCCCGATTATCGCGTTCGTAAGCCATGTCAATACATCCGGGGACCTGAATCATCCTGTTCCGCACACTCGAAAATGAAATCCGAAATTAACGATTAAATAGAAAAAGAATTACGGTGAGATCAAAAAATTGGTGCGGATTATTGATGGTTGTATTTTTCTTTATGATTGCTGCAAATGGAATCCGCGGACCACTCAGTCATTTTGTCAATAGTAGAAAAAGAGAAGATGAACACCGGCACAACAACAGAAAATGCTCATACCATGTTGTTGCGCTTTTCTATTGGTCATTGGATTGCGGACGAGTAAAGGTTCAACCCGTTGTTAAAATTGGGGATGGGATGGTGATGCGCAGGCGTCGCATCCGGCTGTACCTTGCGGTACCTGTGTCAACCGGCCATCCCGGAGCATCAGGATGCGGTCGGCAATCCGACCGACCTGCTCCGGGCGCCAGGATCGTACACTGTTTTTTGAGGTGCACGAGAAGATCTTCGATAACCCCGGCGGCTTTCGTGTCCAGGGAGCGGAGCTGGTGGGTTCGTCGCACAACAGCACCTCCGGCTCCAGAATCAACGCCCGGGCGATGCAAAGCCGCTGCTTCTGCCCGCCGGAGAGTTCCAGGGCGCTCTTTTCCAGTCGGTCTTTCACCTTTTCCCATAAAAAAGTCTGCTCCAGCGCCGTTCGTATCCTTTCCGCGATGACGGTTCTGTCGCGCAGGCCGGCCAGTTTCAAAGGAAAGGCCATGTTCCTGAAGCAAAATGACTACCAATCGAAACCATTTTTTGCCATCGTCTCTTCTCTCCTCGACATGAGTCTCCATTACTCTTTTACTTCGCTTCATGGCGTATCCGCAGTCGACTGGTCGCGGGCCAGCAAGGCCGCACCCAGGGCACCGACCCGTTGGGGATCGTCGGGGATGCGGATGGTTCGGCATAGCTTGGCTTCCAGCAGTGTTTGCATGCAGGGGTTCTTGGCGACGCCGCCGGTAAAGACGATGTCCCCTTGCGACGAGACCCGGTTGATCATCCCGGCGACCCGGCGGATGACGCTGGCGTGCAGTCCCCGGGCAATTTCCCGGCGGCTTTCTCCCTTGGCAATCAGGGAGGTCACCTCGGATTCGGCAAACACCGTGCACATGCTGGAGATGCTAAGCTCTCTATCGGCCAAAAGGGCTTCCTGCCCGAAGTCCTCGATTCCAAACCTCAGGGTCCTGGCCATGATTTCCAAAAACTTTCCGGTGCCGGCGGCACAGCGGTCGTTCATCTCGAATTTTTTGACCTTGCCGGTGTCGAACAGCGTAATGGCCTTGCTGTCCTGCCCGCCGATATCGATCACCGTCCGGATCTCGGGGAACAAGGCCCGCGCACCGCGGGCATGGGCCTTGATCTCCGTGACCGTCGCCGCCTCGAAGGAGATCTCGAACAGGCTGCGACCGTACCCGGTGGCCATGATGCGATCATAAGCCATCCCGTCGATGAGATTCCTGGCCTGGGTCATGGGGTCGAAACCGGTATCAGTCTGAACGCTGTCGACAATTTTCCCTGCTTCATCGACCACCACCAGCTCGATGGTCCGTGAGCCGATGTCGATGCCGGCAAAACGAATACTCACTTGGAAATCCTCAGGCAATATCATGTCAATCCGGAAGTTGAGGCTGGTTGACCCGAACTATTGTCCGTCAAAAAGTGGTGGATTTTGGTTCAGGCCAAGGCCGCAACGAGTTTGCAACCGCAGGCGTCGCGGCGTTACGTCGAGGATTGCAAAGGAGCGAGAACGCCGACCTGGACCAAAAGATGCCATTTATGGATGGACACTAACGAAGTTGTTCGACAAACGCCTCAACCCTTGTCGTCAGCTGGCCGACATCTTCCATGCTGTAATCGGTCTCGATGCGCAGGCAGGGAATATTCTTTTCCTCAAGGACTTTTTCGACCGGGATGGACTCCATCAGATAGGGTTGGCAAAACTGCAATCCATAATGGATCACGCCGTCGGCATTATAATCGGTCACCATCTGCTGGATATGCGCAAGGCGGTCCGGGTTGGGCGTGAAAATGGCGCAGTCCACCTTGAAGTAACGATCGACGATGGCGTCGAGCATCTCGTCCACGGTCTGCCCCGAGGCGTCCGTCAGATTGCGGGTACCGCGTTCGCCCACACAGGATTCCTCGCCGACAATCACGGCACCGGCGGTTTCAACAATCATGGGCAGCTTCCAGTTGGGCACCGCCTGGGGGCAGCCGGAGACCAAAATACGGGGCGTCTTTTCCGGAAAAACGCCCTGTTTGGCCGCTATCGGCTTCTCCAGTTCATCGCATATCTTGTTCACCGAATCGGTAAACCGGGCCGGATTGTCGTAAAAGAACACCTGATTGGCTAAAAGGGCGTCCAGGCCGGAAATGGGCGCCGGGTCGGCCTTGCGCAGCAATGAGAGCCGATGAATGGCCGCGCGTTTGGCATTGACCGTCCGGATTGCCAGCTTCAGCGATTCGGTGGTAACGGCGACACCGGTAAGAATTTCGACCGCCGCCTTGAAGCGCCGGTATTCGGCTTTCAGCAGTGCGTTGCCGTTTTCGGATTTAACCTGCGGCAGGTCCATGACATAGAGATTGTCGACCAGGGTGCCAAGGGTTTCATAGGCCTTTTTCTTGCCGTCGCAGGTGTTCTCACCAACGATCATGTCGGCGCTTTCGAGATACGGGCAGACTTTGCCGATCTTGAAACCGAAGGAAGACTTGATCAGGGCGCAGGTGTTGCGCTGCAGCAGTTTTTCCACATCCTCCGTAGCGAAATCGGCCCCTGAACAAAGGCCGACCAAGGTGGCGTTGGCCGCCAGAACGATCTCTTCGGGCACAAACACGCAGTAGCTGCCGACGATCTTGCGACCGGCCGCTTTCTCGTCCAGCAACTCCTTGATGCGCAGACCGTGGACCTCACTCATGACGAAGTCAAAATAGGCCATCCCCTCGGGACGATCCTGCTGGGACAGAAACACCTGCTGATACCCTTGCCCCAACACGCCGAGCAGGGCATCATGGGCATCGAGATCCAATCCCAAGTCTTTCCACATCTGCCTGTAATCGTCGCTCATGCTGTTCTCCTTAACGTGAAAACAAATGCACCAGACGCGACAGTACACCTCCGATAGACGACTGCCGCCGATTGATAAATGCGTTATCCGCTTGTTTGACCAATTCGGGACGCTTTTCCAGAACCAGACGCGCCGCCATTTCGGCTGCCTGGGCGGTCAGACCGGCACACTGCTGGAAATGCTCCTTTTTGTTGTGTTTGACCTTCCTGGACAATACCCGGCAGCAGGTGGCGCCATTGGCGAATTTAAACCGGTCATGCAACTGGCGGGCACTGTCGCGCATACTCTGACGGTGCAGGAAAGCACCATCTTTGCCCAACAACAAGCCGGTGGCCATGACGGCACCGCTTAAAGCGCCACAGACACAGCCACTTTCTCCCATGGCGATACAAAAGGGTGCCGACACCGCCGTGGCCTGGGCTTCGGTCAATCCCCCGCCCAGCCCCTGGTTCAGGGCCGCCACCACCGCCTCGGTGCACAACATCTGCCGAGTCTCATAAAAGTTGCGGGCGCGATCCGCGATAGCAGCGATCACCGCCTCGCTTGCAGGGTCGCGCGTTTGTCTCGCATCACTCATGAAATTGCTCACTGGTTCCAAATGGCGGCTACTCGACTTTCTCTACCGGATACTTGGCTCCCTTCCAGGCAAAGACACCTCCGGAATAGCGGTACACATGCTTATAGCCCAGTTTGACCGCCCAGGCGGCACCGTTGTGACTGCGCGTGCATTTGACGAAACCGCAGTAAATCACGATGGCCTTGTCTTTGTCGCTGCCCAACAGCTGAATAAAATCATCCTGGGATTTGCCGTCAGTCTCCTTGGTGTCCCATGCGTCCATGTCCGGAATGGGAAACAAAAACTGAACCGCTCCCAGCACATGCATCTTTTTGTAGCTGTCCTCATAGGGCATGGTGTCCACGACAACCATATCCCTGCCGCTGTCCATCCAGCCCTTGAGTTCCTCTGTCGTAACCAGATCGTAACCGCCACGCTGGACTTCCCGGACGAGCTTAACCGCACCGGCCTCTTTCTCCACTTCCTTTTCGAATTTGTTTTCGAGCAAGGCCATTGCGGGACACGACAGGCCAATCACCAGAACACCAATCATCGTCAGTTTCAGCATCCATTTACCCGTAAGCATCATCCGTTCTCCTCATGGTTTAATGTTCATCAAAAATATGTCGATCGAAACGAGTTAACCATTTTTCCATCAACAGGGATATTTTTGTGGTTTGCACACGACGGTATCGACGCCATCCATATAAAAAAACGACTGCCGCCAGCATGACCATATCCCGGTAGAAGGCCGGCCTGAGTCCGTGGAATGCCTCTGCTTCCGGATCCCCGGGGCCGAAGCAACCGCAATCCACATCCAGGCCCATCCAGATGCCGTATCCCAGGATAGCGACAAACAGCAGCAGCAAACCGGCAACCACGGCAAGACTGCCGTGGATGTCGAAAAGCAGCCCGACGCCGGCAAGCACCTCCAGTGCCGGCAGGATCACGGCCACAGGCATGAGCAGGCCTTCAGGAACAATTCCATAGGCTTCGATCAGCACGGCAAAGAGTTGGGGTGTCAGGAGTTTGGTCGCACCGGAATAGATAAAAAGGCCGCCAAGAAACCAGCGCAGGAGTCGATACATCCAAATAAGCAGAGGCATTATGGGCTTTCCGGCATAGATGATCAAAAGTGGTCAGATTGATTAGATTAGGATACCTGATTAGTCAAACAGTTAATATCTATACAAACACCCTGAAGCATTGAAACAATAAATTGGACTTTTTACTTGGGTTGAGAGATTGGGTGGCTGATATTCAACCGCCTACCCCGAGGATTCATCCATGTTTCGGTTTTTCGGTTTTACATGACGGTGCCCAGGTTCGCTGCCCGGGTTGGTATGCACTGTATAAAACCGGAATGCCGCATTCCTGCGCACCATGTCGGTAGCCCAAACGTTCTCAAGACTAGTCTGAATTCGGCAAACACGCTCAAATGACAGGAGATAAATGAGCACTCGAGCCGGATTTTAACGCCGTATCGTCAAACGCCATCGTTTTTCGGCAGCCTGACAACAAACACCCGAAAGGAGTGACCATGGATGAAGCCAAAGCCATAAAAATCCAACCCCACCGCCAAAGCGCCTTCATTGAAAAGGTGAAAAAACTTCTCCCCAAAGGAGGCAACCTGAACCTGTGCCTCACCTGCGGCGCCTGCGCTTCGGGCTGTCCGGCCACCGGGCTTGAGGGCATGGACCCACGCAAATTCCTACGCATGGCAGCTTTGGGGCTGGATGACGAGATTGCCGGTCATCCCTGGGTGTGGATGTGTTCCATGTGCACCCGCTGCACCTATGTATGCCCCATGGAGATCAACATTTCCGCGTTGGTTTTCGAAGCCCGCAAGCTGTGGCCCCGGGAGAAGCGGCCCAAAGGGACTGCCACGCCCAGATTCACGATCTGGCCGACCATTTCGGCGGCAACTATCATGTGACCCACCTGTGGACGATCATCGCGCTGTCGTTGGGCATCCTGGCCGAAAATGAACGGGAGTATCTGGGCGATGACTTGAAAGACGCATGGCTGCCCGGTGAGCCGGGAACGCCCAATCCGTTTGCCTGAAAAGGTGGCGCAGTGACTTCACGTCCATTGGAACCCCAGATCCTCGCTTTCTTCTGCAACTGGTGCACCTATGGCGCTGCTGATCTGGCCGGTGTCAGCCGATTTCAGTATCCGGCCAACATTCGCATCATCCGCCTGCCCTGCAGCGGCCGTGTGAGCCCCAAATTCATCCTGGCCGCCCTGCGGGAAGGCGCTGACGGCGTCTGGGTGTCAGGCTGCCACCCGGGGGACTGCAACTACATCGAAGACAACTATTACGCCCGCCGCAAATTCGCCCTGCTGGTCAATCTGCTCACCTTCATAGGCGTCGAATCGGGCCGGGTGCAATTTTCGTGGATATCGTCCGCCGAGTCCACCAAATTCGTCCGGGTGGTCAATGAAGTGACGGATGCGATCCGGGCGTTGGGTCCGGCAGCCCGCTTTGTCAAACACCCGCCCCAGGCATTGGAGGGACAATCATCATGATTGAACGCATCCATCTGGACCCGAAGCTGGAAAAAAATCTGGCCGCGCTGAGAAAAGGCGGCCGGAGAGAAAGCCTGGTCGTCGACCGGGTGGAGGCCATCATCGCCGAAGCCGAATGTGGCCGGCTGCCCTCGTCAAACGTCTGTAACTTTACCCGCAACGGCGAGGATCGCATCAAAGGCTGTCGCAAGGTTGACTTGGGCGGCGGGTATCGACTGGTTACGCTGAAACAGGGCAAAGATCTTTACCTGCTCTTCGTCGGCACCCATGACGAATGCGGGCGTTGGGTGGAAAACAATCGCCTGCACCTGCCCCTGGAATTGATCGCTGAACGCTGCCGTACAATCAGCCGCTCGATCACGGATGCAACCTCGTCCGCACATCCCTGTCTGAAAAATCGTCAGGAACAGGAGGAGGACTGGATTCCGTCGCTGAGCGATCAGGATTTGCGGGTGGTGTTCAGTGGGCTGCTGGGCAATAAATAAGTACGGTTTCGTAGGAAGGGCGATATCTGCGTTACACTTCATCCTTCGTCGCTCGGAGTACTTCCATGTACACCTCGCTCCTCGGGACTCGCAAGCCTTGATCTCGACTTTCTTACAAAACCTTTCAAGCATGCAGATTTACACAAGATCAAAGTTTTGATATCCATATAAAGAGCTTGTCGAACCGAGACGATTGAATGACTTCCCGGTTTACTTTTCAAGCGTGACATTTTCCTGCGGAGAAATGTCACTACCGCCTGAAAAGTTTGAAAAGAACACCTCCAAAATGTATAAATAATGGAAATCGCCATTTTCATTATTTATACCCGTTCACAGGAGGTGCTCGATGAAACTATACGCCGGAATAGATCTGCATTCAAGCAATTGTTACCTTGGGATTATCGACCAACAATTGGAAAAGATTCTGGGGAAACGATTGAGAAATTCTCTGCCACTGATTATCGATT
>NZ_JAWOHB010000214.1:0-77696 GCF_046496365.1 Desulfosarcina sp.
CATATAAGTTCAGCGGATATGGCCGCTACTAAGACCTTTCAAGCCCGCTACACTTTCAACCCGCCATGTTGCATGGATTCGGAAATGGTGCTATTTAACGGGTAATTCGAGTGCGGCTTCCTGAAGTGGCGCCGTGTGCCGGTCCGTGGACGGTTCTATTCGGGTATGTCTGCTTTCAGGGAGATAATCACGATCATGACCTGAAGGTGTCCTTGGCTATGACGCAACGCCTGATCGCCTGCCATGAATGTGACCTTTTGCACCGCATGCAACCGCTGCCGGAAAAAAGCAAAGCCCGGTGCAGTCGATGCAGGGCCGTGTTGTATGCCCACCATCCGCAATCGCTTGACCGCTCTCTGGCGTGCGCCATTACTGGTCTGCTGCTGCTATTTATCTCCAATATCTACCCTTTTTTGTCGTTGGAGTCCCAGGGGACCATCCTGGAAACCACCCTGATCACCGGAACGATCATTCTATCACAGCAGAGCATGGCAGGAGTGGCTTTACTGGTTCTGCTGACCAGCATGCTCGTGCCTTGCATGATGCTGGCGGCGCTGGTCTATGTGCTCTGGCCGATTAGACGCGGATATCGCCTGCCGGCCAGTCGCCATGTTTTTAGACTGGCCCTTTGCCTGAGACCGTGGAGCATGACCGAAGTCTTCTTGTTGGGGATTCTGGTATCAGTGGTCAAGCTGGCCAAAATGGCCACCATCATCCCGGGTACGGCGCTGTTCTCCTTTCTCGCTCTGGTGTTTGTGCTCGCAGCGGTCGGTGCATTTTTGGATCCCCATGGCATATGGGCAAAGATGGATGAATGGCGATGACCCGTTTGAATGCGGCCCTTACTGCCACCAATTGCGGTCTATATAACTGCCTCCGTTGTGCCTTGTTAATCCGGCGACCGGCAATGACCGGGCGGGTGCGTGTCCGATGTCCCCGCTGTGGTGCGCGGCTGCATCTCAGGAAGCCCAACAGCATCATGCGCACCTGGGCCCTTCTCATTGCCGCCTTTATTTTTTATATTCCGGCAAACCTGCTGCCGGTTACCCTGACCACCTATTTGGGCAGCACGCAATCCGACACCATTTTGAGCGGGGTGATCTACTTTATGCAGACCGGCTCATGGGGCATTGCCCTGATCATTTTTGTCGCCAGCATCGTGGTGCCCATCGCCAAGCTGCTCATCCTGAGTGGACTTCTCATTTCGGTGCAGCGGAGCTCCCGCTGGCGACCTGAAGAACGCACCCGGCTCTATCGAATTACCGAGTTGGTGGGGCGATGGTCCATGCTGGATGTCTTTGTCGTAACCGTGCTGGTCGCTTTGGTCCGCCTGGGCTATTTAACGACCATCGAAGCGGGGATCGGCGTTGTTTATTTTGCTGCCGTGGTGGTCATTACCATGGTCGCCGCCATGAGTTTTGATCCGAGATTGATCTGGGACGCGCTGGAGAAGAACGATGACGCAACCGCCTACTGAACCTGTTTTCGACGAGCCGATACCAGCGCCTGAGATCCAAGCCGGCAAACGGTTGTCGATTGTCTGGCTGATTCCCCTCCTGGCGGCACTGATCGGGGTTTGGCTGTCGGTTAAAGCGATTCGGGAGAGCGGACCCAGCATCACGATTGTCTTCAAATCTGCTGAAGGCTTGGTTCCCGGTAAAACTGAAATCAAATTTAAGGATGTCACCGTCGGCAAGGTCCAGAACATTCAACTCAGCGAAGATCTTTCCCAGGTGTTGGTCACTGCGGCAATGAGCCGCGAAGTCGCCGCTCATCTCACGGGGGATACCCTGTTCTGGATCGTCCGGGCACGGGTGGCCGTGGGTGAGGTGTCCGGGATCAATACCCTGCTTTCCGGTGCCTATATCGGTATGATGCCGGGCAGCAAAGGCAAGACCACGCACCAATTTCAGGGGAGCGAAAAACCACCGGCCATTTTCAGGGATTCGCCTGGCCGGCAGTTCAATCTGCGGGCTGAGCACCTGGGGTCTCTGGATATCGGATCACCGGTTTACTACCGGCAGGTCAAAGTCGGTCGGGTCACCAATGTGGATATGGCCAAGGACGGTACGGGTGTAATGCTTGAGATATTCGTGGAAGCGCCCTACCACAACCAGGTGAAACACGGTTCGCGGTTTTATAATGCCAGCGGTCTGAATGTGAAAATCGGCGCCGACGGTGTCCGCATCGATACACCGTCGTTGGCCAGCTTTCTTGTTGGCGGCATCTCTTTCTTTACGGCCGAAGATGTCAAGCGGGCACTCCCGCCATCGTCCAGTCAGGTTTTTACCCTGTATGACAACCGTGACGCCGCCAATGCCGCAACCTACAGTTATCGCGAGTATTATCTGCTCTTTTTCGAAGAGACGGTTCGGGGGCTGTCGACAGGTTCGCCGGTGGACTTTTACGGCATTAAAATCGGCGAGGTGATCAGCATCCGACTGCTGTTTGATCAGGACGCGTTGACTTTCAGGATCCCAGTGTTGATTGCCATCGAACCGGACCGGATCGAACTGTCAGGCAACCTGGCGACTCCCGAATACAACGTGGTGGAAAAGCTGGTGGGCAAGGGGCTGCGGGCCCAGCAGCGCACCAGCAACCTGTTCACCGGTCAAAGCTATGTGAGCATGCGCATTCACCCGGAGGCCGAACCCCAGATTCTCCGCACGGATGATGTCTATCCGGTGCTGCCTACCATTCCCAACACAGTTGAAGAGATTACCGCGACCGCCAAACGCCTGCTGGACCGTTTCAACACGCTGCCCATGGAAGAGACGTTGCAGGATATCCGTGAAGCTGCCCGTCAGGTGGAGGCCATGCTAGGATCCAAGACCCTTGAAAGCGCAATTGACAATATCGACGAGAGCTTCAACCAATTCAAGCAGGTGACATCCGGCTTCAATAGCGGCACGCTGCCGAAAGTCAACGGCATGCTGGATCAGGCCAGGCAGTCGCTGGCTCGGGGCGAGGAAGCCCTTGCCACGGCCAACACCGTTCTGGGCGAGGGTGCACCCATCGTCTACAACCTGAACCGCCTGCTGATGGAGCTTCAGGAAGCAGCCCGAGCAGTAGAAGCCCTTGCCGACTACCTGGAACGTCACCCCGATGCGATCGTTTTCGGAAAAGGAAGCCAGCAATGACCCGTATCCCGTTATGGACCGTCACTTTGAGCTGTGTGTTGATTGCTTTCTTTTCAGGCTGCCGGTCGATGACGCCACCGGTAAAATATTATTTCTTGACCCCTCTGTCTGTCGGACCGTTCTCTTCAGTAAATTCAGATGGTATGCGGGATATGCGCGTCGGCATCCAACCGATTGAACTGCCAGGATATATCAATCGGGCGCAAATGGTCAAACGAATAGGGGAAAACCGCCTGGAGGTCTCGTCCCTTAACCGCTGGGCCGATTATCCGGACCGCATGATTCAGCGGGTGATCGGCGAAAACCTTCAACTTCTCCTGGCCGAGGCCCGGGTTTACAGCGCACCGTGGCCGGTGGGCCTTCAACCGGACATGGTTGTCGATTTTTCATTCTTCGAGTTGATTGGCACGGATGATAAAAAAATACGACTCAGTGTGGTATGGACAATCAGGGCCAAAGATGACCCGGCGGCGGGGTTGTCCCGCCGGACGAGCCTTTCAGAGAAGATGCCCGGTTCCGGGTTTGAGGATATAGCCGCCGCTCACAGCCGGGTGCTTGCGACCCTTTGCCGGGATGTTGCCCACGCCTTGAACGATTTCTCTGCCCAGTGACATCGGCAACCCTGCTTCACGGGCCTGGCTGCGTGATCCGGCAGTTGCAGATAGTTTATCGCACGCACGCCGCTTTTTGGGGGCGACTTGCCGGAGGGTTGTGAACCAACCGATCAGGCAATCCAATCGCCAAGGTTCGGTTCTGTCTTGGCGTTGAAGTTCTTCGTCCTGGTCTTCCGCGCAGCGTGAAAAATAACCGGATCGTCAAGGCCAATTTTTTCACCATGGGCATCGATCGGCCGTCACCTCAGTTTGCGTCTGCGGGTTTGGCTTTGATAAGCAGCGACAGCAGCAGGCAGATCGCCGCGCCTACCAGGCAGACGTGAAATGCGCTTTTGAATCCCGGCAGCGGATAGTGCTCCCCGACCTGGCCGGCACGGTCGATGATGTTGCCGGTGAGCACCTGGAATGCGGCGACGCCCAGGAAAGGTGCCGGATTGAGAATGCCGGAGGTCAGGCCCAGGCGTTCAGAAGGTGTATTTTCACGGATGATCCCCCATATGGTGCTGATGAATCCGCCCACCACGAAGCCCAGTACGCCAAAGATCGCGGCGAATCCGACGATGCCCAAGCGCTCGAAAACCACCAGGATGGCCAGCCAGCATAGGGTGTAGACAGCCGAGATGACTGTCAGGATTCTGGCTTTGTTCAGGGAGAAGCGATCGGGCAGCCATCCGAAAAAGGGTGCACCGATGATAACACCGATGGGGATCAACATATTCAGTTGGCTCGCCAGGATGCGGTCGATGTTCAGCACGGCCACTAAAAAGGGTGTGGCCCACAACCCCTGAAGGGTCACCGCCGTTCCGTAAAAACCGAAGAAGATGGCCGCCACCAGCCAGAACTGCAGGGAATTAAGGATGGTAAGCGTGTTGCGTGCCAGACCGGGCGATGGTGCCCCGGACGCATCGCCTTGTGGACCGGGCAGCGTTTGCTGGGTGGAATCGTGGGTGACGGTCAGCATCAGGACAGCCATCGCCAGAGTGACGCCGCCGATGATGAAAAAAGTGGGGCGCCATCCCCAGGTGCCGGCTGCCCAGGCCAGCGGCGTGGTTGCGATCACCGCACCGAAATTGCCCACGGACATGAGAAGGCCCACCATGGTGGCGAACTCTTTTTCCCTGAACCACTGGGACAGCGCCTTGACCGTCGGTACATAAACCCCGCCCACACCAAACCCGATCAATGCTCTTCCTGTCGATGCCCAACCGATTGATGGCGCCATGCCGAAGATGAAACAACCCAGGGCCGCTGTCATGGACCAATAGGCAATTACCCGCCGTGGGCCGATACGGTCCGCCAGATAGCCAACCACAGGTTGATTTAGTGCGTAGATGTAAAAATACATGGAGGACATCAATCCCAGCGCCGTTGCATTGGTGTTGAACGCCGCCAGCAGGTCCGGCACGATCACCGATGTGGAGACCCGGTGGAAATAGACCAAAAAATAGATCAGGCAGATCACGGTGAAGACCACCCATCGATGGGGGTCGCGATCTGAACCCGATGAGGATGAAGACATGGGGGGCTGCTCTCTTGGGTGGAATGAACCGCGATAACGCGCGGACAGCAAATCGATTATCATCCATATGGTGCTGCGCAGCACTGCCGTTGCAGGCAGGACATGCCCCGCGGCGTGTTGCGGGGAATGTCAATTGCAGCGGTTGTTCATGCTGGTGATGACCGCCGCACCCGATGGCAGACCGGACAGCCATAACACAGATGCGTTTCGTTGACCATTGCAAAACATGGCTGGCAGCCAATCTCGGCGCATTGCGCTTGGCGGCTGTCGCCTCTATCAGGACCGATTTCGAACCCAACCTATTGAAAATGATTCAACGACCCGGTCAGGTGCCCGACCCAAATGTCGACAAAATCATCGTACTCGGCGGTGCCTTTGAGAATTACTTCACAGTCAATTCCCGCTCTGCTCAAGACCGACTTCCATGAATCATCTCCTTCCCCGGCCATGTCGTTTTTCGCATGGTCGCCGGCCACGGACATAAATGGCATCAGGTATGCCTTGTCAATTTTTTTCTGCAGCAACAAATCCGTTATCAGCCCGATCCCCGGGTACCCCTCAACGGTGCCGACAAAGATGTTGGGGTCCTTGAGCTGGATCTGGAACATCAGGGCCGCATAAAAAGCGTTGGCGGGATGGTGGGTTCCGTGTCCCATCAGTACCACGGCTTCATCGGCGCGGCGGGATTTGGGAATCACCTTCATTATCGCGTTGACGGCGCGTTCCATATCTGTCTGCTCGGCAATCAGGGGGTATCCCAGAACAATTCGCCGGATTCCGCCCATGGTTTTAAAGGCCTCCACGGTCCGTCTTAAATCGTGAAACTCTTCTCCACCGATGGTGTGCAGGGACTGCACGGCAACGTGGGTGAATTTTTCATCCTGCATTTTAGCCAGGGCAACGGCTGGAGAGTCCAGATGCAGGCCCTTTTTAAGGAGTTTTGCGCGGATGATATGGGATGTATATGCCCAGCGGACCGGAATGCCCGGGTAGGCTGTCTTCACTTTCTTGTCGATGTTTTCGAATGAGACCTGGGCGGACGCTTCGCTCGATCCGAAAGCCACCAGCAGGATGCCGATCTTTTCGGGGGCACTGCTGTGCCCGTACCCGCCTGCGGCAGCATCGTTTGCGGGCATCGGCAGCGCCACCGCCAGCATCATCGTCAATACCAACAATCCAATTGCCCTTTGCATCCTTTATCTCCTTTGCAAAACCATCGTTTAAAACAAAAAGCCCTTCATGCAAAATACACGCATGAAGGGCTGCACCCAGCTTTCTTGACCCTTTCCGGTTGTCATCCGCCTCATTTCTCGTGGCAGGATGGATCGTTCAGGCAGGTCTTCTGACTCTCGGATCGTTCTACTCTTCGCGCCTTCCCGTTTCACGCGATGGAACAGTGGCTGTGCGAATTTCGTCCCCGATTACAGCGGCGGGACCGTTCCCGATTTGCACGGGATTCCCTATTAAGCCTCGTGGCACCTTGACCGAGCTAATATCAGGCCGCCGGAAAATGTCAATAAAATTCTCAGTGTCCAGCGGAACCGAAAAAGGGATTTATCGATGGTGTTGTAAGTATTTAATTATTGCCTTTGAAGGGCTATCGTGCTTGAACGACAATCGACAGCATTCGTTGGATAAAATTCCTTTGGCGTAAACCGATATAATCTTATCTCGAGGAGATTGCGACCATGTCCTTACCTTTGATAAAAAACTACATTGACGGGGAATGGGTGGAATCCGATTCGACCTCATTCGGGGACGTGTACAATCCGGCAACGGGTAAGAAAATTGCCACTGTGGCCTACGGAACGGCCAAGGATGTGGACCGGGCCGTCAAGGCCGCCCGGGAAGCCTTTGCATCCTGGCGGGAAACGCCTCCGTTGAGCCGGGCCAGGTATCTTTTCCGTCTCAAGGATGCTTTTGAGGCGCGCTTCGAAGCGATCGCCGAAACCTTGACCACCGAGCATGGCAAGGCCATTGACGAAGCCCGCGGAGAGGTGCGCCGGATGATCGAGAACGTGGAGCACGCTACCGGTGTGACCACCCTCATGACCGGCTACACATTGGAAGACATTGCCAAGAACATCGACTGCTATGGTCACCGGCAGCCCATGGGTGTTTTTGGCTGCATTGCTCCCTACAACTTCCCGGCCATGGTGCCGTGGTGGTTTCTGCCCTATGCCGTGGTCACCGGCAACACCTTCGTTTTCAAACCATCCGAGCAGGTGCCCATGACCCAAACCCGCATCATGGAGGTTGTCGACGAGGTTGGGTTTCCGGAAGGAGTGATCAACATGGTTCATGGCTCGCGGGACGTGGTCAATGCCATGCTCGCGCATCCCCATATCGAGGGTATCAGTTTCGTCGGATCGACACCCACGGCCCGGTATATCTATCGCAAATGCGGGGAGACGGGGAAAAGGGTCCAGTCCCTGGGCGGGGCCAAGAATATCGTGGCCGTCATGCCCGACGCAGACCTGGATCAAGGTATGCCGTCCCTACTGACTTCCTTTTTCGGCTGCACCGGCCAGCGCTGCCTGTCCGGGTCGGTCCTCGTGCCGGTGGGGAATATTGCCGGCCGCCTGGTGGAGCAGTTCACCGCTGCCGCCAAGACCGTCAGCGTGGGGAATGGCCTGGATGAGCAGACCTTCATGGGGCCGCTGATCAGCGCAGCCCATCGGGACCGGGTTTTGGGATATATCGAAAAGGGTCTCGCTGAGGGCGCGGACCTGATCCTGGACGGTCGAGATGTGGCGGTGGATGGCTACCCGGATGGTTTTTTCGTCGGGCCCACCATCTTCGATAACGTTACAGCGGATATGACCATCGCCAAGGAGGAGATTTTCGGCCCGGTGGTGAGCATCGTCCGCGCAGCGGATATGGATGCGGTGGTGGATCTGATCAATACCCGCGGTTTCGCCAATGCGGCCTGCATATACACCGCCAGCGGAGCGGCGGCCAGGGAGTTTAAATACCGGATCAAACCGACCATGATCGGCGTCAACATCGGCATTGCCGCGCCCATGAGTTTCTTTCCATTCGGCGGGGCCGGGCATTCCATGTTCGGTGACATCAAGGGCCATGGTCAGGAGAGCTTTCTGTTTTACACGGATATGAAGGTCGTGATCGAACGGTGGTATTAGGATCAAAGGTTTCGCAACCCACTTAAAGGATCCACGGATTGGGGACCCCAAGGATTGGCGGGACCGCTTGCGGGTGCGATCAATATCACCATAAACTTGGATATGCCGGGAGTTTTAAATGGTTGGGGTGGGTTGATACGACCCGTTTCCCATCAGCAGTCCGTTTAAACAGCCAATAGAATCTTAAAGGGAAGATGATGCCATTAACCAATTTTGGGGCGATCCTGAATTTTGCCGAAATGGTCGAGCGAGACGATATGGAATTTTACCGCCGGGCTGCATTCACGGAGGCCGCGGCGCCACACCGGGACCTGTTCGAGGCGTTTGCCAAAGAGGGCGGTAAGAATATCCTTACGGTCCAGCGCACCCGGCGGGAGAACGTTACCGAGATGATCCTGGAACCGATCCGAGGTTTTGTGCGGGACAGCTATCAGGAAACGGTGGAGGATCCGGCAGGCAAGGGTCCTGCAGCTATTCTGGCGGCGGCCATTTCACTGGAAAAACGAGCCATGCGCTACTATAGCGACGCCGCAGAGAAGATCCGTGCATTGCCCGAGGTGTCGCGGGTGCTGAAAACCCTTGCCAAGAAACGATCCAAGCGACTTGAACATCTGCACCATCTGTTGCCATGATCGCCAGACGTTTGCGTCCCTGCCGGGCTGCAGATGCCGCTTACGCGTGGCTGCTGGAAAGGTAGTGCCGGATATCAACGGCATCCATCTGCGCCGGGTCCAGAAACTGTTCCGCGTAAGTCTGGTAAACCCCGCTTTGTAGAAACAGGTCGAACAATTCGGCATCGATGTGCCTGTCGTTGCGCATTCGGCTCATGATGCGCAGGGCCTCATTCAGCGTTTTCGGTTTTTTATAAGGCCGGTCCGCGGCGGTCAGCGCTTCGAAAATATCTGCTATGGCCATTATTCGTGCGGGAATGGACATCTCCTCTTTTTTCAATCCCCGGGGATAACCGTTGCCGATCATGGTCTCGTGGTGGGCCCCTGCGATTTCGGCCACGTGTTTCATATTTTCGGGGAAAGGGAGTCGCCTGAGCATAATAATGGTCTGGATGATATGTTCGTTGATCTTGAAGCGGTCTTCCGGTGAAAGGGTTCCTTTGCGGATAGCCAGGTTGTAAAGCTCACCAAGGTTGTACTGATTTTCGGGAACGGCCATATTGAAGCCGTAGGTGTTGCCTTCGAAGGGGTCCGGGTTGGGTCTGGGAATGATATGCTCGGGTTTGTCGGTCAGCACGTGCTCGACAACCGGCAGGGTCGGGCGCGGCTGCCTGTTTTTCAATGCGGTTTCATCCTGGGAGATGCCCATGCGGTCGTCCAGGTGGCGCACCCATGTGCGGGCGGCGATCTCCTCCAAGCGTTCAATTTTCTCGTCGGGCATGAATTCGCCGCCGATGTTGCAGGCGGCAACAAATGCAAAATCATCGGCGATCTGCTTGTGTCTCTTTTCCAGTTGCGCCTCAAGGCATGCACCGTCGGCATTGCCGGCCAGGCGCTGGCGATAGAAATCGATCTCGGCATCCCGAAGCAGCACCTCGAAGCGCATGCGGATCTCGTGAATTCGATTGTAGATCGTCTCCAATTTGGTGGCCTTGTCGACCACATGTTCGGGTGTGGTGACCTTGCCGCAGTCATGCAGCCAGGCCGCCACCTCAAACTCGCGCCGCTTATCTTCCGCGTCCATTCTGAAATTGGCAAAGGGGGCGTCTGTGGACTCGTGGGCTGCCATGGCTATCATTTTCGCCACGACCGGCACGCGCTTGCAGTGGCCGCCGGTATAGGGGGATTTGGCGTCAATGGCGCCGGCGAGGAGTTCGGTGACGGCTGTGAACAGGTCTTCAATTTCCTGTTTTGCCTGGATCAGCCTAGCCGTGTAGTCCCGGATGGTGCTTTTCATCAAGACAAAAGCCTTGATCAGGGAGTGGATCTCCTTGATGCTGGAGTCGAAGGGTTTCGATTCGGAGAAATCGGACTGCTGGATTTTCCTCGACTCCTTTTCCAGTTGAATCAGGGATCCTGATATCTTGCGCGATACCAGCAGGGCCAGGGGCATTACCACCAGGAGCACCAGACCGGAGAAGAGATAAATCCGCTGCTGCATCCGCCGGATGTGACCGGTAAAGTCGGCCAACGGAGCGGTGGAGGCCAGTATATGATCGAATTTCAGGTCCGTTTTGAAGGCCGTTGACCGTACCAGGTAGGTGGCGCTGTTGATCATTATTTCAAGGGTTCGGTTGCGCAGGTATTCCGGGTGGGCTCTGTATTCGGCAACGATGGCCCTGACCAGTGGGTCGGCCGATTCCTCACCGGTGAGAAAGCTCAGGGTTTCCCCTGCACCGGTTTTGATTGGGTTTTCTGTGGGATGGGCAATGACCCGACCCGTGCGGTCGAAAAGGAACAGCCTGCCATTGTCCGACACTTTCTGTCTTTCCAGCGAGATGGAAAACCGGTCCAGGGTGATGTCGGCACCGAAAACCCCGCCGCCGCTCAGCAGCCGCTGCGCACAGGTGATACCGGGAACTTTCGTGGAACTGAAAATATACGGCTCGGTGAAGAATGCTGTTTCCAGCTTACCGGCCTGTATGTACCATGGCCTTGAGCGGGGGTCGAAATCCGGATCCAGATTGTCAATTTTTCCAATGACCTGCCGTTTCAGATTCAAAAAACGCCAGCGCTGCTGCTTCAGACCCTGGGAATCGGTGAAAATGGTGCGCAGGATATAGGCGGCTCCCGGCGGTGCGTCGAACAGGAGGCGAAGTTCCGGTTGGTCGCGAACGGCAACGATCTGGATGAAGCTGCCGTTATCGTAACCAAGATAGGTTGAGAAGATATAGTCATAAAAATCCAGCGCCTTGATCATCAGCTCAATGCCTGGGTGTGACGTCCCTGCTTCCTCCGGGGCAGTGGCCATACCGGGGATGCGCGCAGCCAATCCGACCAGCACGGCCACCGATTCCAAGGTACGCTCGTAGCGCTCCAGGGTCTTTGCGTTGATTTCCGAAAACAGCCGGTCGGCCATGTGGATCGCCGCCGCCTTGCTTTCCCTGTGGCTGATCCACAAAAACAGCCCGGTCAAGGTGATGACGATGACCACTACCAGCGTGGTGATGCCGATATAAAACGGATAGCGTTTGACCTTCAGGTTCATGCGTATTCCTTGTGCTGGGAGAAAGATGTGCATCCCGCGTGTCGGGTCTTGCTCAGGAAGACCACCCCTGGGGATCGAATGGTAAAGGAAACAACTTCGGGAAAGCTTGGCGGTGCCGCAAGAAGTCCGATTTCTGCGCTACGCTTCATCCCTCGGCACGGCTGTCGACGCCGGGGTCAATGGCTGAATAGTTCATTTGCTGCCGTTCGAACCGGAAGGGCCATCCGCAGAGGGATCATCCACGCAGACACTCGACCACTGGGTGACTTGGACGCAGCCCGCCCGGCGTTCACGGTTTTCACGGCGATCTTTATCCTGTCGTCTTTCAGGCCCCCCGTCGGCGAAATAATCGATGTCGTACGTCTGCCGCCGGTCTTGGCCGGAGCGTCGATCCAAATACGGATCTGATTTGCGCTTATCTTTTGGCGGTTTTCTTTTTTGCATGGCTTACAGCGTCTCCCTTCAACGCTTGGCACCAGATATCCGAGACTTTGCGGGCCCGCTGCCGGGGCCCCGTCAGGCGCGATTTCCGCTTGCGCAGGGTGGGGCCGCCAGCGGTTTTGAGAAGTGACCGTAAGGCCAAAAAGGGCTCGCAGCGGCCTTGAAAACACATTGCCGATGCCGATGAAACCTGGCCGCGATTGCATCTAATATGTGATTACCCTAATGTATCAAATAGCTTACCAGACCACAGCGGCAGAAACAAGCGCTATTGCAACCACCGTGAAGATCGCGTGGTTGGCTTTTGACGTTTTATTGATTATGATGGGAGGCCGTTGTATGGGAACAATGGAATCCGCTTCGCGGCTGTCCGCCGGAAAGGTTCGCTGCAAGGTAATTGCCCATGGCCTTGAACGCCAAACCGTTTTTCAATGAGTCCGATTCCCGCTTCAAGCTGTTCCACGAGCTGATGGCCCGTAAGGTGCGCAATATTCTGCTGGTATCGACACCCTATGATGCCTGGATCATGGAAGAGGACTGCCGGCTCTCCGAGCGTATCGTCAATGAGTACCGGGGCCTGAACCTCAGCCAGCCGCCGCGCCTGACCTGGGTTTCATCGGCCGAACAGGCGCTTGCCGCCCTTGACGACAAACCTTTTGACATGGTCATCACCATGCCGAGGCTGTCGGATATGGACGCCGCCGCCCTGGGCCACCGGATAAAGAAAAAAGCCCCCGGATTGCCGGTTATCCTTCTTACCCACGACACGATTCCTTCACCGGCCATCAAAGAACCGGACAATGCGCCGGGGATCGACAGAACCTTTGTCTGGTCGGGCAACACAGACATCCTGGTGGCGCTGACCAAAAGCGCCGAAGACCGGATGAATGTGGAAAAGGATACCCAATCGGCAGGCATCCGCGTGATACTTTTTGTGGAAGACTCACCCTATTACCTCTCTTCCTTGCTGCCCATTCTTTACCGCGAATTGGTGGGACAGACCCAGGCGGTGATGGAGGGAACCCTCAACGAAGAGCATCGGCTGGTAACCATGCGGGCCCGCCCGAAAATACTGGTTGCCGGAAACTACGAGGAAGCCCTGGCCCTCTACGAGCGATTCGAAGCCAACGTGCTCGGCGTCATTTCCGATGTGCGTTTTTCCCGCAACGGCGTGTTGAACGAAACCGCCGGGGTGGATTTCCTTAAGCACGTGAAAGCGCGGCGCTTCGACATCCCGCTGTTGCTCACCAGTTCGGAAGCCGCTTATGCATTGAAGGCCGAGTCGATCCCCGCCGCTTTTGTGGATAAGAATTCTGACACCCTGCACCAGGATGTGCGGCGGTTTTTCAAGGAGCGCCTGGGCTTCGGCGATTTTGTTTTTCGGATGCCCGACGGGTCTGAAATCGGTCGCGCCTCCAACCTGAAGGCGTTGGAGAGGCATCTGCTGAGTATACCCGAGGCGTCCTTTCGCTACCACTGCAACCGCAATGATTTTTCCCGCTGGCTCTTTGCACGCACGGAGATGGTCCTGGCCGCCGAAGTCCGTCCCATCAGTGGAAATGACTTCTCCGATGTAGAGAGTCACCGCCGCCATCTGGTAGAAATCATCGCCGACCGGCGCAAATGGCGCCAGAAGGGGATCGTTGCCGATTTCGATGCGGCGGATGCGGATTTCGATACTGAATTTTTCAAAATCGGAAAGGGCTCCCTGGGGGGGAAGGCACGGGGATTGGCCTTCGTGGCCTCCCTGCTGGGCCAGAATTTGGATCGCTGCAGCACCTACAAAGGCGTGGAGATAATCGTCCCCCAGACCCTGGTGGTCACCACCGATGGGTTCGAGTCCTTTGTGGAGGAGAATCAGTTGCGATACCTGTCTAAAACCGACCTGCCGGACGAGACGATCGCCGATATTTTTGTCAACAGCCGTTTTCCCGGCTGGATCGAAAACCGGCTGCGCGACTACCTGACCCAGGTTACCTATCCGCTGGCCATCCGATCTTCCAGTCTGCTTGAAGACGCCCAGTACAGGGCCTATGCCGGCTTGTACCGTACCTACATGATCACCAATGACTGCCCGGACATCGAGCAGCGCCTGAGCCATCTGATCCATGCCATCAAGCTGGTCTATGCATCGACCTATTACAAGGGGCCCAAGGCCTTTTCCAGACGGGTGGGCCACCGAACCGAAGAAGAGCAGATGGCTGTGATCATTCAGAAGCTGGTCGGGACCCAGTATGGGGACAGTTTTTATCCGGCCATTTCCGGCGTGGCCCAGTCCCACAATTACTACCCGTTCGCGCGAATGAAGCCCGAAGAAGGAATTGTCACGCTTGCCATGGGATTGGGAAAAACGGTGGTCGAGGGCGAGAAAACGCTCCGGTTTTCACCGTTCCACCCCCAGCTGCTTCCCCAGCGTTCGACTGTGGAGGATATCCTCGAAAACGCCCAGCGCCATTTTTATGCGCTCAAAATGGAAAAAGTCTGCCAATTTCTGGAGGCCAATGATGGTGCCAACCTGTGGCATCGGGAGGTGGCTGACGCGGAAAATGAGCTCCCCATGCAGCTTCTTGCCAGCACGTATGTGCCCGATGAGCATCGCATTCGCGATACGGTTCATATCCCGGGTCAGCGGGTCCTCACTTTCGCCCATATCCTTAAATACCGGGAGTTCCCCCTGGCTGACATCCTGAAGGACATGCTCGAACTGGGTGAGCAGGGAATGGGTTGCCCGGTGGAGATGGAGTTCTCCGTCAACCTGACTGCTAAAGACGGTTCCCCACAGGAATTTGCCTTTCTCCAACTTAGGCCCATGACGGCCCGCGCCGATTTGGAGCAGGTGAATATTTCTGCAGAGGAGATCGAACAGGCGTTCTGCTTTTCAGGCAGGGCGTTGGGAAATGCTCGCAAACAGGATATGGCCGACCTTGTTTTTGTGAAGCCGGAGACGTTTGATCCGGGAAAAACGATTGAAATTGCAAGGGAAATCAGCCGAATCAACGCGTTTCTGGTCAAGGAGGGTCGAAAATATTTGCTCCTCGGTCCGGGGCGATGGGGCTCGGCGGACCGGTGGCTGGGGGTTCCCGTCGCCTGGGCAGACATTTCAGGGGTGGGCGCCATGGTTGAGACCGAGTCGGAAAAACTGGTTGCCGAACCATCCCAGGGCTCGCACTTTTTCCACAACATTACGACGTTGGGTATAAACTATATCACTGTTTCCGCTGCAGACGGCGGAAGAATAGATTGGCGCTGGCTGGCTGCACTGCCCCGTATGAATGATTCCACGTTTGTCGCGCATGCGCGGCTTGAGGCGCCGGTGACCCTTAAAGTCGACGGCCGCCGGTCCCAGTGCGTAATCGTTAAAGGCAACGGCCCGGGTGCTGATTCGTCGAACGGTACCCTGAACACGAACTGACATTCGGAACCATTCAAACGCAACCGCGGCGTTCCCAATTTGGGGGGGGTACATTTACTTAGACTGATGGGAGGAAATCCAATGTTGGACATTCTGCAGCTGGTAAAAGAGAAGGATCCCGGGCAGCGGGAGTTTCACCAGGCGGTCATGGAGGTGCTGGCCTCCGTCAAGCCGGTGATGGACCGCAACCCCGAATACCGGGCGGCCAAGATATTAGAGCGGCTGGTGGAGCCTGAGCGGGTGGTTTTGTTTCGGGTGCCCTGGGTGGACGACCAGGGCGAGGTGCAGGTCAACCGGGGTTTTCGCATCGGGATGAACAGCGCCATCGGTCCATACAAGGGCGGCCTGCGCTTTCATCCATCGGTCAACTTGGGGATTTTGAAGTTTCTGGCCTTTGAGCAGGTTTTCAAAAACGCCCTGACCACTCTGCCCATGGGCGGGGGCAAGGGCGGGTCGGATTTCAACCCCAAAGGCAAGTCGGATTTCGAGGTGATGCGTTTTTGCCAGAGCTTCATGGCCGAGCTGTTCCGCCACATCGGTCCGGACACGGACGTGCCCGCCGGGGACATCGGGGTGGGGGCGCGCGAGATCGGCTACCTGTTCGGCATGTACAAGAAGCTCAAAAACGAGTTTACCGGGGTGCTCACGGGCAAGAGTCTGAACTGGGGCGGCAGCCTGATCCGGCCCGAGGCCACGGGTTACGGTTCGGTTTATTTTGCCGCCGCGATGCTGGCCACGCGCAACCAGACCCTGGAAGGCAAGACCTGCCTGGTTTCCGGTTCGGGCAACGTGGCCCAGTACACGATGGAGAAGCTGCTGGACCTGGGTGCCCGGCCGGTGACCTTTTCGGACTCTTCGGGGTACATCTACGACGAGGCGGGCATCGACCGTGAGCGGCTGGCCTTTATCATGAATCTGAAGAATGTGCGCCGGGGCCGGGTCAAGGCGTATGCCGAGGCTTATCCGACTGCGGTGTACAGCGACGTCACGCCGGACCAAGCGTACAATCCGCTGTGGAGCCACAAGGCCGACTGCGCCTTTCCGTCGGCGACCCAAAACGAGATCAACGCCAGGGATGCGCAGAACCTGGTGGACAATGGGGTGATCGTGGTCAACGAAGGGGCCAACATGCCCACGGAGCCGGAGGGGATCGACATTTTCATCGACAACAACCTGCTGTATGGCCCGGGCAAGGCGGCCAATGCGGGCGGGGTGTCGGTATCGGGTCTGGAGATGACCCAGAACAGCATGCGTCTGTCGTGGACGCGCGAGGAGGTGGACACGCGTCTGCAGATGATCATGAAGAGCATCCACCGGACCTGCCTGGATGCGGCCGAGCAGTACGGTACGCCGGGCAATTACATGAACGGGGCCAACATTGCCGGCTTCGTCAAGGTGGTTGACGCCATGATCGACCAGGGCGTGGTATAGCGGCGTCTTGAACAGCGACGTGCGTGCAATTTACTGCCAGTTGCCGCGGAGAAGCTTCAATCTGAAATAAAAAAACGGCATCCCGTGGTTAATAAGGGATGCCGTTTTGATGGTGCGTCTGTCTATGGGCTTATACTTTGGCCACATTGGCTGCAGCGGGACCACGATCGGTTTTTTCGACGTCAAAGGTCACCCGATCGCCTTCCGCAAGGGTTTTGAAACCCTCGGCCTTGATGGCGGAAAAATGAACGAAGATGTCGCCCTGACCTTCTTCCTGTTCAATGAAGCCAAACCCCTTCTTGTCGCTGAACCATTTTACAACACCATTTGCCATTTCTGCAGCCTCCTTAGAAAAAAGTAAACACAACGGTCTCGTACGATAGTTGCCGCCCATTGGCGGCGAAGCCCACCCTTGTGCAAGACCTATCCGGCCGAATGGCCGGCCGCCACGCGAATCAACATGTTACGATGAAAATTCAATCAACGGTGTTTTCACCCGCACTGGTCATCGCGGGCGGCAGAATAAGGCATGCCTCGGGACCGACTGCTGATTGACAGCCGGTCCAATCGCACTGTCGCCCCCTTCATAACCATAGGGCTACTGTTCATTCACAGAATAAACGCCCCGGCCGATCCTTTTCATTTTCCCTTTTTGACATGCCCGATGAACGATATTGCTGATCTGTTTTTCCGTAAAACCTGATTTTCCTCTCAATGCCTCCACCGTGATGCCTTTTTTAAAGCGTTTCATGATGGTGAGCACCTGATCTGTGGGGGTGAGATTTTTACCCTTGGGCGTCGCCTTTTCATTCGTGACCGGCTCCGCCTTTTTATTGGGAATTGCTGTTTGGGGATCTTTTTCGAACGCCTTGGCCAGCGCTTCGGTTTTCTTGGCTAATGTGTTTAGCTGCCGGGCGACGGTTTTTAGATCTTTGGCTACTTTTTTCATAACCGGTCTCCTCCATGTAAATGGGTGTGCGATGGCTTTACGTTGGCAACGATATATATTGAGACAGAACGAGGCGCCACTCGACAAATCAACCACTCAGCGATTCATGTGAGCGGCGGCTCGGTTGCATTTATCATGATGAACCGAATGCCGGTTGATTCACGGCTTGTTTGGCGTTGCGGGATGAGAACAAGTGTGGACCGACTCTGAACGGCTGCACGAGTTTCGCATGAGAACAGAAGGCTCAGACGCTGCAACGCATCATGAGAAGGAACATAATGGATTGGTTGGTAAATGTCAAGCTGCCAGAATATCAATAAAAAACGAATTTCCTGCGCGTTTGGTGCGAGATGATGAGATGCATACTTCGATTCCGTACGATGGCGACGTGATGCCCTCAACCCGTCTGTCAGGAAATACGAAGACGGTTTTTAAGCCATGCTTGGGCTTTTCAAGTACTCACATGGGCGTGAACGGCAATGTCATTCGCAAAACGATTACCGATCCCGGGGGCCCGGCGCCTGGGTTGGGTTCCCTGCCTGCCGTCCGCAACCGGTGCTACCAGATCTTGATCGGGCCGGTATCCAGATGGACGAAATTGGATTTGGGATAGTAGCCGACACCACCGCTTTGAAGGTCTATGGCCACTTGGCGAAGTGCAGGGGTCTGGTGCCCGGGAATTCGGATATCGACGGCGCGGCCTTCCATGTGCAGGCTTTTTTTGGCCACCCCGCCGCTGACTTTTCGGAGTGCAGCGTTTGTGCTCGGTGAGCGGTATCCGGAAATAATGCTGATGGGTGCCACGGGCTTCACCCCGACCACGATGTGATGAAGCAGATCCAGAAGATTGGGGTCAATCGCTTTGATCTCCCCGGTACGAAAATCGCGCATGATATGATTGATCCGAATGACTGCACGATGGATCAATTTTCCGTTTGCCCGGTAGCAGGTTTTAAGGGTTTCTCCGGTGTGCACATTATAGAAGGAGAGCACGTGATGTTCAGGGCTCAGTGCAGCCAGCGCTGGATGAGCGAAGGCGGTTGTCAGGATTACGGACGCTCCCATTTTCAGAAACGTTCGCCGGTCAATCTGGGCTGTGCTGGCGAGCCGCTTGTCGACCCCCTGGTAAGGGGTCGACAAGCGAACGGCAAATCGATTTCTGCCCTTGCGATAAGGACTTCCCGCAGCTTGCTGCATAGAGGGATCCGAAGTGGAGCAATTTTTCATCGTTCTCATCCCATGCCTTGCAATATCCGGCCGATTCCTGCGTGGTGAAGGCGTGAAATCGCACCATGCATTACCGTGGGCGTACCACGGGGAGGCCATTTTCGGAAGTGGGGGGCCTTTTGTTCGGCCACAGGCCGACAAGGCATTAAGAATTACTTAGGGAAAAAAATCTTGGCTGTCAAGGGTTGGCTTGCGAAGGCTTGAACGGGCCAGTTTGCGCGGGGCGGATTGGGCCGGCGAACCAGGCAGTCGATATAAAGTTTTTGTTCAACCCTGCCGATAAACGCATATATGTATCCACATCCCAGCCGAAGCCTGCAATCGGTGCGTTTTCCTATGAAGGCATTGGCGGCGGCATGGGCGCGGCAATACGGGCTCAGGACTGAAATGAAACCGAATCAGACCCAAAAAACCGACACCATAAACTCCCGTAGAGCAGGAATTGACCGGCGTTGGATTCCCTCAGCAGGCCACCAGCCTGAACGACGGAGAGGCGGGGATCGTCGGGCTATCCGCAAGCGATCGTTCATGGAACCGCTTGACCTGGATGCAATTGAGGCAAACCGGGTATCGGCCGCCGATATGGATTTCAATGCGCCAACGCGGTCGGCGAACCGTTCGTCCTTTGCGCCTGACCAACCAGGAACGCAGACGTTGGCAACGATTCCGAAAAGGGGATTGTCAGACGGCGCATAGGCCAATGTTGCAGCCATATCCGTCATCCCGGTGAAGCGACCGGTTTTCGCCAGGCCGTCTTCATGCCGGCCGCCTGCAGTATTCCGACGGCCTTTTGCATGTGCGTGCCAATGGTGTCTACCTCGTGAGAATCATCTCCCGGAACAATGTCTATACCCATGTCACAGGCTTTTTTAAGAATGGGTGTGGACAGATAGGGTTCGTCCTCACCCCTTGAGAGCGGGCGCAGGTTGAAATCCAGGATCAGATCCAATTGCTTGATCAATTCCAGGTTTCTGACGATTTTCTCCCATATGATCGGCATGCACAGCCGAGATCGGTAATCGGGATCATGTATCCGAATGATATCCAAATGGCCCACCACGCGTGGTTTCAGCGCCTGAATCATTTCGTACTGCAGATCGAAATAGGCCGCGTACAACCCATCCAAACCGCCGCAGCGATTGGCCGCCTGGTCATAACAGGACCGGCTGCAGTCAAAGGGAATGTCCTTGACATGGTGAACGGAACCGACCACATAGTCGGGTGAAAAGGTATTGATCAACGCGTTGACGAAGTCGAGACTGCCGGTGCAGGTTTCGGTTTCGAAGCCGACATAAAGGCGGATGTCACGCGCATATTTTGTCTGAAGATGCCTGCAGACCTGCATATAGGCGGCAAAGCGATCCTTGAGTGCTCCGGCGTCCAGTCCGGCGCCTTTCTCTTCGGGGTAGACAAAGTCATCCGACACCGGCGGCATATGTTCGGTTATGCCCACCCAGGGATAGCCCTGGCCAATATACGCCAGAACGATTTCCTCCAGACTGTTTTTGGCATGGCCGCAGAACTGGCCGCTGTGGCCTCCGTGAACCGACACCGGGTATGGGCGTTGCATTGCTTTTCTCCGAAAGCGTTATTTGGATTGGCGCCAATGTGTCAGTGCAAAGGTCATCGACCAGCCGGCGCATGACCGTCATACTGATTCTCGAGATCGGCAACGGCAGAAATGCCGGCGTATTGATCAACAGACGTTCGACGGATGCTGCTGCAGCTATCAGAATTCATCGGGGGCGTCAATGCCCCCCGAACGGACATAAGCCTCAAATTCAAATTGAAGCCACCGGCAAATGGTGATACCACCGCTTAAGAATGCCGGTGTAGGAGCAGCGGAGCAGCATGCAAAATCATAAGGGAACAATCCGGACCTATCCCGACGCACCGCGACCGGCGGTTGCGGCGGTGGTCTTCAAAGGCGATGCCGTGCTGCTGGTCCGGCGCGGTAATTCGCCCTGCCGAGGTATATGGGCCATTCCCGGCGGGCGTGTCCGTCTGGGGGAAACCCTTCAGGCGGCGGCCGAGCGGGAGATCCTCGAGGAGACGGGTGTGGTGATCCGGGCCGGAGAGCCGCTGCTTGTCTTTGATGTCATTCAAAAAGACGCGACCGGAGGGGTGATGTATCATTATGTGGTTGTGGATCTGGGTGCCGACTATGTGAGCGGAGAGCCCCGGGCCGGCGACGATGCCGACGAAGCCCGCTGGGTATCCGAGGCTGAGCTTGAGGGGTTGAAAGTCAATCCGGCCACCTGCCGTCTCCTGTCAGAAAAATTCAATTTCGGGAGACAGGTCTGATGCGGGAGCTCAGCGTTGAAGAAAAAGCTTGCATCTGGCAGTGGGGAAAGCAACTGTCGCTCCACACCACCCTTCGATATGCGACCGTCGGCCACGCGATGGGTCCAGCATTCAAAAGCTTCGCCGACCAGGTTGCCGAGCTGGCCCCCCGGGTTGGGCTGAAAAAGGACGGCGATGCGCGCGTTGCGCTGCCCACCCTGTTCGTCAGCAGCCAAGTGGCCTACCAGGCCCTGCCCCTGGACCGGGAACTGGAACCATTTCTGGCGGTCCTGGGTGATGGCAGTGCGTTTGCCGATCGCATTGCACCGCATGCACGGGAACGGTTGACCCTGCTGCGCGCCCCCGCACTGGTTAAGGTTTACGTCACCCCCCGCTGCCCATTCTGTCCGGCCACCGTGTCCATCCTGCTGGGCCTTGCTGCCTGCAGCGGGCAGGTCCGTGTGACGGTCATCGATGGGGAACTGTTTCCCGACGCGGCGCAACGGGATCGTGTCAGTGCTGCACCCAGCGTAATCCTGGACGATCAGTTCCGCTGGACGGGAACCGTCGATGCCGGCGAGCTGGTCAGCCTGATGCTTGACCGCGATCCGGCCGGTCTGGGTGCCGATGCCTTAAGAGGCATGATCGAAGACGGCGACGCCGAAGGGGTAGCCGTTATGATGGCTTTGCGCGGGATGATTTTTCCCGCTTTCATCGCGTTGCTGGTTGATCCGCGCTGGTCCGTACGATTGGGGGCCATGGTGGTCTTCGAGGCCCTGTTTGAAAAGGATCCCGGGCTTGCCGGCGAGATAGTGGAACCACTGCTGGCAGCTTTTTCTGATGTGGATGACATGGTCAAAGGGGACGTGATCCATATACTGGGTGAGTCGGGAAACCGGAAGGCGCTGTCATTTCTACGGTCAGTGGCTGCCGGCGACTATGACGACGAGGTTCGAGCTGCGGCAGCGGAAGCCTTGGACAAACTGAAATATAAACCAATCTGTTTTTAAATCACCGACGCAAGCAGTGAATGCCTGTCCAACCGCTGCCAGGGAAGGTAGACGTGATTGACAACACGGACATCAATGGTGAATTCCTGACCTGGGTCTACTTGACGGTTAAAGACGCACCCGATCCTATATTGTGGTTTGATGAATCCGGCCGTTTGCTGCGTGCCAACGCAGCCGCCTGCCGCCGGTTTGGTTTCCCATCCAACAATCCCGCCGGGCTGACGATTCATGACATCGACACCCGTTGCGATGCAGCGCGCTGGTCGATGCTGAAGGATGATTGGGTAAAGCAGCCCGGCAACATTTATGAGACGCAATTTTTTTCACGGCAGGGGGAACCGATTCCCGTTGAAGTAACCTGTGCTCACTTCCCATTCAATGGCCGGCGTCTGTTCTCCCTGTTTGCCAGGGACATCTCTTTGTGCCAACGCATCCAGGCGGTTTCAAAGGAAAGCGAGGCCCGGCTGCGCGCAATATTGATGGCGCTTCCCGATCTGGTTTTCGTGCTCACCGAAGAGGGACGCTACCTGGAAGTGCTCACATCCCGGGAAGAGCTCCTGAGTGCCCCTATCAACGACCTGCAGGGGCGATTGCTTCAGGACATTTTTGAAAAACCGGAGGCAGACCGTTTTCTCAAGCTGACCCAAGACACCCTGTCCAGCAACGCACCGGTGGTGATCGAATACGAGCTTCCCATTGGTGGTCAAATCCACACGTTCGAGGCTCGCGCCGCGCCTATGGCTGAAGCCATCGACGGGAAAAGGTGCATCGTTTTAATCGTGCGCGACATCACTGAGCGCAAACGGGCCGAACATCTCCACAGCCAGAACCTCTACCTGAGGGAAGAACTGACCAAAGAGCTCAACTACGGCGACATCGTGGGTTCATCGGCAGCCATGCGAACCGTATTCGAAAATATCAAGGTGGTGGCCGGTACGGACGCCACCGTGCTGCTGCTCGGAGAGACGGGCACAGGCAAGGAGCTTATCGCACGCGCCGTTCACAAAACCGGCAGCCGCAGGAGCAGTCCCCTGATCAAGGTTAATTGCGGCGCACTGCCGACCGATCTGGCGGAGAGCGAACTTTTCGGGCACGAAAAAGGGGCCTTCACCGGTGCCACCGACCAAAAGAAAGGTCGTTTTGAGTTGGCCCACCACGGTACGATCTTCCTCGATGAAGTCGGTGAACTGCCGGCGGCAATCCAGATCAAGTTGTTGCGCGTGCTTCAGGAGCAGGAGTTTGAGAGAGTGGGCGGCACCCAGACGCTGAAGGTGAACGTGCGTGTGATTGCCGCAACCAACCACGACTTGTTAACCTTGGTTAAGGAGGGCAATTTCAGGTCGGATTTATACTACCGGCTCAACATTTTTCCAATTAAGGTGCCCCCTTTGCGCGACCGCAGGGAAGATATTCCGTTATTGACAAAGCATTTCACTGCTGCCTTTGCGAAGCGCTTTGGCAGACACATCGACCGGATAGACGGCCAGGCAATGGAAAAGCTCATGCGCAGCAACTGGCCCGGGAATGTGCGTGAGCTGGCCAATGTGATCGAACGGGCCGTAATTCTCTGCCCGGGAGGGGTTCTTGAAAAAAAACATATCAGCGACCTCAGCCAGGAACCGATAAAAGGGGACCGATTCCCAACCCTGGAAGAGGTGGAGCGACAGCACATTCAGGCTGCCTTGGGAAAAACAGGCGGCATTTTAGCCGGATCCAGGGGTGCTGCCTCCCTGTTGAATATCAACCGCTCAACCTTATGGTCCCGGATGCAGAAGCTGGGCATTCGGATCGACAAAAAGTATGTCATATCCTGAGTACGGACACGGTTTGCTGAAATTTCTGCATTTGCCGATATAACGGCAATTTTTTAAATCCATTCACCATTTCCCATCAGCACCATCCAAATCGCTGATGTTGCGCCCGCCAACCCTCCGGGACACTCTTCAGATACTTTTCTCAATTTGGCACGGATTTTGTTCTGAAATGTGGGCATCAGCCCATTCGAGGCCCTTGCCCATAACGACCTATCATCGGTGATATCATGGAAAACAGGGTCTCGATATGGATTAAGACAGCGTCCCCGGTCTTTTTGAACGCTTCGGGCTGACCTTCTCATCACTTTAAGGTTTCTGGAGGCAGAAATGAAAGCTATTGCCGTCAACGCGGGCCAACTAAAGAGATTGCGACAGGCCTTCAAGGGTCCGGTGATCGGCCCTTCCGACCCTCGATATCCTAAGGCCCGCAGGGTGTGGAACCATATGATCGACAGAAAGCCCGCATTGATTGCCCAGTGCACGGGGTCGACGGATGTGGCCGCAGCGTTACGTTTTGCCCTGGAAAACAGGCTTTTGGTCTCCGTTCGCGGTGGCGGTCACAATGTGGCTGGCTACGCTGTCTGCGATGACGGTCTGGTCATCGACCTGGCACTGATGAACCGAGTGACAATCAATCCCCAAGCGCGCACGGTCCGCGTCGGGGCAGGCGCGCGATGGGCTGATGTGGATCAGGCAACCCAGCCGCATGGCTTGGCCACGCCGGGTGGTGAAGTATCGAAAACGGGCGTTGCCGGACTTACACTCGGCGGCGGGGTCGGATACCTGAGGCGCAAGTATGGTCTGAGTTGCGACAATCTGCTGTCAGTTGACATGCTCACCGCGGATGGACGGATGATCACGGCCAATGCGATCGACAACCCCGACCTGTTCTGGGCCTTGCGTGGCGGAGGCGGCAATTTCGGCGTCGTGACCGCATTCACGTTTCGGCTGCACCCGGTGGGACCGGAGGTTGCGACCCTGAACCCGTTTTATCCCCTGACCGAGGCCCAACGGGTGCTGATTTCCTGGCGGGAGTTCACAGCTGCAGCTTCCGATGAAGCCACAACCGCTTTTGGCATATGGGGTATTCCCGCACATCCGGATCTGCCCGCCGATCTCCATGGAGCTTCCGTGTGCCTGTTCGACGGTATGTACGCCGGTCCGTCCAGTGTCGGGGAAGAGGTCTTCCGGCCGCTGAGAAACCTGAATGGTTCGTTGCTGGATTTCAGTGGCCGCGTTCCCTACGTGGAGGCGCAGCAAGCCTTTGATGCGTTTTTCCCTGATGGCGGCCTGTACTACTGGAAGTCCCTCTTCATCGATGAACTCAGCGATGCGGCCATCCAGGCCATCGTGTCCATGGCGGCCGAGCGCCCCGACCCCAACATCCTGGTCATCATCCGTCATCTGGGAGGCGCCATCAGCCGGGTCGACGAACAGGCAACCGCCTATTGCAATCGTCAGGCGCAGTTTATGCTCAGTATTGACGGGGCCTGGACCGATCCATCGGCGTCCGAACGCAATATCGACTGGATCCGACAATTCTGGAAAACCATGCGGCCGTTTTCCAATGGGAGGGTGTATCTCAATTTTCCGGGATTCGATGAGCAGGGCGGTAACATCTGGCAATCCAGCCATGGCGAGAATTACCGGCGCCTGGCCCTGGTTAAAAAAAAATATGATCCAACCAACGTCTTTCGCATGAACCAGAATATCCAGCCGGCATCGCCAACGCATTGAACCGCGATAGCGAGCGCATTCCCCGCGGCTTGCCGCGGGGAGGATTCAATCGATCTGCACGGGAAAGGGAGTCATCCAATGCAGCACCCTCATCGTCAAACGGCTGCTTCCCAACGGCAGAAACCTTGCTACGACTGCGCCGGTGAGCTTGAAAGGCGGTGCCCCCGATGCGACACGAAAATCCTGCCGGGGCAGAAGTTCTGCGGTGAATGCGGTCTGAAACTGAATCCGACGCACGCGCAGACAACCCCTACACCGGCCGAAATTGAAGGGGAACGCAAACCTGTCACCGTGCTCTTTTCGGATGTTTGCGGATACACGGCCATTTCGGAAAAGCTGGACCCCGAAGAGGTCCGGGATATCTCCAGCCTTCTTTTTGCGGAGATTGCCAAAATCATTGCCGGCTACCAGGGTTTTATTGAAAAATTCATTGGAGACGCCGTCCTGGCAATTTTCGGTTTGCCGGCTGTTCATGAAGATGACCCGATCAGGGCGGTCAGTGCGGCCATTGAAATTCACCGTAAAGTCAAATCGATTCGACCGAGGTTGCAGGGTCGGATCGACCATCCGTTGCGTATGCACAGCGGTATTCACACCGGACTGGTTGTGTCCGGCGAGATGATCGTGGAAAAAGGGATCCACGGTGTGGTCGGAGACACGCTGAATTTGGCTTCGAGGCTTTCCGATATTGCCAAAACGGATGAAATCGTCATCAGTTCTCAGACGCACCAGCTCATCTCCCCTTACTATGAAACCAGACCGATGGGTCAAGTCAACCTCAAAGGCATCGCAAGTCCTGTCAACGCTTACCTGGTTGTGGAAGAACTGCCGGTCAAAACCCGGTTCGAGGCGGCTAGACGGCATGGCTTCACAGAATTTACAGGCAGGCGTCAGGAGCTGGACCGGCTGCAGGCATGCCTTGAAAAAACCGTGGCTGGAAAAGGGCAGTTGATAACCGTGACCGGTGAGGCCGGGATGGGAAAAACCCGTCTGGTCTATGAGTTCTGTGACCGCACCGATAAAAACCGGGTCACAGTGCTTCAGGGGCGCTGCCACACATACGGAAGCAATATACCCTATCTGCCATGGCTCAATGTGCTCAAGGGTTATCTGTCCTTGAAGGAAGATGACACGCAGACGCAACTGGAAAACAAAACCATCGCCAACATCCTCGCGATCGATCCTTCTTTAGCGCAGTATCTGCCTGTATATTTGCACCTGCTTTCCATTCCGAGCAAAATTTATCCGCTTCAGGACCATCTGCACGGCCAGAAACTAAAAAATTCGATCAACCAGGCACTGGCGGGTATGATTCTGTTAAGCGCCCAAAAAAAAACAGTGGTCCTGGTTCTGGAGGACTGGCACTGGGTGGACGAAGCCTCGGATTCGACCCTGGCCTACCTGGCAAGCCTGATGGAATCCTACCCGCTGATGGTAGTGATTCTTTATCGCTCGGAGGAAGCCAAAAAATGGCCCGACTGGCACTTTCATACCGCATGTGTGTTAAAAGCCATGGATGATCAGAACACGGACCACATCATCAAATCCATTTGGAAGGTAAATGAACTGCCGGATGGATTTTCATCGTATGTGCATGACCGGACCGGCGGCAATCCATTTTTCATTGAGGAGGTCTGCCGGGCATTGAAGCAGGACGGGTCTGTGCGAATTGCCGATCGAAAAGCGGTTCTGGTCAAGCCGTCAGAAAAACTGAGCCTGCCCCCAACGGTTCAAGCCGTCATCAGGGCGCGACTGGACCGGCTGGCAAAACCTGTGAAGGAAACCCTCCAACTGGCGGCGGTCATTGGCCGGGAATTCCCCTTGCGAATTCTTGAAATGCTTACCGAAACCAGGCACCAGTTGCCATTGGTGCTGGATGTGCTTAAAACTCAGGAATTGATCCAACCGATCCGATTGACTATCGAGCCCAGGTACATGTTTACGCATGTGCTGACCCAAGTTGCCGCCTATGAAAGCCTGCTGTTGAAGAGACGCAAGACTTTCCACGCTTCAGTGGGCCTGGCAATGGAGCGATTATATGCGGATCGACTTGAGGAGCGCTGCGAAAACCTGGCGCATCACTTTTCCAACAGCACCGACACGAAAAAAGCCCTGTTCTATTTGGAAATGGCCGGGGTCAAGGCATCTCGTGTCCACTCCCTGTCGGAGGCAAGGCAGTTTTATAAAACCGCCTTGTCGGTACTCGGCTCCAAAAAAATGGATGCGGAAAATCAGGAAAAGTACATTGATTTTAGCTTAAAATGGGCCGAAGTGTCCCAGTATGCACCTTCCAATCGGGTCAGAAATGCGCTGATCCAGTCTCTGGATTTTGCCAAGACCGTCGACAACCCCACACGCATCGCTGAAGTGACTTACTGGGTCGGGAAATTTGATTATATGCAGGGGGATTTTATCGAAGCCATACCCCAAGTGGAACGCTGTATCAAGTGGGCAACTGACCTGAAGGACCCCGAGCTGCTGGCCATTTCCACCAATCTTTTCGGACGTGCCTGTTTGTATACCTGCGACTATTCGAAAGGAATCGACTATCTGAATAGGGGCCTCGAACTGATCAAACCGTTTAAGAAATGGGACGACATCGTCTATTCCACGGCAATTTTGGGGTTGATGTTGGGCCTGACCGGAAAATACCAGGCCAGCCTTAAAACGATCGCCAGAGCGATAAGAATTGCGAGAAAATACGTCATACCGACTTTCGAGGCCATGGCCTTCGGGTATCTGGGTGCAATCCAGTATTGGTACGGCAACTGGAATGCGGCCATGAACAACTGCAGCAAGTGCACCGATCTTTCCAAAAAACTGGGCAATTCACTGCCCATCATCTGGGCCACCTTGTTTAAAGGCGCTGCGCTGTTCAATTCGGGCATGCAGGAGCAAGGCCTGGCTGTCATGGGGCGATCAATTGAAATGATGGCAGGGTTGGACTCTGTATTGGCGCTGCGTTATTTTTATTCCCTTTACGGGGAAAACCTCGCGGTGAACGGAAGATTCCGTGAGGCGGAATCAGCCAATCGGAAAGCCGCGGCACTCAACCAGTCGGGACAAAAGTGGGGCGAAATCGCCGGCTGCCGAACCATGGGAATCCTGGCCGCCGCTGGAAGAAATCCGGATTGGCTTCAGGTTGAAACCCATATGAAGAAAAGCATCGAGATCTCGACGCGTGCGGGAGCGATGACTGAACTGTCGCTGAGCTTATACCGTTTTGCGAATCTGATGCACCAGAAAGGAGATGTGCAGCGCGCGCAGCGCTATTATCGCCAGTGGTACAATCTCACTGATAAAATGGGTTGCAAGGTTGCAAGAAAAAACACCCTTAACCTGGCTAAACATGAAGCGCCTTTCTTTGATATTCTTTGTCAAGGCAAAGAGAACTAAAATGGCACCGCACCCATCCAATAATGAAAACAGCTGCGCAACCCATGCAAATAGGCATCTGACGCGAGCTCGGTTGATTGGGTCAGGCGACGGTCAGTCCAAAGGTTTGGCATTCCCAAGAAACTGGTCTCTCCAATCCCGATAACGGTAAAGATCCTTTTCCAGAAAATAGAGGCAGCCCATTAAAACGGCCGCATCATCGAGCTGCCCCAGACCGGGGATAAAATCACCGATCAGGTCGATGGGGAACAGCAGGTAGGCGACAGCCAGGAAAAAGATGATCCCTGAAACCGGGGAAACGTTGCGGTAGCGTCCCTTGCCGTAATCACGGATCAACAGCACCAGAAGGCGCAGATCCTCGGTGAGGCGTTTAAACAGATTCATGTCGGCGGGGGTGGGTCTGGCCATGAACGGTCCTTTGGTAGGGGTCCCATAAAAATAGTGCGCGTTTGGCAGATCTGTTGTAACGTTTTAGGACTTTTTAGATCTTTACGCTTGGAAGACGAAAATATGTTCAGCTTCCATACTTACCTCCTCTCTCTCCTCGAGCCCCCAACGATCCCCAATGTGTTTCGGGGGCTCACCCTTTTTTCATTTTGACAATCGGCCGCCCATGGCCTTAAATAGACATCCGGTTACCAATATGCTATCAAGGCGGTGATATGAACACGCAAACGCTGATCCTGACTGTTCTGGTCTTCTGGCTGGTCATGGGCCTGGCTTTTCTGTCCGCATACGCTGAAGTGAGACGTACGGGGGGGACCCTGGTGGATGCCATGCGGAATAATGAAACCTTTTTTTTTATAATCAGCATCGTGGTAGGCCTGGTGGCAGTGGCCTTTAAGCTGGCCTGATCCGCACGGATTTCATGGTTTGGTCGTCGTTTTGCCTTCCGACAGTTTTTTCCGCTCCGTCTCGATCCAGTCAATCCGGCTCCATAAACCCTGAAGGATCCGTACCTCCCGGTCGCTGAGGCCGGACCGTCCGAACAGCCGCCGAAAGGCCCGCAGGATGTGGTCCGGGTTTTGCGGGTCCAGGTAATCGGCCGCCAAAAGCGTCCGGCGCATATGCTGGAACATCCTTTCCACATCATCGGCCTGTGCCGATACCCGGCTGTCATCGGACGGTATCCAGGTATTGATCTCGCGCTTGCTCAGTTCGTAAAGCAACAGGGCCACCGCATGGGACAGGTTCATGGATGCATAGGCGCTGTCGGTGGGAATGGTGACGAAAATCTGGCACAGATCCAGTTCGCTGGTGTGAAGGCCTCGATCCTCGCGACCGAATACAAAGGCCACCCGGCTGTCAGGTGATTGGCAACGTGCATGAATGGCAGCCTGTTGCGGGGTCAAGCAATTTTCGCGGTACTTTCCGGATCTGCGGGTGGTGCCGAAGGCCAGATGACAACCGCTCAGGGCCTCCTGCAGGGTTTGGAAAACCGGCACATGGTTCAAAATCATTTCGGCTTTGAGTGCCATTCGGCGGGCAGTCAGGGACTGGTATGCACAACCGGGGTTTACCAGACGAAGGTCGGAGAACCCGAAATTCATCATTAAGCGGCACACTGATCCAACGTTGATCGGTCCCTGGGGTTCCACGAGGATGATGCTGATGTTATCCATGCTGACCACAAGACGGCCTCCGGATTGCCTGATGATGCGCTGCTGACGCGTCGGCAGCCTGAAAAACGTTTTGCCAAAATGGCATATTTGGCTGTAGGGTGTCAACGCAACAAGCAGTGGGTTGCTCGTTAAAAAAGTTAGGCGTTAAAAAGGTTCGGCTTAAGGAAAACGCATGCATGCAGCCAAAGATTATATTGTCTTCCCCCTCGATGTGCCCAGCCCCGAAGCGGCCAGAGCGCTGGTCAGCCTGCTGGCCAATGACGTGGGCGTGTTCAAGGTCGGTCTTGAACTGTTTATCCGATCGGGGCCGGAACTGGTGCGTTGGATTCAGCAGGCAGGCTCCGCCAAGGTATTTTTGGATCTCAAACTGCATGATATTCCGATGACCGTCAAACGGGCCATGGTCCAGGTGGCCGACCTGGGCGTTTTTTTTGCCACGGTTCATTGCGGCGAAAGCCGGGCCATGCTGGAGGCTGCCGTTGAAGGGGCCGGTGGACGGGTCAACGTGCTCGGAGTCACGGTGCTGACCAGTATTTCTCCCACAGAGGTGGCCGAGGCCGGCTATCACGAGCGGTACGCGAAGAACCTGCAGCAGTTGGTGATGAAAAAAGCGCAGATGGCCAGGGAGGCCGGATGTTCAGGGGTGGTCTGCTCCGGTCAGGAGGTCCGGGGCATAAAGGCCGCCTTCGGTGCTGCGTTCAAGGCGGTGACGCCCGGCATCCGACCGGCAGGCGGCGGGGTGGCTGCGGACGACCAGTCCCGGATTGTAACACCGGCCATGGCCATCCGGCGTGGCGCTGATTATCTGGTTATCGGCAGGCCCATCCGCGATGCCGCCGATCCGCTGGCGGCCGCACGTGCTGTCGCCGCAGAGATTCAGGGTGTGTTGAATAATCGGTCCCTTGCCGGATCAGCGTACCTGGATATATCGCCACAGAGCCAAGGACAGGACAACGGCGCAGACCATGAGGACAAAACCGATTTGCTCGGGTGAGAAACGCTTCATTGAACCATTATTGTGCAGGTTGCGGGCAAAATTCTACTCCTCTTTGTCCAACCCGAAGGCCGTGTGCAGGACCCTGACGGCCAGTTCGGTGTATTTTTCTTCGATGATGCAGGAGATGCGGATTTCCGAGGTGCTGATCATGATGATATTGATGTTTTCCCGGGCCAGGGCATTGAACATCAGCGAGGCCACACCGGAATGGTTTTTCATTCCCACACCGATGACTGACACTTTGGCGATGTTGGGGTCGCCGAACACATCCTCCGTTCCGATTGTTTGCGCCAATCGCTTCTGCATCTCCAGGGCCCGTTTGTAATCCGCCTTGGGTACCGTAAAGGTCAGGTCCGTCTGGCCGGCGGCACGGGTGTTCTGAATGATCATGTCCACCAGAATTCCGGCCTCAGCGATGGGTGAGAATATCTTCGCTGCGATCCCAGGCTGGTCGGGAACTTTTTTCAACGTAATGCGCGCCTGGTTGAGATCATGGGTCACTCCGGAAACAACCAGCTGCTCCATGCCGGAATCTTCGTTAACCACCATGGTGCCTTCCTCCTCTGAAAATGATGATCTGACGTGAACGGGGATGTTGTACTTCTTGGCGAACCCCACTGATCTGATCTGCAGAACCTTGGCACCCAGGCTGGCCATGTTCAGCATCTCGTCGTAGGAGATCTCTTTTATCTTTCTGGCGCGCGGGCAGATGTTTGGGTCGGCCGTATAGATGCCGTCAACATCCGTATAGATCTCACAGACGTCAGCGTTCAAGGCCGCAGCGATGGCCACCGCCGAAGTATCCGATCCGCCGCGTCCCAGCGTGGTAATGTTGCCTTTGATGTCGGTGCCCTGAAATCCGGCCACCACGACGATGGTGCGGTCTGAAAGCAGCCGTTTGATTCGGTCGGTTCCGATTTCAAGGATGCGGGCGTTGCCGTATTCACAGTCGGTGACCACTTCGGCTTGGTGCCCCAAAAGTGACTGGGCCTTGTATCCCATACCCTTTAGCATCATGGCCAACAGTGCAGCGGTGGTCTGCTCACCGGTGGCCAGCAGCACATCCAGCTCACGCCGGTCCGGGGTTTCCGTGGCCTCGTTGGCCAGGCCGATCAGCCGGTCGGTCACGCCGGCCATGGCGGAGAGGATCACGACGACTTGGTTTCCCTGATCATGGGCTTTCAGCACGCGCTTGGCGACGCTGCGGATTCGCTGGGTGTCGGCCACCGACGTGCCGCCGAATTTTTGAACAATCAAAGCCATACACGTGCACCTTCACCGGTTAACAATCGGTATCAATATCAGTTCTATGGGGAGGGGGGTAACCAATTGTCGATGTCATTTAACAGATCAGACGGGCCAAGTCCATATGCAATTATGCGAATCGACCGGGAGGCGTCGCCGGCGATACCAAAGAACAGTTCCAGCCGCTGGGCGGGGCGGTCCGCAGGGTGCAGCCGCTGGGCCCATTCAACGGCGACGATGCCCTCTTCGTCGAAAAGATCCAGCAGGCCGATATCGTCTGCATCCACAGGCTCCGGCAAACGGTAGAGATCCACGTGGAAAAAAGGCAGTCTGCCTGGGTATTCGTTGATCAGGGTGTAGGTGGGACTGGTAACGGTATAAGACGGTGGAACGTCCAGACCCTGGGCCAGCCCCTGGGCAAAGGCTGTTTTCCCGCTGCCCAGATCGCCGATCAGGAATAGGGTGATGGCGTGATTCAGGCGCCGGCCCAAAGCGCGGCCCAGGTCCACGGTCTGGTCGTGCCCCCGGCTTTCGAATGCACGGATGGTTGCGGCAGGCAGGCAGGTTGGAGCGACCTTCATGGTTCGGTCGGACCTGTGGGGCAGAGCAACGGGTCAATCGCGGGCCAGGGGAGGCTGTCTCCACCGCCGAGAAGTTTGCCCATCGCATGGGGAAGGGCATGCATGACCTCTGTGGCCAGATAGCCGAACGGCGATTTTTGACGCATGAGCCAGTCTGCCGCCGCGCCATGCAGATATACCCCGGCCCGGGCGGCGGCGCTGATTTCCAGACCCTGGGTGATCAGGCCGGCAATCAGACCGGTGAGCACATCACCCATGCCCCCGGCGGCCATACCCGGATTGCCGGTTGGATTGACAAATACATTGCCGTCCGGCCGGGCGATGACCGTCGCCGCCCCTTTGAGCACCAGGTAAACCCGATGCCGCTTTGCAAAAGATCGCGCATGACCGATGCGATCGTGCTGAATGTCGGCGGCGGTGTGGCCGCTGAGCCTGGCCATCTCCCCGGGGTGAGGGGTAAGCACGATGGGTGATCGGCGTGTGGACAGAATGGATAGATTCCCTGCAATCAGGTTAAGGCCGTCGGCATCGATCACCATGGGAAGGGGGCATTGTGCGATCAATCGGCCCAGTAATCTGCCGGTTGAGGCGTTGGTGCCCAACCCCGGCCCGATGGCGATGCAGCGCTTGTCCGCGGTTATGGACATGATGGCCTCCTGGGCGGATTCGTCCAGATTGCCTTGGGCCGTTTCCGGCAAATCCACCGTCATGACTTCGGTAAGCATGGCCGCCATGACATGACTCAGCGATCGGGGCACCCCCAGGGTCACCAATCCTGCACCTGCACGCATGGCTGCGGTCGCGGTCATGGCGGCGGCCCCGGTTTTACCTGGAGAACCGGCCAGGACCAACAAATGGCCGGTGCGGCCTTTGTGGGCAGCTGCCGATCGTTCAGGGATTTCTTTTTTCAGGGTGCCGGGCGTGATCAAGTGCTGGCGACAGCCCACACTTGCGGCAACGTGGGGCGGAATGCCGATGTCGATAACCTTCAACCTGCCGGTCAGGGTGCGTCCCGGGTAGGAGAGGTGACCGACCTTGGCAAAACCGAAGGTGGCCGTGGCAGCGGCTTGAATGCAAACACCGCAGACCTGTCCACTGTCCGCGTTGAGACCGGAAGCGATATCCACTGCAAATGCAGGTCGTTCCTGCTGATTTATGAAATCGATTGCCGTCTTGAAATGTTCGCGTACATCCGATGTGAGACCGGTGCCCAGGATGGCATCGATCCAGGTGTCCTGGTGGCGCAGCAGCGACTCTCGGGATTTGAACGCCGCAGCATCGGCCAGTTCCATTACCGGCACGCCCATGCTGTCAAGCAGTTTCAGGTTGGCGGCGGCATCACCGGTGATCCGACCCCTCTGGGAAAACAAAAAAACCGTTGCCGGGATGCCTTTTTGGTGCAGATAGCGGGCCATGACAAAGCCGTCCCCAGCGTTGTTGCCGTGGCCTGCGGCAATGCCCACGTTGCCGGGATGATGCCGGAACACGGACTCCAGAAAAAAGGCTGTCGCCCCGCGGCCGGCATTTTCCATGAGCAAACGCCCGGGTATGCCGAAGGAATCAATGGTTGCCCGATCCATGCGCTGCATTTCATCTGCCGTTACCAGATACATCCCGTTCTCCTTTTAGCCCTTACCCGGCAACCCTGCTAAAGGGCGTCGATCAGGCCGCGCATCTCCCTGACCGCCCGGTCTATCCCAACCAGTGCGGCCCGTGAAACAATGCTGTGGCCGATGCTGAACTCATCGATTTCCGACAGTCCCTTGAATGCTTTGATGCTGTTGTAGCACAACCCATGGCCGGCATTGACGCCCAGTTTGAGTTTTTTGGCCAGTTTGGCGGCGTCCACGATCTTGGCATGCGCCTGTCTTCGTTTGGCGTTGCCGGTGGCTTCACAGAAAGCGCCGGTATGGATTTCAATCATATTTGCACCAGTCTGATGCGCCAGCTTGATCTGCTCCGGTTCCGGGTCGATGAATATGCTCACAGGAATGCCATTGTTCTGCAGGGCGCCGATGGTCTCACCGATGGATTTGTTGTGCAAGATGAGGTCCAGTCCCCCTTCGGTGGTGACCTCTTCGCGGCTTTCGGGAACCAGGGTGACCAGCTCCGGCCTGACATCCAGGGCAATGCCCACCATCTCCGAGGTGGCGGCCATCTCAAGGATCAGCTTGGTCTGGACCACCTTGCGAAGCAACCGGACATCGCGGTCCTGAATATGTCGGCGGTCTTCGCGCAGGTGGCAGACGATGCCGTCTGCTCCGGCCAGTTCAGCCAGCACGGCGGCTGCAACCGGATCTGGATAAGTCACTTTTCGCGCTTCCCTCAAGGTGGCGATATGATCGATATTCACTGCCAGACCTGCCATGCTCAATCCTCCGTGTGAATCAATTCCATCAGTTGGTTGCTTTTTTGCTCCATGGCGGCTGCCGCTGCTTCCGAATTGACGTGATCGTAGCCCACCAGGTGCAGAATGCCATGAATCAAAAGCTGGTCGAAACGCTTACGCATCGCCATGCCGGCGTTAAGGGCTTCCCGGTGAGCCGTGTCGGCGGAAATCACCACGTCGCCCAGAAGGTCCGGCGTGATGCCGGAAAACCGGCCCTCCTGCATGGGAAATGAAATCACGTTGGTCGGGCCTTTATGATTCAGATAGGCCATGTTCAGGGTTGCGATCTGATCGTCATCCACGATCAGAATGGACAGTTGGGCATCAGGATAGCCCAAGGCGTTTAATATGCGCCTGGCGGTCGTCCGAATTTCTTGTTCTGGCAACCTGTGGCGGCTTTGCCGGTTTTCGATCAGCACTTCCATTCTTGGCCTTTCCGGATGTGATTGTGGCGCTGTCCTGGTATTCAATCCGGTGGTGATGGATCCCGTTTAAAATCTTGTTGAAACTTTTGGCGATCAGGTGAAGGTCCTTTAGGGTCAGCTCACAATAATCCAATTGGCCATCGGAGAATATTTTATTGATCAGGTTCTGCACCAAGCCTTGAATCCGCGAGGATGTCGGGTTGTCCAGGGTGCGAGAGGCCGCCTCGACCACATCCGCCAGCATGACCAGCCCCGCCTCTCGGGTCTGGGGCCGCGGGCCCGGGTATCTGAAATCATCGATATTGACCGCATCCTCGCCTTTGGCGGCTTTGGCCTTTTCGTAAAAAAAACTGATCAGGCTGGTACCATGATGCTGCTGAATGGTGTCGAGAATTACCTGTCCGAGTTTGTGCTCGCGCGCGAATTCGACGCCGTTTTTTACGTGGGCGATCAGGATCAGTGCAGACATGGACGGTGCCAGCTTGTCGTGCCTGTTTCTGCCGTCTGACTGATTCTCGATAAAATAAAGAGGCTGTTTCAATTTTCCGATGTCATGATAGTACCCACAAACTTTGGAGAGGATGGGATTGGCCCCAATTTCCGAAGCAGCCGCCTCAACCAGCGACCCGACCACAACACTATGGTGATAGGTGCCCGGCGCCTCCAGCATGAGCCGGCGCAGAATGGGCCGATCCAGGTTGGAGAGTTCCAGCAGGGTAATATCGGTGGTGTAGTGAAAGACCATCTCCACCACCGGAGCCAACCCAGCGGTGATGATGCCGGCACCGATGCCCCCCAGAAAGGCAACGGTTAGATCAAAGGGCAGCGTTGCCCATGAGGGAGTGCCAATGTAAACACTGATCACAATGGCTAAAAAGGCATTGAGCAACCCCAGTTTGGCGCCGGTCTTGATGATTATCCTTCTTTCGCGGCAATCTTGAAGCCACCATACCGCCATCGTACAGCTTAAGATGAAATAGATGAACGTCTCCAGCCCTCCCTGAAGCAGCATGGATGCACACAGGGCCAGCGCCAGAGCAAAGATCAGTGCGGTGTCCCGGCCCATGAACAGGCAGACGATCATGGCGCCGGCCGCCAAAGGGATGCCAAATTCGACCGGTGATACGGGGCGATTCAGGGGCAAACCGAGAAACCAGGCTTCTGGCAGGGTGGTGGAAATTTTCACTACGATGATAAATGACACCAGGATGGATGCGAGAAAAAGCAGATCCTTGTTGCCGTTGTGTGCCGATTCCATGCGGCGTCTGAGCCTGACGTGATATTGAATGATCAATACAGCGGTCATCAGTGCAACCGCACCGGAGCCGCCCAGGGGAACACCGTGGCCATCGACCCGGCCCTCCAAGGCCTTGAGCTTGCGAAGCTGCAAGGGTGTCACCCGTTCACCCTCACGGAGCAGCATCTCTCCCTTTTTTATCATGTAAAGGACCGGTTTGATCTGCTGTGATGCGCGCTCCTTGCGCGCTTCCGTTTCGTGGCTGTTCAAGGTCACGTTGGGTTGTATCAACCGTTGGCAATAATCCACAATCAGGTTGAGCAGGTCGTAATTCATGCCTTTGAGCAACGGATCGCCGACCACCCTGACCATGGTTTTGGCCTGATCCGGACCGTAAAACTGCTTCAGGTTCAATACATGGGCTTCCGTCATCGTCTCCAGGTTGCGCAGGGTGATGCCCTTGTCCGATTCCAACAGCAGGATTTCTTTGTTGGCGACCACACCGGTGGAGAGCACCTGGGTGATGATGGTGGTCAGCAGTTTAGGGATTTCCTTTGAGAATTCATGTTCGCTGAGAATGGAAAACGCCCCGTTGCTGAATTCGATACCCATCAGGCTTTCGAACAGGTTTTTCTTGGCCAGCATCCGTTCGGTCAGCGGCACCTTGGGGAGGTTCGGAACATCACCGGGCTCGACAGGCGCCGTGTCCGAGGAGGACATGGCAGCGGGCGGCGTCGGTGATTCCTCCAGCAGTTTTTTGCTTTCCTGTTCGTATATCAGCCGCAATTTGTCGAAGGCATCGTTCAGGCGGGTAACCGTGCTCTTTAGAATCTTCGGGTTGAGGTCGTAAACGGTAAGGACGTTTTCTATGGCCTGGCGGCGTTGGGCTTCGGTAGCGGAGGTGTCTTCAATGAAAAAATCTTCGGCAGCCTTGATATCGGTTTTTACGACATCACCGACCGAATAGGTGTGTTTTCTGATGATCAGCCTTGGGTACAGACTGGTGGTGAAAATGATAATGATCAGTACCAGCAATGCCCAGCGGATAAGCGGGCTCACCTTGAAAAAATGGTCGAAGGACTTTTTTTTGCGATCTCGGATCATATTTTTGGCCATACTGCGGGGCTCCGAAACCAACTGCTCAATCCACCGATGAAACGGTCGGAAGGGGAACGATCGGCGCGCCTATTTCCTGCTCCGGCCGGCCTCCAGCAGTTCATAGGCGTTGATGATATCCTGGACCAACCGGTGTCGAACAACATCCTGCCGGGTAAAATGGATGAAGCCGATGCCGGTGACGGGTGTTAAAATCGCTTTGGCCTCGACCAGTCCGGAGGACTTGCCCGCCGGCAGATCGATCTGGGTGATATCTCCGGTAACCACGGCCTTGGAGTTGAACCCGATGCGGGTTAAAAACATCTTCATCTGTTCGGTTGTGGTGTTTTGGGCTTCATCCAGGATGATAAACGCTTCGTTGAGGGTTCTGCCGCGCATGAAGGCCAGCGGTGCCACTTCGATCACCCCGGTTTCCATCAAAGCGGCCACTTTTTCGAATCGCATCATGTCATGCAGCGCATCATAAAGCGGCCGCAGGTAGGGGTCGACCTTTTCCGACAGATCTCCGGGTAAAAAACCCAGTGATTCGCCTGCTTCAACGGCTGGGCGGGTCAGGATGATCCGGCTGACGGTTCCTTTGGCGAGTGCCGATACGGCCATGGCCATGGCCAGGTAAGTTTTTCCCGTGCCGGCAGGACCGATCCCAAAGACGATGTCATAGCTGCGAATCGCCTCAATGTAGGCTTTCTGGTTTTGATTTCGGGGTGTAATGGCCCGTTTCTTCGAGGTTATATAAACGGTGTCCAGGAAGATTTTTTTCAGGTCCGTGGTGTGGTTTTCTTTTAGAATCCGCAGGGCATAGTCAAAATCATTGAGATAGACAGGATATTTTTCCTTGACCAGACCATAGAGTTGCTCCAGCACCCGTCTTGAAAGATCCACGGCCAGATCTTCCCCTTTGAGATATACCGTGTTGCCTCTGGTGTGAATATGGATCCCCAGAAGGTCTGCAAGACGCTTGAGGTGCGCGTCATGCTCGCCAAAAAGCTGCCGGGCCATTTCAATGTCGGAAAAGGTCAGGCGGGTTTGCTTGTCTTCTGTACAGGCATCCATAAAAAGTGCCGTGCTTCGTTTGTGTTTGTCGTCTGCGTTGCCAGCCAGTATGAATTGGCTTTGCTTATTTGTCAAACCGGCAAGGCCGCCCCGGGTAAATCCGGTGACACGCAATGGTTGTCGGCATTGGCATATCCGACTTTGGGGGGGAATGCAAACGTCAAATTTACCGCCTTGGCGCCGGTGAAAATGCTTGACTGGGAAATGCCGCTCTGTTAACGTCATCTACCTAAAAAAATTAGAAAAGATTCATTTAACGGGTTGCATCATTAAGAGACCGTCATGCATGCTTTCGATATCCTGATTGTTACCATTCTGGCGTATGGGTTGATTCGTGGTGTTTTCAGAGGACTGGTCAGAGAAATATCCTCAATCATTGGTGTTCTGGGCGGATTTTATGCCGCATACACCTACTATCCATACGTGGCCAAGTCGATTTCCAAGTGGATTGCCAACCCTGCTTATCTCAATATTTTTAGTTACATGGCAATCTTTTCAGTTGTGGTGATGATTGTGGCGATCCTTGCCGTGGTCATTAAATATCTCCTCAATATCGCCTACTTGGGATGGGTGGACCGGATCTGCGGGGCTTTGTTCGGGATGCTTAAGGGCCTTTTGGTGTGTTGCGTGCTGTTTATCGTGCTGACCGCCTTTCTGCCCAAGGGGGCTGTATTTGTTAAAGACGCTGCGCTGTCGCCCTATGTAGCCACGGTATCGGAAGTCATGGCAACAGTGATTTCAAAGGAGATGAAAGAAAATTTTGTCACCAAAGTTAAGGATTTCAGGAAATCTTGGCAGACCCCGTAAAACCCATCCGATCGACGCCCATCGAACGCCTTGCCGCGCTCATCGAAACCCTGAGAGGCGAAAACGGTTGCCCGTGGGATAAAAAGCAGACGCCGGACACCATGGCAGTTTACCTCATCGAAGAGGTATACGAACTGGTGGAGGCCATTATCTCTAAAAATGCAGACGCCGTCTGCGAAGAGGCGGGCGATGTATTATTCCAGCTGCTTTTTGTGGTCAATCTGTTCAGGGAATCGGGAGATTTCGGTCTTGAGGATGTGATCGAAAAAAATATCGCCAAGATGACCCGCAGGCACCCCCACGTTTTTGGCGACGCCAGCGCAGACACCCCCGAAAAGGTCAGTCAAAACTGGGAGAAAATCAAACGGCTGGAAAGAGGGGGCGCCGGGCGCCATTCGGTGCTCGGCTCAATCCCCCGGAACCTGCCTGCATTGCTCAAGGCTGCGATGGTTTCGGAAAGAGCAGCCAAAACCGGTTTTGACTGGGATGACCTTTCCGGTGTGATGGACAAAGCCATGGAAGAGTGGATGGAGTTCTCAAAGGAGGTCAATACTGCCGAAGGTGCAGCCGGCAGCGATAAGGCGGCCCTGGAATTCGGAGACATTATGTTTACCATGGTCAATGTCGCCCGGTTTGCCCGGATCCATCCGGAAATCGCATTGATTCGTTCGATCCAAAAATTTGAAAAACGGTTCAATTATTTGGAAGAAAGGGCGAAGGAATCGGGGCGCAATCTTGACAGCCTGTCCGTCCAGGAAATGCATGTTCTCTGGGATGAGGCCAAAGTCGAGTTCGGCTGATAGTGGCACAGCGCTGAAAGCCAACACGCACAGCCGGCAATTAAGCCGGCTGTGCGTGGATCCGGAACACACCGCCCGTCAGGCGCGTTCGTCTATGGGTTTTTGCTCGGGTGGTAGTCTGAAAACCACATTTCCGTTTTTGTCGTATTTTTCAAAGTAAACGCCCGCATCATCCGCATTGAACCCGCCGGTCTTTTGCTGATCATCGGCTTCGGTTTTTGTGCTTTCCCGAGCACTTTCGATGGGCCGTTCTTCAACAGCCTTTTCGGCTTTTTTTAGGGCTATATACCTGTTTTCCACTACCAAATTACTGTCCATGCGATTCGTCGTTCTGACGGCTGATTCGCCAATTGTATCCAACATGGCAATCCCCCCTTTGTTTTCTGCAAACGATTGTGCGGTCCCTGGTGATTCCGTCCTTTCAGCGTTGCCAGTGACCTGCCGGTCCCTTTTTAGCTGCCGTTTGTTTCAGCCATGCGTTTAACGGCCTTTCTGGCCAGTTCATCGAGCCGATTCATCAATCCCTGTGAGTCGTCAACAGCAATGGATCGGGTCTCTTTTTGATTGTCCGCTTCGATGGTGTTAAAAATAAATGCATTTTCCTTTTGGAGATTGGTGAGATCCGTTGTCGCGTTCTGAATCTGTTTGTTCATCTCCTGCTCAAATTCTGATCCGGAAGTAACATTGGTTATCTTTTTAAGCACATTGGCGGTCACTTTTTCCATTATGGATTGGTTTTTAGCTTCTGCAGAAATCCTGATCGAGTCGGAGCGGCGGTTATGGGACACATGCTGGGTGGGACCCGGCTTGCCCTGACTTAACTGTCTGCGGTAAACGTTCAGTACATTATGGATCTGATAGCTTTGGATATGCATATGGGCTCCTCCGATACCCTTATCGGCAGATCCAAAAATACCTTTAGAAAAAAAACCACCGCCGCATCCCTCAGATACGACGGTGGATTGTTTATGGAATACGGTTGATGGATGGGCACGGTCTATTTTGGGTTGCCGCATCCGGGAGTACCCGGTCGATCAGTCGTCGAAATTCCCTTCGGGACTCGCGTTGCTTTCAATCAAAGTGGCCCGATGTGATATTTTCTCCGGTGTCCATGCTTGCGGGTCTTCGATCCGCTCGGCCTTGGGGCCCGGATCAAAAGTGTTGGCCTGCAGAATTGTTTCAATGGCCAGGTCGGCCGTGTCGCTGGCATTGAACACGTTGACGAGCATGTTGTAAACGAAAGATTCCACCCGCTGCTCCATCCGTGTGCGAATTTCGAGGGGAAGGCCCAACAGCTTGGTTTCGAAAGGCAGGTTGAGCTTCTTATAGTTGCCGCCCTTCCACCCTTTGGCATTGGCAAAAGCCACCATTTTTGCCCACATGGCTTCAGTGACACCCTGATCGGTGACTTTGATAAAATCACCCTTGTCATCCAAAGCGGCATTGCCGTCATCATTGACCGCAAGCCCCCACGAAATCATTTGCAGGGCGGTGGCGACATTGGCTTTGGTGGTGTGCGTTCGGTTGGCGATTTCCCGGAGGCGATGCGAACTATTCCCGGAGGTGCCATGCTGGGCGCCCGACACATGATAAACCGCCAGCGCCTCGTGGATTTCCTGGGTCAGGTCCACCTGGATCCCCTGGCCGCTGGATTCGATCCCGTGCACGGTTCCGTTGTTTAAGGCGATCCAGTTGGGGAATATGCCGTGGGCATTGAGCCCCTGGATCAGGAAAAGGGCCTCAGTTTTGGTTGACAGTCCTAATTTTCCCTTGATTTCGCCAATTTCAGTCTCCAATCCGGACCAGTCGGGAATAAACGGCTTCAGTTCCAGATTGGCCAACAGGTTCTGATCGTCAGGCATATGGGAAGCATCGATCGCAATTGAGGTGATGCCGGCTTCGAACATCGTGGGGATCTCGATCTTGGCATCCGGGACATCATCCATGCTTTTGATGCCATAGTGATCGGCATGCAGCGCCACGGGAATGGTGATGCCCAGTTCATTGCACGCTGCGTCCACAATCCGGGCCATATTCCAGTAATTGACTGCACAATAGGCATCGGCTCCGCCTTCGGATCGGGCGATTTCAATTATCAGTGCGGAATTTGCCCGTTGGGCGGCTTTCAGCGCGCCTCGGATCACAAAGGCGCTTCTACCGTTGGCTGCCATGCAGATCGCATTTTTCTTTTTGATCATGGCCAGATCGATGAATTTCCCGCTGATCAGCAGCGCTTTCGAATTGGGAAAGCGCTTTTGGATGTTGGGAGGACGACCAACTGAAACCGCTTTGTTGAAGTCTCTGGACGATGTTGTCATGACTTTCCTCCTTACCGCATTTCTCATGAAAAGGATGGTGTTGGCCGTTTAATTGGACCGCATCGGGGATTCGATCGCTGGGCTGATGGTTTCAAAGACAACCCATCACCCCTGCGCCAAGGCCGAGCCCAGGCTTCTTTGGCGGCGGCTGTTCGATGAAAGATCGCTGTTATTACTCACTTTTAGGTGATTGCTTCGACATGACGCTTTGGTTATAGGCCTCAATTTTTTCGTTGAATGCGTTCAGTTGGGCCTCATAATTTTTCGTCTTGGCGTTGTATTCTGAAATGCGAAGGTTGATTTCTGCACGTGCGCCGGAGTTGAGCACCTCAGCACTCAACTGTTCAAGCTGTTTCCTCTCTTCAAGCAGCAGCTGGTACTGGGTGTCCAGTTCGGCTTTTTCCTTTTCGAGTAATTCTCGGTTCACTTCAGTGCCTTCACCTTGTTGATCGGCATCCGGCAGCGCTGATTCAATTGCAACCGGGGATTCTGGCTGGGTTTCTGGCGCTGGGTCGGATACGGTGTCTGCCGCCGCATCCGCTTCGGTTTCAAAACGCTGGGCGGTTGACCGCTGCGCTTTGGGCACCTGGCTCAGGTCGTCTGTCCAGCGTTTCTGGCCGTTTTCGTCAACGTATTTATAAATTTCAGCGTACGCGGGTGCCGCCAACAACAGGGTAAAGATCAGAAAAAATGCCAGCATGGTTTTTTTCATGGGAAGGGCCTCTGTTGTGAGATGAAGGTGAATTACGCCCAAAGTGAGTGCTAACCATTTGAATGCCTGACTATAATGTGCTTATCGGGAGGATGTCAAGCACCGACCGCGACTTCAAAAACAATCTTTCGGCAATTCAAGATGGGGGATGAACTATTGTTTGACAATGAAATCAGCTTGTGTAGATTGAGCGAGACCGCTTTACGGCATCAGACGGTAGTGCAACCGTCATTCAACCAATCCCTGAATCGGGATGGCTCCACAGGAAGCTTGCGCAAATGTTTTGGATGGTTCGAACAGCCCTGTTAATTATTATTGTCGCCTCGGCAGGCTGTGCACCGAGGCCGTCGACGGTTTCCATCCCCCCCGGGCCGCTTCCCCAAATGCCGGGGTATTCGGATTACCAGAATGCAGAGCAGGCTTTTGAAAATGGTCTATACGCAGAGGCGCTGGATGGTTACAACACGTTTTTGCGCGAGGCTTATGGCGACCGTTTTGTGGACGCGGCCCTGTTTAAAATTGGAAAAATATACAGGCTTACCGGACGCAACGACGATGCCATGGCAGTGTTCTCACGGCTGAACCGTGAATTCCCGCAAAGCACGTTGACTCCTGATGCCATGCTGGAAATCCTGGAGTTGCTTTTCGACAGCGGCGATTTTGAGGCGGTGACTTCCCACGGGCGGGTTTTCAGCGCAAGGATCGATCCAGACCTTCGGCGGCTGCAGTTTTTCACTATTATCGCTTCCGCCTATGCGGCGATGGGTTCGCATCTGGATGCCGCCCAATACTACTATCAGGGATGGCGCATCGCATCCGGTGCGGAAGCCCAGACAGCCTGGTCCAGATTGAAAGACTCGGTCGAGAAGCTCGGCGCTGATGACATCCAGCAACTGATCGCTCAGGTGACGGATCGACGCGTCACGGGACTCTTGCTCTACCGACTTGGAATGGGGTTCATTCTGGATGAGAATTATGATGAGGCGCTGGATGTCCTCAACATATTTGTGAAACAATTTCCCGAGCATCCGGATTTTCAAGATGCAGCGGACATGATTCAGTCGCTGACGGAACGGGCCCGCTTTACCCCTTTTACGATTGGTTGTGTGCTGCCCTTATCCGGTTCATACGCCCTGTTCGGCCAGCGGGCGTTAAACGGCATCGAACTGGCAATGAGCCAATCCCTTGAGATGAATGCCGGCATTCCATGGCGTCTCATTGTCAAAGACTCCCGCTCAGATGCCGGGGCGTCCGTTCAGGCAGTGGAAGATCTGGATCAACACAAGGTCGGGGCCATCCTGGGGCCCATGTCCGCCGCCGAAGCTGCTGCCGCAAGGGCACAGGCCAAGGGGATCCCCATCCTGGTGTTTACCCAGCGGGAAGGGATCGCCGATATCGGCCCCTATGTGTTCAGGAATTTTATTACCCCGCAAATGCAGGTGCGTGCGCTGGTATCATTTGCCGTGGAAGACCTGGGCGTCAAGCGGTTTGCCATCTTGTACCCTGATGAAAACTACGGTCGGCGCTACATGAACCTGTTCTGGGATCAGGTAGTCGCTTTTGGGGGCGTGGTTAACGCCGTCGAACCATACGATCCCGAGGGCACGGATTTCGCCAATCCCATTAAGAAGATGGCCGGTATTTTCTATGATGTCCCCAAGGATCTGACGGCAGCCAGCATGCCCATGATTCACCCCCCGCTGCAAACAGTCATAACGAACCCAAAGCTGTCCGGACGTGAATTGATCGACGACCCGGTGGAGCGGATCAGTGGGATCCCTCTGGATCGGGACGCCATCGACGAACTGGGCCGGCGCACCCCGGGCAGGGATGATCAGTGGCACCCGATTGTGGATTTCGAGGCGGTGTTTATCCCCGATGCCCCCAAAAAAGCTGGCTTGGTCATACCTCAACTGGCTTACTACGATATTCGCGACATCTACCTGCTGGGGACCAATCTGTGGAACTCGAGGACGCTTCTGGAAATGTCGGGGGAATACATGAAAGGCACGCTGATCGCCGACGGTTTTTTTGCCGAAAGCCAGTCTGAGACGGTCAAAGCCTTTACGGCGGCTTTCCAGCTCACCTTCGGCAGAGTACCGGGCATTATCGAGGCCGTGGCTTACGATAGTGCCATGATGGTGTTTCAGACCCTGCGCCAGACCGCCACCGACTCAAGGCGGGATTTAAAGCAGGCCCTGCTGCAGGTCAAGGATTTCGAGGGGGTGACCGGCAGGACCGGCTTTGCTCAAAACGGTGAAGCGATCAAGGACCTGCAGATGCTTCGGATCAGTAACGGGCGGTTTGTGCAGGTTCAGCGAACACCTGAACCCGAAACCGTTATTCAAAGTCAGTAAGCCCTGCTCTGCCTGCGGCCATGAATATTTTTCATTTCACGTATAATTTTCTGGCGACCGCGCTTAGCCTGGCCGTTTTGCCTGCAGTCTGGATGCAGGCGCGCAGGGACCCGGCTCGCAAGGCGGTGCTTGCCCAGCGACTGGGATACTGTCTGCCAAGCCGGGACGGGCTGAACCCGGCTCGGCCGAGAATCTGGATTCATGCCGTTTCCGTGGGTGAAGTCAAGGCTGCCGAAGCTGTGGTCAACGCCCTGGACATCGCCTGCAGGAAAGTGCCGATTCTGCTGACCACCACGACAATGGCCGGCCAGCGATACGCCCGCAGACAGTTTCACGGACGCGCCACCGTGGAATATGCACCGGTTGATCTGTGGACAGCCATCGGGCGGTTTCTCTCTGTTCACCGGCCGGACCTGCTGGTCTGCATGGAGACGGAGATCTGGCCCAACTGGATTTTCAGAGCCCATGGGGCCGGGATTAAAACTGTGTTTCTCAATGGCCGCATTTCCGCACGGTCGATTCGTTCGTACATGAAGATACGGCCGCTGATGAAACCAACCCTGGAGAAGGTGAATGCCTTCAGCATGATCTCCGCAATGGATGCCCGACGGATTATTTCATTGGGTGCACCGGCCCATCGGGTTCAGGTCAATGGCAATGCGAAAATGGATGCTCAGGATTGGGCTGTAGACGACGCCCTGATTGAGAACTTAAAACGGACCTATGCGGTCGATGATCATACGCCGGTATTCATTGCGGGAAGTGTTCGCGGGGCGGAAATGGATATCCTGATGGATGTCTATGGTCGGCTGGCGGTGCAGGTTCCGGGTATGGTTTTTATTATAGCGCCGCGGCATATTGAAAATTCACCCGGAATCGCCGCACGTGCCAGCGCCAAAGGCATCGACTGGCAATATCGGACCCAATTGGGAAAAACCGGCCGCGCCCGGCATTCGCCGGTGGTGATCCTGGACACCATCGGCGAACTGCATCACCTTTACGGCATTGCCACGGTTGTATTTTGCGGCGCGAGCCTTGTCCCCCTTGGCGGGCAGAACGTTCTCGAGGCTGCCGCGTGGGCCAAACCGATCCTCTATGGCCCTTCAATGGAGGATTTCGAAGAGGCCAGAACACTGCTCGAGACATTCGGCGGGGGTATGTGTGTCAAGGATGAGGTGGAACTGACCGAGCGGGCCGCTTATCTGCTAACCCATCCCTGCGAGGCTCGCCGGTTGGGCTGTCTGGCAAAAAAGGCGATTCTCTCCAGTCAGGGAGCGGCCGGCCGGCATGCGCGCATGATTGCCGATTTGCTGCACCTGCCACCCGCATAGCAAGGTGTTCAAACGCGGATATACCTGGCCGAGCGGCGCCGGGACCAGACCTGCTCCCACTGCTGGAGGTCAGGAAAAAATTTCTTTTTCTGCACAATTGAGCCGTTCCGTTTTGTAGACCGGTTGTTGTACAACCCCCGGTCAGCGGTCAGCAGGGGCCATTTTTCAGCGACGGCTGGCCGGTGGATTCCAAAACGGTTGTCCACAGCTTTCCGTTGGGTCTGACCTGCTTTCGCCTCCCCACCGTTGCCTCCATCGGTAAATGCACGAAATGGTTGTTCCAGTGGCCGATAACCAGCTTGGTCTTTCCCGCCATTCCCGCATGGACAGCATCCCGGCCCAAAAAACCGCAGAAGACGCTGTCATTGGCATTGGCCGGAAGGCTGCGGATCATGTAGCTGGGATCGATATATTTGAGGTTCAACGGAATGTTTTTGGCCGCGAAGTGGGCTTTGATGGCGTCCTTCAGAAAAGGGCCGATGTCATTGAGACGGATATTGCCGGATGCATCCCGACGTTCATCCACATGTTCAAAATATTTCTGCCCGGCCCCTTCGGCAACCACGATGACTGCATGGCCCCGTTGGGTCACCCTGGCCTCCAATGCGGCCATCAGACCCTTGGGGCCCTCAAGATCAAATTCAACCTCCGGAATCAACACGAAGTTGGCATCCTGCTGGGCCAGGGCGGCCGTAGCGGCAATGAAGCCGGAATGGCGCCCCATCAGTTTGATCAGACCCACGCCGTTGGGGTAGGCGATGGCCTCGTTATGGGCGCTTTGAATGGCCATGCGGGCGACATCCACAGCGGTGTCGAATCCAAATGAGCGGGATATCATGTGGATATCGTTGTCGATGGTTTTCGGGATGCCCACCACGCTGATTTTTAGATTCCGCTGGTCGATGGCATCCGCAATCTTGGAGGCAGCCATGAGCGTGCCGTCGCCACCCACCATGAAGAGGATGCCGATATTGTTCACCTCCAGGCAGTCCACGATGCGATCGATATCCTGGGCGCCGCGCGACGATCCTAAAATGGAGCCGCCCATGTTCATGATGGTGGTCACCAGGGCCGGGGTCAGGTCCATAAAATCATGGTTGTACTCGGGGATAAACCCCTCCAATCCATGGCGCACACCATAGATGATCTTTACCCCGTAGCGGTAGTGCAACTCCAGTACAACCGCACGGATGATGTCGTTCAGGCCAGGGCAGAGGCCACCGCAGGTGGTGATGGCGCACCGGAGTTTGGCCGCGTCAAAATAAACTTTGCGCCGGGGTCCGGCAACTTCGAAGGCCGGTGGGAAAATTCCCTTTGCAAGCATCGCTTCGACGTGTGCGCGCTTGATATTGATCATCACCTGGTCTTCGTCGGAAACAAACAGATGATGGATGCCGCCGTGCTCTTCCTTCAGCATCGGCGACGGTATCTTGGCCTGACCCAGCTCCCGGATGCGGGTTTCGATGGTTTCATGATTCATGACGGCTCCTTGCAGGTTATCCGTTCCAACAATGCCTTTTTCTCGGGGTCAAATCCGTTGAATTTGAATTCGCCCTTCCCGAGGATGTCATGCAGGTGTAAAATTCCCAGCACCCGGCGATTTGTGTCGATAATCGGCAGCACGGTGATTTCGTGCTGCTCCATGATATTGAGGGCATCAAAAGCAGGTGTTTGTGCAAAGGCATGCAGGGGAGACGGGGTCATCGCCGCAGTCAGTGACTGCTCAAAAACAGGCTTCTGCTGGGCGAGCATGCGTCTGAGATCCCCGTCGGTGAGAATTCCCGCCAGCTTACGATCGTCGTCAACGATGATCAGTGCCCCTATACCGTGGCGGTCCATTTTTTCCACGGCTGCCTGCATGGATTCCGATGTGGTGGCGGTGGGAACCAACGCATCGGTGAACATGATGTCGCTGACCTGCCTGGACAGACGCTGACCCAGGGCGCCGCCGGGATGGAACCGCTTAAAGTCGCTGGTTTTGAATTGTTTTTTGTTGATCAGCACCACGGCGAGTGCATCCCCCATGGCCAGCAGTGCCGTGGTGCTGGCCGTCGGTGCCAGACCAAGGGGGCAGGCCTCTTTTTCTACCCCCACATCGATGACGATATCACTGTGCTTGGCAAGGGTGGACGTCGGGTTCCCCGTCAGGGAGATGACGGTACAGCCGATGTTGCGGATACTGGGCATCAGAATGTTCAGTTCATCGGTTTCTCCACTGTAGGACATGGCCAGGAAGATATCCCCGGGGTCGACCATTCCCAGATCGCCGTGCATGGCTTCCACAGGATGCAGAAACAAAGATCGTGTTCCCGTACTGTTCAGGGTGGCACTTATTTTCCGACCGATGATACCGGACTTCCCGATACCGCTGACAATGACCCGTCCGGTTGCGTTTAAAATGGCCGCCACCATCTGTTCGAACCGCTGATCGAGGCGGTCGATCAGCCTTAAAATGCCGTCTGCTTCAATTTGCAGGACCTGGCGTGCTTCATCTACTATCATGACAATGCATTCCCATTGAAAGTTGCGCAGCCGGTGAATTGAAGGGTGCGATTCCCGCCATATCGAACCGGCTTTCGGCCTCCATCTCCATGTTTCAGAAGATGCCCAACAATAGCCTATTTTCTTGAAAAGTCAATCTGACCGTGGCCAACCGTATGGCATTGTAGAAATGCCCCTGCAGGCGTACGACAACCGTTCCTTTGGAGTTTGGTGACGCCGCAAGGCCTTCAAAATCGAATGCTGCCGACGTCTTGTATGGGCAGGAGAGACAATACAGGAGATAACACTTGCTAAAAAACCAGCGATTTTATATATTCCAGCCAATTTCCCAATGTAAGCGTCAGTGTCCGGGAACGCCCCCGGCGTCAAGGTGGATGCCCCCCGGATGCCCGATTTCCGTTTTGGGCGCCGGTGCTGCCGCCTGGACCTTCAACGACATCAACTTTGAAGTCGCCAGGGCGAAAATCAAACCAGCATCATACGGGAACCTCGGGGAAATTGCCGCCGCGCTGGGCGTCGATCCGCAGTTGATGGTCGTGGTTGAGAACCACACGGACAGTACCGGCGCCCGCGCCTTCAATATGGATCTGTCCAGTCGCCGTGCCAAGGCCGTCGTGGATGCATGACTGACAGGGGCGTTCGTGTGGGAAATCCGTAAGCTCCGCCGGTTGCAGACCTGCACCGGTCAATCAATCAGGCAGGCAGGCAGACATCTTCATCAAAAACCGTGTCGTCTTCACTCAACCGGAAGAAATAAACCAACCCAAACCATTTTACGCGTCCGTTTAGACAGCCCGTCGGTGCGGACAGTTGCGGGGAAGGAACATGCCAATGGAAGCGATCGTCGGGAAAATCTATCAACTGCTCACTGTTTATGGTCTGAAAGTGATTGCCGCCCTGGCGATTTTCATCATCGGGCGATGGGTGGCCAAGGGCGTGCGCAAGCTTGTGGAACGCCTCATGGCCAAGGGCAGGGTTGACGGCACGCTGATTTCCTTCACCGCCAACCTGGCTTACATCGGCCTGCTGGCCTTTGTCATCATTGCCGCTCTGGGTCAGCTGGGTATCCAGACCACCTCCTTCATCGCCGTTCTCGGTGCTGCCGGTCTGGCTGTCGGTCTGGCCCTGCAGGGGTCGCTTTCCAACTTCGCCGCCGGTTTCCTGCTGATCATCTTCCAGCCCTTCAAGGTGGGTGATCTGATCGAAGGGGGCGGCGTGTTCGGTGTGGTGGAGGCAATCCAAATCTTTACCACCCAATTTAAAACCGCCGACAACAAGACCGTTATCGTGCCCAATTCCAAACTTACCAGCGACAACATCGTCAACTGGACAGTCAAGGGAACCCGTCGGGTGGATCTGGTGTTCGGAATCGGCTACGGCGATGACATTGACAAAGCCCGATCACTGATGGCGGATATCATCGCCCAGGACAACCGTGTCTTGAAAGATCCGCCACCGCAGATATCCGTATCGGAGCTGGCCGACAGCAGCGTCAATTTTGTGGTTCGCCCCTGGGTCAAGGTGGAAGATTACTGGGGAGTCTATTTCGATCTGACCGAGAAGATCAAAAAAACCTTCGACGCCAACGGGGTTTCGATTCCGTTCCCCCAGCGTGATGTTCATGTTTATCAGCATGACGCCGATGCAAAGGAAAAAAGTGCTTGACAAACGTTATTGACCCGAATAGATAGCGTTGGTTTATGAAAAGGCCGAAAGCACCGTTGGCTTTGACCTTTTCACTGTTCAGATCATACCGGGAGGTGTTACCATGAAATGTACAACGGTTCGCAAAGGCAATGATTGTGCCTTCATGACAGCCAAGGGCTGTGGATACAATGGCGGCGTATGTTATGAAATCGTGGAGCAGTGCAAAGGATGCGGCCGCACCGTCGAGATCACTTCGGGCTGGTACTGTTCCGCCTGTCCCGAGCCCACCGTCAAGTGGAAGAACGGCAACTGCAATCTGGCCACCCATGTCAACACGAGCATGGCTGAAGCGGCGCAGAAGGTCAACCCGTTGAAAGCGTCCAAGCGTTCGAGAAAGTAGCTGGTCTGCCGGGAACGCAACTGATTTGTCGAAAACCCCGCCACCTGACCGCTGTGACGGGGTTTTTTGCGTGGCGATGTCAGCCAGTCGAAGCCCCCGGCAGGCGGCCTAACCCTGCCCGGTGCATCCTCTTGATATATCAGGCGGTTTTCCCTTGACAGGCTTTGTCATCTGGAAGTATTGATCCCATCTGTCATCTTTGATCGCATGGCTTGGTTTCGGTCCCGAAACCGGTTGACGGGGCACGGAGTCTTGCTTTGCGCTAAACCAAGAAAAACTCGGTCTCGTGCAGTCGACATTGCTTTTACAGGATTCCACGGCTGGAAAAGCCCATTGAGGACGGATATCCATGAACCCTTTAGCTGAACAGCTGAATCAGACCATCAAAGCCGCCGCCCCCCATGTCTATGACATGCTGTCGGATGTGGGCAAAAGACTCTTCTTTCCCAAAGGCATCCTGAGTCAGAGTGCCGAAGCCAGGGAAAAAGCCCATGTCATCAACGCCACCATCGGTATTGCCAAAGAAGGCGGCCGAACCATGCGCTTTGACAGCGTTATGGCATCCATCAACAATATACCTTCCAGCCAGGCGCTGACCTACGCCCCGTCTTTTGGCATTCCTGCCCTGCGCAAACAATGGCAGGCCGAGATTTTTGAAAAAAACCCCTCCCTGGCGGGGAAGACGGTCAGTCTGCCGGTGGTCACATGCGGAATTACCCATGGTATCGCCACGTTTGCCGATGTCTGGACCAGCCCGGGGGATGTGATTATTCTGCCCGAGATGATGTGGGGCAATTACAGCATGATCTTTTCCGTGCGTAAAGAAGCCCGTATCCGCCATTACGAATTGTTTACCGCCGAGGGTGGATTCAACCTGGCCGCATTCGAACAGGCGGTCCGCCAGGAGGCTGCCGACCACCGCAAGATCACGGTGTTGCTCAACTTCCCCCAGAATCCTTCGGGGTACACCCTTTCCGAAAACGAAGCGGACGGAATCGTCAGGATTCTTAAGGCTACGGCCGCTGCCGGAACTTATGTCCTGGCGGTCACCGACGATGCCTATTTCGGTCTTTTTTATGAACCGGAAACGTTGAAGGAGTCCATATTTGCCAGACTGTGCGGTGCACATCCCGGCATTCTGGCCGTAAAACTCGATGGGGCCACCAAGGAGAATTTCGCGTGGGGACTGCGGGTGGGCTTCATTACTTACGGGGGCACGTTCAACGGCGATACGGCGCCGCTTTTCGATGCGCTGGAACGTAAAACGGCCGGGTGCATCCGGGGCACCATTTCCAACGCCTCCCATTTGAGCCAGACCATCTTGCTGAACTCCATGCGGGACCCAAACAACCCCACTGAAAAACAGGAGAAGTTCGCGATCCTCATGGCCCGGGCCAAGCGGGTCAAAGCGGTTTCGACGGACGCCAAATATGCCGCGGCCTGGGAGGTCTATCCGTTCAACTCGGGCTATTTCATGTGTATCCGCCTGAGAACCGTGGATGCGGAAACCCTGCGTATACATCTGCTGGATCGGTACGGCGTTGGCTTGATATCCCTGGGGGAATCCAACCTGCGTGTCGCTTTTTCGTGCATGGAAGAGGCCGATGTGGAGAAATTGTTCGATATTATCTTTCAAGGAGTCAAAGACCTGGAAAAAAGTCAGTAGATCATGCCGCAAACGGAAACGAAACCGAGTACGTACCGGCCAGTCAATGCAAAGTTCAATATCGCCCAGGCCACCCGCTGGTCAGTCTATTTCATTGCGATTGGCCTGATTGCCGGAATGGGTTCGGTCATTTTTCAGTACCTGTGCCAGTTGGGGCTTCATTTCTTCCTGGATATGCTCGCCGGTTACCGCCCGCCCTCGCCGGCGGGTGAACATCACCTGCTGCCGCCCACTTCGGTCCCCTTCAACCGCTTGATGCTGCTGTTTCTGCCGGCCATGGGTGGAATGCTCAGCGGATGGCTGGTCTACACATTCGCTCCGGAAGCTGAAGGCCACGGAACCGACGCGGCCATCAAGGCCTACCACAACAAGGGGGGATTCATTCGCACCCGGGTGCCGGTTATCAAAACCATCGCCTCAGCCATTACCCTCACAACCGGTGGGTCCGGGGGCAGGGAAGGGCCCATCGCCCAGATCGGTGCCGGTTTCGGTTCCTTTCTGGCCACGACCCTCAAGCTTTCCGACCGCGAACGGCGGATCATGATGGCCGCGGGGATCGGCGCCGGGGTGGGCAGTATCTTCCGTGCCCCGCTGGCCGGCGCTCTTTTTGCCGCCGAAGTGCTTTACCGTGATACCGATTTTGAATCGGAGGTGATCATCCCGGCAGGGATCTCTTCGGTGGTGGCTTATTGCATCTTCTGCCTGGTGTTCGGCTGGGGTTCGTTGTTCGATTCACCGCCGTTCAATTTCCGTAACCCCCTCGAACTTGGACCGTACCTGGTACTTGCCCTGGTTCTGGTGGCCACGGGTGTATTTTACATCAAGGCCTTTTACGGAACGATCCATCTCTTCGCGTCTCTAAAAAAAATCCCCAACCATATCAAGCCGGCCATCGGCGGGCTGCTGACCGGTATCATCGGCTTTTTTCTGCCCCACACCCTGGCTTTTGGTTACGGGTTCGCCCAGAAGGCGATCAACAATGAACTGGCGGTGCCTTTCCTGTTGACACTGGCCCTGGGAAAAGTGCTGACGACATCATTTTCCATCGGTTCAGGGGGCAGCGGCGGTGTTTTCGGCCCCTCCATTGTCATCGGCGGTGCCATGGGGGGGTGTGTGGGGAGAATCTTCCACGACATTATGCCTTCAGTGGTCACCCAGCCCGGAGCGTTTGTGGTGGTGGGTATGGCCGGCTTTTTTACGGCTGTTTCCAACACGCCCATTTCCACGATCATTTTTGTCAGTGAAATGACCAACTCCTACCATCTGCTGCTGCCCAGCCTGCTGGTCTGTTCGGTAGCCTACATGGCATCCCGTCGCTGGACTATTTTCCGCCAGCAGGTGCAGAGCAAGGTGGACTCACCGGCCCACGCCGGGGATTTTTTTGTGGACATCCTCCAGGCCATTCCGGTCAACGACCTCATGCCCCTGGTGAAAAAGGTCACCCTGATTCCTCAGGATATGCCCTTTATGGCATTCAAGCGCTACTTCTCAGAGACCAAGCAGCACTACTTCCCCGTGGTGGATCAGGAAAAACGGCTGGTGGGGATCTTTTCGATCAACGATATCCGGGGTGTTCTCTTTTCTCCCGAAATCGAACAGCTTGTGCTGATGAAGGATGTGGCAACCGCAGACATTATCTATACCACCCCGGAGGAGGATCTCAACGCCGTGCTCAAAAAATTCACCACCCGCAACATAGACAGTCTGCCGGTGGTGCAGGCCGACGACCGCGGAATACTCCTGGGCATGCTCAACCGGCGCGAGGTGATCGCCTTCTACAACCAGAAGGTGGACGAGATGAAATCCCGGCGCCAGGACCGCTACGGTGTCTAGGGAGAGGGCGGGTCAAACCAAATAATTGCGATAACAAGTTATTGCTCATTTTTCATGTAGGAACCTAAAACGAGCGAAACGATGGGAGCGCGTTAAAGATAGCCGGCTTGAATGCCGATAATTACCAGCGGATGGGCAGGTGTTGGCCCGTGTTTGTGGCTATTGTTGGTAACCACTCATTGTAAACCCAGTTATGGCACTCACGATCAGCCGATGGTTCCGGTCGTTCAAACAGGTGGTGGCGGGGGAGGATGCCAACCCGCTCATCGAGGAGAGAGATTTACCCTTCTGGCGCGAACAGATACTGAAAGCCACGTTAATTTCGGGGCTGGTATTATCGGTCCTTTCCTATCTGCCGGCCCTAAGAATTGCCGTTCGGGAAGGTATTTGGAGTCTGGCGCTGATCAACTCCCTCGCCTATATAGTTCTCTTCCTCTGTTTGCGATACCGACGGATTAAATATGAATACCGGGTCCTGACCGTCGTGACGGTCGCGTATCTGGTCGGTCTTTTAATTATCCTAAAGGTTGGCATCATCAGCGGCGGTCCCGCCTGGCTCTTTTCCGCTGCTGTTCTGGCCGGTTTGCTGCTGGGGTTGCGTGCGGCCCTGATCACTTTGGCAATCAACGCAGCCGCCATTACGACCCTTGGATGGCTTTTAGCGGTCGGTTTTTTCGGGTCTCAAAACGGGGTTTTCAACACCTTGGAGAGGGGCTTGGCAGCCGGGGGCAGCTTTGTCTTTCTCAACATCGGGGTCACTTTGTCGGTGGTGGTGCTGGTCAGGGGCCTTGAAAACACTACCTGCGAAATGCAGTTGGCCTCCGCCAGTCTTAAGCGGGAACGAGCTGAACTGGTGCGGGCCAAGGTTGTGCTTCGCAAGGAAGTCGAGGAGCGCAAGGGTTCCGAAGCGGCTCTGCGCGAGAGTGAATCGCGATACAAGCTGCTTGCCGAAAACGTTACCGATGTGATCTGGACGGTGGACGTGCGGCTTCGGTTCACTTACGTCAGCCCTTCGGTTGAAAAACTGCTTGGCTATGCAGCCGATGCAATGCTGGGCCAGACGGTGTTCAGTTTTCTTTCGCCCGAGTCGCAAGCGCAGATGCTTAAGAAAAGCGCCGTTTTGAATGCCAAGCTGGAGAAGAACGGTAATCGGCCCTTTGACCTGCAGAACCTGGAAATCAGGATGGTTCGCAAGGATGGAGAGCAAGTCTGGGCTGAGATCCAGACCAGTTTTTTCCTGACCGATCAGGGCACCGTTGATGGCATCGTCGGTGTGGCTCGGGATATCACCAAGCGCAAGGAGTACGAAGAGGCACTGGAAGAAAGTGAAAATAAATATCGCAGCATCCTCGAAAGCATCGACGAGTGCTATTATGAGGTCGATCTGGCCGGCAATTTAACCTTCATCAATCGGGCCGGGTGCGACATTTTTGGTTACAGTAAGGATGAATTGATCGGGTTGAACAACCGGGAATACACGACGGAAAAGACGGCCCGAAACCTATACCAGGCGTTTCATTCGGTTTTTCTGACCGGCCAGCCCAAACGGATTATGGATTATGAGATTATCAAGAAGGACGGCGAAAGCCGGATTTTGGAACTCTCCACCGCACTGATCCAAGACGACAGCGGAACCCCGGTCGGCTTTCGTGGCATCGGCCGCGATATCACCCAGCGCAAACAGGCCCAGCTCGAAAAACAGAGACTTGAGAATCAACTTCTGCAGGCCGAAAAAATGAAGGCCATCGGTACGCTGGCCGGTGGTGTGGCCCACGATCTGAACAATATCCTCTCCGGTATCGTCAGTTACCCGGAATTGCTGCTGCTGGACCTGGCTCCGGACAGCCCGATGGTCAAACCGATCAAAACCATTCAGGAGTCGGGCACAAAGGCAGCCGCGATCGTACAGGACCTGTTGACGCTGGCCAGAAGAGGGGTGTCGGTTTCAGAGGTGGTCAACCTGAATGATATTGTCAATGAGTATCTTAACAGTCCCGAATACCGGCGACTGCTCCATTTCCACCCGTTGGTAGCAACAGAAAGTCGGTTGGAGTCGTCCCTTTTTAATATTCTGGGTTCGCCCCACCACCTGTCCAAGACCGTCATGAATCTGGTCTCCAATGCCGCCGAAGCCATGCGCGAAGGCGGGACGCTTGTTATTGAAACCAACAATGAATACATCGACCGTCCCCTGCACGGGTACGATAAAATCGAGGAAGGCGACTATTGCGTGTTGACCGTTGCGGACACGGGAATCGGTATCGCTGCCGAGGAGCTGGAAAAGATATTCGAACCCTTTTACACCAAAAAGACCATGGGAAGAAGTGGGACCGGCTTGGGCATGGCGGTGGTCTGGGGAACCGTTAAGGACCACAATGGATACATCGGGTTAGACAGCGTACCGGGGAAAGGCACGGTATTCAAACTCTATTTTCCGATCACCCGCCAGGCCCGGTGCAGCGATGGACGGTTGTTATCCATGGACGACTACAAAGGGCACGGGGAAAGGGTGTTGGTTGTCGATGATGTGTTGGAACAGCGTGAGATTGCAACGAGCATGCTCACTGCGCTGGGTTATCAGGTCGCCTGTGTCAGCAGTGGTGAAAAAGCCCTTCAACACCTCCAATCCAATCGGGTGGATCTGATCGTTCTGGACATGATCATGGCACCAGGGATGGACGGGCTGGAGACGTTCCGGCAGATCAACCGGCTTGGGCGGCGACAAAAAGCGATCATTACCAGCGGGTTTTCCGAAACCCAACGGGTCAGAGAGGCACAGCGGCTGGGAGCCGGTCAATACGTCAAAAAGCCGTATTCGTTGGAAACCATCGGTCTGGCCATCCGCAATGAACTGGGGCGGCGGCAGGAGGCCGCCTGAATGCGCTGGCGATCGAACCTACCCGTGCAGACGACCTGATCCTTTCCAAAGGCTCCCAATCATGGCAAGGCTGTTGCGCGTAGAATTTCCAGGCGCATTTTTACCACATCATCAATCGCGGCAATGCCGGCGAAGACGTCCTCAAAAGCCGGATAAACGATGGGAGAATCTAATAGTCAGGTAATAATTAGATGCAAATAAACACATTAATCAAAGAAATCAAACAAAACCCCTTCGAAGGAATCGGTAAACCCGAGCCACTGAAACATGCGCTGTCAGGATATTGGTCCCGTCGAATAAACGATGAACACAGAATCGTTTACAACGCTTCTGCCGATTCCATTCTAATCGCGCAATTACGATACCATTATCTCTGAATGGTTACAAAATATAAATAACCTTCCCTCTTTTCCCTTAGCGATCGTTGTCAATCGTAAAAAGGTCATCGCCCAGTACGTTGGACTGAAGGTTGGTGACCCACTGCTTGCCATCCTGGGTCGCTTTCAGGTGATTGAGCGCCTCTTGAATGTAGGGCCTGACTGATTTCCAGTAGAACTTGGCGTTGCAGTCGCGCAGGTCCCCGGGACGCTTGTATCCGAGCTTGGGGTTGAGGCCCAGCTCTTCGAATTCGTAGAACAGGGCCGTACATTTCTGCATGCGGTTGGGATCGGCCAACTGCCCGATGAAATCGGCGGCGCGCACTAGCCCGGGAAGATCGGACGTGTCCCTGTGGGAATCATCATCGGGGACGGGAAAGCGGGTCATCTCGATGTAATCGGCGATGCGTTCCGCATCCAGCAGATCGCCTGACTCCATGAGGATTTTTTTCCCGAATCGTTCGCGCACAAACTGTTTGCTGCGATCGATGTGATAGGGCGCCAAGATGGCGTCAGTGCTGCCTTTGGGAAGCTTGACGGTATCCCTTCCGATGCCGGTGGCCAGCAGGTACCCGTCGTCGTCCGCGCAGATCCCTTTGACATAGCCGATGTCGTGGCACAGCAGGGCGACCATGAAGTGGGCCCAGTCCCTTGGAGACACACCCCCTTCCGCAAGGTGTTTGCCTTCCAGGATGGACTGCCCGGCCAGGGTCACCATGATGGTGTGCTCCACGTCGTGATACAAGGCGTCGGAATTGGCGATGTTCTCCAGGGCCAGGTGCGCCGTCCAGACGATGATGTTGCCCAGGCTTTTATCCATATCGCTGTAGGTTCTTCGATAGGCCTCCTGGAGCCGGCTTTTGCAGTAGTCGGTTTTTATTTTCTGGAGGTTCAGCATGACTTTCCCATCCTTTCGGAACGGCGGGTCGTCAGTTTGCAGACCCGGCAATAAACAAAACCAGGGGGTTGTTTTCGGTTTCTATTTTATGCAACGTCTCATCGAGAAGCCGTTCGCCATCGTTGTCTGGCTTCAAACCAAGCACGACGGCGTTGAAGGTCATTGTGAAGGCGACCGACTTCTCAAAGCTGGTTTGCATCTTCTCCAGATCCATTCGGAGTCGTTGGGTGAGCACGTCTGCATCTTTGCGGGCCTCGCTGGAAACCAACACGGCAAAGGTGTTCGTGTCTACCCGGCCGACCATGTCACCGCACCTGATCGTGGCGTTCAGGGTATCGCCGATGCCGCGCAGGATGTTGTTTTTGATGCCATGCAACTGATTGCCGGCAGCAGCATCGTCAAAACGGACCCTGATCATGGTCAGGATCAGGGTCTCCTGGCGTCTGTGGGCCCGGTTGGCTTCCTGCTTAAGACAGCGGATGAATCCCTTGCGGTTGTTCAGGCCGGACAGGTCGTCCACCAGGCTTTCATTGGCCAGGCAGGTGGTCAGACGCTCCACGCGGTCGCAGAGAATACGCATCATGTTGACAAAGAACTTATGGGCGGTGGGTGGATAGAGCCATTGCAGCCGCTGGATCACCTTCCAGTTGATGGGCAGCAGTTCGCTGTCCTCGGTGGCCATCACCGTGGCCGAGCGGGGTGCGGAACGCAACAGGCCCATTTCGCCCAGGATGTCACCGGTACCGATTTTGGCGATGCACTTCTGAATGCCTTCAGGACTTCTCAGGGTGCAGGTGGGGTCGTAGTCGATGACATCGAATCGACCTGATATGATGGCATACATGGATTCACTCTGGTCGCCCTTGTAGAAGAGGATTTCGCCTGCCTTGACCTGCTTGAGGGTCCCGGCCATGATCGTGGAATGCACCTCCGCACGCGAAAGCCCCTGGAACAGGGGAATGCCCAGGCCGGTCTTGCCGCCCATCTTGATCCTTACCAGATCCCAGAGGGTGACCAGCTCCACCCGCTGCATCAAGATCGGCAGCAGGACCAGGTCCCCGACCAGGGCCGAGAGCATCGTGATGACCATCATCGTCCCGAAGATGGCGGTGGGTTTGAAACTGGAGAATGCCAGGATGAAAAAGCCCGCACTGATGGTCAGGGTTGTGAAAATGACGGGTCGCCCGATGTGGGCCATGGTCTCTTTCAGGGCCCGCTTATCGTCGAGGTCTTTCTTGAATTCATGGTTGAAGCGCACCAGATAGTGGATGGTATCGTCAACGGCCAGGCCGATGGCGATGCTGGCGATCAGGCTGGTGGCCATGGACAGTTCGATGCCCATCCATCCCATGAGACCGAAATTGATGATTATGGGGAACAAGTTGGGCACGATGGCGATCAGGCCCACTTTGGATGAGAGAAACAGGACAAACATGATCATATAAATGACGGCCATGGTCAGGAACAAGCTTTTGACCTGCCCGACCACCAGGTGATGGCTGCTGGCGGATATGACCATGCCGAAACCGGTCACATTCCAATTCAGATCACGTTCGAAGGCCTCCCCGACGTGGCGGAGAATGGTTTGGCGCAGGTCCAAAAAACCTTTTGAACTGGAGATGTGCGTCAGCAGAAGAATGTTGGCCTGTGACAAGGCCGGACCCATGAAGGCGTTGAACAGGTCCATACCCAACATGGATTTGTAGGTGTTCATCAACATCCTGAGTTCCCAGGACTCGGTGGGCAATTTATAGTAGGCCGGCTCGAAGCGGTTGGAGGCGTAGTTGACCAGCTTCAGGTAATCGGCGAAGGAGATGGTTTTGTCGACCCCGGGAAGGGTGTCCAGAAACTGTTGAAGCTTTTCGATGCGCGCGATGTTTTCGGCGCTTTCGAAATAATCTTCTGCCGGTGAGGTCATGACCACATTGACCGGAAAACTGCCGGATAGCTGCCGGTAGATGTCATGAAAATTTTTTATGACCTGGGTGTCATCCTTGAAATACCCGATCGGATTGGTTTCCGCACGCAGGCGCAGCAATCCGAAGCCGGCGAACAGCACCATCCCGGCGAGCACGATCAGGGTCATGCGTTGATGGTGAAGATTGAGATCGATGATCCAGTTGATGAAGCGGTCCATCAACGACACGGTGCGATTTTTATCGGACCACGCTTTTTCCCGGCAGGGGATGAAAGAGAGAACCACGGGCAGGTAAGTCAGAACCAGAATCAGAAAAATGACCATTCCAATGCAGGTAAAAAGGGCAAATTCGCGGATAGCTGAAATCCGGTTGATGAACAGGGACGCCAGACCGAAAAGGGTGGTCAAAATCGCCAGAAGGGTTGGCAGGGATGTTCTTGAAAAGGCGATGGTCGCCGCTTGTGCGGATGTGTGGTCCGGTGTGGCCGCTGTGCGGAATTCAGCCAGAATGTGCAGGCAATAGGCCGTTCCCACGGCAATCAGAAAAACGGGCACGATCATGGTCAGAATTGAAAGGGGGACTTCTAAGATGGCGACGATGCCGAAGGTCCAGATCAAACAGATAGCAATACACGACAGCGGAATGAATGCGTAGGCTGCATTTCTAAAAATCAGTAACAGCACCAACGCGATCAGCAGGAATGTGAGCGGCGGCAGGCGCAGAAAATCCCTTTGGGTGAAATGGGCCAGCGCCTGGGAAATCAGCGGCATACCGATCTGATAGAGCCGCAGGTTTGTGCCGGTTGCGGCGATCAGTCGCCCAACGGCATCGATGACCTCTGGCTGGCTGGCATTTTCACCCAGCACCAGGGTGATTACGGTTGTATCATGATCCTCAGAGATCAGATTGCGCTTGAAAAGATCGACCCCGGAGACAAAGGCCACGAATTTCTCCATCGGCCAGTTCCCCGACAGGTCCACCGTGTTTTTAATGCCCGGCAGCCCGATGACCCGCTGGACGCCGGGGATCGTTTTGGCCGCCGCTTCCATCTGGGTGATTTTCTGAAAGTTGAGCGGATCGAAAACGTTGTCGCACTTAATGACCACCCGGATGATCTCCTCCGATCCAAAAATTGCCTTGAATGCTTTGTACTGGGTGTTTTCAGGCAGGTCTTCGATAATCAGATCATGAACCGATGTTTTAAATGCCAGGCTGGGAATGAATGCGGCCAACAGGAGCGTCAGCGCCACAACGCCGGCGAGGGTGAGCCTTCGGTGCGCAAGCACCGCCTGGACACAATCGACCGGATTTAGAGATTTAATAAGCTGATGAAGACGATTCTGGTTCATTTCGCGCGCCATCCAGGATGCCGTGAAATCAGTTGTTCTTGCACGCCCATGACATCAAGTACGGCCAAATTGTGCCATTTTTGGAAACCTGACCGTGAACAAACTGCCCCCCGAACCAATGCAATCCATCTCAGCCGTTATGTTTTTGCACAGTGCTATGCTGCCCGGGCAGACATCGGCGTCACCCGGCATGAAACGGCAGCGCTGACTCGAAAAATCGATTTTGAACCCAAACCTTTCAGCATAGGTCCGCATTCGCAGAAGGTCGGTTCCAGTGCCACCGGCGTTAAAGGTATAGGGTGTTTTGGAGGAATAGTGCTGGGTCGGTTGGGTGTGAAAGAACCCATTGAAAATGTTCTTTCTGTCTGCCGATGAAATGCCAACCCCATAATCTTGAAAATCCATGAAAACATCATCAGCTGTGGCGCCGGCTTTCAATTTTATGATTCCCTCATCGGGGGTGTTTTCAATTGCATTTTTTAATAAACCGTCACATATCTTTTTGAGAACCTTTCTATCCATTTTTATGTACAGACCGTCTTCAGTGGTCAATGAAAGCTTAAGGCGCCGTTTCCGAACGAACTCAATGGCTTGATCGTAAATATCTTTTAAAAAAAGATCGACCCTGATTGTTTCCATGTGTTCTGGTTCAAACTCTAAAATTGATTGAATGCGATTGAGGACCTGGGCCGCCAATTGTCCGCACTGACATGTTTCGTCTTCAGCGGTCTCTTCGATCAGACTGATCAGATCCTCGAAAATTCTCGTATACTGTTTTTCGCAATCAACAATTTTATTTCCGACGATGTCCTCCACTTTTTCCTGGATATTGTTGAGCCTGTCGATGCACCGCCGGCCCCTTTCAATCGTCTTTGTCAGGTGGGTAAGATCGCGATCTTGGGCTGTGTCGGCAAATCGCGTCAACACAGATTTTAAAATCGATAAGGGCGTTCTTAGTTCGTGCGACAGGTGATTGACCACTTTCTGCCTGGCCCTGTCAGTGGCCAGCAATTCTTCAACCAGGAATGAATTCTCGAGGGCTACGGTCACATAGCTGGCGATGTAGGTTAACAGCTGCGTGTCTTCGTCGGTGAAGCCCCCCTCTTTTTTGTTGAGCACCTGCATGGTGCCGATGCAATTGCGGTTGCGGCTCAACAAGGGGACGCAGAGGATATTGCGTGTGCGAAACCCGGTCTTTTTGTCGATTGACCGGTTAAAGCGCGGGTCCTGGTATGCGTTGTTGACAATCTGAGGGGTCCGGTTGCAAAAAACCCATCCCGCGATGCCTCGATCCTTGGGAAATTGAACCTGGTCGGTGTTCAGGTCGGAAGCCACATAGGGACAAAGGTGCTGCTCGTTCTCATCGATTAAAAAAATCGAGCATCTTTGGACGCTCAAAATGGTCCGCAGTTGTTCGGATACGACATCGAACAAGGTGTCAAAATTCAGTTCCGAAGTGATCGCCTGTCCGGCCTGAATCAGATTGACGTACTTGTCATGACGCTCCTTCAGGTGTCCGTCCGAACGCCGGCGAGTTGCCCTTCGTCTGTTCGAATGGTTGCTTGACACGGACATGTCCGGTATCCAAGGCATTGGGTTCGGGTTTTTGATAACCAAAGGTCCAATTTTAGTTCAGACGGGTGAAAGGTGTCAAGGTAGAAACTACGCCCCACGAAGCCTTATCACCGATAGGTCACGTCGATCAAAAACAGGCCCTGCGGCGGCGCCGTGGCGCCGGCCTGCGCCCGGTCTTTGGATTTCAGGATGGAGTGAACATCACTTGCAGACAGCTTTCCCAAACCCACCGCCACCAGCGTCCCCACCATATTTCTGACCATGAAACGCAGGAATCCGTCGGCTTCGATATCATAGGTCAGGTTGCCGCCGCCGGTTTTCGTCAGGGTTGAATCGGTTACGGTCCGGACGGTGTGATCCCGGGGGCTGCCGGTGCCTTCAAAGGCCTTGAAGTCGTGGGTGCCCAGCAGGGTGCCGGCCGCTTCGATCATCGCTTCCGTGTCCAACGGTTTGCGGATATGCCAGATGAACTGCCGGCCGATGGCCGGTGGGATGGTCCGGTTCAGGATATGGTAGCGGTAGCGCTTGGTCAGCACATCAAAACGGGCGTGGAAGGTGCTGGGCATCGAGTCGCATGCGCGCACGACCACATCACCGGGCAGCAGGCTGTTCAAACCCTTGAAAAAGGCCTGGGCGTCCAGACGGGATCGGGTTTTAAAGCCGGCCACCTGGCCCAGGGCGTGCACGCCGGCGTCGGTGCGACCTGAACCGATGACCGTGATTTTTTCGCGGGTCATCACGCACAAGGCTTTTTCGATGGTCTCCTGGACCGTGCGGCCTGTCTTCTGCCGCTGCCAGCCATGGAAGGCCGAACCGTCGTACTCGACGATCAGTTTAAATGTCTGTTGCCCTGCTTGGGTCCACATGGGTGGCTCCGCTGCTTAAAAGGTCAGTAGCGCTGCGCTCATGGAAAAAAAGGACATCAGCGTGGACAGTACAATGGCCGCGGATGCGAATTCAGTGTCGCTGTTGAGCTGGGAAGAGAGCACGATGATGGCCGGTGAGGCAGGCAGGGTGAAAAAGAGCATTCCCACCTGAAAAGAGAGCGGCGAGGCGTCGAAGGCCTTGAGAAAAAACCAGCCGACAATCGGCAGCACCAGCAATTTGACCGTGGACCCTAAAAAGGCCTGACCCAGATGGGTTTTGAGGTTCCTCAGCGTCAGTGTGCCGCCGATGGAGAGCAGGGCCAGGGGCAGGGCAATCATGGCGGCCAGGCGAAAGGTGTTGTCCAGAAAAACCGGGAATTCACCGACGGTCCGTGAATAGGCCATGCCGGCCAGACAACCGATGATCAACGGATTGGAAATCAGGGCCCGCAGGGTGATGCGCAGCCGCTTCCGGAAATCGATGGTCTGGCCGGCGTACCAGATCAGGGTCGATACGGCCAGGACGTTGATGATGGGAATGATGAACCCGATGAGGATGCCGAATCGCGATACGCCGGTCTCACCCATGGCGTTCAGGATCACGGCCATTCCAACGTAGGTATTGAACCGGTAACAGCTCTGTGAAAAAGAACCGGCGACAAAATTAGACACCTTGAAAAGTTTCAGGCAGATGGCGCTGATCAGGTAGACGCTGCCCACGGCGCAGATGGCGGCGGCGATCAGGTCAGTGGCGCCGTTGTCCGCGGAGGGGGTCGAGCCGATTTTCCAGAAAAGCATGGCCGGGAAAAAAATGAAGTAGACCAGTCGATCCGAGGAGTTCAGAAAACTTTCGCCAGTCAGGTGAATGTGTTTGAGCAGGGCACCCAGACCGATGAGCGCGAAAACGGGGAACAGGTTGTTGAGAATCATCATAGTCTGTCACAGCGCAGACCGGCCAACTGCCGCTCCATGGTGTCGTCCATGAGATGGATGTATCTGGCCAGAGGGTGTTCCGCACCGCAGCCCGTGCAGTGGAAAACGACCGCACGTCATGTCCGTTTTAGTGTCAGGGGGTTGCCGCAATCCTCGCAGGCGGGTTTTTGTATCATCGGGTCGCTCCTCAGTTAACCGTAAACGGCGCGCTGCCGAATGCGTGAAGAAGTTCGTGGTTGCTTGCAAACAGGCGAGTTCTATGCCATATGGCGGCGGTTTGCAAGGGGTGATGATTGACAACGGGCTGAAATTGCGCGATGAAAAGCAAACATCTAATTCAAAGGATCGGGTTATGGCTCCATTAACCTGCATGGGCTTCAAGGCTTGTGGCTTGGCTGCGGGCATCAAAAAAAACGGCAGCCTCGATCTGGGATTGCTCGTATCCGATCGACCGGCTCGGGTAGCTGCGGTATTCACTAAAAATCGTGTTCAGGCTGCACCTGTCCGGTTGGACCGCGAGCGGGTAAAATCAGGCATGGTCCGGGCAGTGGTCGTCAATGCAGGCAATGCAAACTGCGCCAATGGCCGGCAGGGCATGCTGGCCGCCAGAGCCATGACCGCCGCCGCGGCCCGGTTGTTGGGCGTTGCTGACGATCAGGTGCTGGCGGCTTCCACCGGGGTCATCGGTGCCCCTTTTCCCATTGAAAAGGTTACAGCGGCTATGCCGTCCCTGGTGGAAAAACTGGATCAAGGCGGAATACCCGATCTGGCCCGGGCCATCATGACCACCGACACCCGCTCCAAAACAGGGGTTCGGGAGGGCCAGGCGGCCGGCGTCTTTTATCGTATTGTCGCCCTGGCCAAGGGTGCCGGGATGATCCGTCCGGACATGGCCACCATGCTTTGCTTCATCTGCACGGACGCCGACTTGGCTGGAACCGATCTGCAGATGGCGCTGAATCGATCCGTGGATGGATCCTTCAACCGGATCACCATCGACGGCGACACCAGCACCAACGACACAGTGATTTTAATGGCCAACGGCGCTTCAGGGGCCAGGATTGACTCAAAGAACGAAAAGGAGGCCTTTCAGAGGCTGCTGGACGATCTGTGCATGGACCTGTCCCGGCAGATGGTCAAGGACGGTGAAGGCGTCACCAAGGTAGTCGACCTGAAGGTTCGAGGAGCCCGTTGCGACGCCGATGCCCGGGCTATTGCCGATACCATCGCCCACTCGCCGTTGGTCAAGACGGCCTTTTTCGGAGAAGACGCCAACTGGGGCCGCATCATTGCAGCGGCCGGCCGGGCCGGTGTCTTTTTAGATCCCGATCGGCTGGATCTTCATTTCGATGACGTACAGATGGTCAAAACCGGAACGGGCTGCGGCCCGGAAGCCGAAGAAAAGGCCACCGGGGTGCTTAAAAAACCTGAATTTTCCGTCACCCTGGATCTGAATCTGGGCACGGGAACAGCTGGCATGCTCACCTGCGACTTCTCCCTGGATTATGTGAAAATCAATGCCGACTACCGTTCATAACCCGATATAGCGTCCGATAAAGTCCATAAAGCCAGCGTAAAAGCTGACTTTTTTGTTTTTTAACGCATGGCGGCCGTGGTCTTTTTCTTGACTTGCTTCCAGCATTTCCCGAGCGGCTTTAAAGATTTAAAAAAAGCATGGCGATGACGGAGCGCTGAGAGGGCGATACGAGACATCAAGTGCGCTAATCAAGGTTTGAGCCCATTGTCTACATGATATATTAACCATTTGAGATGCCTAATATAAGAGAATGGATGAAACAACCACCACCTCCTCCTTTGCCACTGTTGCTGCCGACATCTCCACTGGCAATAAAAGCATCCGTATTATCGCCAATAACTGTCGGGTCAAGAATTAATCCGGGTGTATCATCTAAATCATACTTGCCATCATTGTCTTGAACGACAAAATACAGATGATACGCAGTGTCTTTATCCAAAGAGTCGGATTTCTCAAGCACATTATCCGGCTCATCTCCATACTCCGTGAGCCACCAGCTACCAGATATAAGGTTGGCGGGGTCTGGTGATGAAATATAACTACCAAATGGCAGAGAATAACCTGTTTTAAGCTTCATCAGACCAAGCTTGGCGATTTGTTTGCGCGTTCCATTAATCATATAGCGCAGAACTACTTCTTCGTGAGGATCTACAGCCACCGTAACCCTCTGAGATGGCGCAATTGGAATGAAATCGGACAAACCGTGAAGGTCGGATAGATCATCTGTCGATTTTGACGTCGTTTCCGTACTACTTAACCTGCAGTATTTACCCGTATTTCCCCATTTCGGTAGTCTCACGGGAAAAGCCAAAGCATCTGAACGGATGAATACAACGCCCTTGTTGACCTGGTATCCATAAAACGGACGTGAACTGGTGACTTCAAATGTGTTGAATAAGGTCCAGGTGGCGTCAATGGTGCTGACATTGGGATGTTCTTGACCTGCAGTGCTTACGCGATAATAAAAATTCATTTCCATCCCATTTTCGGCAGTCTCCATTGCAAGATCGATAACTGAAGTTTCGGGTGATACTCCGGAAACTTCTACTGCTTCTTCTGTCAGCCACACACCTGTTACTGAATTTTCATTATCAAGAACCTGGCTTTCAAATAGGAAACTGCTGTTGTATTTTTTTCCATTGTAAAAACCGCTGACCCATTTTCCGCTGATGGCTGCCTGAGGCGCATCGTTATATCCGGAAACAGCGTTGCCATACATACCAATTTTAAATTCATTTATACGATCCGATGAAAAAGCATTGAAATTATTCAGTCGTGCAGCGAAGAACCATTTAGTTGATAACGCCTGCCCATCAAAGTCGAGGCTGGTAACCCCAGTGAATTCACCGCCAGCAAAGGTATGTAAAAATCCAGGACTCAGAAAATCGGCTCGTTTTGTCCAGTCGACATTTTCAGGATTAGGATCTTCGAAATTATAAGAAACACACTCGAGGATGAAATCCTGTGTTGAAATATCAAAAAATTCGGGGTCACTATTCATAATCCGCATGTTAATCAAGAGGGTATTCCCATCACGGTCAACCGAGTCCGATGGATCATTTACCTGTGTGGCGACCTGGCTGCTGTCGATTTTTGATTTAGCGATATCGGCAGAAGTCGCAGTGATTGAATTAACATCGACGACGATACTTCCGAACGGATATTGGCCACCCATATAGGAAATCTCATTCCAGGCACCGCGAAAATGGTCAGGCATGATTACGAAACGGAAACCAACGTCTTCAAGATTCGTATCGTCACTAACAGACAACAATATCTTTAAGTTTTGTTTGTCAGCATCGAATGCCAATTTTATCCATTCAACATTTTCAGATGAAGCGATGGCACCATTGGAACTTCTAAAATCGATCTCACTCCCTTCATAGATATAATAGGGTTCGGTCGACCAGTTGATGGAATTTGATGCCACGATGGGAGGAAGTGCATTCAGTGGTTTGGGTATCCTCACCTGGTATACGCCATTGTCAGCATCGAGTTGGAAAAATTTGTTGTCACCGTTGTTCGGGTGAAAAAACAGGCCTGGGTTGTGACCGGAAGCTTTCGTGGTCCATGAATCGGATAAATTTAAATCGCCGTAATGTTCCTCTGTACCGGTGGAGAAGTCGATATCCAAAATTCTGAATTCATCTTCATAATAGACATAATTTACATCAAATGACAGTTCTTCATCAGAAGCCCAAACCATGACTGGAATTAAAATAGTTGTCGCGATTAATAGAAATTTAATTCGATTCATCTTACCATTCCGCTATCGATCGATGATTTTTTTGGATTAGCAAAAAAATCAATATAGACTACAATGTATATTGGTTAGAATTTGATCGGCCAACACCAAGCCTTGAAAGTCGCATATTCTGTTAGATCCTGTTTGTTGCGCCTACACGGTGGATATCGGTTGGTTTGTCAAAAAGTGTAGTATTAATTTAAAGGGTCTTTCGGAATGGTTTTTCAGATCCATTGGCTGATCATTTTCTGATGCTGTGGTGTCACGGTCTGCCTCCTTGGTTTGGGGTTAAACAAATTCAAAAGCTAGTTTATACGACCAGGTGATTCAGATGGTTCAATTAACTGGCTTAATCTGTTTCTCCAATACCGGATTGTTTGACAGCATGATAAGTGATACGTTGCATCGTCGTGTGTATTTTTAATCTTAGAGGGTACGATGGCTTGCCTATCGAACGCGCATGATATGGTGACAGCGGACGCGAAAAAAACTGCGCCGCTGATTTAACCGCCTTTGTCGGTTGGGCTCATGGAATCAGATAACCGGCCGATAACATGGTAATAAGGTCAGTGAGGGGCAACCACCCCCGTGCTGCGATGGAGCCGAATTGGGTGGGTTTGTTGAAACCCACTGCCGGTAGGCGCACGGGGCAAGGGAACGCATGGCAAATCGGTACATAGAGATACTGTCGGTCATCAATCGGCTCAGTTTTTTCGACTCGTTCACATCTGGCGAGAAGCAGCAGATCGTGTCCGACGACGCGCATTTCAGGGTCTACAATCCCAAAGAGATGCTCATCCGCCAAGGCAGCAGTGATCAGAGCCTGTTCATTATCCTCACCGGATCGGTCAACGTCACGGAAGGTGCCGGTCAAACCGTTCTGGCCGTTCTAAGGGCCGGCGAGGTCTTCGGTGAGATGGCCTTTTTAACCGACACCCGGCGAACCGCCAGTGTTGTTGCCAGGGAATCGGTCATCGCACTGAAATTGGATCGGGTTCTGTTCGAGCAGCTTCCCCTCGAAGTCCGCGAGAAATTCAAAGACAAAATCATCGAGAAGCTGGTGGCCCGGTTGGATTTGGCTAACAAGGAGTTGACCCGGCTCAATGCCGCGGTAAACACAGGTTTCTCTGAATCATCGCAATCCACAAGTGCGTTTGTTGACCACGCGGTTGCCGATTTATCTGCACCGGTGTTCCTCACCGGTCGGGAACTTATTCGCAAGATTATCGCCAACACCACCTCCCTGCCGGCCATCCCGGAGGTGATGCTCAAGGTTCAACAGATGATCAAGCACCCGGGAACCAGCCCCGCCCAACTGGCTAAAATCATCGAAACCGATCCCGCCATGGTGACCGGCATTCTCAAAGTGGCCAATTCCGCTTACTATGGGTTTCGGGGAAAGGTTTCCACCATCCAGCATGCTTCCGCCCTTTTCGGAACCCGGCGGCTGGCGGAGCTTATTACGGCGATCAGCGCCGGCGGAGTGCTGGGGAAAGCCATGGATGGATACGGTCTCAAGGCCGGGGACATGTGGCGCCATTCCATTGCGGTGGCCTGCACGGCCGGTGAAATTGCCGCCGTGTTGGGGATTGACCCCCTTGACAGCGCTTACATGGCAGGGTTGCTGCACGATATGGGAAAAATCATCCTGGATCCCTATGTCCGTGAACGAAAAGTGTTATTCGACCACTACTATTCCAATTCCCGGGAAAAAGCCGTCCAAGACGCCGAGCGTGACATTTTAGGGTTTGATCATGCCGTCATTGCAGCTATTCTCTGTGAAAACTGGAATTTACCGCGTTCGATCTCCTTCGGCATTCGGCATCACCATCAACCGGCATCCGCCGGTGGCCACCAATTGTCCCATATCGTACACCTGGCGGATTACATCACCAACCAGGCTGCAGAGGGTGCCGCCGGCAGAAACGCCTTTCCGCGTCTGGATGAAACCACCCGATCCGTGGTGCCTTTGGATGATGGCACATTGCGCACCATCGCTGTTAAGTCCCGTCAATACGTGGAAAGCCTTACCGGGCATCTTCTCAGGAAATAAACCCGGCCGGCCATTAATCCGGTAGTATCCGCCTCCGGGAACATTAACCCTTGAAATCGTTTGTCGCGATATAATATAGTTGTGCGTGATTGTTACCTGAACGAACGGTTATCCCGGCGCTGACGCCCTGTGAGATTGATCGGATGTTTCCCGGTTTTGAACAAATCATCGAGGCTCGAATAAAAAAAGCCCAGGATGAAGGTGCATTTGACAACCTTCCCGGCGCCGGTCAGCCCCTTGACCTGGAGGATGACCGGCATATTCCCGAGGATCTGCGCATGGCTTACAAGGTATTGAAAAATGCCGACTGTCTGCCACCGGAGCTGCAGCTGCGCAAAGAGATCCGCAGAACCGAAGACTTGCTGGCCGGCATGACCGCTACGGTGCATAAGTACCGTACCATCAAGAAATTGAATTATCTGATCCTGAAATTGAATGCCGTAAGAGATACCAACGCGGCCTTGGACATCCCCCAGCGCTATTACGGCGATCTGGTTGAGCGCCTCGAGGGTGATAAGGCATAATCTGGTGCAACCATGTTTGGTAAAACGAAATCGGGCGACGGCCTTGTCAAGAGTGTGCTGCTTGCTTATTTAATTCTGGCGCTGCATGTGCTGCTCATCGCCGGTTTGGCGGTTCTGGTTATTTTTTTCCGGGGTGTTGTCAACTATATGCTCTGGATTTTTCTGGGGGGAATTGCAATGATCGGTTTCTCCTCATTTTATTTTTTCAAGCGCATGCGGGCCGAAGGAAAATCCCTTCGTGAGATGTTAAAAAATCCCCTGTTCAGCGGTCGGTCCGTTGAAGTGAGCATTCTGGGCGGCATGGCAACTGTCAGGCTCGGCCAGCCGTCTCAACAGTCGGCCATCGGTCACGATGAGGTCTTTGATACTCCCCGTCTCGAAGCTCCTCAGCGTCCACGCAACCGGGAGGTTTCCGAGCTGACGGAATTGGCTCGCCTGCTTGAAAAGGATCTTATCACCGTTGACGAGTTCAACAAAGCCAAGCGGAGTCTGCTCAACGGGTAAATCCGCCTGCCGCAAGGGCAGACCAAATTAGCCGGAGACCACCTGCGCCAGTGCTCACATCGACCTGCCGGCGATCTGAATGAACTCACCGGCATCAGGGGCTGGCATCCGGGTCGCGTCCGCGGTGAACTGTTTTTCAATCCCCAAATCGCAAAAGGAACCAGGGCCTATGCAAAAGAAAACCATCGCTCTGATCTACGGTGGCATCTCGTCTGAAAGGGAGGTGTCCCTCAACAGCGGCAAGCAGGTTTTGGACGCGCTGGACAAAGACAAATACGACATCATGAGCTATGACCCCAAGACGGACATCCCCAGACTGGTGGCCGATGCCGAAAAAATCGATTGCGCGCTGATCATCCTGCACGGACCTTATGGCGAAGACGGGACGGTCCAGGGGTTGCTGGACCTGTTGGACATTCCCTACCAGGGTTCCGGTGTGCTGGGTAGTGCGGTCTCCATGAACAAGCTCCTGTCCAAACATCTCTACCAACGCGCCGGATTGAACGTACCGGCATATGTACTGGTGGGGCGTGGCCAATCCGTCGATGCGGCCGGCATCGTCGCCCAACTGGGGCTGCCCCTGGTGGTCAAACCGGTGGAAACCGGTTCCAGCGTGGGCATGTCCATCGTCCGCGCTGCGTCGTCGCTGACCGCAGGCGTGGAAAAGGCATTCGACTTTGGTGTCACGGCCATGATTGAAGCCTATATCACCGGTACGGAGGTCACCTGTGGCGTTCTGGGCAACCAGGACCTTGAAGCCCTGCCGCTCATAGAGATCATTCCGGGTGATAAGTACGAATTTTTCGACTACGAGGCCAAATATCGACCGGGAGCCACGCAGGAGATCTGCCCGGCGCGCATTGACGCTCAGTTGACCCGCAAGGGGCAGACCTGTGCCATCGCCGCTCACAAGGCCCTTTACTGCCAGGGCTACAGCCGGACGGATATGATCCTTAAGGACAACGAATTTTTTATCCTGGAAACCAACACGATTCCAGGCATGACGGCGACCAGTCTGTTTCCGCAGTCGGCCAAGGCCGCCGGCATCTCCTTCGGCCAACTGCTGGACCGGCTCATCGCGTTGGGCATGGCTGCGCGGCGTCGTCAAACGACACGGGGGTGAATTCACTGCACCATACAACGCCTGCGGAATGCCCGTTGGCTTATAACAAGAGGGAGGAGATCTATGAATGTGTTGGTTGTCGGCGGCGGCGGAAGAGAGCACGCCCTGGTTTGGAAAATCGCCCAGAGTCCACGTGTAAAGAAAATTTTCTGCGCACCCGGAAATGCAGGTATTGCCCCACTGGCCAATTGCATTCCCATCGGTGCTGCTGAAATCGACAAACTTCTGGCGTTTGCCCGCGATAAGCAGATCGATCTTACCGTTGTCGGTCCGGAGGATCCTCTCTCCAAGGGCATCGTTGATCAATTCCAAGCGGCAGGCATGCGGATCTTTGGTGCCAGTCAGAAGGCGGCCCGCATTGAATCCAGCAAGTCCTTTGCCAAAGCGGTAATGGAAAAATATGGTATCCCGACAGCCAGGGGCAAAACCTTCACCCGTCTTGCCCAGGCGCAGGCCTATGTAAAAAAGATGGGCGCGCCCCTGGTCGTCAAGGCAGACGGCCTGGCCGCCGGAAAAGGGGTGATCGTCTGCAGCACCGAGAAGATGGCCCTGGATGCGCTGAAACAGATCATGGTAGACCGCGAATTCGGCGAAGCCGGGGACATGGTGGTGGTGGAGGAGTGCCTGATTGGGGAAGAAGCCTCTTTTCTGGCGTTTACCGACGGTAAAACGGTGCTGCCGTTGCCCTCCTCACAGGACCACAAGCCTGTTTTCGATGAAGACAAGGGACTCAATACCGGTGGTATGGGGGCTTACTCACCCGCCCCGGTGGTGGATGCGTACATGCACCGGCGGATCATGAACGAGGTGATGATTCCCATGGTCAAGGGCATGGCTGCCGAGGGCTGCCCTTACAAAGGCGTTCTATATGCCGGCTTGATGATCGATCGGGACACGATCAGGGTCTTGGAGTTCAATGGCCGGTTCGGTGACCCGGAAGCCCAGCCACTGCTGGTCCGCATGCAGAATGACATTGTTCCGCTGATCGAGGCCATTATCGATGAACGTCTGGCGAACTGCCGGCTGGACATCGATCCCCGGGCATCGGTTTGTGTCGTCATGGCTTCCGGTGGGTATCCGGGTAAATACAAGCAGGGATTGGAGATCACGGGTATCGAAGCCGCCAACCGCATGCGGGACGTGGTGGTATTTCATGCGGGGACCCGTTTGGAAGACAAACGGATTCTTTCCCATGGCGGGCGGGTCCTGGGTGTCACTGCCCTGGGCGATACGGTCGATCTGGCCATCAAGAAAGCCTACCAGGCGGTGGCCAAAATCAACTGGCCACACGTCCACTACCGCTCCGATATCGGCAAAAAGGCGTTGATACGGATGCAGGCGGTACCCCGGGTCGGCATCGTCATGGGCAGCGATTCGGACCTCAAGGTGATGGAGGCGGGCCTGGGCATATTTAAAAAATTCGGGATTCCCATCGAGATGACTGTGGCTTCGGCCCACCGCAGTCCGGAGCGCGCCGCTGCATATGCCCTTTCAGCCAGACAGCGGGGGCTCAAGGTCATTATTGCCGGCGCTGGTCATGCCGCCCATCTGGCCGGTGTAATGGCGGCCCACACGACCCTTCCGGTGATCGGCGTTCCCATTGATTCCTCCTGCCTGCAGGGGTTTGATTCCCTGCTCGCAACAGTGCAGATGCCACCGGGTATCCCTGTGGCCACCGTATCCATCGGAGAACCCGGGGCGAAGAACGCAGCCATTCTGGCCGTTCAGATCATGGCCGTGTCTGACGATGCGCTGGCTGCCCAACTGGAAGCCTTCAAAAAAGAAATGGCCGTCCACGTTGAGAAAAAGGCTGCAAAACTCAAGGAATACCGCTAAGGTCATCCATATCGATCCGCAACATCCACGTGCGGACGACATACAGGCGGCGGCTGACACCCTTGGACAAGCAGGTGTTCTGGTCTTTCCCACCTCGGGGTTGTACGGTCTGGGAGCGGACGCATTCTGTGGGCAGGCTGTCCGTCGTGTGTTTGCCATCAAACGGCGGCAGGCCCACCAGCCGGTGCTGGTGCTTTTGTCCGGGCTCCACGATATGAAAAAGATCGTGCACACGGTTCCCGACTACGCCCAACCGCTTTTGCGGCTCTGGCCCGGCGGAATCACCTTCATCTTCAAGGCCTGTGGTTCAGTGCCCGTGGAACTGACCGGTGGAACGGGAAAGATAGGCGTGCGTATTCCGGTCCACCCGGTGGCAAGGGCCTTGGTCGCGCGTTTCGGCAGCCCCGTTACCGCAACCAGCGCCAATCTGTCAGGCTCCCCGGCCGTGGCCAGCCTGACGGACCTTGACCCTGAAATCGGCAGGCAGGTCGATATGGTTCTGGATGCCGGACCGCTTGCGGGAGGCTCGGGTTCTACGATTCTGGACGTGACCTGCCGGCCGGTCAGGGTGATCCGGGAAGGTAGGGTCAGCCGCGAGGCCATTGACACGGTCATTAAAAATGGATAGTGCAAATTGATTGACAATCTCAGGGGTTTTTCCTATATAACCGAACCCATGCCGGAGTGGTGAAATTGGTAGACGCAGTGGACTCAAAATCCACCGGGGGCAACTCCGTGCCGGTTCGATTCCGGCCTCCGGCACCAT
>NZ_JAWOHB010000001.1:0-14816 GCF_046496365.1 Desulfosarcina sp.
GCATAAAAATGGAAACGAATCGGTCTTTTTGGTGCCTACTCTTTTTCCTCGCCGGCGTGCTTGAGAGAAGCGTCAGCCCCGTTGAAAGCGGTGAAAAATCTGTTTGTTCATGGACACATTGAGCCAAATGGCGGCAAACCCGATTAAAAAAAACCATCTGATCGTTTTCGGTCGCTACCCTGCGCTTGGCAGGGTCAAGACACGGCTGATTCCTGCCCTTGGTCCGGCCGGTGCCGCCGCGCTTCAAAAACGGCTGGTTGAGCAGACCATCGCCCAAGCCCGTCGATCCGCCGCCCAGATCGATGCCCGGCTAAGCTTCTGCCATGACGGCGGCACGCGGAGCCAGATTATTCACTGGCTGAACATCGGGGATATCGACTGCATGCCCCAGACATCCGGGGACCTGGGACGCCGCATGTTTCTATCCATTCGCAATGCATTTCGCCGCGGTGCAGAGCGAACGGTCCTCATCGGAACGGATATCCCCGATTTGAAAGCGAATATTCTGGATCAGGCTTTCGATCAGCTGAAGCGAAACGATCTGGTATTGGGTCCCAGCACCGACGGCGGCTACTGGCTGGTCGGGATGTCCAAGCCGGAAAACATCTTTGACGGCATCGCGTGGAGTACATCCACGGTGCTCGAAAAAACCCTGGCGCTGGCCCGGCGCAAGGCAATGCGCATCGGCCTGTTGGAACCGCTGGCGGATCTCGACACCCCCAATGATCTGGCGCGATGGTCGGGCGGCAAGATCTCGACAGCGCCATATCTGTCCGTGATCATCCCCACACTGAACGAAGCGGCACGGATCGCCGACACGCTGTCCGGCGCCGCCTCACCCGATACGGAAATCATCGTTTCCGACGGAGGCAGCTGCGACCAAACCGTTGACATTGCCCGTTCCTGCGGCGCCCGCATCGTCGCTGGCCGGCGCGGCCGCGCCGGCCAGCAGAATCGGGGCGCCGCTGCCGCAGGAGGTGATGTGCTGATCTTTCTGCACGCCGACACCCGACTGCCGCCGCACTTTGTCGGCCACATCTTCGAAACCCTGATGGACCGGCAGGTCGTTCTGGGGGCCTTCCGTTTCCAAACGGATATCCCCGGGCCGGCCATGCGCTGGGTTACGTTTTGGACCAATCTGCGCGCCAAATGGCTCCAACTTCCCTATGGCGACCAGGGCCTGTTTATGCAGCGGCCGAATTTCCTCGCCGTCGGTGGTTTCCCCGACGTGCCCATCGCCGAGGACCTCTATCTGGTCCGCCGCATGGCCCCAACGGGACGTATCACCCTGGCTCCGGCGGCGACCGTTACCTCCGGCAGGCGCTGGCAACGGCTGGGACTGCTGCGGACCACCATGATCAACACCGCCATCGCCATCGGCTGTCTGGCCGGCGTGGCACCCCAACGCCTGGCACAGCTGTACCGTCTACCATTGAAATGAAGATGTCCATGGGAAAACCGCAACGACACCGTAATAAGAAAAGACGCCCGAACCGCCAATCAGAGGAACCGCTGTGCGCAGTCGTGGCCAACGAAAAGGGTGAGATTTTCGAGCTCGAGGGCTATGCGGCCGTGGGGGCCGACGGATCCGTGCTGTCGCGGTTAACCACGGGCAGCACCATCGCCTTGCCCCATGGCAGCGAGCTGATGTTCCTGCCGGATCGCATGCCGGTGCTGCTGGACATGGCCACCGGTGAGCGGGTGACCACTGGCCGCAACCCTTTTGGGCAACATGAAAAAATCCATCCCGTGGCCGCCTTCAACTCGCCCGGCGTGGTGCTGGCCCGCACCTGCGCCTACGAAGAATGTCCCAACGCGTCCATTCTGCCTCTTTTTGCCTACGGTGCCGTGGGCTGGCACCCCGACGGATTCCGCTCGGCAGCCATCGTCGTGGATACGGAGCCGCGTCAGGACCTGCGCCGTATGCCCCGAGAGAAAATCATTGCCGGTGTCAGGCTGATGCAAAAACAATTGCCGGACAACCGGCTGGCCCGCCACCTTGAGCATTGCGCCTTGAGTTATGGCTGTCCGGCGGGCAAAAATTTCTTTTTGGGCCGCTGCGAAGCGCCCCTGCCCACCTCGCGGGCCTGCAATGCCCGCTGTCTGGGCTGCATCTCCCTCCAGCCCGACGAGCGCTTGACCAGCAGCCAGAACCGCATCGCCTTCACCCCAACGGCCGCAGAGATTGCCGGCGTCGCCATGACCCACATCCACCGAGTCGAACACAGCGTCGTGAGCTTCGGTCAGGGCTGCGAAGGAGACCCCCTCTTGGCGGCCCGGGTTATCGGTCCGGCCATCCGACGGATTCGGGAAAAAACCGCCGAGGGCACGATCAACATGAACACCAACGCCAGCCTGCCCCATGTGCTGGCCCCCCTGCTCGATGACGGACTGGACAGTATCCGTGTGAGCATGAATTCGGTTCGGGAGGCCTGTTACAGCGCCTATTTCCGGCCCAGGGGATATCGCTTCGCCCAGGTTGTTGAAAGCATCGACCTGGCCCTCGCCCGAGGCAAACATGTGGCCATTAACTATCTGAGCTGTCCGGGGTTCACCGACAGCCCCGAGGAAGCTGCCGCCCTGTCTGTTTTTTTAGAAAAGCACCCCGTGAATCTGATCCAGTGGCGCAATCTGAACATTGACCCACAACACTATATCCGGATCATGAACGGTGTGGCCCCCCTCAGTCCGCCAGTGGGTATGCAGCGGTTGCTGCAGATGATCCGCAGGCGTTTTCCCGGGTTGGAATATGGCTACTTCAACCCGCCCAAGGAACGCTTCTCAGCGTCTGGATTGACGGTTAAAAAGGAAAATTCACCTTGAAATGGATTGCGGCAAAAGTGACCTTTGACAACCTGGACCGCAACCTGGCAACGGACCTGGTGGCCGATGTATTCTATTCCATGGATCTGAAGGGTGTCGTCGTTGACGATCCGGACATGGACCCTGACCAGGATTGGGGCGAAAATGCCATCCAACCCCCTGCAAAACCCGCTGTCACCGGTTATTTTGCGGACACGGAACACACCGCGGCCAGATGTGATGCCCTGGAATCGGCGCTGGGGCGCCTTGAGCGAACAGCCGGGATAAAAGCCCGGGTAGAATACACACACATTGACGAACAGGATTGGGCCGAGGCATGGAAGGCCTATTTCTGGCCGGAAAAAATCACTGATACCATCGTGGTTAAGCCCTCCTGGCGTGAGTATCCATCCAAACCCGGAGAGATCATCCTTGAAATCGACCCGGGCATGGCCTTCGGCACCGGCACCCACGCCACCACGGCCCTGTGCATCCGCATGATTCAAAACCATCTCAAACCCGGGTCGTCCTTTCTGGACGTGGGAACCGGATCGGGTATCCTGATGGTCGCTGCCGCCAAACTAGGCGCCGGTAGGCTCTGCGGCGTGGACAACGATGAAGTGGCCCTGGGCGTGGCCGAGAAAAATCTGCTGACCAACCATATCGACAGCTTCAGCCTGTCCAGACGCAACCTTGCAGATGCGCTGGAAGGAACGTTCGATTTAGTGGCGGTCAACATTTTGGCCGAAGTCATTCTGACCCTGCTCCCGGATGCGTCGGCCATGCTCGAGGAAAACGGCACCTTGATCTGTTCAGGCATTATCGCGTCCAAAAAGGATGCCGTGCTTTCAGGCTTAAGGGCCACCAACAGGTTTGAGTTGCTTGAGATACTGGAAAAGGAGGGTTGGGTGGCCATTGCGGCCCGAAAATCTGCTGTCAGATGATAGCGGTCGCAGGACCGAAATGTAAAAGTTGGACCAATCCAGGCATGCGGATCCGCGCTAGGCTGCATTTCCGTTTCTAATGAGGAAAGCCCACCTTTTTCGACTTGTTACCCCTGCGTTGGCGGCGAAACTTTCTTTTCGCGATCCAGATGATACAGGGTGGCGCCCACCGGTGCGAAGCTGAGGAAGAGGAGATTCAGCACGGGAATGAGAAAGGGCAACCCAAAGCCCAGATGGAAGAGCAGCGTCTTTCCCAGGACTTTGAAGCGCTTGCCGAACGGCTGCAGATTGCGGGCGGGAATCAGGTCGGTGTTGTCCCAGGCCAGGAAAACGGCCGCCACCATAGGGCCCGCGAAGGTGAGCACCGGTCCCAGGGGCGTAAACCAGCCCAACACCATGATCACCAGGGTGAGGATGACGGGAATGATGTTGCGGGGCACCTCCTGACGGATCAGAAATCCCATCTGGGTCATAAGCGGCAAATTGGGTGCCGCCGGCGCGTTTCCGGTTACCAACCGCTCGGTAATACGGGACATCCAGTCCATAATCAGGACGGCAAACAGCACCTGGGCCAGCAGATAGGCCGCCACGGCCGAAATACCCACCAACAGCAGGGAAAGCAGCCAGGAGGCCAGGTGCCAGATCCAGACGACCCATGGGCTTTCGGGCTGCTGCCACAACAGCGCCAGGATGTCTGCATGCCTGGTCAGGATCAGTCCGGAGAGGCCCGCCGTGAAAATGGCCACGACGGCAAAGCGCAAAAAACCCAGCAGGAGCAGTCGGGGCGACCGCATACCCAACCACAGCCCTTTGAAATTATAAATGATTCCCGCAAAAAAGTTCATTTTCTCAACGCTGATCGCTTGACCCAAGGTTGGTCCGAAACGATGTCGTGTGCAGACAACTTTGTAAAAACCGTCATCCCTGCTGGAAAGCCACCACCGTTGACGCATGGGTCAGGAAAACCGCGTCCTTCAATTCCGGCAGCATCTCCTTCAACACCGCCAAGGTAACCGGGTGGGGGTGGGCGATGCCGATGGCATATCCCTGGCGCCGGGCCCGTTTAATGAGCAGTTTGATCTGTTTTCTCACAAACGCGGGGTTCTGCTCGTGGTCGATGAACACATCTCGTTCGGCAAAGGGCAGGTCGAGAAGCTCCGCCGACGGCCGGCACCGGGTGTCTACCGAGGTGCGACTGTCCACAAAAAACAGGTCCCGTTTTTTCAAGATGGTGAAAATCTGGCGCATCTGATCGGATGATGCCGTCAGCTTGGACCCCATATGGTTGTTGACCCCCTTGACATGGGGGATGCTGTCGAGATTGGCATTGAGTTGAGCGATGAGTTCGTCGGGATTCATTGAGGAGAGCAGCGCTCCGGGCCCGGGGTTGACGCCCGGGTAGTTGAACGGCTCCATGGGCAGGTGGAGCATGATCTCCACCTCTTTTGCAAGGGCATGGTCGATGATGCTGTGGTTAAAGGTTCCCTTGGGGAGAACGGAAAAAGTCAGCGGTACGCCCAGCGCCAGGAAACCATCGGCAATCTTGCGATCGTATCCGATATCATCGATGATGATGGCCACAGGAATGCCGTTGGTCACCGGCTTGATGCGGGTAATGGGCGGCGGCGGCGGCACAACCTCCCGGTTGAAGGCTTCGTAATCGGGAATGCTGTGATGGACCGGGCCAGTTTCCGGCCGGGTGATCGGAATGGGTCGGGCTTTCGGAGCCACCGGCGGTGAAGGCCTCATCAGGAACCGGTTGGCCAAGAGCCCGGCCGTAACCAATAAAACCAGCAGCAAGGTCAACCCCGCCATGATCTTCATGAAATGAAGCTTGGGACTGGAGCCGGCCTTTTTCCTTTTCACTCGAGGCCTGGGTTTTGCCGAACCTTGCTTAGCCATTTTTCAGGTCTTTGAAGATATCGAAACTGATCAAAATATCCAGTGCGCGCAAGACCTGGTTGTCCGATAAAAGGGTTTCCCGGTCCAGCGGACTGTTTTTCGATTTAAACCGCTGCAGCGCCGGCGGATCGGGCACCACCTCTTGCTTGGGTGCCGGCGGTTCGGAACGAGGTTCTTCAAAGGCTTCGTCCGATTCGGCGTTCAGATGGTTTTTCAGGTCCTTTTCCTTAAACATCCGTTCACTGCTGGATTCGGTGTCCGAGAGGGTCAGGTATTTGACCTCAAGGTCCGGTTCCACCCCCTTGGCCTGAATCGAGCGGCCCGAAGGGGTGTAGTAGCGGGCAATGGTGAATTTGAGGCCGTAACCATCCCGCAGGGTTTCCACCGTCTGCACCGATCCCTTGCCAAAGGAGGTCGTCCCCAGAATCAGCGCCCGTTTATGATCCTGGAGGGCGCCGGCCACAATCTCCGAGGCACTGGCGCTGCCACCGTTGATCAGAACAACAATGGGATAATCCCGTTTAACGTCATCCGTGTGCGCCCGAAACACTTTGGTATTCTGACCATCCCGGCCCTTGATGCTCAGAATTTCACCCGCTTCAAGGAAAAGATCAGACACCTCGATGGCCTGATTGAGGATGCCTCCAGGATTGTCCCGCAAATCTAAAATCAGGCCTTTCATGGGTGTATCGTCGGTTTCCATGGCCTGCAACGCTTCGATCAGGTCGCCGGTTGTGTTTTCCCTGAAGTTGGTTATCCAGATATAACCATACCCCGGTTTGAGCAGCTCTGCCTTGACACTGTAAATGGGAATCACATCGCGCATCAGGCTGAAATCTATCGGCTCGGACTCGCCCTGCCGGATGATGGTGATCACGACGGTGGTCCCCTTGGGCCCGCGCATGCGCTTGACCGCGTCCCGCAGATCCTCGGTGAGCGTCCCGTCAACCTTGATAATCTTGTCTCCCGCCTTGATTCCGGCCCGATAAGCCGGTGTGCCTTCAATAGGTGCGATGACCGTCACCAAATTGTCGCGCATGGTCACATGGATACCGATGCCGGTAAATTCACCGTGGGTGTCAATCTGAAGCTCTTTCAGGGCATCGGGAGGAAGCAGTGCGGAGTGGGGATCCAGACTGCGGACCATTCCCTGAATGGCCGCTTCGATCATTTTCTGGGTGTCCACCTCGTCAACGTAGTTTTTTTGAACCAGCTCGATGACGTCTGAAAACAGTTTCAGGCCCTGATAGGTCTCTTCGTTATTGGCGGACAGATCCCGGTAAAAGCCGTGACCCAATATCAGCAAAACTGAAACGAGCACCATTGCCACCCACATCTTCAGGTGTCGGGTTTTTCTGGCTGTCATATATCTCTCCTCTAGCCTTTCTTGATCCAACCCAATGGATTCATCGGTTTTCCGTGGTGGCGTATCTCAAAATGCAGGCCGGCCCCGGTCAAAGAACCGGTATCGCCCACGGTGGCGATCACCTCACCGGCTTCGACCGGATCTCCCTTTGACTTGAACTGTTCCTCCAGGTGGGCATAAACGCTGTAATAGTGATCGCCATGATCAATGATAATCATGTTGCCAAAGCCCTTGAACCAGGAGGAATAAAGCGTCCGACCGCTGTACACGGCCCGGATGGGTTCACCCCTGTCCGCGCTGATATTAATACCGCTTTGAAAATTGGTCACGTTAAATTTAGGATCTTTGTAATGACCGAAAAAAGAAGCTATTTTACCCTTCACGGGCATCATAAGCAAGCCCTTAAGCGCCGAAAAGGGCTTTTCAGCCGGTATGGGCAGTGCTGCGGCTTCCGCAGGCGGTTCGGTTTTGAATGCGTCCAGGGTCTGGTCCAGGGCGCGGGTCGATGCCTTCAGAGACTCAAGGGCCGCGAGCTGAAGCGATTTCTTGCCCCGGATCTCCGTCAGCAGCTCCTCCCGTTCGGCCTGTCTGGCTTTCATGGCCTCGATACGGCTGCTAAGGTCCGCCGTGGCCGCCTGCTTTGAATTTTTCTGGTCCACCAGCTTTTCCAACAGTGACTGCAGCTCTGCTTTGTCTCGGGACAGTTGGGCGATCACGATTTCATCATGGGTCAGGATTTGCTCCAGCGCGCGTTTGTTCGCAAAGAATTCGAACATGGAATCCGCCGATGCCAGAACATGGAGTTTACCCAGCCAGCTGAGCTTATACAGCGCAGCCAGCCGGCCGGCCACATACTGTTCGTTGGCGTCGGCACGGCCTTCCAACTCACGGTGCTGCGCTTCGAGCTCCCGGATGCGCAGCTCCGCAGCCTTGAGCTCCGTGGAGAGGCGGGCCACTTTTTTACGCACGCTGTCCAGTTCTTTTTCCGCGTCGTCCAGCGCATTTATCACCGCCGCTTCTTCGCTGGAGAAAGAGGCCACGATTTCCCTGGTGGTCTCCAGCTCACGGGTCAGGCCGTCGTTCGTTTCATCCGGCGATTCTGACGGCACCTTGGCATCAATCGGCGATGAAAACGGTTCATCGATTTGCAGATAGCTCACCCGGTTTAAGACAAATCCGGTCTGGTCCTCATATTGAATCCTGACCCACTCACCTTCGTAGGAAAGCACCAATACACGGGTGTCCTTGCGCAAGGTGGCAATCGGCGGATTGTGGCTTCCGGGACCGGAGCGCATATTGAGCTCCGGGACAAGGATGGTGCCCCGTTTGGGATCTCCGGCGCCTGAAAGGGGTTGCGTTGCCAGGCAGCCGATCATCACAGTCAGCAGGAGCAGGCCAACTTTTTCAGGGACAAGCCCAACCCTGCCGACCCGCATGTTTGTGTTGCCCGACCGATCCATTACTCTTTCATGAACTGTTTAAGTGAAAAAAAACAACCCAGCAAACCCGTGACCATGCCAGCAGCGACAATGGCCGCACAAATACCGATGGAAAAAAAACGAATGGCAACCATTTCCGCAGACAGCGCTTGTTCAAACTGTGACCCAATGGCCGAAAAAACAGCATACAGCACACCCAGTCCGATCAAACCGCCGGCAAGACCCTGGATAAGGCCTTCCATGATGAAGGGGAGCTTGATGAAATTATCCGTGGCACCCACCAGGCGCATGATATGGATCTCTTCCCTCCGGGAGTAAAGCACCAGGCGGATGGTGTTGGCCGTGATAAATACCGTTGCCATGAAGAACATGGCTCCCATGCCATAGCCAGCCAGCTTGAAAAGATTGAAAAAATTGGCAAAACGCTCGATCCACTGCCGGCCGTACTCCACCTCGGCAACCGAGGGCAGGGTTTCGATACGTTGGGACAGAAATTCGATTTTCTCCGCGGAGTTGGATTCGGTTACCAGGGTTACTTCAAATGCATCGGGCAGGGGATTCTCCCGCAGGTTGTCCAGCAGGGAGGTCTGCCGCTGCATCCGTTCCTTCATCAACACCAGCGCGTCCTCTTTGGAGATAAAGCGAATGTGTTGGATGCCGGCGATGCTCTGCAGCCGGTAACGGGTGTCCAGGCGCTGGGCTTCGGAGGTTCCCGGCGAAAGGTAGACCATGATGCGGACGCCTTTTTTCCAGGCATTGAACAGGTCCTGGGCATTTAGAAAAAGCAGGCCAAATGCACTGACGATGAGCACCGACAGTGCAATGGTGATGATCGTCACCCCATTGAGAAAACGGTTTTCCAGGATATCCTTGATGGCTCGCTGGGTGTAGAAGGTCATGTGCTGGCCCCTTGTCAGATATCCGCTGGCGTGTCCAGCCGTCCCTGCCGGATCTGAAGCACACGGCCGGTGGCGCTTTTAATGAGAGATTTGTCGTGGGTGGCCACCACAACGGTGGCCCCGCGACTGTGAAACCGGTGGAGCAATTGAAAGATGACGGCTGCCGATTCATCGTCCAGGCTGCCGGTGGGTTCGTCGGCCAGGATAATCTGGGGATCTCCGGCAACTGCCCGGGCTACGGCCACCCGCTGTTGTTCGCCGCCGGACAGACTCGGCGGGAATGCACTCAGGCGGTCCTCCATGCCCACCACCCGCAATACGCTTTTGACTTTCTTTTCAATGAGACTGCGCTTTTTGCCACCGGCCTCAAGCACCAGCGCCACGTTTTCATACACACTGCGTGTGGGAATCAGTTTGTAGTCCTGGAAGATGATACCGAACTTTCGCCGCAGCATCGGGATACGCCGCCGGGGGATACGGGAAAGATTCATGCCGTCCACCAGGATTTGCCCCTCCGAGACCGGTTCAGCCAGATAGAGGAGTTTGAGCAAGGTGGATTTACCGGCCCCACTGGGCCCGCTGATGAATAAAAATTCGTTTTTGGCGATATCCAGGGTGGTATCCACCAGTGCCTGCTTGGGGCCGTAGCGCTTGTGGACATGAAACATCCGGATGACCGCCCTCTTCTCAGCCAAGTTGGTCATTGGGCCTCGGAAATGTCGATGCGGGGTATTCCCATGGCCCGGTCGAGGGTCGCCAGCGCAATTTGATAGTCATAGAGGGAGTTGTAATATCGGGTCATGGTTTCGGAAAGCTGGGTCCGGGCGTCCAGCACATCGGTGGATGTGGCCATTTGCTCTTTGAAGGATTCCTCGCTGATGCGAAAGCTCTCCCTGGCCTGCTCGATGGCGGACTGCACGGTGATAATGTTCTTTTCCGATTCGTCAGCCTTGAGCCAGGCCTGCTTGACCTGCCGCTGAATGTTGTCCATCAATTCGCTGCGGTTGAGGCGGGCTTCAGCCAATTTGCGCTTCTTTTCCGCTACGTCATAGCCGGTTTTGCCCCATTGCCAGAAATCCCAGCGGGCCTGGGCCTGGACATCCCAAAAACTGCTGTCGAATATTCCCTCCCCGCCGTCAACCTGCCAATCGGTGCCGCGTTTGTAGTAATTGCCCTGGATCTGAACTGTCGGGAAATAGTCTTTTTTGGCCAGGGCCACTTCCCTTGCACTGATCTGGATCTCCAGGTCGGCCACGACCACCTCCACACGATCCTTTTCCGCAGCGTCGAGGCATTCCGCAAGGGTTCGTGACAATGGGGCAAAATCCAGGATATCCACGGGTGCGGCAGGCGTACCGATGGGCCGGCGCAGCAGGAGATTGAAATCGGCACCGACAAGCTCGAGGTTGTTTTGTGCAGCCACCAGGTCCTGACGGGCGTTGGCCAGTTCGACTTTGGTTTTGAGAAGCTCGTTGAGTGGGGTCATTCCCACCGCATGAAAGTTGGCGGCCACTTCCGCCTGTGCCTCCAGCATGGTTACGGCTTCTTCAGCCACCAACTTGAGTTTCTGGGCCTTGAGCAAACGAAAATAAATTCGCTTGGCTTCAAGGATGATATTGGTCCGGACCAGGGCCTCGTTGAGCCGGGCGACATCGAGGCCCATCCGGGCCAGAATGTATCGATTGGTCACAACGAAGCCAGTGAAAACCGGCTGGGTAACACGGGTCACGAAAGCGAATTCCTCCTCGGGCGTCACGACCCCTAAAGTGGGATCCACGCTGAATCGGGGTTCGTCATTGCGTGTATAGTTATATTGGGCGCTGAATGTCGGCAGGAACGCTGTCCGGCGGGACTTGACCACGGCATTGGCAGCCTGGGTTCGTTCGCTTGAAATTTGGGCGGAAAGGTTCACTTCGAGCGCCAGGGCTACCGTCTTGTCCAGGTCAATGCCGGTCGAGTCCGCCGTCTCTTCGCCGCAGGCCGGCAGCACGGCAACCAGCCACATGCACAGGATCCTGATGAATGCGCACAGACATCGATGGAGACCTGATATCTGCGATGATCTGCCTGATATCTCCCCGGGGTTTGGCATTGACCGGCAACCTCACAGCTGTTAATAAACACCCCCAAGCTCAAGGAGTGCTGTTCCCAGTTTTCCTTGCCGAAGCCTCCACTGAATCCCAATGACGGGCTTCTTCCAGTTCGGTGGAGGCTTTTTATACGAAAAACCCCTTAAAATCAAGGATTTCTTAGAAATTCGGCTGCCTGGGAGGATCCCCATGAAAAACGAACTGATCGCGCTGCTGTGCCGAAAATCCTTCAAATACAGCGAAACCCCGGCTTTCAAGCTGGTCTCGGGCCGCATGAGCCGCTTCTACGTGAACTGCAAGCCCACGACAATGAGTCCCCGGGGCATGTTTCTCACCGGCCATCTGATTTTCGAGGCCATACGCAATAGTGGCGCTTCGGCTGTAGGTGGGCTCACCTTCGGGGCAGACCCCATTGCCATGGCCACCGCCTTTGCTTCGGAGCTCAAGGGGCAGCCGGTGAATGCGTTTTCGATCCGCAAAACCCAGAAGGATCACGGGATCGTCAAATGGGTCGAAGGGGACATCCAGCCCGGCGAAAAGGTAGTGGTCATCGACGATGTGGCAACCACCGGCGCTTCCACCATCAAAGCCATCGAACGTGCCCGTTCCGAAGGGCTTGAAGTGGTACGGGCGGTCATCCTGGTGGATCGACAGGAGGGCGGTATGGACCACATCCGCGCCCATGTGCCGGAAGCAGCGGCCATCATCTCCCGGGACGAACTGGTGGCCGGTTGGAAAAAGACGGTGCGCACATCCTGATCAACTGGTTTTAGCAGCCAAACCTGCCAACCACGAACAACGACGGCTGATAAAAGAAAAGGGGATCAACCGCAACAATCAAAGCGGATGCTCCCCCGTTTTAAATTTTTAAGCTTTTTATATTACTGAGGAAAATAGGTGGCGCACGCGTCCTCTGACTCCCAGGTGGTTACTCGCCCGACGGTCAAACCGGGCTCCTTGATCATCTCCTTGAGGCTGTTGGCAATGTATACGGCTATATTCTCCGAAGAAGGGGCCGTGCCCTCAAAATAGGGCAATTCATTTAAAAATTTATGGTCCAGGCGTTTCATAATCTCTTTCACGTATGCTTTAAGGATACCAAAATCAACCAGTACGCCAGCATTGTTGAGCCGCTCGCCTTTGACGCACACCTCCACCTTCCAGTTGTGTCCATGCAGATTTTCACACTTTTTTGCCACCATGGCCAGTTGGTGGGCGGCTGCAAAATGACAGAGGATTTTTAGCTCGAACATGATCTATCCGCTCCTGTGGGTCTTGCCGGATCGAGGCCGCAGATTGAAGCCAGCCCACGTCAAGCCGCGGTGAATGCGATCACCGTCGCGGTTCAGTTGGCCACTCTGGATGGGCCGCTTTTAAGGATAGTTTTCAGTTTGTTGGTAAACTTGCGTTCTTCCAAAGCGGCGAATTCTTTGAGCAGCCCCACCTGTTTTTTGTTTAGATTGGTCGGGGTCTTCACGTTCACGTGCACAATCTGATCACCGCGATGGCCGTTTCTAAGGGAAGGGATGCCTTCCCCCCGCAGCCGGAAAACGTCCCCAGTCTGGGTACCCTTGGGAAGCTCAAGGGTACTCTCCCCGTTGAGGGTGGGAATCGTTATGGTCGCCCCCAGGGCCGCCTGCACGAAAGAGATGGGAATCTGACACAATACGTTGGTGTCGTCCCGCTTGAAAAAATCGTGCTCTTGCGCATGAATGAACACATATAAATCGCCATGTGGGCCTCCATGGGCACCGGATTCACCTTCCCCTGTGAGCCGCAGCCGGGAGCCGTTGTCCACGCCGGCAGGGATTCTCACGGAAACCTTCTTGCGGGCCATGACCTTGCCATGGCCCCGACAGACATTACAGGGTTTGGCAATTACCTGGCCCTGCCCCCGGCAATGGCCACAGGTGGTACGCACCGTAAAGAATCCTTGACTGCGGCCAATCTGACCGCTGCCCCCGCATTGGGTGCAGGTCTCAACGCCGGTCCCGGGTGCGGCACCGGAGCCCTCGCACGCGCCGCAGACCTCTGCTTTCTCCACATCGATCTCTTTTTCCGCACCGAAAGCCGCTTCCAGAAAGGTCAGCTGCATGTCGTATCGAAGGTCGGCACCCCTTTGCACCCGACTCCGGGAACGGCGGCCACCGCCAAAACCAAAAAAATCTTCAAAAATATCTCCAAAACTGGAGAAGATGTCTTCAAATCCGCCAAACCCTGAAAACCCGGAACCCTCCAGCCCCTGGTGGCCATACTGGTCATAAATCTGGCGTTTATTGGCGTCCCTGAGAACCTCGTAGGCCTCGGCGGCCTCCTTGAACCTTTCTTCGGCTTCCCGGTCTCCAGGGTTTCTATCAGGATGAAATTTCAAGGCCAGCTTACGATAGGCCTTTTTCAGATCACCGCCGGAGACGTTGCGTTCAACGCCGAGCACTTCATAATAATCGCGTTTGGCTGCCATGGATCGTCCTGAAAACGTTTCCCCTTCGTGTTGTCACAATAGACGTGATGTGCTAATTTCCGGTCCTTTAATCGATTCATTAACCTAATGCAAGATGAAAGGATGTCAATGGAGCGCAGGGAGCTTCCCTTCGTCCGGGAGATGTTCGACAGCATCGCCCCCCGCTACGATCTGCTAAACCGGCTGCTCAGCCTTCGCCGGGATGTAATCTGGCGCAAAAAAATGGTGTCGGAAATGTCCCTGCCTGAAAACGGGCATGTACTGGACGTAGCCTGCGGCACGGGTGATGTAGCCACGGAGATCTGTCGGCAAAAGGGACTGCGGGTCAAGGTGACCGGCATCGATTTTTCGATAGGAATGCTTCGCATGGCCCAGGATAAAATCCGCCATGGTCGATACCGGGCCATCTCCCTGGCAGCCGGCGATGCGCTGGCACTGCCCTTTGGCGCGGCGGTTTTTAATGCGGTGACCATCGCCTTTGGCATCCGCAATATCCAGGATAAAGCGGGCGCCCTGAGGGCTTTTTACGCGAGCCTTATGCCTGGCGGGATGCTTCTGGTCCTGGAACTGGCAACACCGAAAAAAACCCGCTTGCGCGCTGCCTACCAGGCGTACTTTCAAAAGGTGCTGCCATCCATCGGCCGCCTCTTTTCCAGGCACAGCTTCGCTTATTCCTATCTGCCCGAATCGGTTTCCCGGTTCCCTGAACCCAATGTTTTCATGGCAATCATGGCGCAAGCGGGCTTTTCCCCTATCACCTGCCGCCGGATGACATTGGGCATCGCCAATCTGTTTGTGGGGGTTAAACCTCAATAGGGAAAGTTGGTAAGAACGCCGAAGCGGATGGGGATGCAACGTTCTCGAACCGAAGGGTCAGTCAGCGACGAAATCCACATTGACCCGATTATCAATC
>NZ_JAWOHB010000213.1:0-6591 GCF_046496365.1 Desulfosarcina sp.
CTGAAACACCTGGATTTATGGCATGTCAAGCGCAAGCCTCAACCTCTGGCCCATGCCCCGCCTGCCAATCAACTGACCTTATGTGATGACGCTTCCGGGCCGAGTGCGGATGATTTAGTCGTTGATCCGCAGTATCCAGTCGAATCATACTTTTAAATGCAACGCATGCGCCCGACAGGCTTTTTGTTGCCAAAATGCATGCATTTGAGTAAAATCGGCACCAGATCGGCGGTTGATATAATGCTCGATATCGGCCACACACACTTGAAGAGAGGGCGGCTGGATGCGGGCCGCCGTGCGGGTTTCTGACCCGCTACATCTTGGGATACACGTGACACCGGCACACAACTCGAAAATTCCCTTCTTTTGACCCTGAAAAGGGAATTCTTATCATCGAAAGCTCCGATTTTTTGGCCCAGGACCGCCGGCTTCCCCGTGTGGAACCCGGAGAATACCTTGCCGTCTTCTCCGCCGGCGCATACGGCTTTACCATGTCGTCCCAATACAACGCCCGGCCCCGGGCCGCCGAGGTGATCGTCGACGGCGACCGTGCGTCGCTGGTACGCCAGCGGGAAACATACGCGGATCTCATCGCGCTGGAAATTTGACAACCAGACGCTCCTCCGGAGGACCAACAGGTGAAAGACATCCACCAGCTCAAAGCAAGACTCGCCGTTCTCTTCGCCGAGCAGTACTTTGCCGTCCTGGCGACCCGTGCCGGTGACAGTATCCACAACACGCTGGTGGCCTTTGCCGCCAGCGACGACCTGAAAACCCTCTTCGTGTGCACCCCCCGGGCCACACGCAAATTTGCCAACCTCAAGCAGAACCCGTCGGTTTCGCTGCTGGTGCACAACAGCTCGAACATGGCCACGGACATCCGGCAGTCCATCGCCGTGACGGTCTCCGGCACGGCCGAGGAGGTGCCTGCGGATCGCCTGGCGGCCGCCCGGTCGGTGTACCTGGCCAAACAGCCCCACATGTCCGGCTTTGCCACCTCCCCCAACACGGCCATCATCGAGGTGACCGTCGGTCGCTACGATGTGGTGGCACATTTCCAGGACGTTACCATTTTGGAAATCCAGAAGGATCGGATCGTGCAGCCATGAACGCCATCCTTTCATTCGACCGCATTGAAGGCCGTCACCGTGATCTGGTGGGCGGCAAAGCCTTGGCCCTGGCCACACTGAAGCGCGGCGGGATGACGGTGCCCGACGGCCTGTGTGTCACCACCACCGTTTACCAATACTTCATCCGCACCACCGGCTTGGGCACACGGATCGGTCTGGAAATGGGCCGGCTTCCCCTGGCGGAAATGCGCTGGGAGGAGATATGGGACATGGCCCTGCGGATCCGCAACCTTTTTCTCAACACCTCCCTCCCCGACCATCTGAAAGAAACGCTGGCTTCGGAACTGGAGGCGCAATTTGCCGGCCGCGCGGTGGCCGTGCGCTCCTCATCACCCCAGGAGGACCGGGCCGGCAGCTCATTCGCCGGCCTGCATGAATCCTTCGTCAATGTCCGCGGCCTCAATGCAATCTTAGCGCACATCCGCCTGGTGTGGGCGTCCCTGTGGTCCGACGGCGCGCTGCTCTACCGCAAGGAGCTGGGCATGGATATGCAAAAAAGTGCCATGGCGGTGATCGTTCAGGAACTGGTGGCCGGCGAGCGCTCCGGCGTGGCCTTTTCCAGAAGTCCCGACGGCGCCGACCACGCGGTGGTGGAATCGGTCTACGGCCTCAATCAAGGCCTGGTAGACGGTACCATCGCCCCGGATCGCTGGACGCTGGACCGCCGTAGCGGCAATGTAATCAGCCACACGCCGGCCGTCCGGGAACAGGCCGTGCGGCCGGTGGACGGTGGCGTCACTGCGATGCCGCTGACAGAAGGTGAACGACACGCGCCCCCGCTGGATGAAGGCGCCCTGAGTCGGGTGTTTGGCATGGCCATGACGCTGGAGAGAACCTTCGAGCGTCCTCAGGACACGGAGTGGACCATCCGCGGAGACGACCTTTTTCTGCTCCAGAGCCGACCGGTGACCACGACCCGGGACAGCGACGCCGAAGGCACCCCCTGGTCGGCAGGCGACAAGCGTCCCTGGTATCTGAGTCTCAAGCGCAGTTTCGACAATCTGAAGGTCCTGCACCGCCGCATCGAGGATGAGCTCCTGCCCCAGATGGCGGCCGAGGCCCGGGCGCTGTCGCAAACCGACCCGGCAGACCTCTCGGACGCCCAACTCATCGAAGCCATCCAGATGCGCATACGCATTCATCGGCACTGGGTGGATGTCTATTGGCGCGACTTCATCCCCTTCGCCCATGGCGCCCGCCTATTCGGCCAGGTCTACAACGACTTGGTCAAGCCCGAAGACCCCTATGCGTTCACCGCCCTGTTGGGGGAAACCCGCATGACCGGAAAGGAACGCAATCGGGAACTGCGCAAGCTGGCCCGCATGATCCGGTCCGACAAACGTCTGCGTGAAGGATTAACCACCGGAGAAACGGATCATGTGACCGCAGAATTTTCAACCCACTTGAACACTTTTCTGGAACGCTATGAAGATCTCACGTTCAAAGCGGTTCGTTTTTTCAAAGACCGCGCGGGCTTGATCCGCATATTGCTGGAAATGGCGGAACAGGCCGAACCCCAAGCGGCTGCCGGGCGGCCGGACATCGCCGCCTTAACCGAGGATTTTATCGAACGCTTTCCCGAAGACCGACGCGCGTTTGCCCGCCAACTTTTAGCGATTGGAAGGTCCAGCTACCGGCTGCGGGACAACGACAATATCGTCCTCGCCCGCATCGAAGCCCAATTGCTGAAGGTGGTGGACGAGGCCAAGCGGCGAATCGGTGAGCGTGAACGGCTGAACGCAGACGACCTCACACCCGCACAGGCAGTCAAGATGCTGTCGGACCCTTCCGCCATCGGCGAAATCGTTAAGGAACAGGCGGCCGTCGACGAACCCATCCAGCATCAGGGACGGCCGGGTCTGGCCCCGCCAGCCGTGAACACCGCCGAAGGGGAGTTCGTCATGCGCGCCCGCCAGCTCATCGGTCAGCCCGCTGGCCAAGGCTTGGCCGTTGGCAAAGCCAGGGTGATTTCAGTCGTAGACGACCTCTTTCAGTTCAAGTCCGGCGAAATTCTCGTCTGTGACGCCATCGATCCCAATATGACCTTCGTGGTGCCCCTGGCCGCGGCCATCGTCGAGCGGCGCGGTGGCATGCTGGTCCACGGCGCCATTGTCGCCCGTGAATACGGCCTGCCGTGCGTCACCGGCGTAGCCGACGCCAGCGTCCTGATCCACACCGGCGACCGTCTCACCGTGGATGGCTATCTGGGAATTGTGACCATCGGGGACTGAAGACAACCTTATTCCATGCCTGGTCGATCAAACCGATCGGGAGGTCGATAAAAAACTGCCATTCAGGACGAAAAGGCCGTGCCCGGCGCTGTCTTGGCCATCCAAACCTTTGGGGATATGCCTGGGTACCATCCGGGCCGAGTGTGGATGATTTAGTCGTTGATCCGCAGTATCCAGTCGAATCATACTTTTAAATGCAACGCATTACAGTCGGCCGAATGTGGATGTAATGACGCTGTATCGACCATTACTGCATCTGGGTGAACCGATAATCCTATTGTCGCTCTCGGTCGCCGGAAATACCATAAGGATATCGCCTTCATCCCCACAACTGCCATTTATAGTCAGGCGGCCATTTTTAAATTTACTTGTGTCAATTGTTGCCTTGTTCGAATTTGAAGAAGTGGATTGAAAAACAGTACCAACATTTGTCCACTGATTATCCCCACTGCACCCCGTCAGAAAAAAGATCATCACGAGCAACCCAGATTTGTTCAAACCATTCACCTTTAAACGCTACAATCGCCCCTCGGCCTGTCATACGCTTTCTATCAGCGTCGAAACATTCAGTCCAGTGGCAGGATTAATACACTAGATAGATAATACAAAGACAGAGCCACCGAAGACACTGCCTCTTGCTACACCGTGGCTAAGATCATTTTTTAACCCACTTGTTGCCTTTTTCTTTATTAATTTTCTTCATTTGCCCCGGCGGATACTGTTTTTTGTGTTGGTCATGATAAATATACGGTTTGTCCGTATCCATCTCGATTGAAACATGGTTTCCCAATTGCATCTTCAGATCATGGGGCAGAGATGCGGCAACCTGCCAGAACGAACCGCTGAGATAAAAAAACAGGCCTCTATGTGCGTCGTGGTATACCGAACAAGAAGGAAAATATTGATATTGGCGCTTCGAACGATATCCGTGGGCCGGTGCATGCGTCGGTGGGCCGTTCTTGTTTCCGCTGACAACCTTTTGTGTAGCCGCTTCGGGCTGTTGGTTGGTCCAGGAAAAGCTTAAACTCCCGGCATAGGCATATGAAGACAAAAAGAAAACAGTTGAGATTAGGGCGATGCCCCCAATAAAAAATTTGCGCATGGTAGTCCTCCTTTTGATTTTCTCTGATGGAGAGCAAGGAGGATGCCACAGATCATCATGTTGATATAAAATTTAAATATCAATTGGTTGGAGTCGTGTTACCAATTTGATCATGTGGGTCTGTTTGCAAAAATTGTCAGCAATGGGTACAAAAATTGACAATACAGTATACCCTTTCTAAATGTAAGTTTTGTATTTGTTAAATTTCAAGTAAGTTGGGATTAATTGACTTTCCCAAGAATGGGACCGGCCTTTTTGAACCTAAGCAGGTTTTTAGCACCCTGTGTTGGGTCACGTACATACCTTGTCCATTACCTCGGGGCGGGCCATATGTCTGAGGGAATCAGGTTTCCAAGCTCAGCCGGGAGCCGTTGTCCACCACCGGGTGTGCACTCCGCCGCACAGCGTGGTGATAGCATCGTCCCTTACCATGGGGCTACCAGGTCTGGGAACCAGGTTAATAAACCAAGTAGGGCGGCAAGGCCGTCGCCCGGTTTTTGGAAGGCGCTGCCGTCACCAAGTGGTACACTTCGCACTCCCACAGGTTTAACGATCTGCCTTGGCCGACCGTCATTACCCGCTCATCCCCCCAAGCTAAACACAACACGACTACTCCCCATTTAGTCACACAAATGGCGTGATTCGGGATCTATCCACTGACAATAAATTGTCGGGCGCTTTCGGTTTTTTGGCCATTTGTTCAAACTTATGCCACAAAGAATTTTAACATCTTGTAATAACTCTTTTTTTAGCTTGGCACACAATATGCTGTCATCCTCTTGGGGAAATAATTTAACGCTTAAACTTCATAGGAGGCGGATGTGAAAAAGAATGGCAACGCGGTTAAACTGCTGATGATGTTGATGGTGGTGTTGGCACTTGTTTCCGGGTGTGGTGACAGTGGCGGAGGATCGACTGATAACCTAGCTGCGGATCAAACCCCTGAAACGCCGACGACCTATTCCATCTCGGGGAAGGTGAGCGGGGATATCAAGCAGAGCGTCAACATTGTGCTATCCGGAGCGATGAGCGCAAACGTGCTTACGGACCCAGACGGCAACTATTCAGTCGCCAGCCTCCCGAACGGATCGTATACAATCACTCCTTCCAAAGCCGGGTACACCTTCACCCAAGCCAGCAGGTCTATAATCATCAATGGAGCGGGTTCACCGGGAAATGACTTTACGTCCGCCGCTGTTCTTTATGCGATCTCCGGGACCGTCAGCGGGGTCGTTACAACGGATGTGACCATAACGGTGACCGGCACAACCGAAGGCGGCGCGGCCTTCGCTCCGGTCGAAACGACGACATCTGGCGACGGCAGTTATTCCGTGCCGGCGGTGCCTAACGGTGATTACGTTGTTGCCGCTGCCAAACCAGGGTATTTGTTCAACCCCTCAAGCTACGCGGTGACGATAAGTGCGGAAAATTCGCAGAATAGGGATTTTAGCGCATCGATAAACCCGATGTTGGCGTTCACGGCCGATGGTGGAGCAGGAATCACGGGTGCAGGCGGGGCTGGCGGTCAGTTCTACGCCGAATCCAATGGCTCGATCAAGGTGCTCAAATCCGGTACCTTGGAAGCGAGTTTCCCCGAGCCGTCGACCACTGCGAATTTCGGCACCCATCCGTTTACCGTGAGCACTGACACCACGGTGCCCGATACGGATAATACTCCCGGGGCTCTCTGCCAGGCATTCGGTCAAGACGGGACTCTGTACATCGGCAACGGGAACGGTATCTGCGGCGATGACCTTGATACCCGGGTAACCGGCCTGACGGTTGCTGCTGGGGCGACACTGGTTCTGGTCGACGATGGGAACATGCAGGGCATGCTTAATTTAGAGAACGACCTTGTGATCCGGGGAACTATCACGAGCGATCTTTCAGTCAACTCCGGCCTCAATATCGAGGCGAACTTTATTTACGTGGAGAGCACCGGCAAGATTACGGCTTCGGCAACGACGGCAGACGAATCCGGCGGGGAAATCTATCTCGGTAACGGGCAGGAGCTGACTAAAGCCATCATCAACCGCGGTACAATCGAGGCCAGAGGGTACGGCTCGGGATTCGGAGGCCACATCTATTTTGGACCCGACGACCTCGTCGTCAACTACGGCATGATCGA
>NZ_JAWOHB010000006.1:0-17036 GCF_046496365.1 Desulfosarcina sp.
AGCTCCTTGGGGCGTTTTCGCATGACTAAACCCTTGATTCTATTGGTGCCGAGGGACAGAATCGAACTGCCGACACGGGGATTTTCAGTCACCTGCTCTACCGACTGAGCTACCTCGGCGGGAGTCCTGAAAAGACAGTCTGCCGTTTCAAGAAAGACCGCATATAAACCCTTTTCCAAAGATAAGTCAAGGGCTTTTTGTAGGTTTGCGTTGACCTATCTTCTCGCCTACAGAACCTAAAAACAGGGGCTTTTTTCCCGCCAGAAGTTAAGACACCGCGTTTAACCTTTAGCCTTGACGGGGAATATGGTCAGGAGGACGAACACCCGCTGCTCATGAAGGATCAGACCTCTGTTCGCGATCGCCCGGGGGCTTTCGGGACAACCGCACCACTGGTAAATCACAAAAAACCAAAGGGGGAACCACCCCTTCGGTTGGCCCCCCTTTTGTATTAAATGGCAGGCCAGGAGGGACTCGAACCCCCAACACCCGGATTTGGAGTCCGGCGCTCTACCAATTCGAGCTACTGGCCTTTACATTCGGTCGCAAGCGCATTCATACAACAGACAATGTAAAAAGTCCGCAAAAAAATGCGCACCAACAGAATTATTGATTCTCAATGGCAAATATTCCTGCAGCAGGGGCAGTTTTCGCCATTCCAACACCCCGGCAGTGATTTGGGTATACGCACATACAATTGTGTCTGGATAGGTTTTGCAGATGTTACCTATATCAAAATCTTTAATTTGATGGTACCCCTGCCATTAATTTTGAATACCGATCAACCCAAATACAGTTCGTTATTAAGGGGAAGCTGTGAAGCAATTTACAATCGAAGAGATTAATCAGGCGATTGGCGGAATGATTGTTGGCAACTCGACAATCCTGATCACCGGTGTGGAACAAATCTCCACGGCAACGGAAAATCAGCTGACATTTATAGGTGAGAAGAAATATATTAAGTCATGGCACCAATCAAGAGCATCGGTTGCAATTGTTAAAAATAGTATCGAAATCGAACCGGGACAGAACCGGGCCCTGTTGCGCGTTGCCGACGCTGATCTCGCATTGGTTCAAGTTCTTAAGATGTTTGAGCCAGAACCTCCGAAATGTGAAGTCGGCATTCATTCGACCGCGGTGATTGACTCCTCCGCAAGAGTCGGTGCAGGCGCTGCAATCGGGGCCGGTTGCTACATTGGGCCCAATGTTGTCATCGGTAAGGGCGCCAAACTCTATCCCAATGTTACTGTATTGGACGACACCCACATCGGCAGCGAAACTGTTGTTTGGTCAGGTACGGTCATCCGTGAACGATGCCATATTGGCAGTGGCTGTATCATCCATCCCAATGTAACCATCGGTGCCGACGGCTTTGGCTATCGACCTTCCCCCGATGGTCGCGGATTGGTCAAGATCCCACAAATCGGAACAGTTGAGATTGGGGACGGCGTTGAGATTGGAGCCGGCAGTTGTGTCGATCGCGGTAAATTCAGTGCCACATCCATTGGCGACGGTACAAAAATAGACAACCTCGTTCAAATTGCCCACAATTGCAAAATCGGCCGCGCATGTGTAATGGCCGGGCAGTCCGGCCTGGCTGGATCGGTGACTTTAGGCGATGGCGTGATTATGGGAGGGCGTGCGATTGTCTCGGATCATGTCACCGTTGGCGCCGGTGCCAAACTTGGCGGAAACGCAGGCGTTATAAGTGATGTGCCACCGGGAAAAACAGTGCTGGGACTCCCTGCCGATGACTACCGACAGACCCTGCGCTTATGGGCATCACTGAAACAAATTCCTGACCTTATCCAAGAGTTGAAAACAAATGTGAAGCGCAACCGGCGCTCTAAAAATAAAGCTCGTGGCGATCAGGCCTGAGAAAAAACCCGGGAAAGGACCATCCTATCCCGGGTTGGATTCAGGAAACGCATAGACGCTCGGATCAACGCATTTCAGGCAACTACTGGCCTGGTACATATGGCACTTCAATACCCCACCATTTTTGATCGGCAGTTTTTTCCAGGTCTTCGGCTGTTGGGTTGTTGCCAAACCAGCTGAATTTCATATGATCCCAATTCCTGTACATGGTGTCGTGCTGCAGAAACTCGGACCTGACTGCAGATTGCCCGCAACTTGCCAAAAAAAGCGCCAAAAAAATCAAAACAACCATTTTTTTCATTGCCCCGTCCTCCCTCTCGTAATTGTAAGGCCAAACCACGTTAGTCCTTGAATGTCTTTAATAATAAGCAATTAGGAGAAAATGTCAAGGTAGACATTTTTTTGACATTTTTTTGTCACCTGCTGTGTTCAATAATGGCAAACCCAACTCCCCATTGATCCCTTAATAACCTAACATTCTGTAAATATATATTAAATTAATTTTTCCCGTGTTGGTCTGAAATTTGCTGTACCCAAAGCATAACCCGCTGAGAGAGGAGCACAGCCACAAGTTGCCGAAGCTAAACCTTCCCCAAATGCCAATTTACCGCCGATCCATATTGATGGTTATCCTGATCGCTCTTTTCACCTCCGGGTGCAGCTATACCTCAACACGATTTCATCCCCAATTCCAAGGTTTGCGACATTCCATGGCCGTCATGCTGGTCCTGGGGCCCGAAATCGGCATATTCGAAAAAATGCCCGACGGAAGCCGGCTGCCACAGGATATCCACAGCCAAAAGGCCCAACACCGCACGCAACAGGCCATTGTCCGGCAACTGCAGGGGCGTCATTTTTCGGTCCAAACAGTTGACGACGGATTTATGCAACAATCCGAAATTGTTGACATCATTTCACTTTATCGATCCGTAAACCGTTCCATCCAGCTGCACACGTTCGGTCCGCAGGTTTTTCCGACCAAGGTAAAGGCCTTTGATTATGCCCTGGGACCAGTGGCCAGAATCCTTAAGGACAGCGGGGCCGACGGCTTGGTGCTGGCCCTTGGTCATCAGACCACTGCCGACCAGCCAACCCAAAACTGGATCAGCATTGCCGTAGTGGAACCTGAAGGCCGCATTATCTGGTACGGCATGCACGGCGACCACCTGAAATACAATCTTCAAACCCAGGAAGGCATTAACGCACTGGTGGCAGCCGCAATGGCCGACTTCTGGGAGCAAGGGTCATGACCACCCTCCGGGATATCGGCGTGGCATGGATGATAGTGCTGTGTACCTGGGCAGCACCGTTGCATGCTCTGGACCGGGTGGCTGCGTCAAGCCAGGCATCGCGCTTGTGGCGGCTCGCCGCTCAGGAGCAGGCGACGCTGGAGCAGCGCGGCATCTTACTGCCGGACCGGACCGTGTCAGACTATGTACAGGCAGTGACCGACCGTTTGTGGGAACAGGTACACTCCAATTTAAGATCGCCGACCATCAAAGTTGTCACGGATACGCGCATGGAAGCCTACGCTTACCCCAATGGGTACTGTCTTCTGACCACCGGCATCCTCAGCCAGATAGAAAACGAAGACCAGTTGGCCATGATCCTCGCCCATGAGCTGGTTCATTATGCTCGCCAGCACACCGTGCTGCTTTACGATCATTTTCAGATGTCCATTCCCGGTACCGGTTTATCGTATGCCCGGCAGACACGGGCGGCCGGCATACCGACCATGCAGCAAAAGATCGATGCCGCCGAATACCAGGCCGACGACGAAGGGTTGACAATCCTTAAAGCTGCCGGTTATTGCGAAGCTGAAGTTCTTCCCCTCATGTCCAACCTCAATAAGAGCTTGCAGGACCAGGGATCGACTGAGACCATCCAACGGCTGGAAAAGCGCATAAAAGACATGCGGACGATTATGGGTCAAACCCCGGAGAGAATAACCTGCACCTCGACTGCCGATGGCGGCCGTGATTTTTTCCTTAACCGCATAACCCCGGCCTTATTGGCCAATGCGCAGGCCGCCCTCAATTGTGGTGACTGGCGCCAGGCGGATCGGAGCATCTCCAGATTTCTGATGTTGAAGCAGGATAATGCCCGCGCATATTATCTCAAAGGAGAGATCCAGCGTCGGCGCAACGATGCCGATGTTAAAAACCAGTGTATTGGATCGTATCAAAAGGCCCTGGAGATCGATCCTGAGTTTCCATTGGCCCATCGGGCTTTGGGAGAACTGAATTATAAGGCCGGCCGATTTCAGACGGCTAAAATGCACTTCGAAGCATTTCTCAGTCTGGCGCCCCAGGACCATGCAAGCGAATTTATAAAGGGATATCTGCGTCAATGCCAAAATTAGCTTATCACAGACCCGCGATAAAGGCCTGGATGGTGGTGGCACTGATGCTGACTGCCTGTGCCGGACCATGGAAAGCCGCCCCGAATCAACTCTGCGGACCGCAATGGTCGATCAGACCGCCCGAGGGATGGATGCAACTGAACACACAGGAATCAATGATGCTTACCAAGGACGGTCCTTATCTGGCGTATGTTCTCATTCAATCAAGGCCGGTTGACCAAGGGTTTCGGTACACAAAACAAAAACTGAGCCCCGACATGCTGCCCCATGAGGCCGTCCAACTGATCACCGACAACCTGCATTCCGATCCTTTGATCCGACAATTTAACCTGCTGGCCAGCCAACCGGCGATGGTGGCCGGTCATGCCGGCTTCAGGTTGACATACAGCTATCAGGATCAATTGGGTGTGGCTGTAAAAACCCTATACTACGGCGTTATTTTGGATGAACTGTACTTCAATTTGCGATACACGGCGACCCAGCGACATTATTTTGATGAAGAACTGCCCGCCTTCAACCAACTGCTTGACAGCCTTCAGCTATGGCGTTTCGGTAAATAAGCGCATCTCTCAGTTCCCCGGTATGGCCTTGGAGAGCCCCTTTCCTTGGGGCCACGGAATTTGGTTTTGTTTCAGAGCAATTTTTGATAATTGAAGCGGCCAAGTCGGTGATCTGGCTGTAAGGCAGGTTACCACCCGTCTGCGCAAACCGATTAACAGCAATTTTTTAAGGAGATGCCATGGAAAGTCAATTCAAGCGCCCCGATTCGGTTTCCAAAGGTGCCTATATCATCGAAAAGGCCCAGAGCGTAAAGCTCAACCCCAGCGTCCTGTACGAAGCGGTGGTGGACCTGTCCTCCGATGGTCTTCTGACGGCCAACTGCATCAACATGGCGGCAGGCATCCTGCTGGAAGATCTGGGGCTTCCCACCTATTTCTTCGAAAACATCAAAAAGGAATCCCTCAAACATCTGTTGGCCTCCATCGCCACGAGCATCACCGTCAAGGACGGCAAGGTCGTCCTGGTGGGGCGGGTCGCCCACATCGATTTCGACCTGGAGCAGGAAAACAATATCCAGCGGGTCCGCATCGCCACCCTTGAAACCCGCGACAGCATGGAAAAGATACTTGAAAGCATGATCTCCGGCCACCGGCGTGAATACTATTACAGCCCGGAGAGCAACTACTTCACATACATCATCCGCCCCGAAACGGTCCGCGACTATCCTCGGGCGGCCTTTACAGATTCACGGTTTCTGTTCACCCTGGCCGGTGACTATATGACCACCCCAGAGCCCACCCGTCAGCGCTACGAAAAATTCCTCAAGCAGTCCGAAAAGGCCGTCACCCCCCTGATCGAGGTGTTCAACCTGCCCGATACCGGGGAGATGCGCCTGATGTTTAACAGCGATTTCGCCTCACCCCAGCTGCCCGTGCTGCGCAAACTTTTGGAAGACCACGGCCTGGTGCTCAAACGCGCATACTGGGAGCCCTACTGGGGCAAATCTCCCGTACCCTCGTCCATCTGCTCCCTGTATATCCGGGGGGAACTGTCCCGCAAAAAGGAAGCTGAGCTGCTGCGAGACCTGTGCGCCTATCTCTCCTTCGGCATCAACCGCGTCACGGACCTGTATGTAAACGGTCGACTGTCCTTCAACGAGATGCTCTTTGCCGGTAACGCTGCGGATTTTACCCACATGTTCATCTTCAAGGAGCGGGACAACGCCATGGATCGGGAGATCCTGCAGAGTCTGGCCAGCAAGGATCACAAGGACGCCTTTGCCGGAAGGATCCACGGCTCCAACAAGTCCACCTACGTCTACAAGGCCATCCTGGAGGCGGTGACCGAAAATCCGGACCTGGTTAAATTTCTCTACGATCTTTTCGAAAGGCGCTTCCACCCGGCAGCCAAAAACCAAATCAGCAATTCGGTGCTGGATGAGAAGTTCAAGGAGTTCGACAAGATCATCTCGTCCCGCTTCATAGACAACTGGCTCCATTGCGATATTTTCAGGTTCATGTTCAAGCTGGTGTCATGCACCCTCAAGACCAACTTTTACAAACCCGAGAAGCGGTCTTTCGCTTTCCGCTTCGACAATGCCATCCTGGACCCCCTGGTCTTTGACCAGTTCGTCTTCGGCATCTTTTTCGTCAACGGCCACTACGCCTGCGGCACCCACCTGCGGGCCGGTGACATCGCCAGGGGCGGGCTGCGGCTGATCCGCGTCTCCCAGGCCAACTACCCCACCGAGGTCGATAATGCCGTGCTGCTCAATTACGCCCTGGGTCCCAAGGCTCAGCGGCTGAAACACAAGGATATCTGCGAAAGCGGTTCCAAGGGCGTCGTGGTGCCCCACGCCATCTACTCCAGCCACGGGATGGATGCCCTGCACGACTACACGGAAGGCATTATCGACCTGATGCTCGGCGACAACAGTATTATCGATTATTACGGCAAACCCGAAATTATTTTTTTCGGCCCCGACGAGGGAACCGCACCCCTGATGGATGCGGTGGCCAATCGTTCACAGGAGCGTGGGTACCGTTTTTGGAGGACCCTGACCACGGGCAAGAGCATCGGCATTCCCCATGATACTTATGGCATGCTTGACAACGGCAAGCTGTTCGGCCTGATCGACCGCAAGGAAAAGGGAACGGACTTGCAGGTTGACGGCGATTCCGTTGCCGTCACCACGGACATGGACACCATCTATGCACATATCGGAGGGAAAATCGAGACCAGCGGAATGACCACCACCGGGGTCATGGGCGCCTTTAGAACCTTGATAACCCATTACGGTGCCAGGGAAGAAGATCTCAACCTGATGATGACCGGCGGGCCGGACGGCGATCTGGGCGCCAATGAAATCCAATGCTATAAAGGCAGAATCTGCCTGATCATCGACGGCGGATCCATTCTATTTGATCCCCAGGGATTGGACCGCGAGGCACTGATGAAAATCGCCTTCATGCGGCACACCTCGCCCCGGGCCAATACTCGCCATTTCCCCGTCCAAAAGCTGAGCCCCCAAGGGTTCATGGTCCCTTTGTCCGCTAAAAACGTCACCCTTCCCGACGGCACGGTCGTGGAGGACGGAGCCCTGTTCCACCGCAACTTTTTAGCGGAGCCCGGCAACCGGCGGTTCATCAGCCAGGCGGACATCCAGGCCTTCATCCCCTGCGGCGGATTCAAAGACACCATCAACCGCAGCAACGTCAAGAATTTTCTATCCCTGTTCAAGGAGCTGCGGTTCATCGTCGATGGCGCCAACGTTTTCTTCGATGACGCCGCCAGGCGGACCATCGCCACCACCACCAACATCAAACACATCAAGGATACCACGGCCAACAAAGGCGGCGTCTTTTCAAGCTCCATCGCCGAAGTGCTTACCGGCTTTCTGCTCGGAGACGACTACGAAGCCAAACTGCTCAACGATATTCAAACCCGATGGGCGCTGATACGGGATATCATGACGCTGGTCGACAAATATGCCCGGGCGGAGACGGAAATGCTCATCCAGATCCATGCGGCCGACCCCTCGGTTCCCCTGTTTGACCTCTCGGAAAGAACCAGTGAGCAGATTTTCGCTCTGCAGCGAATCTGTGAGCAGAACATCACCACCATTTTGAAGGATAAAGATTTGGTCTGGAAAGTCCTGGAGAACTACATTCCGGCCGTCCTGATCAAACGCCTCGGCCGGGATGCGATCATGAACACGCTGGATGCCGAAGAGTTGAAGCCTTACCGGGATGCCATCCTTACCAAGAAGCTATCATCCATGGCCTTTTACCGCTTCGGCACCGATTGGAACGTTTTCCTCGACAAGGTCGAAGCAAACTTCTCCGCCAGCATCCAGACCATTGCGTCGGCAATGGAATGACAGCTGGCTCCACAGGCCATGCAAGAAAAACCCGGGTGGCAGGTACCCTTTCAGCGGACAGGTTGCGTTTGCGCACAACGTCCCTATGTTCCGGCAATATAGTCCTGGGCATGCGGTCCGAATCGTCCCGACTTACAGTCGGCCTTTAAGCAGCGGTATATCATGATGAAGCGGAAATGTTTGTTTGCGGCCTTGTGCGGGTTCACGCTGGTATGCATCAGCGCTCATGCAGCCGATATTGACTGGCTGGTGGAGCAAATTAAAACCGGCGGGCATGTGCTGATGATCCGTCATGCGTATGCACCCGGAAACGGGGATCCTGAAAATTTCCGGATCGGTGATTGCACCACGCAGCGCAATCTTGACGACCGTGGGCGCAACCAGGCCCGTCGCATTGGCCAATGGCTGGCCCAGCGGGGCGTCCAATCCGCCCGTGTCTACGCCAGTCAATGGTGCCGATGCCTTGAAACGGCCCAAGGCCTCGGCCTCGGGCCAGTCGCCGAGTTGCCGGCCCTGAATTCCTTCTATGAAAGGCCCCAGGATCGGGAGCCCAACCTGACCGCACTGAAAGCGTTCCTTGCGCAACAACCCGCTGACGGAAAGTTGATCGTTCTGGTAACCCATTACGTGACCATATCCAGCCTCACCGGCCAGGGCATGTCCGCAGGTGAGGGGGTGGTCATGCGGTTGAACGGTGCTGGCGGGTTTGAGGTCCTCGGTCGTCTGGGGTTTGATCTTTAGGGCCCGATAGGCCACGGACCTGGGCAGCGGTTTTTCGATTTGTATTGCCTGGACACCGGCTGCGCATTTTTACACATCAACAGGCGATGGCCCACTTTTCGAAAATCGGGGGATCCCAGCGAAAAAATTCTGCCGCCTGCCCGGCTTGCCTCACCTGACGACAGTCCAGGGCTCCGGTATCACGTATTCGGCTCAACCGGAATGATCGTCACCGGAACGGATGAATTTTTCAGGACCTTTTCAGCCACACTGCCAAAGCGGAAATTGCCTTTTTCCCCATGGCTGGCCATGACGACCATATCGACCTTCTCTTTATCGATCAACGCCAAAATCTCCTTGGCAGCATCACCCACTGCAATATGCTTGATATAAAGTGGACAGCCGTCGAGGTACTTTTCGCAGATCTGGCCCAACCGATTGGTCGCAGTTTTGTTGGCATGCGCCATGAGTTCTTTGACACGTTTCTCCTCAAAGGCACCATACCAACCGTCATGGTGGGCGATGTCTTCAATCACGTACAGAACGTGGATTTCGGCGCCGTATTGCTGGGTAAGGGATTTAACATGCGGCAGCGCTTTTTCGGATATACTGGAAAAGTCCGTCGGCCAGAGTATCTTATTTACGTCCATGATTTGACCTCCTTTTTTTAATCGGGCATTATCGGCCACAACTTTCTGGTGATGACCCTGCGCGCAGGAAAAAATGCGGTGGGATCAGCAGCTGGCTCAGGTGATATGCGCATCATTTGATTGTTCCTGAGAATATAAGGTCTGCCGCATCGCTTCGTCAAGCGGTTCGCTGTTACCTTCGGGGCCCGGTAAAATCCGTGCCCGAACGTCTTGTGGTTTAAATGTTGATAACATTTCTTATCATCGGGAGTATAGCCTAATCTGGAAAGGATGGGTCCGCACATGCTCAAGGATCTGCGCAACCGACATCTTTCAGGCATGATCGGTGGCCAGGTGGCCATCTGTTCGGCACATCCCCGGGTACTGGCGGCGGCCGCCGCCCGGGCAAAAAATGACGGGACATTGCTGCTGGTGGAGGCTACGGCCAACCAGGTCAACCTGTCCGGTGGTTATACTGGTATGACACCGGCTCATTTTGCCGACCGGGTGGCACGCCAGGCAGCTGATACCGGCTTGGCCCGTAAGCAGATCCTGTTGGGGGCGGACCATCTCGGCCCCCACCTGTGGCGTGAGTTGCCGGCCTTTAAGGCCATGGTCCAAGCCGAAGCCTTGACCCGGGCCTATGTGGCTGCCGGATTCCGCAAGCTGCATCTGGACACCGGTCGGGGCTGTGCCGATGATACCCGGGACCGCCTGCCGGTGAAGATCGCGGCACAGCGCGCCGCCGAACTGTGCCGTGCCGCTGAAGCCACCGCCAGTCGTCTTTGCCGACAGCCGCCATGGTACGTGATCGGAACCGAGGTGCCAGCACCGGGTGGGGCCCTGGGGAAGAACAAAACCGTGGCCGTCACCGACCCCCAGGACCTGATGGCAGAATTGGCGCACTATAAAAAGGCATTCAACCGGAGCGGGGTTGATAAGGCCTGGGAACGGGTTGTGGCCGTGGTGGTCCAACCCGGTATTGATTTCGACGACCACCAGGCGGCCGCCTACGATTCACAAGCGGCCACTGCGATCTCCGCCTTCCACCAGCAACTGCCTGACGCCATGACATTTGAGATTCACGCCGCCGATTACCAAAGCCCGTCAGCGCTGAAAAAGATGGTAGGGGACCACTTTACACTGCTCAAAATCGGCCCTTGCCTCACCTTTGCCCTGCGCGAAGCACTCTTTGCCCTGGCCCACATCGAGAATGAAATCCCCGGCCTGACCCATCGATCCAATCTGATGGCTGTCATGGCGCAGCTGATGCACAACCACCCCAAACACTGGATCACCCACTATCACGGCAGTGAACAGGAACTGCGCTTTCTGCAGCGCTACAGCCTGCGTGATCGCATCCGCTACTACTGGCCCCGAGCCGAAGCCCGCCAGGCCTGTGAGCAGTTGATGTACAACCTGCGCCACCCCATCCCGCAGCCGCTGCTGCAGCAATTCCTTCCCGACATCGCCGGATCCATCACCAGCGGCAGTCTGCCGCCGACATCTGCAGCCATCCTCGAGATCCGAATTCAGTCCGCCTTGAATCCCTACGCAGAGGCATGCCTGAATCCCGCAGGTTATGAATAATTCATCAACTTAGGATGTTTCGTAAACCAATGACCGACAAATTGAAGCCAGCCGGTCTGCCTGTTCAACAAAAGGGTTGACAAATAAGATATAATCCTATTTAAGATCTGCATGCAAATAGTAGATATGGAACAGCACGTGCAGAATTTCGTCGAAATCTGCCACCGCCACCAGCTGAAAATCACTCCCCAGCGTGTTGCCATCTACCGTTTCCTCATACAGTCAAAGCAGCATCCCTCTGCGGATCTGACGTTCAGAGCGGTCAAAAAAGAGTTCCCGAACATCTCTTTCGATACGGTCAATCGCACCCTGTTGACCTTTGCTGACATCGGGGTTGTGGAGGTTGTGGAGGTATTTGGCGGCCCCAAGCGTTTCGATCCCGACATCACGGACCACCATCACCTGCACTGCATCGCATGCGGCCGGATCATTGATTTTGAATATGAAGGCTACGCCCGACTCGACGCGCCGGAAGCGATTGCCGCGGTGTTCAAAGTGATCAGCAGACGGGTCGTTTTAAAAGGTTATTGTGAAAAATGTACCCAAGGGCATAAGGACGGCGCAGTCCCTCAGATCGCGGCGGGCAGATCCTGACCCGAATCGACCCGATCAAACGTAAGGTTTCCCGCTATAAAAACGTTTTTGGTTCAGCCGAACCAAACTTGAAAACAGATGCAACCCCATACACACACAAGGAGGAACAATGAGCAAGACCACCGACAATCTGAAGGCAGCCTTTGCCGGCGAATCCCAGGCCCGCAACAAGTACACCTTTTTTGCCAATGTCGCCCGGAAAGAGGGCTACCATTACATTGCCAAGCTTTTCGATGAGACCGCCTTCAACGAGATGCAGCACGCCAAGGACCATTTGAAACTGCTGGGCGGCATCGGCGACACCCTGGCCAATCTGAAGGAGGCCATGGGCGGGGAAGACTACGAAGTGGAAAGCATGTATCCGCAGTTCGCCAAGGAGGCCGAAGCAGAAGGGGAGACCCAGGCCATGATCGCATTTCAACAGGTGGCCAGGATCGAAGCCCACCATCGCGAACGCTACCGAAAACTCATTGAGATGGTCAAGGCCGGGACCGTTTACAAGCGCGAGCAGCCGATCAAGTGGAAGTGCGGCATCTGCGGCTATATCGTCGAAGGCACCGAACCGCCATCCAAGTGCCCGTCCTGCAAACATGCCAAAGAATTCTACGAGCCGGCCAACATGGATTTCTGAAGGGGTGTTGAAAACTCGGTGAAACCCGCTTTGGCATAATTGGCGTTGCGTTCCATCAAAATCGCCTGCAGCCGATCGTGCCCCACGATCACCGTGATGGTGTCTTTGAAAAGGTCTTTACGGGCATCCCTTCCATCGCAGAAGGGATGCCTTCTTGTTTGGATTTATGCCTTAGCAATCGGGCTTCTCACCTATCGGGAAAACCGATGCTGATTTTTTCGGCGCCGTTTTTCATTTTGATTTTGACATTGAGTTCGATGCTGCTGTCGCGAATGCCCAAGGCAAGCGCGGTCTTGCCTTTTTCGGCGTCGATGTGCGTCATCTCCCTTATGGTTTCGAAAATCCTTGAGCCAGCCTCGTGGCCCGGCGACGGCAGTTCGGTGGTTCTGTATTCTGCAAGGACGGTGATGTTGCCGTCATCGCCACGATGAATGGATATCTTTTTTGCATTGTTATTGACACCGTGCAGGGCCGCCAGGGCCACCCACTTTAACGCAGCGGCGTCAGTGTCGGAATCGTTTTTAAGCGTCGACATCTCTTTGAGAGGATCGTTGGTTGCGTAGCAATCGCACATCTCCTGCACTTTTTTATGCATACTGCTTGAATCTTTCATGGCCTTGCTCCTTATGATCGGCGATTGATCCAATGGCGCCAGTGAAGGCGCTTTATGCCTCCGTTGTAATGATTGAAGAATTACCATCTTTCGGCACCGCGTCAACGAGAGGGGGAAACCGTCTCTGATAGGTGCAGGTTGCCTTGTTGTGCAACTATTGACCCGCAGGCGCTGCATGCGTTATAGGCCCTTCAATAACTTATTTTTTCGGGCAAACCATGAAAGTAAAAGGCAAAGTCAGGGATTTTTGTTACCAAGAGCTGTTTCCGCGAGTCGGCCTGCTGTTTGTCAGACTCCTTTCCCGGACCTACCGCTATAGGCTGGTGGATAGGGAGCACGAACAGCGGGTTTTAGACGCTCACGGTACAGTGGTCTATGCCTCCTGGCACCAGCGCTTTTTCCCGGGCATCACCTTCTTTGCCACGCGCAAACCCATCGCCATCATGATCAGCCAGAGCCGCGACGGTGAAATGATTGCACGGGTGGTGGACATTCTGGGATGGCGGGCGGTGCGCGGATCGTCATCCAAAGGCAGCCTTCGTGCGCTCAAAGAACTGCACGCGCTGACCCGCCAGGGATACCGTGTCGGCCACATCGTCGACGGCCCCCAGGGGCCCTTCGGCGTGATCAAGCCCGGTCTGCTCAGCATCGCCCAATTTTCCGGTGCGCCCATCCTGCCTGTGATCCTGTCTGCCCAGCGATGCTGGGTCTTCAGCAGCTGGGACCGATTCATGGTGCCCAAGCCCTTTTCCAAAATCTTCGTTCGTTTCGCCCCGCCCATCGTCATACCCCGCCGCCTGGATGCCCACGCCTTCGAAGCCCTCCGGCAGGATGTGGAAAAACAAATTAAAGATCTTTACATTCAAACCGATAACTGGTGGAGAAGCCCGGAAATGATCAGGCGGCATTTTCATTAACCGCCAACCTTTGCAGGGTGTTAATTAAAAATGGAAATGCCGGGCGCAAGCCATCATCGCGCAAACACTGTTTGCAGCAACCATCAGCAGGTGGAGAAAAGCGACCCCGTGGCCCCGGACAAAAATGAATCGGCACAATACGGTAAAATCATCAGCCTCCTGATAGAGGTCGGGCAGCTCAACGACAAGCAGGTACAATACGCCCTGCGCGTCCAATCCAAGCTCAAAACCGACAAACCCCTCCTTGAAATCATCAAGGAGCTGGGCTACCTGACGGAAGAGCAGATCCGAAGCACCTTGAGGGAACATGCGCCATCCCTGAGGATCGGCGATTTTCTAGTGGAACTGGGCCTGATTTCAAAGGAGGATCTGGAACTGGCCCTGACCCTTCAGCAGGAGGAAACACCCAGACGGAAGCTGGGTGAAGTGCTGGTGGCTCACAATCTCATCGAGGAACGCAAGCTGATCAGCGTGCTCTCCCTTCAACTGGGGTTCGCGTTCATCGAGCCCGATTTCCTGAAAATCGATCCCGACCTGTTCAGCAGGGGATCCGTCCTCCGATACCAGGAGCATCACTTCGTCCCGATTCGAATGGAGGGCGACAGGGTGCTGGTAGCCTTTGCCGACCCCTTGGATCCAAGGGATGTCGATGCTGCCACCAGTGCGCTGCGCATGCCGGTCATCACGGCCATCACCACCAAAGCATCCATTAAAGCCGCCATCGAGCACCTGCGGACCGACAGGAAAGCCACTGAATATATCTCCTCAGAAACCGGAGAGTCGGTGGTTGACATCGTCAACGCCATCATCGTGGATGCCATTGAGGCTGTCGACGTAAGCGACATTCATATCGATCCGCTGGCCGACCGCTTGCGGGTCAGATTCCGTCTGGACGGCGTTCTTGTTCTACACAGGGACTACCCGATGAATATCGCCCAAGCGCTCTCTTCACGCATCAAGGTGCTGTGCAAGGCGGATATCGCCGAACGGCGGCGCCACCAGGGAGGCCGGATCCTATTCAATCACGGCGAGCACCACATGGATATCCGGGTCTCCTTCTACGCCACGGTAAAAGGAGAAAAAATCGTTCTGCGGCTTTTGAATCGGCAGACGGAACTGCTCGACCTCAACCAGATCGGCATGGCCAGACGAGTGATGCACAGTTTCCGGGAAGACGCCCTGGACCGCCCTAGCGGGGTGGTCCTGATTACCGGCCCCACCGGTTCTGGAAAGACCACGACCGTTTACAGCTGTATCAGCCACCTCAACACGATGGAGGCCAGCATCATCACCGCCGAGGATCCGGTGGAATATGTCATTGACGGCATCGGCCAATGCTCCATTGATCCCAAGATCAACCTCACCTACGAAGACTCGTTGCGGCACATCGTGCGCCAGGACCCGGACATCATCGTCATCGGAGAAATCCGCGACACCTTCTCGGCGGAAGTGGCCGTTCAGGCAGCTCTTACCGGCCACAAGGTTCTCACCACCTTCCACACCGAGGACAGCATCGGCGGTTTGCTGCGACTTTTGAACATGGATATCGACGCGTTTCTGATCTCCTCCACGGTGGTGTGTGTGGTGGCCCAGCGCCTGCTGCGCCGCGTCTGCAAACACTGCGCCCGGCCATACCAGCTGATTCCCATGGATCTGCTGCGCATCGGCTGCGAGCCTCACCACCTGGAAGGCGCCACCTTCATGAAAGGCAGAGGCTGCAGCCACTGCCGCTACACCGGCTACCGCAAGCGCGTAGCCGCCTTCGAGGTGCTGGTGCTCAATGATACCGTCAGGGATGGACTGATCCAGCGCAAGACCAGCCACCAGATACGGCACATCTGTACGGAAACGACTGGGCTGGTAACCCTGTTCGAAGACGGACTTTACAAAGCAGCCCGTGGCATCACCACCGTCGAAGAAATTATGCGCTGCCTGCCCCGATTTCAGAAACCGCGTCCCCTCGGAGAACTGGAGCGAATGCTTGGAAAGTGATCGACCGATGAACCAGGAACAGTCATTTCTGCAAATTATCAAGTCCTACCTGACCAGTCGCAAGGCCGTGCTGCCCGTCTTCGATGCCACGGGCATGAAAATTCAGCACGAGGCATCCAAAGCGGAACCGGACATGGACGTCATCGAAAAGATGATCACCTGTGATCCTTCGCTGACCAGTCAAGTGCTTCGCATTGCCAACTCAGCATTTTACAAGGGCCTGCAGAAGGCTGCCACGGTGCGCACGGCCATTGTACGGCTGGGCAGCCGCGAAATCGCCAACATCGCCATCCTGGTAACCCAAAAACGGCAGTTCCGTTCCAAAGACCCCTTCATCAACCACCTGATGCAAGACCTGTGGCGCCATTCGGTGGGTTGTGCCATCAGCGCACAGTGGATTGCCAACCGCTGCGGGCTCAAGGCCAAGGCCCAGGAGGCATTCACGGCCGGACTGCTCCACGACATGGGTAAACTGCTCATCCTCACCGTCACCGATGCGGTCAGACGCTCCGACACCTTGAAACAGATACCCCCCGAAGTCCTGCTGCACGAGGTGATGGACAACTTTCACACGATGTACGGCTACGCCATGCTGCGTCACTGGAACCTCCCGGACCAGTACTGCCGCATCGCCCGGGACCATCACAAGGCCGAACCGGAAAAGGGCAATGATCTGATGATGATGGTCCGCCTGGCTGACAAGACCACCAACAGTCTGGGCATCGGCCTAAGGGGAGTTGAGCCGTGTGTGCTCGCCGCCACAACAGAAGCCGATTACTTTGGGCTTACCGAGATCACCATGGCCGAACTCGAGATCAAGCTCGAAGACGCCAAAATTTTTTCGTGAACGCCACGGTTATCCGGCAGTCGTCAGCATGGCCAGCGCTTCCCGACCGGGGGCAATGCGGTCCTTTTTTCAGCCAAGCCTACGTCTTGTTTTGACTTATCTCACCAATATGCTAATTATGATGGACAGATAGCCTTACCTCGAATGGTTTCCGGCTTTAACCGTCATGGATGGCAGGTGATGGGTGTTGGTCATCTTCCATTTCAGCAGTTGAATCAGTGGAGGTTTATATGATCAGAAAATTCTGGTTTGCCCTTCTCGTGACGGCGCTGGTTGTCAGTGGCTGCTCAGGCATCCAGGTCAGTCAGGATTATGACCCGGCTACCGATTTCGGGTCGCTGAAAACCTACCGCTGGGCATCGGCAAGCCAGGCCAAAACCGGC
>NZ_JAWOHB010000055.1:0-6891 GCF_046496365.1 Desulfosarcina sp.
TCCAATAGATACAGGGGGGGAGGAGTCCCACGTCCGGGGGTTCTTGTTTTCACTTTTTCCCTCGCCCCGCTGCGCTTGGCAACGAAATCATCGAGTGGATAGCTATCCGGCCAAAAGGCTGCGGCAGGCTGCTGACCACCGGCAGATGCTTAATGGCACATCAGGAGGATTGAGGACAAGAAAAAATGTCCCAGGCCGAGCAGATCTGCAGCCCCCAACTTACCCCGCCCCAGCGGCGGCACGAGACCGGCCACCGGTTGCTCCCGGAATAGGCCTGGCCGGGTAAGTTGGTGCCCGGCTTTTTTGCATGTTGACAACCACAGGCTGTGCGTTCAAGAATCCTTCTATCTCCAACCTGCCAAAGGAGGAAATACAATGCCTGACATCCTGGTCAACGGCGTTAGGCTGTCTTACACCGAACAAGGATCCGGGCCGGAAACCATTATCTTCTCCCACAGCTACCTGCTTGACAGCCGTCATTTCGATCCGCAGATCGCGGCCCTCAGGGGCCGCTACCGCTGTATTGCCTACGACCATCGCGGTCACGGCAGAAGCGAGGTGGCTCGCAGCGGTTACGAGATGGAGAACCTCTACCGGGATGCGGTAAGTTTTATCGAGGCACTTGGCTGCGCGCCGTGCCACTTCGTGGGGCTTTCCACCGGTGGCTTTATCGGCCTTCGCATTGCAATCCGGCGCCCTGAAATGCTCAAGTCCTTGATCCTGATGGACACCTCGGCCGACGCCGAGCCGCCCGAGGCCAGAAAACAGTATCGCCTGATGCTGGTCGCCCTGCGCTGGCTCGGCTACCGGCCGGTGGTCGGACGGGCCATGCCGATCTTCCTTGGTCCCAAATTCCTCCAGGACCCATCCCGATCCCACGAGGTGCGCCAATGGCGCCGGCGCATGATGGCCAATGACCGACAGGCCATGATAGACTTCGCCAACGGGATCTTTTCCAGGGAAAGCGTTTTCGAGCAGATCGATGCCATCCAGACCCCGACCTTGGTTGTCGTGGGTGAAAAGGACGTCCCGACTCCGCCTGAGAAGGCCAGGCGCATGGTGGAAAAAATATCGGGCGCCCAGTTGAAGGTAATCCCCAATGCTGGACACTTGAGCACCGTCGAAGAGCCCGCGGCGGTCAATGCCGCCCTCGTGGCGTTTCTCGATAGCCAGGGGTGAACCGCAACAGGCGGGCTGGTCCCGGGGCCTTGGACCTTCCCCCAGAAATGATCAAATACTCGGCACTTCCCGGATCGTAATTCCGGGGGAATGCTTGGGGCCACACCCGCCTGGCGTCGTTCTGAATCGTAGGCGTATATTACAAATTTACAGCAAGCATTTGGTCGCCGGCAAACCGGGCTTTGGCCTGGACCGGAAAACCAACCTACAGCATCCCCGGCCGGATCTATTTGAGCAGACGCAATTCCCTGAGCAACCGGTGCCCCGCCTCGCTCGGAAAGCACGCCAGCCGGCGCGTGCATTCGGTGTCGGGCTTCAGGACGATCAAGTCATCTCACCTTCTCATACTCCTGTGAGAAGCTTGTCCGAGTTCATGGGAGAGCTCCCGCCCCTGCCCTTACGGGGAGTAGATAGCGGCCAGATGCCACAGAAGGTGGCAGGCTTGGTAATTTGATTTCTGATCCGTAAGCAGCCATTCCCGATCGATCAAATACAGGTTTTTTGGAACAGCTCCCCTGGCCGACAACTACCCTGCATCTTGCGGTGCTGGTTCTGTGGTGGATGAAGTAACGATGATCGGAAAGAGGTATGTGAGGCGAGGCCACCCGAACGGAAAAATGGTCACATGCACCCGCCAACGCACTTCCGGAGCATCTTCCGCCGACGAGGAAGGGGTGGCGTCCGCTGGCGGTGCCAGGTCCATGTACCGTGCAAAAGGCATCGTGTGACGCGCCACCAAAGGACCGGTGTCGATTACCACGCCTTCAAACATGGTTTTCAGGTGGGGCGCCCCGGATTTGGCCGGCGCAACTATTTCTCCAACGAAGGTCACCCGAATCGTGCGCAGGCGCACTGGCCCCGGCTGGACCAAACGCATCCGCAGTCTTGTGCCCGCAGCGACTGTGGGCTGGTCAGCCTCAAGGATTGGTAACGGGACCCGCACGGCAAGGGCACCAACGGACACCCAAAGCAGGATCATCCCCACTAACCCGAAGGCGACCATCGACAGTCCGGTGATCACGGGCACTTCGCCATCAATCCATGAATTGTATGCGGCGAAACCAGAAAAAGCGCTAACGGCAAGCATCAACGCGGCGAGAGTGAGAATGCACCCGGCCTGGGTGCTCGGTGTGACCGGATCGAGTCGCACTGCAAGACGTTGTGAATATCCGGGCGGATCCTGCCAAACGGTCGAGGCCGAGCTGGCATCAGGGGGGAGCGCCGGCTTTGCTCGCGAGAAGGTGATCGCCAGTCCGACTCCTCCCAACACCATCAGTGCCATTGGAAAAAAGGCCAGGAGGTACAAAGGCTGGACCCGGCGCACCAGCACCGCCTGCGAAGGCTCGGCAGGATCGTACCAGCAAGGATAGGTTTGCCCTATCTCGTAGCGATCGAGTACTCGCAGGTAGAACTTTCGGCTCCCGCCTCCGAAGTCTCCGGCCAGAGCCCAGGAGTCCCAACCGGTGCACTCATGCTCGATACCATCGACGACGTAGCGAAACGTCACCTGGGGCCGGAAGGATTCCGAACTGCCCGTGGTGCGGGGCCCACCCGCCCGTATCCTAATCGACTGTTGAGCGCCGATACCCAAAGAGATGACTGTGCATTGCGTCGGTTGCCAGACCGTGAAAACGCGAATGTCTTGCCAGGCCCTAACGGCAAACAGCGCCATGAATCCAACGCCGGAAGCGAGAAACAAAAGAGACAGCAACACGCATCCGAACCGCGTTGACAAATGGGAGGATTTTTTTTCTTCGGGCTGCGGCGACTCTGTATTCACATGGCCTCCTGGGGTTTGTGTGTGCCACATCCAGTGTTTCAGATCGCCCGCCAAATTACTAATCTCACCCCTGGGCACCTACTGTCAACGATCACCCTAATCGAGCAACCATAGAACCCTCGCAAAGCGATCTCGGGGCATTGGAAAAACGCCGCACTGCACTGCCTTGTGTAATTAAAGGCAAGAAGAGGCCCCCAAGCCCACTCAATTTTAAGCCCCTTCAGGCCCCTATACGCGTCATTTGCGACACGATCATGGGCAGGTGGCAACAATTCTACCCATCAGGTGTCCGGGTGCAAGAAGTGTCCCCTATGTGAGGTTTTTTTCGGACCATCACCGGATGGTACAAACGCCAGACCACAAAACCGACGGCGTTCATGATGACCACCAGGTTCACCAATACACTGGTACTGACCGCTGGTCAGTAAAGAAAGCTGGCCAGGCCATTGAAGGCCGAACAGAAAGAGTTCCTGGCGGCTCTGAAAGTCTCAGCCGACATCTTTACAGTCCCGTGACCCAAAGATGCCATCATGAAAAAATACCCTGAATGCTCATCCAAGAGGTGTTGAAAGTACGATACAACATGATACTGACAATGCCATAGCGTGTGTGATAACCTACGGAATCTGCGAACTGATTCCTCCTTACGCTTCGATGTTGCGGCAACAACTCGGCGTATGGATAGCAATGAGCAGCCTTATCGGCTGTTCCCATGCGGGACCGGCTTAGCCAGTCCCTCTGACCCCACCCTTAAGGTGGGGGTTTCTACTTCGCACTAAAGAGCCCCTAAAATTGGTTTAATTGCAAGACGATCACCTCTGCCTAAGATGCGGGCCACAGGAGATGCCATGAAGACTTCCGAGATCTGGAGAGACGAGCACGGAGTTTGCCACATCGCGAGCGACAACAAGATGGACGTCTTTCGCCTGATGGGCTTCGCCCATGCCATAGACCGTGGGATGCAGATGCTCCTAATGCGCATCCTGGGCCAGGGGCGGGCCTCGGAAATCCTCGACGCCAGCGAAGAGATGCTGGCTATCGACACCTTCTTCCGGCGCATGGACTGGAACGGGAGTATGGATTTGCAGATCGACGCGCTCTCGCCCGAAGCCCGCAAACTGACCGAGGCCTACTGCGCGGGGGCCAACCAGGCCTTTTCCGAAAAGCGGCCGTGGGAGTGCCGGCTTTTTGGCTATCGCCCCGAACCCTGGAGCGCCCGCGACGTCATTCTGATATCCCGCATGGTCGGCTACCTGACCTTGGCCCAGTCCCAGGGCGAGATGGAGCGACTGCTCATCGAATTGATCCAGGCCGGCCTGGATCAGGAACGCCTCGATGAACTCTTTCCCGGGATTCTTGGCGACCTGGACGTCGAACTGATCAAGAAAATAGATCTTCAGGAACGCCTTGTGGCGCCCCCTTCCCTCTGGAACCTCGCCATACCGGCGGCTATGGCCTCGAACAACTGGGCGGTTTCAGGCCAAAAGACTGCCTCCGGAATGCCCATCCTGGCCAACGACCCCCACCTGGAAGTCAACCGCCTGCCCAACGTCTGGTACGAAGTCGTGCTAAAAATCGCCGGGCGCTGGGCCATGGGCGCCAACATGCCTGGCGTACCGGCCCTGCTGATAGGGCGAAACCCGGATCTGGCCTGGGGCGCGACGTACACCTTCATGGACGCCACCGACTCATGGATCGAAAAGTGCAAGGACGGCTGCTACTGGCGTGAGCCCGAAGGGTGGGTTCCTTTCAAGAAAAGGACGGAAATCATCCGCCGCAAGAAGAAGGCCCCGGTTACCGTAACATTCTACGAAAATCCGCACGGCATCCTGGAGGGAGACCCTCAACGTGAAGGTCTGTACCTCGCCACGGCCTGGGCGCCTTCATTTTCCGGCGCACAAACGGTTAACAGCTTAGTGAAGATGTTCGAGACCCGCAGCGTCGCCGAAGGAATGGACCTGCTGGGACAAGTCGAGACCAGTTGGAACTGGGTTTTGGCTGACAGTCAGGGAAACATCGGTTACCAAATGTCCGGTCTCATGCCCAAGCGCCGGCCGGAAGTCAGCGGGTTCGTGCCGCTGCCCGGCTGGGAGCCGCAAAACGACTGGCATGGCTTTGAACGCCACACGGACTTGCCGCGGTGCCTCAACCCGGACTGCGGCTACTTTGTCACCGCCAACCAGAACCTGAACGCTTACTCGTCGCTCGAACCGATCAACGCCGGCATGGGGGCCTACCGTTCCGACCGGATCTCGAACCGTCTGGCTACCGCCGATGGCCTGACTCCCGAGGATATGTACCGGCTGCAGCATGACCTTTATTCGGCTCAGGCCGAACGCTTCATGGAGATTTTGGCACCACTGCTGCCGGACACCGCCAACGGGCGGATCCTCAAGGAATGGAACCTTGAATATGACGCGGCTTCCAAGGGCGCCTTTCTGTTCGACCGCATCTATCGCGAACTCTACCGGCAGGTATTTGGTGCCGGACTGGGGAGCGCGGCGGTGGATCACATCGAAAGGCACACTGGGATCTTCAACGATTTTTTCATCAATTTCGACCGCATCCTGCTGGCCGATCGCTCCGCCTGGTTCGGCGACCGGACCAGGGAGGCGATCTACCGTGATGCCGCGGCCAAAGCTCTCGATGTCGCCCCCAAGGCATGGGGAGAAACGCGGCGGGTGACCTTGAAGAATATTGTCTTTGACGGCAGGCTGCCCAAATTTTTCGGGTTTGACCGCGGCCCGGTCACCCTGCCCGGCAGTCTTGCCACCCCGCACCAGGGACAGGTTTTCGAAAGCGCCGGCCGCCAGACCACCTTCGCTCCGTCTTTCCGGATGGTCATCGACTTGGCCGAGGAAGAAATCCACACCAGCATGGCCGGCGGCCCATCGGACCGCCGCTTTTCCAAGTGGTATGTCTCTGACTTGGAGAACTGGACCAAGGGGCGCTACAAACGACTGAAAATCGCGCCAGATCCAGGACATCGGCCCTTCAAGTAATGCGCTCAGCCCGATGCTTGGCGACCAGCTGGTGAAACTGTTCCGGGTCGAAAACGGCAACCAGTTGACTGAACAGGCGCGCAAAACGTACCACGACCCATCCTCCTTGGTGTTCGGGGCGATGTTAATCATCGCCGACCAACATTTCCCCCCAGGGAGGATTTTTTTGTTGAGGAGCTTCCGAAAACCGGCTCAGGCAAGATCCTCAAGACCGAGCTGCGGGCACATTTTCGTTAGAAACCGATTTGTGGTCGGTTCGCATGACATTTCAAGGCAAGGCAAATAGATGAGCTACGCCGGCCGAAGCGTGAAGAGCCTCGGCCGGTCTGGCGCTGAGGTGGCAACGGGTTGGCGCTGGTCAGTTGCCCCGCAAAACACCACCTGGGCCCAAGGTGCGGCCGATGGCTCGTAAGACCGCCGGCAGGCGAGCCGCGTTCTGTCGGTCCGAAGCGGGAATCCCCCCCGGCCAGTCAGGCGGGTGTCATTCCATAGGCGAAGGCGCTCATTTCACCATCAGCACGGGGCATGGAGAAAGAATGCCCACCTTGTAGCTGATGGTGCCCAGACCCTCAGGGACCTTTTCCAGATCAATCTTGTGTGAGCCAAGAACGATCAGGTCCACCTGATGTTCATTGACGAAGTGGATGATTCCAGGCACCCGTTTGCCGAACACGATGGCGGTTTGCACAGTGGACGCCTCGCCCCCCAGGGATTTGACGAGCTTTTGCATGTTCCCGACCTTTTCAGGGGATGGATCGTCAATTGGAGAGTATCGAAGCCGATTTCAGGATTATCGATTCCCGCTTGAAAGAAAATGATGATGTAAAAACGGAAATTGAAAACAGGCGAAAACAATCACTGGAAAAACTGCGTTATCTGGAAATTGAACAATCCCAGCGGGAAATAAAGCGGGATAATATTGTGAGCCGT
>NZ_JAWOHB010000057.1:0-44156 GCF_046496365.1 Desulfosarcina sp.
CCCGAAAAATGAGAACGACGCCGATGACATCGCCATTTTCACTTCGGATGGGCGCCGCACTGTCATCAATAAAGTATTCCGTTCCGTCTTTGGAAATCAGGATCGTGTGTTTTGCCAGACCGACCCTGCCACCCGCTTTGAGAACCTTGAGGGCGGGGTTTTCCATCCGGTTGCGTGTCTTTTCATGATAGATGGCAAAGATTTTATCCAGAGGGTTGCCTCTGGCTTCGGATAAGCGCCATCCGGTCAATGCTTCGGCAACCGGATTCATGAGCAGAACCCTTCCTCCCCTGTCGGTGGTGATCACGGCATCGCCGATGGCGTCGAGGGTCGTCGCCAGGTACTCTTCGCTGATGCGGAGTTGTTCCTCTTTGACCTTCAGGTGGGTAATATCCGTAAAAACAGTTGCGAATTGACCCTTGCGGGGTGAGAAGACGGAAACCAGAAGGTGTTTGTCCATGGGCGCCCAATGGATTTCAAAGGATGTGGGGGCTCCCGTTTCAGCCACCTGGGCATAGGTGTCCAGGAAGGGGGCGTCGTCGACCCCATAGACTTCCGTGGCCCGTCTGCCGGCGATGGCTTCCCTTTTCAGGCCGGTGATGCGTTCATAGGCGACGTTGACCTCCAGCAGCCGATAGTCGACCGGTTGGCCGGCAGCATCCAAAGTGATCTCGTGAAGACAAACGCCTTCATTCATGGCTGCATAAAGCTTGCGGAATCGGTCTTCACTCTCGATGAGGGACTGTCCGGATCGCCGCCGGTCATCTTCAAGCCTGGTCTTCATCAGGGCGATGGCCGCGAATTCAGCACAGATCGATGCGATCGCCGCATCCCTGGGGGTGAAATCAACCGGTTTGTTGGCCAGGATGAGCAACCCGACCACGTGTTGGCCGATAGCCATGGGGGCGAACATCACATTTTTCAGTTCGACGTGCCCTGCGGGCATAAAGCCGGCCGACCGGCTGCTGGCAAAATCGTTGGCATAGACCGTCTTTCCATCCCGATACGCCTCGGCCCGCAGTCCGCGTATGGGCAGCTGGGGGGCAACTGCGCAGGGCATCCCGCCGGTATCCAGAAAAAGCACTTCATTCTCGGCGGCGTCTTCCGAAAGCAGGGCCACATATCCGGCTGTCGCGCCCGCCGCCTCCTTGCAGGCCTTGAAAATGGACCTGGCCGCTTCATCGAAGCCCTGGTCAGCCAAAACGATGGCGCTGCATTTTTTCAGGACGGCCAGTTCCGCCTCAAGCGACCCGATCTTCTTTTGCAATTCATGCGCTGAATGGTGAGTCGTCATTTTTCCTGACCTGCGGCTTTAAGGTTGCCCTTTTTGTCTTGACAATACCGAAGCCCACCAATTAAATCAATGCGCTTTCGCATTTCAGCGCCGCCACCGGACGCTGGCCGGTTTGAACGAAAACCCTATTCCGGAAAAATGAAGTCAGACAAGCGTGCGCGGGAGATAGCGCGGGTTTTAGGTCATGGATCAGCCTGTTTGCATGAGACGATAAGGAGATTGAACCGTGCTCGAATTCACGTATGAAGAACTGCTGCCCCTGGGCAAGGACAATACCCCCTACCGGCTGCTCACCACCGACCACGTCTCCACGGCCCGGTTCGAAGGACAGTCCGTACTCAAGGTCGCATCCGAAGGGCTGGAACTGTTGGCCGAGACCGCCTTCACGGATGTCTCCCACCTGCTGCGGCCGACCCACCTGGCGCAGTTGGAAAAGATCCTCAAGGATCCGCAAAGCTCGGACAACGACCGTTATGTGGCCCTGGAAATGCTCAAAAACGCCGTTATCTCCGCCGAAATGGAATTTCCCATGTGCCAGGATACCGGTACTGCCATCGTCATGGGCAAAAAGGGCCAGTTTGTCTGGACGGGCTTCAGCGATGAACGGGCGCTCTCCAAGGGCGTGTTCAACGCCTATACCAAAGCCAACCTGCGCTATTCCCAGAATGCACCACTGACCATGTACGAAGAGAAAAACACCGGGTGCAATTTGCCGGCCCAGGTGGAGATCTATGCCACCGGAGGCGATGCCTACAAATTCCTTTTCATCGCCAAGGGCGGCGGATCGGCCAACAAGACCTACCTCTTCCAGGAGACCAAGGCCGTGCTCAACCCGGGTACACTGGTGGATTTTCTCACGGCCAAGATGAAGACCCTGGGCACCGCCGCCTGCCCGCCTTACCATCTGGCGTTCGTGGTGGGGGGGACATCGGCGGAGTTCAACCTCAAGACGGTCAAGCTGGCCTCGGCCGGCTATCTGGATGGTCTGCCCACCGCCGGCAGCCAAACCGGGCATGGCTTCCGGGATCTCGAGCTGGAAGCCGAACTGCTGGCGCGGTCCCGGGAACTGGGCATCGGCGCCCAGTTCGGCGGCAGGTATTTCTGCCACGATATTCGCGTGGTGCGGCTGCCGCGCCATGGCGCTTCCTGCCCCATCGGCATGGGCGTCAGTTGCAGCGCGGACCGCAATATCAAGGCCAAGATCAGCGCCGACGGCATCTTTCTGGAGCGGTTGGAAACCGATCCCGCACGCTTTCTCCCCCAACCTCAGGGCTCTGGTGAGGACGCCGTGGCCATTGACCTGAACCAGCCCATGGACAAGATTAGGGCCATCCTCACCCAATATCCGGTGGCCACCCGCCTGAAACTGTCCGGCCGGATCATCGTCGGCCGGGATATCGCCCACGCCAAGCTTAAGGAGCGGCTGGACAGCGGCCAGGGACTGCCCCGGTATCTGAAGGATCACATCATCTATTACGCCGGACCGGCCAAGACCCCCCGAGGCTACGCTTCCGGTTCCTTCGGTCCCACCACCGCCGGACGCATGGATTCCTACGTGCCCATCTTCCAGGCCCGGGGTGCCTCCATGGTCATGCTGGCCAAAGGCAACCGCTCCAAGGCAGTGACGGCGTCGTGTAAGCAATACGGCGGGTTCTACCTGGGCTCCATCGGCGGCCCTGCCGCCCGGCTGGGTAAGGAGTGCATTACGTCGGTGGAGGTGCTGGAGTACCCCGAACTGGGGATGGAGGCGATTTACATGATCACGGTCAAGGATTTTCCGGCGTTTATTCTGGTGGACGACAAGGGCAACGATTTTTTTGAGAAACTGCTGTAAGCTACTCCCCCTGGCCTTCGAAGAAATTGTATACAAAATCGATATGCTGTTTCATGGCCCGCAGGGCGGCTTGAGGGTCGTGATCGCGGATGGCCTGGTAGATGGCCCGGTGCTGGTCGATAATGATGTCGATGTTTCCCGGCACCTCGTAAAGCCCCTCCAGGTTGACCCGGATGCCGGTAAACAGGAAATCGTAGAAATTCTTCATGATGAAGATGTGGAGAGGATTATTCGTGGCATAGGCGATGGCCATGTGAAACGACGCATCCGCCTCCGAACCCAGTCTGCCGGATTTGACTTCATTTTGCATCTCGGCGATGCTTTCCTCCATAAACCGCAGGTCCTTTTCCACGGCCCGGGAGGCGGCCATGGCTGCCGCGTTGCACTCCAGCCCCATGCGGACTTCCAAAAGGTCGCTGATAGAGGCATCCTGGCTTTCCACCATGTTGGCCAGGATGTTTTTCTCCCGTGATTCAGGCGACCGCACGAAGGTGCCCTGGCCCTGTTTCTGTTCCAGCAGGCCCATGACAACCAGTTTGTTGGTGGCGTCTCTGACCGAGGTCCGGCTGACACCAAAGGCTTCGGCCAGTTCCCGTTCGGTGAGAATCTTTTCTCCGGCTTTGAATTCACCTCTGAAAATCAGTTCCCGCAACTGGTCGAACACCTGGTCTGAAATCCGTTTGGGTTTAATGGGCTTGAATTTGTGTGGCATGTTTAATGAGCGGCTCCGCGCGGACATGGAGATGGTTCTTAAATTCAATGGGTGCATGTGGCGCAGGTTACGTTCCGGTGTCGGGCGCCGAGGCCGTAAGCCTAAATCGAACTGAAAATATGATAATAAATATCGGATAGATATATAATTCCAATCGGTTTGTTGTGTTCCAGTACGGGCAGGCGACGATACTTGTTTTTGATCATTTGGTCCAGGATAACGATGATATGGTCATCCAACTGCGCACTCATCACGTTCATGCTCATTACCTGTCTGACATTTTTTCCCTTAAGGGCTTCCACCAATCGCCTCAACTGCCCTGTCCACAACAGCGTGTTTGCCTCCACGCTCAGATTCAAAAAATCCGGTCGAAGATGAAAAAGAATGTCATACATGCTGACCACACCGCACAACTGACCAAGATCGTCAACGACCATGAGGCTGATGGTCTTATGGCCCGACTTTCTGACCCTCCCGTTAAGGATCAGCTTGATGGCATTTTCAATGGGCGCATCCTGATGAATTTTATCGAAGGAGACAACCATTACGTCTTTGGCATACATGGTCATGGAATCACTCTTCCTGCCTGTGCGAGACCGGGCTTCAAATCAGGCGCTCTGCGGTTTTACCGACCCTTCAAGGGTGCAGGCCTCGTGTTGATGGCTCGCCGGGATGGCATGCACGTTCAACGCTGCGTCAGTCGTAGGAGTAAACCCTGTATTCGGTCGTTGCTCCTAAGACGGCATCGATCTTGTTCTCCACGACCTCCCGTTCCTTGTTGGCAAACCACCGCTCCCAGTCATCAACCGATTTCCAGGTGCTGATTACCAAAAATTCATACGGGTCCGCCACATTGCGCATGGTCTCCCCCGAGATGTATCCGGGTTGACGAAAAGCCAGCTTCCTTGCCTCGACAAGCAATGGGCCTATCTGGGGCAGCAGGCCGGCTTCCATTCCGCCATACAGGCGGGGCATTTTTCTGAACATGAGCACGCGTATTGACATTCTTGCCTCCGATGAATTTAACCTGGTCCTTACATGTCTGCGGTCAGTTAGAAGTCGGTAAAATTTTGGGTCAATCGCACCTCGGCAGTTTAGCTTATCAGGCCGGATTATACCATAAGATTTTTTAATGTCAGCAACACGCCGGCTGCCACCGCCGAGCCGATCACCCCGGCGACGTTCGGCCCCATGGCGAACATCAACAGCATGTTTTCGGGGTCTTCCTCCATGCCCATTTTTTGACTGACGCGGGCAGCCATGGGTACTGCAGATACTCCGGCGGAACCAATTAACGGGTTGATTTTATTGATTGAAAATTGGTTCATGAGCTTGGCCATCAATATGCCGGATGCGGTTCCGATGCAAAAGGCAACGATTCCGAGCAACAGGATTCCCAGGGTTTCCAAACTCAGGAAGTTGGCTGCCGACAACCGCGAACCGACCCCCAGTCCGAGAAATATCGTGACGATGTTGATCAAGGTGTTTTGGGTGGTTTTGGAAAGGCGGTCGACGACACCGCACTCTCGCATCAGGTTCCCAAACATGAAAAACCCAATCAGTGGCGCGGCCGACGGCAATAAAAACATGCACAGCCCAAGGGTGGTCAGCGGAAAGATAATCTTTTCCACTTTTCCCACATAACGTAATTGGGTCATGCGGATTTTGCGTTCATCGGAACTGGTCAACGCCCTCATGATTGGAGGCTGAATGATGGGAACCAGGGCCATATAGGAATAGGCGGCCACAGCAATGGCGCCCAGCAGGTCTGGGGAGAGCTGGCTGGCCAGAAAAATCGCCGTGGGGCCGTCGGCTCCGCCGATAATACCGATGGATGCCGCGTCAAAAAGATCAAAATTGATTCCGGGGACGATTTCAGACAGGATCAGTGCGCCGATGAGGGTGCTGAAGATGCCGAACTGCGCGGCCGCTCCCAAAAGGGCGGTCTTGGGATTGGCGATCATGGGGCCGAAATCGGTCATGGCGCCGACCCCCATGAAGACCAGAAGCGGGAAGACACCTGTTTTTATTCCGATTTCATAGATGTAGTAGATGATGCCTCCCGGCTCGGTGATGCCTGCCAGGGGAATATTGGCCAGGATGCATCCAAAGCCCATGGGCAAAAGGAGCAGGGGTTCGAAGCGTTTGCCGATGGCCAGATACAACATCAACAGACCGATCGCGACCATTAACAGCCTGCCGATACCCTCGGTCCATAATCCGGACACCGGGAAAAGGTAGGCGAACAGCCCCGTGGTCTTGATGAACTCAATCACCATGGCACCCATGGGAGCCATTTCAGTCTGTGCGGCGGTTTCCCCCGGCGAGGAGGTGGCGGCCAGGGCCAGGGTGGAAATGATCAACAGCGCAACTACGACTGCCAAACCAATGGCTGACTTTTTATAGTGTATCATCGGGTCTCCTGGCCTATGCAATCGTTGCGACCAGTTGTTCGGGTTTGACGACTTGGTTTTTTTCCACTTCGATGGATACCACCTTGCCGTCGCAGGGGGCTACTACCGGGGTTTCCATCTTCATGGCTTCAAGAATCATGAGTGAATCGCCTCGATTGACGTGATCACCGACAGAGACAAAAATTTCGTATACAATGCCCTGTAATTTGGCTTTGACGCCGACCACGTTAACCGGTTTGGCTTCAGCTGCGGGTGCTATCGTTTTAACCTCACCGGTGGCCGCTTCCACCTTGACCTGGTAGGTTTTGCCTTCTACGGTCACCGTGTAATCGGCGGGCTCGTTCATGGCCGGCGCTGACGCCGTTGCCACGGCCGCAGGAGCCGGCGCGTCCTTTGTGTCGGTAACCTTGCGGACATTAATGGGTTTGTTGCCCCTTAAAAAGTCGAGTCCCTTGTTGCTTCCCTGCGTTTCCAGTGCGCCCACAATGAAAATGTTTTCGTCGTTGACCGGCAGGCCGTGTTTCTCAAGAATCGCCTTGGCTTTGGGAATACCGGGTTCAAGGATGTCCAGCGGGTCTCCTGTGAACACGGGTTTGCCAAGCTGATCCTGGGCAAGCTTGACGATTTCCGGATCCGGTGGCACGGGTGTGCGACCGAAGTAACCCAGCACCATCTTGCCATAGCCGTCGGTTATTTTTTTCCAGGGCCCCTGGGTCACATTGGTGTAGGCCTGCTGGAAATAAAACTGCGATACGGGGGTCACCGAGGTGCCGAACCCGCCGCGGGCCACGCATTCGGACATGGCCTCGATCACCTTGGGGTAGAGGTCCAGCGTGCCGGTGTCGCGCATCATCATGGTGTTGGCCGTCAAGGCACCCCCGGGCATGGGCGAAAGGATCACCTCAGACGAGATTTTCTGCGACTCAGGGGGAAAAAAGTAGTCCTTTAGGCATTCCTGAAGGACTAGGTTGGCCTGCATAATTTTGGTCACGTCGATATCCAAGGTATAATCGGTCCCCTTCAGTGCATGCCACAAAGAGAGCATATCCGGTTGGCAGGTTCCGCCGGACAGGGGGGAGCGCGCCAAGTCCACGCCGTCGCAGCCGGCCTCGATGGCGGCTTTGTACTGGGTGATGCCCACACCGGCGGTTTCATGGGTATGGGCCCAGATGATGGCATCCTTGCCCAGCAGCTTGCGCGCTGCCTTGATGGTCTCGTAAAACTTGTTGGGATTGGATGTTCCGGAAGCATCCTTGAAGCAGATGGAATCATAGGGAAGTCCGGCGTCCAATATTTCCCGAAGGGTTTTAATGTAAAACGGGGCATCGTGGGCGCCTGAACAGCCCGGCGGCAGTTCCATCATCGTGACGGATACCTGATGGTGCAATCCGGCATTGGTAATGCATTTTCCCGAATAAATGAGGTTTCGAACGTCATTGAGGGCATCGAAATTGCGGATGTGCGTCATTCCATGCTTCTTAAACATGCGGGCATGCAGATCGATCATATCTCTGGGCTGAGCGGACAGCGCCACCACATTGATACCCCTTGCAAGGGTCTGAAGGCTTGCAGCCGGTCCTGCTGCTGCACGAAACCGGTCCATCATATCAAAAGCGGATTCACCACAGTACATGAACAGCGCCTGAAAGCGCGCCCCACCGCCGGCCTCGATATGTTCAATGCCGGCATGCACAGCGGCTTCGATGGCAGGGATGAAATCATCAGTCAGTGCACGGGCCCCGAATACCGATTGGAATCCATCCCGCAATGAGGTATCCATATAACGAATGTTTTTCATGATTGATACTGTCTCCAAGAATTTAAATGATTAACGATGACGACTGCGTCAGTCAAAACAACCGTGCATGGATAGGCATCAACCAACGATGCGTGTCCGGGAGCGATGGGTGGCAATCGCCGCGCTGATAATGGCAATCAGCAACTTGTCATCCGTTTCGACAAAAGCGCGCTTTCTTTTTTTCAGTTCGGCGGACTCCATTGCGGCCAGCTCCCTGGCACTGCCTGCGGACAACATGCGGAAGGAAAGCTTGATTAACAGGATCAATGCCACGAGAAATAAAAATACCACCATCATGCCCAATAAGGTCAGTTTTAGTCCGGCAACAATCATTTCGAGTCCTCTAAGGTTGTGTCCGATGGGTTGCGCCCAGCCATGGCCTGAAATTGAATCCGCCGGCCGGGGATGGACGCCGGCAGCAGTTCAGATCTGGCAGTGAAAAATCTCCTCAGACCCGTGGCAAGATATCAATGCCATTGAAATTAGTCAATTCGGGAAATTATGATTCGCTTGTAAGAATTTTTCTGACACGACTGCGCGTGAACGTCAAAGGTCGTACCAATTATTGATCCGCTGATCAGAAGCCCTTGTTTTCGGACGGACGCAACGGTTCTTAAGTATTCGACAATTCTTTTTTATCAACCCGCGTTAAAGCAAAGCCCGCCAGCGGCACGATTGCTTGGATCTTGACACTTTCGGAGGTCCCATATATTAATGGTATAACCAATTTTAATTTTGACAATGGCTTAACCAGCCCAACCCGAAGAAGGCAGGTATTGCGCATGGAAGGTCTAGATGCATTGTTCAACCCGACTTCAGTGGCGGTGGTGGGCGCCTCCAGCAGTCCGGGAAAAGTCGGCCACGATATCTTTGTCAACATCCTGAAAGGGGGCTTTACCGGCACCCTTTACCCGGTCAACCCCAGAGCCAAGTCCATTGCCTGCGTGCGCGCCTACGCGGACCTTAAGGATATCCCGGACCCCATTGACCTGGCCATTATCATCCTGCCGCCGAAGCATGCGGAGACGGCCATCAGGCATGCCATCGACAAGGGTGTCAAGGCCGTGGTCATCGTCTCTGCGGGATTCAAGGAGGTGGGCGGCGAAGGTCTGAAGATTGAAAGGCGAATCGTGGCCATGTGCCGGGAAGCCGGTGTGCGGGTGGTCGGCCCCAACTGTTTAGGGGTGATCAATCCCATGGCCGATGTGCGGCTCAACGCCAGTTTCTCGGCGCGCATGCCGGCGGCGGGCAATATCTCCTTTATCTCGCAAAGCGGCGCACTGTGCACGGCGGTGCTTGACTTTGCGGCCGACAAGGATTTTGGATTTTCCAAATTCGTCTCCATCGGCAACAAGGCGGATGTGGATGAATTGGATCTGCTGCGTTATTTTCACGCCGATCCTGAAACCGAAGTGATTATGCTTTACATCGAAGAGCTGCAGCGCGGGTCCGAGTTCATCCAGGTGGTCAAAGAGATCACCGGCGGGGAACGGCCCACGCCGGTGCTGGCCATCAAATCCGGCCGCACCAGTGCGGGGGCCCTGGCAGCTGCCTCCCACACCGGATCGCTGGCGGGCAGTGAAGCGGTGTATGATGCCATCTTTGCCCAGAGCGGCATTATCCGGGTGGACTCGATCAACGAGCTGTTTGATTTTGGCATCGCCTTCGCCTATAAAAATGAGAGCGCCCTGGGCAAGATGCGGCGCAAGGTGCCCCTGGGCAACCGGGTGGCCATTGTCACCAATGCCGGCGGTCCCGGTATTGTGGCCACGGACATGACCGTTTCGTCCGGGCTCGAACTGGCCGCATTCAGCGAAGACACCATCGACGTACTCAAAAGCCATCTACCCCTGACCGCCAACGTGAACAATCCCGTGGACGTTATCGGCGATGCAGCCCAGGACCGCTATGAAAACGCCCTATCCGCGGTTATCAAGGATGAGGGCGTGGACGGTGCCCTGGTGATCCTCACCCCCCAGAGCATGACCAACGCCATCGGTACGGCCGAGGCCATCGTGCGCATTGCCCGGCGCTCACACAAACCCATCTTGTGCTGTTTCATGGGGATCATCGACGTGTCCGCCGGCGTTAAGCATTTGCAGGAGAGCGGGGTTCCCGTCTACCGTTTTCCCGAAAGCGCGGCCAAGGCATTCGGGGCCCTCTACCGTTATTCCCGCTGGCTTAACCGCCAGCAGCTGGCACCCTTTCCGGTCACACACGATAAAAAACGCGCGGCGGAGATCATTGCCGGCGCAATGGACCAGGGTAAAACCTACATCGGTGAGATCGGCGGCACCGAATTGCTCAAATGCTATGGATTCAACGTGCTGCCCACGGTCCTGGCCGCCAGCGAGACCGAGGCCGGGGACGCCGCCGACCGGATGGGGTATCCAGTGGCGATGAAGATTGTATCACCCCAGATCATCCACAAGTCTGATGCCGGCGGGGTTATTGTGGGGCCGGACAGCCGCGGGTCGGTGACCGCTGCCTATGCCACCATTGTAGACAACGCCAAAAAATTCAACCCGGATGCTGAAATCACTGGCGTTCTCATTCAGCGGCTGGCGCCCAAAGGCCACGAGGTCATTCTGGGCATGACACGTTATCCCATATTCGGCCCGCTGATCATGTTCGGCATCGGCGGCATCTTCGTGGAGGTGTTTCAGGATGTCGCCTTCCGGCTGGCGCCCTTGACGCGCAACGGTGCCCGCAACATGGTGCGCAGCATCAAGGGCCACAAATTGCTTTCCGGGTTTCGCGGTGCGCCGAAGACCGACATCGGCACCATTGAACGCATGCTGGTGGGGCTGTCCGATCTGGTGCTGGACCATCCGGAGATCAAAGAGCTGGACATCAACCCCCTGCTCGTTCACACGGAAGGGGAGGGTGTCACCGTGGCGGACTGCCGGTTCATTCTCGAAAAACAGGAAAACCACAGCAGCTGATCAACCGAGCGGTTGGATCTTCAAGCGATGGGTTGCCCATCTGAATCGACAGCGATCATTTTAACAGGAGGCAGGCGATGAGACGGTCATTGTACTGGGCTGACAGTTTTGTGGAAAAACAGCGCACGGCGGAGCAGGCCATTGCCATGATCCGCCCCGGCAAACGGGTGTTTATCAGCAGTGCCTGCGGCGAACCCCAAGCGCTGGTCCGGGCGTTGTCCGCTGCTGCCGTCAGGATCAGCGGACTGGAAATCGTCCGTCTCATGAGCCGCGAGACCACCTCCCTTTCCGAAATCGCAGACAAGACCCGTGACCACAGCCTCAACATTCGGACGATCTACCTGGGATCGGCGGATACGGAAGCCATTGCCCGCCACATGCGCTTCATTACGCCCATCAACATGTCCGAGGTGCCCGGATTGTTCCTCTCCCGGAAACTGCCCATTCACGTAGCCCTGGTCCAGGTATCACCTCCCGACGATTTCGGCTGGATGAGCCTGGGCGTCTCCGTGGATGTCACCCTGGCCGCCGCCCAGAGCGCCGACCTGGTCATTGCCCAGGTGAATCCGAAAATGCCCCGCACCATGGGACAGAGCTTCATTCATGTCAACAATGTCCATGTGATGGTGGAGCATGAAGAACCCATCTTGGCCGTTAACCTGCGCAAACAATCCGGAGCGGCCGAATGGATCGGCAAACACATCGCCCGATTCGTGGATGACGGCTCGACGCTCCAGATCGGGCTGGACGCCGCCTCCCAGGCCACTGTCAAGGCGCTGGCCGACAAGAACGATCTGGGGTTTCATTCCCAGTACATCACCGATGATGTCATGCACCTGTATGCATCGGGGGTGATTACCAACCGCAAGAAGGGACTCAATGAAGGCAAACTGGTGGCTTCATGCGCCATCGGCAGCCAGAACCTGTACGAGTTTCTGCACGACAACCCGGGCGTCGATTTCAGGCCCTCGGACTATGTCAACGATCCCTTCATCATCGCCCAGCATAACCGCATGATCTCCATGAACGTGGCCCACACCATTGACCTCACGGGACAGGTGACGGCCGAGGCCTCCGAACACACCTTTTTCGCCGGTGTTTCCGGTATTCCCGATTTCGTGCGCGGTGCCAAACGGTCCAAGGGCGGCAAATCCATTCTCATGCTCTACTCCGCCTCTCGGGATGGAAAACAAAGCAATGTCGTGCCGTCTCTGAAGGGGTCTGCCGTGGTGGTCCCCAGGGGCGACGTGCAGTACGTGGTTACCGAATACGGGGCGGTGAATCTGTTCGGCAAAAGCCTTCAGGAACGCGTACTGGCCATGATCGGTATCGCTCACCCCGACCATCGTGACCAGTTGTTTTCGGCAGCCAAGGAGATGCGCCTCATCGGCAGCGAGCGCCACCTGGGGGAGGCCACCAAGGGCATCTACCCCATCCATCTGGAAGAGACCATCGTGCGCGACGGCGAAGAGATCACCATCCGGCCGTCCAAGCCGGTGGATGAGCGCCGGATCCAGGAGCACTACTACAGTCTGGACAAAAAGGATGTGCAGCTGCGGTTTTTCCATGAAAAACTCAGTTTTGACCGCAGCGATGTGGAAACGCGTTCCCAGATCGATTATATCAAGGACCTTACCCTGGTGGCGGTGGTGGGCGAGTTCGGCTTCGGTAAGGTCGTGGGGGTTGGAGAATATCTGCTGCTTATCGACGCCAACATCGCCGAAGTGGCGTTTTCCATCTCCAAGGAATACCAGGGCAAAGGCCTGGGCAAACTGTTTATCCGCAAGCTGGCCCGAGCCGCGCGTGAAAACGGTATTTCCGGCCTGGTGGCCTATACCTCGCCCCAGAACAAGGCCATGATCGGCCTGTTCAAGACGCTGCCCTACAAAGTGAAAACGTCTTTCGACGGGGAGTCTCTGATGCTCAAGTGCCGGTTCGATGAGCTGGCTGAAACGGTCCGTTGATCGCCGCAGCATGCCGGGTTAAAAAGGTGTGCAATTCTGACCGCTGCCGTCGTGATGTCGTTGTGCCGGGGGCTGCGCCCGAAAGCTGCAGTAACACTGAATCTTTCATAAAATCGAAATGTTGGCGGCTTACCGACCCAGGCTAATTAATCCTTGTCAAGTTTGACTCAATATGTTTAGAATAATTCCTTTTTTCATCAGAAAATACAGTAAAATTGTTGGCAATCCTGTTTGCACAGGTGTCGCTTTGCTGTGAAGCACTGGTTTTCTGCGGCGGTTCGCCTGAGACCGACTGCCGCAGCGTCGATTCCGTATTTTAAACTCGTTACAAGGAGCAGTTATGGCAAAAAAAATGAAAACCATCGACGGGAACACCGCAGCCGCCCACGTGGCTTACGCCATGAGCGAGGTCGCGGCCATTTATCCCATCACCCCTTCGTCCCCCATCGGTGAGATATGCGATGAGTGGGCCGCCAACGGCCGCAAGAACGTCTTTGGCCAGACCCTGCTGGTTCGCCAGCTGCAAAGTGAAGCCGGTGCGGCTGCCGCTGTCCACGGTGCCTTGGCCGCCGGTGCGCTGACGTCTACTTATACCGCCTCGCAGGGCTTGCTGCTGATGATTCCCAACATGTACAAGATGTCCGGTGAACTGTTGCCCGGCGTTCTGCACGTTACCGCCAGGGCCATTGCTGCCCACGCCCTGTCGATCTTCGGCGACCACCAGGATGTCATGGCCGTTCGCCAGACGGGTTTTGCGATGCTGGCCTCCGCATCGGTCCAGGAGGTGATGGATCTGGGGTTGGTGTCCCATCTGGCCGCCATCGATTCCAGCCTGCCCTTTCTGCATTTTTTCGATGGATTCAGGACTTCCCACGAGATCCAGAAGATCGAGACCATCGACTATGCAGACATGGCCGCGCTGATCAACATGGAGGCCCTTGAAAATTTCCGTGCCCGTGCGGTGAATCCGGAAGCCCCGGAGCTGCGCGGCACCGCCCAGAACCCTGACATCTACTTCCAGGGACGCGAAGCGGCCAATGTCTATTACCAGGAGCTGCCGGACATCGTTGCCGATTACATGAAAAAAGTTTCCGCCCTTACCGGCCGTAAATACAACCTGTTTGATTACGTGGGCGACCCCAACGCCGACCGCGTGATCGTTTCCATGGGGTCTTCGTGCGAGACCATCGAGGAGGTTGTCAACTACCTCAACGACCGCGGCGATTCCGTGGGTCTGGTCAAGGTGCGTCTGTTCCGTCCCTTCTCCGCCAGGCATCTTTTGTCGGTCATTCCGGCCACTGCGTCACGCATCACCGTTCTCGACCGCACCAAGGAGCCCGGTGCCCTGGGCGATCCGCTGTATCAGGATGTGTGCACGGCTTTCATGGAGCAGGGTGAAATGCCCTCCATCGTCAACGGCCGTTACGGGTTGGGTTCCAAGGAGTTCACGCCTTCCATGGTCAAGGCCGTGTTTGGCAACATGAACGGCATGGCGCCCAAAAATCACTTTACGGTAGGCATCACCGATGACGTCACCCACACCAGCCTGGATGTCGAACCCGGCTTCGATGTGGCGCCCGAAGGCACGGTCCAGTGTAAGTTCTGGGGGCTCGGGGCCGACGGAACTGTCGGCGCCAACAAGAGTGCCATCAAGATCATCGGCGACAATACCGATATGTACGCCCAGGCGTACTTTGCCTATGACTCCAAAAAATCGGGCGGCGTGACCATCTCCCACCTGCGTTTCGGCAAGACGCCCATCAAGTCCACCTACCTGATCGACAGTGCCGATTACATTGCCTGCCATAATCCGGCCTATGTCAACATTTACGACGTGCTGGAGGGCATCAAGACCGGCGGCACCTTCATGCTCAACAGCCCCTGGAGCCTTGCGCAGATGGAAGAGAAGCTGCCGGTGGCCATGCGCCGGACCATCGCCCGCAAAAAGCTCAAGTTCTATAACATCGATGCGGTGAAGATCGCCGGCGATGTGGGTCTGGGTGGTCGCATCAACATGATCATGCAGACCGCCTTTTTCAAAGCGGCCAATGTGATCCCTGTTGACGAGGCCATTGCCTACCTGAAGGACCAGATTCACAAACTGTTCAGCAAAAAGGGCGACAAGATCGTCAACATGAACAACCAGGCTGTGGACAAGACCCTGGATCACCTGGTGGAGGTGAAGGTCCCGCCCGGCTGGGCCGATGCCGGCGTGTCCGCCGCCGCGGCCCTCGACGAGCCCGCCTGGGTGACCGACGTCATGCGGCCCATGCTGGCTCAGCAGGGTGATAAACTGCCGGTGAGCGCCTTTTCCCCGGATGGTATCTTCCCTGTGGGCACCACCCAGTATGAAAAACGCGGTGTGGCCATCAACGTGCCCGAATGGATTATGGAGAACTGTATCCAGTGCAACCAGTGCGCCATGGTCTGTCCCCATGCGGCTATCCGTCCGGTGCTGGTCACCGACGAAGAACTCAAGGATGCGCCAGAGGGGTTCGAAGCCAAAAAAGCCCTGGGCAAGGAGCTCAAGGCGTATAAGTTCCGCATGCAGGTGTTCACCGAGGACTGCATGGGCTGCGGTAATTGTGCGGACATCTGCCCAGCCAAGAAGCCGGCCCTGGTGATGAAGCCTCTGGGCGCCCAGATCAAGCGGCAGGTTCCCTGCCAGCGGTACGCCTCCAGCCTGCCGACCCGTGAAGGCCTGGTGGCCCGCAACTCGGTCAAGGGCAGCCAGTTCTACCAGCCCCTGCTGGAGTTCTCAGGCGCCTGCGCCGGCTGCGGCGAGACGCCCTATGCCAAACTGCTCACCCAGCTGTTCGGCGAACGCATGGTCATCGGCAATGCCACGGGGTGCTCCTCCATCTGGGGCGGCAGTGCACCGGCGATTCCCTACTGCGTCAACGAAGAAGGCTGCGGCCCCACCTGGGGCAACTCCCTGTTCGAAGATCCGGCCGAGTTCACTTACGGCATGTTCCTTGGCCAGCTGCAACAGCGCCAGGTGCTGACCGACCTGGTTGCCGAGGCCATGGCTACGGACATCGATCCCACCCTCAAAGCGGCCATGCAGGGCTGGCTGGAGAACATGAAGGATGCCGACGGCTCCCGACGCTACGGCGACCAGGTGCGAGAGATGCTCTTCGCCTACGAGGGGAATCCCCTGCTGGACAGGATTTCCGGCCTGGCTTCGTATTTCACCAAGCGTTCCTACTGGATTTTTGTGGGCGACGGTTCCGCCTACGACATTTCGTTCGGGGGGATCGACCATATCCTGGCCACCGGTGAAGACATCAACGTGATCGTCTACGACACCGAAGTTTACTCCAACACCGGCGGGCAGAGTTCCAAAGCCACACCCACCGGATCTATCGCCAAGTTTGCCGCCTCCGGCAAAAAGACCGCCAAGAAAGACCTGGGCGGCATGGCCATGACCTACGGCTACGTCTATGTTGCCAGTGTGGGTATGGGGGCCAACAAGCAGCAGTTGATCAAGGCCTTCAGCGAAGCGGAAGGCTACGACGGGCCGTCGTTGATCATGGCCTATGCCCCGTGTATCAACCACGGCATCAAGAAGGGCATGGGAAAAACGCAGGAAGAAACCGACCTGGCTGTCAAAAGCGGCTACTGGCCGCTTTATCGCTACAACCCCATGCTCAAGGCCGAGGGAAAAAATCCCTTTATTCTTGATTCAAAGGACCCGGACGGCAGCCTGCAGACGTTTCTCGCCGGCGAGGTGCGCTACGCCGCCCTGCAGAAAATGTTTCCAGATGAAGCCAAAAAACTGCATACTCGGTTGGAGGCTGAGTTCACCGATCGCTTTGCTGCGCTCAAACGCAAGGCGGAGACCGCGTACGTGCCTGCCCAGCCGTCGGCAGAACTGGCCGTGCCGCCCGAAGGCGGGGCCGACGCCTGTACTTTGGCGGGTACTGCCGAACACGCCGGGCGTGACGGCGCCGGCGAAGCCTGTGATGATGGCAGGGCCGGGAAATAGCGCCTGACCCGACCACCTTGTAAAAACAAAGGGCTGTGTCACTTCCGGGTGCCGGCCCTTTGTTCGTCGGGTGCGCCTGCGTTTCAATCTGCCGAGGATAAATTCGTTGACAGAATCCGGTTCCGGCCGGTAGACGGGAGGTGATTGGCTCCGTGCGCATTGGACAAGGGTTGGTCGCTTTTGGATATGTTGTGGTTTGAGATGGTTACTTTGAGACAGGTCATTTCCATGAATGCAGATGCCTTAAAAGAACTTCTGGAAAATGTAAAAAATGGAAGCCTTCCCGTGGGAAAGGCGTTGGAAAGGCTCAAGGACCTTCCTTATGCGGACATGGGTTATGCCATGGTGGACCACCACCGCGCCCTGCGCAGGGGGCACCCGGAAACTATTTTCAGCCAGGGCAAGACGGTGGATCAAGTCGTGGGCATTGCACGGCGGCTGCTGGAAAAAGACGCCAACATCATGGCCACCCGGGCGGATCAAACGGTCTACGAGGCGCTCAAGACCATCGGCGGCCGGGTGGAATACCACCCGGCCGCTCGCATCGTGGTGATGAACCGCCAGCCGATCACCCCTACGCGTACAAATATCCTGGTGATGTGTGCCGGCACCGCGGACATCCCGGTGGCAGAAGAGGCGGCCGTCACCGCTGAGGTGATGGGCAACCGCGTAGTGCGGCTCACCGATGTGGGCGTGGCCGGTATTCACCGGCTGCTGGCCAACCGCGAGAAAATCCGGACCGCCAGTGTGCTGGTGGTGGTGGCCGGAATGGATGGGGCCCTGCCCAGCGTGGCTGCGGGCCTGACTGACAAACCGGTGATTGCCGTACCCACAAGCATCGGATACGGCGCCAGTTTCGGGGGACTTGCGGCCCTGCTCACCATGCTCAACTCCTGCGCCAACGGCGTCACCGTGGTCAACATCGACAACGGTTACGGCGCCGGATACGCGGCCTCAATGATCAACCGCATCGCCAGCGAATAGGGCGATGATCGACAACCACCGGGTTGACCACCTTGGCTGGAAGGGTTGCCGATGACCTACAACTTCGATCCTGACCGATGGCTGGACAACGAACTGGCCGTGCTTGAATTCGAATTCAAGGCCGGACGGATGAATGCATCGGATTACCAGAGGCAGCAGGACCGGCTTATGGATCGGTATGACGAGATGGTGACGCGCCTGGATGGAAGCTATCGGATGTCATAAGAGCGCGGCGCAAGTAGCGGGCGGAACGCCTGCCCGCTGCCTTGAAGCGTCATGGTGCGCAAATTTCCCGCAACCTTTGGCTTCTTAACGTCAAACAGAAAAAGGAGACCTGAGCATGCAAAAAAAAATCGCCATTGCCGTTGACGCATCCATGCATTCATCACACGCTGTTCAATATGCCGTGCGCATGGCTGCATCTATTCCCGAGCTGCAGGTCGTGCTCATCCACATCCAGCCCACCCTATCCGGCTATCTGTTGGATGAAGCCCGGCAAAGCGTTAAGGCCGAGAAAGAATTGCAACAACTCATCAGGAAAAACCAGGCGGCTGCCGTGGCCCTGCTGGAGGAATACAGGCAGCGGATGGTTGAATCCGGCATGCCTGAGGACCGTATTGAACTCAAAACCCAGCTGAGGCATATCAGCGTCGCCGATGACCTGCTGGCCTGGTGCCAGGTCTCCGCGTACGACGCGCTGATGGTCGGCCGGCGCGGCGTCTCCTATCTGCAAGGGCTTGTCATGGGCAGCGTGACGGAAAACCTGGTGAACCATTCGAATTTGACGCCCATATGGATCATTGATGGAAAAATCGATTCGGAAAAGATCCTCCTGGCGGTGGATGGCTCACCACGCGCCTTGCGGGCTGTGGATTATCTCTCTTTTATGTTGAGTGGTTCGGAAAAAAGCCGCATCCACATGCTGCACATTCAGCCGCGCATGCAGGATTATTGTGAAATCAACGTGCAGCTGGAAGTTTCAGCCCAGGCAGAATCCATCCTTTTGGACAGTGACCGGAAATGCCTGGATGATTTCCATGCCCAGGCGCTGACCGTTTTCAAGCGCAACGGATTCAGCCGGGATCGCATAGACCTGCACATTGTCCCCAACAAACTGGCGGTCGGAAAAGCCATTTTGGACGAGGCGCGCAGAGGCAACTTCGGCACCATCGTCATCGGCAAGCGCGGTGAAAGTAAAAGTATGTTCTTCGGCAGCGTATCGCGCCATGTCATCCAGAAAGCAGCCGATCTGGCGGTGTGGATCGTTCCCTGAGCGGGTTTTTGAGGCAGGTGAGGTAAAGGGTGATCGGTCTTCCCTGTATAATGCGGGCGCCAACGATCCGGTGCCCGGAATCATACTGGCAAATGGCCGTCGCTGCTGTTATAAATCAAATCATCAGTCAGACACCGACCAGATTGGAGGGCCCCATGGGACGATTGTTATCCGCTGTCATGGTCAGCTTGGTTTTGCTAACGGGCGGCACCGCTTTCGGCGATGCCGCCCCCGTGAGCAGCGCCACGCAGGAGTGTCTGGATTGTCACGCCATCTATCATCCGGGCATCGTTGCAGACTGGCAGAAAAGCCGCCACGCCATGACCTCACCGAAAACAGCCATGACCGTCCAGGGCCTGCAGCGACGCATGTCCGGCAGTCAGGTGCCCGACCCGCTTTTGGAAAACAGTGTGGGCTGTGCCGAATGCCATACCCTCAGGGGCGGGGACCATGCAGACACATTTGCGCACAACGGCTACGACATTCATGTGGTGGTCAGCCCGGACGATTGTGCTACCTGTCACCCTGTCGAACGGGCGCAGTACGCCCAAAACATCATGGCCTTGGCCGAGAAGAATCTTTCCGAAAACACACTCTACGCCGATCTGCAGCGAAGCATCCTGGGAACGGCTTCAGTGAAGCCCGACCAGGTTCACTTTGTCCCGGCCAATGACCTGACCCGGGCGGAGGCCTGCTACTTCTGTCACGGCACACGGTTGCGTGTAACTGGCACCGAAACCCGCGACACCGATGCCGGGGAGCTGGAATTCCCCGTGATCGCCGGCTGGCCCAACCAGGGAGTGGGCCGTGTCAATCTGGACGGCAGCCGGGGCGCTTGCTCGGCCTGCCATACACGCCACCGGTTTTCCATCGAAATGGCCCGCAAACCATACACCTGCAAAGCGTGTCACGTGGGCCCGGATGTACCTGCGTTCAAGGTCTATTCTGCCAGCAAGCATGGCAATATCTTTTCTTCCATGCAAAGCGGTTGGGATTTCAACACGGTCCCGTGGGTCATCGGTGAGGATATTCAGGCACCTACTTGTGCGACCTGTCACATCAGCCTGACGGTGAACACGGACGGGGAGGTTATCAATCCGCGGACGCATCAGATGAGCGATCGCCTGGGATGGCGCATCTTCGGGCTGATCTACGCCCATCCCCAGCCCAAATCACCGGATACCACCCCTATTCGCAACAAGGCCGGATTGCCCCTGCCCACCGATCTGGACGGCAGCTTAGCCGTTGATTACCTGATTTCGGCAGACGAGGCCGCCGCCCGGCGAACCACCATGCAGCGCACCTGCCTGGCATGTCATGACGCCTCGTGGGTTAACGGTCATTTTGAACGCCTGGATAATACCATCGTCACGTCCAATCAGGCGGTGCTGACGGCCACCGGGCTGATCACGTCCGTCTGGGAAAAAGGCTACGCACAGGGTCTGGCCGGCGGCGGGAGCATTTTTGATGAATACATTGAACGTTGCTGGAGCGATGTCTGGCTGCTTTACGCCAACAACATCCGGTTTGCTTCAGCCATGGCCGGCGGCGGGGATTACGGTGTTTTTGAGGATGGCCGCTATCACCTGACCAAAAGCATCCTGGAAATGCACGCTTGGCAGCAGACCCGCGACTTGATCATGAAAAACCCGTGACAGCCGGTGCATGCCTTTCGACTGCAGGCCGCACCGATGTCAACGGGATCAAGTGCGGCTGAGCGCCGCAACCTTATCGGCGTAGGCGCGGATATCGCATTTGCGTTCGAGACCGGATGCCGCCATGTAGCGCACCTTGCCGAAAATGTCCCGTTCGAACCATGCCCGGTCGTGCAGACCGAACACCCAGCCTACACCGGCAAAGGAGTTGGGGTCGCGGCCGTCCAGAAAATATCGGTTGTTCAGCGCAAGGGCCGTTGCATACGCCTCTTGCGGCGTCGATGACCACTCGATGAGCTTCTTGCCCCAGTACATGCGCATGTAGCTGTGCATGAAACCGGTGTGGCGCATTTCCGCCATGGCGGCATTCCAGTAAGGATCGTGGGTCTTGGCTCCTTCCAGGGTTTGCCGATCGTAAAGGGTTTCGCGCCGGTCTGCGCCATGTACAGCCAGCGTTTTTTGCGCCCAGGCGGGCAGGCAGCCGTAGCTGTCATAGTCCGGTGTGTAGAACACGAAATTGAGTGCCAGTTCCCGGCGTACGATCAGCTCTTCCAGGTAGGCGGCGCGATCCGCCGGGCTGCCCTGGGAGGCATGGTCGATCTGCAAGGCCAGGAATACCGGTGAAATCTGTCCGAAATGCAGGTAGGGGCTCATGTGAGATGTGTCGCCGGTCTGGGGCTGGTTGCGATGAACCGCATATCGGTGCAGGTGGCTGGTGATGAACCGGCGCACTCTTTTTTTGGCTTCTACAGGCCCGCCCCTGAAAAATTGGGTAACAGCGGGCACACTTCGGTCAATGTCGAGCCCATCCAGAATCGTGTCGATGGCGCCCAGATCCAGACCTTGCGGTACGATTTCGAGGGATGAATGTTTGGGCCGATAGCAAGGGCAGGGCACGAGGAATGGTTTCAGGTGGCTGTGAATTTTGGGGCGCAGGGTTCGGGCCGCGTACTCGGCTTTGGGGGAAACAACCCCAACCGGTACCACCGCATCGCCCTCCACGGCCACGCTGCGGCAAGGGGCTGTCCGGGAGAGCGCCTGGCGCCAGGCGCGTTGATGGCGGGTGTAGCCCACATCGCAGACCAGCATCGCACACCGGCCCGTCAGCGGGCCGATCACCGTGACGGGATCGCCCTTTTGCACCACCATGCCGATGCCCCGATCGGCCAACTGGCGCTGGGTTTCCACCAGACCTTCCAGCATAAACCGGTAATGGCGCAGGTTGGCCTCGGGATAGCCGTCAGTCAACGCAAATGCTACCAGTACGGGCAGGTCAAGCCGGTTGGCCTGGACGATGGCAAACTCCAACGCCGGATTGTCCTGGGCCCGCTGGGACTGCTGCATCCAGTAGAGTACCCAGGCTCCCTTTTTAATGGCATTCCGGTTGAGCATGCTGATGCGTTCCGGTTGTATGCCCATTGATCCAGATTCTCTGCGCACGAGGATGTAAAACCCCGGATTGAAAGAGTGATCGATCCGGGGTGTTTTTCTTCTTGTCGCACGGCGATCTGACCGGCAGTGAGCCGTGGGGTGCCTTGAAACAACCAGGGAAAAACGAGATTAATAGCGCCGCCCGCCGCCACCCGAGCCGCCGCCGCGCCTTCCTCTGTCACCCTGGCCGCCGCCACCGGGCCTTCCTCCGCCACGGCCACCCTCGGGCTTGGGACGGGCTTCATTGACGTTCATGGCCCGGCCTTTGAGCTCTTTGCCGTTCATCGCTTCGATTGCCTTGCGGGCCTCCTCGCCGTCAGGCATCTCCACAAAACCGAATCCTTTGGGCCGTCCGGTATCGCGGTCTTTGATGATGTTGACCGCGTCAACCCTGCCAAAGGCTTCGAAAGCTGACCGTACATCAGCCTCCGTGACGTCGAACGACAAATTTCCTACGTAGATGTTCATTTAAATCTCCTTAGATGGAAGTTGATAGCCACGCACCTATCCGGTCTGGCAGTGAAAATGCATGGCGATACAGAGTTAACCTGATGATTTTGTAACTAATCAATACCACCATGGTTTCACCCATCATAACACTATCCGCGGCTAAAGCAAGCGTTTGGTGATGCAGGCACCCGCAGACATATATTTTTTTATTTCAACAATTCGCTTGCTTTCGCCTCAGATTGCTTTAATATGGGTGCATTCAACATGGCTCCCGGCATCAGTGAATCCGAGGGGCGATTTTGTCTGCAGGAAAATTCAGTACTCCAATGAAGCATCCTCCAGATTTAAGATTTTGAATAATTTAAAGAAAGGAGGGTGTTATCATGGCCAATGGAATTGTAAAATGGTTTAACGACCAAAAAGGTTTCGGTTTCATCGAGCAGGAAAGCGGACCAGATGTGTTTGTTCATCATTCAGCCATCAACGCAACCGGTTTTAAAAGCCTGAGCGAAGGTGACCGCGTGACCTTTGACATCGAGCAGGGCCCGAAAGGTCCTTCCGCCGTCAACGTTACCAGAAGCTAACCTTCTGTCCCACTGTTGAAAGGGAGCATCCGTGCCGTATGGGCGTGGATGCTCCCCGACACCCCTACCGCGACACTCCCAGGATTCAAACCAAGATACAATCAACCCCGGAATTGTTCCGCGGGTTAACCGTATATGTTATGCACGGCAGTATTCCCAGACAGGTGTGTGGGAAGCCGCATGGCGTCAACGCTCAACCGAGATCGAGGATGTCGATCTCCAGCAAGGAACGTATTCACTTGACTTTTAAATCTTTTTTGTTGAATCCCGCGGTTGCCGAAGGTGCAGCGCAAGCGGGTTATGTCACCCCCACCCCCATTCAGACGCAGGCCATTCCCGAGGTGATGAGGGGACGGGACGTAATGGGCCTGGCCCAGACCGGTACGGGTAAAACAGCCGCGTTTGTACTGCCCATTCTCAACCGGCTGATGAATGGCCCGCGCGGCCGCGTCGGTGCGTTGATTGTCGCCCCCACCCGCGAACTGGCCGAACAGATCCATGGCGCCATTAAGCTTCTGGGAAGTCAGACCCGCCTGCGCAGCGCCGTGGTATATGGCGGTGTGGGGATCAATCCCCAGATTCAGGCCCTCAAACGCGCGGATATTGTGGTGGGGTGTCCCGGTCGGTTGCTGGATCATCTCAGCCGACGGACCGTCGATCTTTCCCGGCTGGATGTGCTGGTGCTGGACGAAGCCGACCAGATGTTCGATATGGGTTTTTTGCCGGACATTCGTCGCATTCTGTCTCACGTTCCCCAAAAAAACCGCCAGACCCTGCTCTTTTCGGCGACCATGCCCAACGATATCCGTTGCCTGGCAAATGATATCCTGCACAAGCCGGTGACCGTCCAGATCGGAGCCACCGCCCCCGCCGAGACCGTCAGCCATGCCCTCTTTCCGGTCGCGCAGCATTTGAAAACGGCCCTGCTGATCAAGCTGCTGGGCCACACACGCACCGGTTCGGTCCTGGTTTTTACCCGCACCAAGTTCCGTGCCAAGAGTCTGGGTGAAAAATTGGCCCGAGCCGGCTACCGTTCGACCTCACTGCAGGGCAACCTGTCACAAGGGCGACGTCAGGCTGCGATGGACGGATTCCGTTCCGGAGAATTTCAAATCCTGGTGGCCACCGATATTGCTGCCCGCGGCATTGATGTTTCCAATGTGTCCCATGTCATCAATTACGATATTCCCGCCACTCCCGAAGCGTATATCCACCGCATCGGGCGCACGGGGCGGGCCGAGTGCAGCGGTCAGGCGTTCACCCTGATTACCAAGGATGATTCGCTGATGGTGAAGGCCATCAACAGGGCTATCGGCAATTGTGTCGAGCAGCGCACCCTGACGGATTTCAATTACGAAACGCCGTTGATATCACCGGGGAAAAAAGAGGTCACGGGCACCAATCGGACACAACCGACAGATAAGCGCAAGCTGTCCACACCCAAAAGCAATCGGCGGGTCAACAAGGGGGCCTTTGCCTGGCTTTCACCTCAGACCAAGCGTGCCGGAGGACGCAGCAGGGCGTAGGCAGGGTCAACCGGAAATGCTCGATTTGGGTTCAGGCCCGGGTCGAAAGATGCCATTTGTGCATGGGCACGCCATTGATGCCTGGTATTAGATGCGTTACTGATTGCTGTAAACAAGAGGGCTTAGCGGCTGGATCCGCTGAGCCCTTTTTTTACTAAGGCATCCCAGTGGCCCTCAATTCTCAAGCCGGATCAACGGGCGGGGGGTTAAAGGAAAGGAGGGCAGGCCCGGACACAGGCCTGCCCAGGGAGGAGGGTAGATGAATCGCTTCATTGTACCCGTTGGATCATGCCGGACCCGATTGCCCAGCTGGGATCCACGCTAAAGCTAAGACCTGTCGAGCCGTTATGCAATTGCAAGCATGGGGCCTCTTGCAAAATAGGTTGACAGCAGTCCCTTAAGCCGGACACAATTTGCCTTAGCCGCGCCCCTGAGGGAACCGGTTACCCATTAACCGATTTTTTGATAAAATCCCAATGGAAGTGGCCAGACGGCCCAACTCGAAACGTCCTTTTTTCGGGAGAAGACGATGACAGATAACACAAAAAGGCAGCTGCTGCGAAAACAGGCTGAGTTGAAAACGAATCAAGTCAAACATGCAGGAACCGGAAAATCGTTTTTTCCCCAGGACCATCAAACAGAACAAATTTTGGATGCCCTGGCAGAACACGTTGTCTATCATGACATGGATATGAAGGTGCTGTGGGCCAATCGAGCCGCATGTCAATCGGTGATGCTGGAACTCGGGCAAGTGGTAGGCCGCCACTGCTATGAGATTTGGTCCAACCGCTCGGTTCCATGTGATGATTGCCCGGTGAAGCTGTCGCGCCAAACCGGTCTGCCCCAATCGGTGGAAAAGACAACGCCGGATGGGCGGTCCTGGCATATCGGTGCTTCGCCAGTGAGGGATGCCAAAGGAAATATTGTCGCCATGGTTGAGCTGACCATGGATATCAGCGAACGCGTACAAATGGAAATGGCGCTTAGAAAGATCCAGGATGAACAAGAGCAGCGCATAGAGGCGCGTACTGCCGATTTGATGAGCGTAAACAAAAAACTGAATACGGATATCACCAGACGCAGACAGGCTGAAGGACAGTTGCGGGAGAGCGAAGAGCGGTTCCGCAAGGTTTTCGAAAATGCAGTGATGGGCATTGCCATCAAAGATTGGAAAGGGCGCCTGCTGCAATGCAACCCGGCTTACTGCAATCTGCTGGGTTACACCGACGAGGAATTGCACCGGATGGCGTTCGACTCCCTGATCCATCCGCAGGACCGGGAGGCCTACTTGGCTGAAATTCATCGTTTGCAATCCGGTGAATTTACGTTTTTCGATATAAAAAATAGGTACGTACGTAAAGATGGCAGGCCGGTATGGGTTCACAAGTTCGTTTCCATTTTGCGTGCTGCAATGGACCAACCGGCCAACTTGATGATCCTGGTCAACGACATCACCGATCAAATCCAGGCCAAAGATCAGCTCAGCAGGCTCAATGATACCCTGGTTGAACGAACCCATCTGGCCGAGCAGCGCGCCGTTTACATTCAGCAGCTGGCCATGGAGCTTTCCAAAGCGGAAGACCGCGAACGCCAGCGACTTGCCAGCGTCCTGCACGACGATCTGCAGCAAATGCTCGCCTATCTGAAAATCAAACTTACTTCGCCGCAGGCCCGTGCCGATCGTGCTGAAAACATATCCCGAACATCCCTTCTCATTGACCAATGCATCGATCGCTGCCGGAATCTCGCCCATGAGTTGAAGCCCTTTGGTCCCCGACGAAATGATTTTCTGGGCGCGCTTAAATCGACCTGTAGGCAAATGTACGAAATGTACGGCTTGGCGGTTGCTTTGCGGGTCTCTACTGACCCTGGCGTCGAATCGCCGGTGCTCTCATCACTTTTGATCCGCTCGATCAGAGAACTGTTATTCAACGTTACCAAACATTCAGGTGCAAAAGGTGCTTCCATCGATTTGCGGGTTGACGGAAACCAGATGCTGGTAACCATCAAAGATGAGGGAAGCGGGTGCGATATGGAGACGCTTAGAGAAAAAAGGGAGAACAACGCCGCTTTTGGTTTGTTCGACATCGAGGATCGCGTCAGTTTCTTAGGCGGCAGCATGCACATCGAAAGTGAGCCGGGTGAGGGATTTTGCGTCACCTTGTGGGTGCCCAGAGAGTTGTCCTGCCCTTCTGACAGGAAGCCGCCGCCTGCAGATGCCAACCGGGCAGGCGCATTCAAAACGGTGGTGCAGCCGCTTGAACCGGTGGATCCGGGCGCAGGCCGATCGATCAGCGTGCTGCTTGCCGATGATCATCCAATCATGCGCGAGGGTCTGGCAGAGCTGATCAATGGACACGCAGGCATGGCTGTCGTTGGATTGGCTGCCAATGGCCAGGAGGCTGTCGATCTGGCCGCAAAGCTGAGGCCCGATGTCGTGCTGATGGATGTGAGCATGCCGTTGATGAACGGCATTGAAGCTGCCCGGCAGATCAGCCTGCTATTGCCGGGGATACGCATCATTGGACTCACGATGCACAAGGATCCCGACATCCGGCAAGCGATGCGCAATGCCGGCGCATGTGCATGTCTGTCCAAAGCGGATGATCTTAAAAAACTGATTGAGACCCTATCTCAAGCGTACAATAAGTTTTGACGGCCTTTTAAAAAGCCCGACATCCGTGTCACGCGTCAGGTTACCAGCGGAGTCGCATGGGCTGCCGGCTCAATCACCACCCAACCGATTTCAACACGCACTTCAATTATCCAGACACATCAACCAACCCCTTGACAAGAATACCAATCTTTGCGAACTTGAACATATCCAACGCATCATTGCCACCTTAAAAAACGGAGATCACACCCATGCCCCTGACAAAGAAAGACCTGGTCGATCAGGTCCAGACCGAACTCGGATTTCTCCGCAACCAATCCGTCGAGATTATTGAATCCCTGCTTGAACTGATCAAGTCCACCCTGGCGTCTGGCAACGACGTCCTGGTTTCCGGCTTTGGCAAGTTCTGTGTCAAGGAAAAGAAGGCGCGTAAAGGTCGCAATCCAGCCACGGGCGAGGATGCAATCCTGCCTGCGAGGCGCGTGGTGACGTTCAAGTGCTCCGGAAAATTGCGCGATAAGGTGAATGGGGGATGAGTCCCAAATCGAAACGACCCCAGCGTTCACGGCGGACTTCCTATATCATTGCGCAGTACACCGTCAAAGAGGGAACTCACCGGGATGTGATCAAGAACATTGGTGCTGGCGGCCTGTATATCCGAACAACCAGGAAGATTTCCGAAGGGCAATCGATCCAACTCGAATTCCCGTTGTTTCGATTCGACAACACGGTTGTGGTGTCTGGAAAGGTGGTTCGCACCGATTCCGATGGGTTCGCCGTGGCCTTTGATGAACCGCTCGATGCGTTGGAATCCAAAAATGGTCGACTTCCGGAGATCGTCCATGAAATCAATCGGTAAGCCTAAACGAATATCGGTTCATTTTCCTCGACACAGAAACCCCATCATTGTGAGTTCATCAAGGGTTTTGTCAGTCAGCGCCTTACTGTTGGCGGCAGGCGGTTTGGTACCGGTGCTGTTGTCAGGTTATTTGGCTGGCAAGCTCGGGCAAAAACTTTCCGGAACATGGCACCGCAGGTTGGTGTTGGTCTTTCCGCTGATAATGGGTTTGATTCTGTTGACGCGGATCATGGGATAGAAGCGCCCCATATTTCCCACGGCTTCCAACCAGGCATCCAATGGGTTGTTTTGATCCTCTTGGATAGGACGCTTGCCGAACTATCGAAAGACCGTATGAATATGCCTAAGATCCTTTGGCTTGTAATCGGAGTGCTGCTTTATATTATTTTTCCACGCGATTTAATACCGGATTTTTTGGTCGGGTGGGGTTGGCTCGATGATCTGTTTGTGGTGTATATGCTCTGGCGTTATTACCGCCGCCAGTCGCAATTGCGCCGGCCCGGAAACCGCTCCGACCAGCCCCGGGGTCCGGCTGGCGATCGACAATCCCGCGCCTCCGATTCAGACGGCCGAGACCACCAAAATCCCTACACGGTCCTGGGCATCACCCCAGGTGCTTCCAGTGAGGAAATCAAAGCTGCCTACCGTCGGCTCGCATCCAAATATCATCCTGACAAAGTACAGCATCTGGGGGATGAATTTCAAAAAATAGCCGAAGCGCGCTTTAAAGAAATTCAACAGGCCTATGCAGAACTCATTTCAGGTAAGACGCCGTTATGAAAATTATCGAGGCGACCCTTGTCACCACGCCTCGCATTGGGATGCGTCAACCGTTATTTATATTGATTGTTTTTGACTGTTCCTTTAAAAGAGAACGATTCACAGACAACCTGAAACAAGCGTCAGCCCGTTGCATTCCATTCGCACGGACATGTTCACTGAATCGCACTCCAAAAACGCGCGGCCGATTCCATTACAGAAAGAAGACCGTATTATGCATTATGATGACAGTGTTGATAGTTCGCGGCAGTATCTGCGTCTTGCTCTGGAAATGATCGGCAAAAATGGACTTCCCACAGACCCGTTGAATTACTGCATCTGGTATGAATATGCGTCTGGAAAAAACGGGAAGCTTAACGCGGCCATAGACAATCATCTGCAAAGCAACCTCAGTTTCTCCGAAGAGATCAGCCGTCAGCTTTTCAATCAGTATGTCGCTGCTGAATCGGAAACGGTAAGCGCGCTGGTAAGCGAAGAGCTGAAAAAGGTTTTTGCTGAAATCATCGACGCCATCAAAACCACGAATCAGCATTTTTCCAAGTCCGAAACCAATCTGGAGACCATCAATGAATCGATTGTGCCCAGTTTGTCTGAATCGGATCTGGAACGCATCGTCGGACAAATCAAACGTGAAATTAAAACCCTGGAATCCTCCGGTGGCTCCTTCAAAGAACAACTCGAACAGGCGACCCGTGAAATTGATCACTTGAAAACCAAGTTGGTCCGTTATCGCCATGAAGCGCTCAAGGACCCCTTGACCCAGATTAACAATCGCCGGGGGTTTGAGAAAACGTTGAAAGACACCATCGGCAAAGCCAGAACCAATGGTACTTCCCTTTGCCTGATAATTGCCGACATCGATTACTTCAAGAAAATCAACGACACCCACGGCCATCTGGTTGGAGACAACGTGCTGCGAATGGTCGCCGCCACCATCAAGGAATCCATAAAGGGAAGGGACTTGGCAGCGCGGGTCGGTGGTGAAGAGTTTGCCATCCTGTTGCCAGACACGCCCTTTGCCGGGGCAATGAAACTGGCCGAGGATATACGCGTCTCCTTTGAACGGCTGGACCTGAAGAAAAAAAACACTGGAGAGAGCCTGGGGAAAATCACCCTCTCTTTTGGCGTGGCCAACTACAAAAAAGATGAAGTTGCCGAAGATTTTGTAAACCGGGCAGATGAAGCCCTGTACCAGTCCAAAAATACAGGCAGAAATAAAGTGACCGGTGTTTAACCGATGAATCTCCAACCTTCCTGACCATCATGAAGCCAGGCAGCCCCGGCACACCATCGTCCCATCCACCGATTCCAGCTTGGAGGCCATGACCGGTTCCCCGCACCGACTGCAGGGCTGTGAGGGTTCGATACGGGCTTTGCCGGGCATGCCGGTTGTGACCGGCGTCATGGAAAACAAAGCGTCGGCCGGGGTATTCAGCACCGCTTCGGTCCGCTGCATGCCGAGGATTTGCAGTTCAGCCTGCTCCGCCTCCGTAATGCTGCCGTCACGCGTCTTCTTGAACAGTTCGATCTGGCGCTCGCTGGCCCGGAACGTGTCGGGTCGCATGACCAGCCGCACCCCCTGGCCGGTTCGGCGGTTGAAGAAGGTGAAACCCATCTTGCCGTAATCCTTGTAGAGCAGGTTGCCCTTGCCGAAGGTGCAGCCGGTGAGCACCTGGATGGCATCCACGCAGCAGGCGTCCGTCTCCACGACGGTGACCAACTCCTCGTCCAACGCCCGCATCTCTTTCAGCCACGCCAACCCGGCCGTTGCCGCCACATAGCCGATGGCCAGACCGCCGCACACATGGCCGTGAAAGGCCTTGCAGCGTTTGAAATCCTCACTTTGTAAAATATGCTGGGCATTCATTGGCATCCTCCATGATGGTGTGTATCATCTGTTCTATGCGAAGGGGAACAATTGTTTAAATTTTTTGCAGCAAGCAGGCGCTTTCTTAATCTTTGGGAATAAAGACTACCCGCCCATTATGCGGCACAATATCCACTTCAACGCCGTAAACGGCAGCTACCATATCTTCGTTGACCTGGTCCTGCCGGACGTTGGCAAAGACTCTGCCTTCTTTAAGAAACAGGAATCGATCCGCAAATCGGAAAGCCAAGTTTAAATCGTGCATGGTCATTACGGCGGCAATTTGGTGCTCTTTAACAACCCGGCTGATGGTATGCAGGATGTCGAGTTGATTTTTCAAGTCCAGGCTGCTCGTCGGTTCGTCAAGCAGCAACACCTTGGGTTCTTGGACCAATGCCCTGGCAATGCAGACTTTTTGTAATTCTCCGCCGCTCAACTCGTCGATATGGCGCAAAGCCAAATTTTCAAGGCCCAGTTGGTGCAGTGCCCCTGCCACTTTGGCCAAGTCTTCCTTACCCACTTTCCATCGCAAATGGGGTTTGCGTCCCAGCAACACCGCGTCAAAGGTTGTCATCCGTCCGGCATCATTGCGCTGGGGCACATAGCCTAAATGCTTGGCGATCTCTCCTGTGCGCATGCGAAAAACATCGGCGTCTGCAACTTGAACAAAACCTGCCCAGGGTTTGATCATGGCGTTGATACAGCGCAGCAATGTCGTTTTACCGGCACCGTTGGGGCCCAGTATGGCCAGCATTTGCCCCTGCCCCAATTCGAACCTCAGGTCACACAACACCACCCGGCCGTTTTTATATCCGACGCTGATATCTTGAACCGTAAGCATCAGCGCTTCCTTTCCTTAATGAGAAGGTAGAGGAAGGTGGGTGCCCCCAGAAAAGCAGTGAGTATGGAAACGGGCAGCACATGTGGTGCCATCATGATGCGGGCTACCGTGTCCGAGGCCAGCAACAGAACTGCCCCGGTCAGACAGGCGCCGGGCATTACGAAGCGATGATCGTCGCCGATGACCCGGCGCACGATATGCGGGCAAATCAACCCGACAAAGCCGATGACGCCCAGAAAAGAAACAATGAAGGCCGTAATCAGCGAGGCCGCTATCATTCCCAGCATGCGGACCCGCTCCACCCGAACCCCCAAGCTTTTAGCAGTTTCATCGCCGGCGTCGATGGCGTTGTAGTTCCACCGGTTGATCACGAAAAACACCACCCCAACAACGACAACCACAGCCATAAAGCCGACTTCTTTCCATCCGGCGCGGCCGACGTCTCCGAAGGTCCAGAATACCATGGCTGCCAGTTGAACATCATCGGCAAAATACTGCAGAAACATGGTTCCGGCTGAAAAAAGCGAACCGAGTGCAACGCCGCTTAGCACCATTACTTCGGGGGTGGCGCCACGGATGCGGGCGATGGCGATGATGATCAAGGATGTGACCATGCAGGCGAAAAAGGCTGACACGGTGGTCAGGTATGGATTGGCAATGGTTACGGCACCCACCTGTGTGGATTGCATGGCGCCCGTTCCCATCAGCATGACGGCAAAGGCAGCACCGAAGGCGCCCGCCTGGCTGAGCCCCAGTGTGAAAGGGGACCCCAGAGGATTTCGCAAAATGGACTGCATGGCTGCACCGGCGGCGGAAAGTCCCGCGCCGGCCAAAAGCGCGGCAAGGGCGTGGGGCAGGCGGATATCGTATATGATGGTTTGAAAACGGGCATCGGCGTCCATGCCGGATAAGACCCGCATCACCGCTTGCATCGGCACGCGCACCGCTCCCAGGGAAACCGCCAGAATGAACAAAACGGCGGCGGCAAAGCCAAGCCCGGCTAAGAAATAAACCTTTCGGCTGACATACGTATTATATTCCGCTGGAATCCGGCCGTGGTTCAAATGCGACATGACGTTATCACTCGATTCGTATGCGACTGAAGGTCAGCCCCTCAAACTGTGTGCTCAGGGTTTCAAACGCCGGGCCGCCGTTCAACAAGACCGATATTTCTTCAGCCTTGGCCATGGTCGCCACATCCGCAAAATGATCGGGATACAGGACTTTTCCCACGTAGTAGGCGTTGGCAAAAATTGCTTCGAAATTCTGGTTATAGGAGTTGTATGGAAAAAGGCCATAGACGTCTCCCTTGCGTACGGCGGAAAGACCCTGATAAGCAGGATCGGTGCGCAACTGGTCCAGTGCATTGGCGCCCGCCCCCAACCGCAATGTAGAAATATCCAGAAAAATTACCGCCGGGTCCCAGAAAATGATTTGTTCCTTGGCTACCGTAGCGTGGGAAAGCGGCTTCTCTCCTTGGGATGGCGCTGCCATGTTTTTGGCATGCGTAAATACAAATGGTGCAAAAGAAGGCTCCGTGGACTGAAACCCGTGAGGTCCGCTCTGACCCAACCCGCCGATATAACAAGAAGGTCGTCTGTCCTGCGGGATATCCCGTGTCCGCCGCCTCAGATCCTGCTCCAGCGCATCGAACAATGCAATCACCTCTTCGGCACGCCTGGTTTCCCCCATTGTATCCGCCATGAGGTGCAATGCCCGGTTCAGTTGTTTGCGTCCGTATGTGAGGTTGCCGTACTCCAGAACGATCACGGGAATGCCGGTTTTTGCCTGCAGATGGTCGGGATCCTGGCCGCGTCCCGCAAAGGTCTTGAAAATCACCTGGGGCTGGGGCTGCAAGCCTGCAATCAACTCCGGGTTGTCATGGCCCCTGAATTCTCCGAAGAGCGGGTAGGTCTTAAACTGCGGGTTGGCGATAGCGTAAGGGCGCGCATCAATGGGAGATCCCCTCAGTTCGATACTATCCACCGCAACAATGCGGTCGTGGGCCCTGAGATAGGTCAGCAGCCGCAGGCAACCGGCCCCGGAACAGATGACCCGGTCCACCTTGTGGGGGATGGTCACCGTACGCCCGGCCATATCGGTGATCCGCCTTTCTACAAAAGACAAGGCCGTGTCTGGGCAAAGCATGGAAAGCACCGTCAAAATCAGGGCCGCTCCCAGTACCGGCCGGTATTTACACCGTCTTAGCGCCGATAAATAAATTCTCCTCATGCTGTTTTCTCGCATACTTGTTTTTGCAGCGACACGTCAGTAATCCCTTTAGCGTCGGTTTTCCCCAATACTTTTTCTTTCCCTGCCCCAAGCTGGCATCCGGCAAGTGGCGTTCCGTCAAAAAGTACTTGTACGGCAAGCGTGCCACCCGGTGCCAGGTCTTTCGGATTTTTAAGGGCGACGATCTCGAATTTCAACCCCAGGGGGCGAGTCCATTCTATGCGATGATCGAATATCGATGCTTCTCAAAACTCAAACTTCACGCCCCCGGCAACGATCACACCCGGTGCAATCGTGTCGCCGGCGGAAGGGGAGCGGAAAATGGGATATTCTTCGTCAAATATATTCTCAGCATTAAGATACGCTGTGAGCCGTTCGAAAAACCTGCGCGAGACAGAGGCATCCACGGTGAAATATCCGCTTTCCTTCAAGGTATTCTCGTTGTCGAAGTAAATATCGGCGTAATAATTGGCAATCAAGGAGATATTGACGATTTTCGGATTGTTGTAGCGGAATCCGAAATGGACATTGTGGCGAGGGTCGTTGGACAGGTAGTTGCCCTCCAGATCGGCGTTCTCCTCATCCTCTGTGACCTCTGAAATGTTGTAGGTGTAGTTCGCAAAAAGGGTGAGGCCAGGCCGGGCATACCACTCCAGTTCCGTTTCAACCCCGTAGATGTCTACTTCGCTGATGTTGTCCAGCTGATACTCATACCGGGTTCTGCCCCCGGCGAAAGTGCCGGTGCCGGTGAGACGGTCCCCGATGTAATCGGTGGCAAAAGACTGGTAGAAGGTCACTCTGCCCCACAGGCTGTCGGTCAGGAAACGTTCAACCCCCACATCATAGGACCATATTTCCTCAGGCTCCAGATCCGGGTTGGCTTCGCGATAATAGGTGCCGCCACCACGGACGTGGACTTTGTAAAGTTCAAACAGACTGGGCGCCCGGAAACCCTTCCCGCCCGAGGCCCGGAGCGTGGTTTTATCATCCGGATGCCAGGCAATGCCCAGCTTGGGAGAGAAGCTGCCCTCCGTGTTGGAATCGTAGGTATTGCTGTAAGCCGGCTTTCCCGCGCTTGCGACCGTGTCCCAGTTGGCGCTGTCCGAAGTTTCAATCCAATCGTAGCGCGCCCCGGCGCATACAATCAGGCTGTCATCCAGGAAACGCAAATCCAGATTGGCAAAGGGCGAAATAAACTGCTGCTTACCCTTGGCGCCTGCGTCTCGGGTGCTTCCGGGGTAGTCTTCGTCATACTCGAATAGGGCTTCCTTGAACGACGCGCCGACGGTTATCTGTGCAGGGTCCCAATTCAAGAGCGTTCCCTGAAGATCAGCGCCCCAGGTTTGGGTCCCCTTGAATTTTTCGTCTCTGAAGGGGGAGGTGTAATTGTTGTTGGCCGTATCCTGGAAGGCTGTCTTGTCGGAGCGGTTGAGATAAACCAGGCCCTTCATTCCAAAAGAATCGGCTGTGTGAGAATAATTCAGCCAGTACTGGTTCAGTTGCAGATCGTTGTGAAAGAATTCCCGGCCCTGTCCCATATCATGGTCGTAGTAGAGAGCCGCAAGGGAGATATCGGATGATGACGTCAGATCATAAGTCGCCTTGCCGAGGACTTTACCGACCTCCCGATAACGTTTGATTTCATAAGCTTTCGGGTCTTCCACCATATAAAACCCGTCGCTCTCTTCGTACCCGCCGGCGACCATGAAGCCAAAATCTCTGATTTTCTGGCTGTGGAATCCGTATCCGGCGTACGCGTCAGCCGTTCCTGCTTCGCCGCGAACCGAGGTTTTCCTCTCGGCCGTCGGTTTTTTGGTGATAATGTGGATCACGCCGCCCAGGCCCTCGGAGCCGTAAAGCGCCGAGGTCGGTCCCCGTACGATTTCAATGCGCTCGATGGTTTCCTTTTGGATATGCCCCCAACCCACCCAGGCGATGGCGTTGTTGAAATTGTCGTTCTGCGGTACCCCGTCCACCAATATCAGAACTCTATTGCTGCCCACGCCGCGCATTTTTAACGGACTGACGATCCCATTGGTCTGGAGTCCGTAATGCCGAAAATTATACATACCCGGCACGCTGCGGACGATGTCCTCCATGCGTTCGAATGGCGATGCCATGAGTTCTTCGCTGGAGATGACCGTCACACTTTGCGGGGCATCGAACACCGGAATCTCGGTCCGGGTGGCCGAAACCACCACCGCATCCAGACGATGCACACACTTTGGCGTTTCCTGCGCCGGCAGCAATAAAGGGCGTCCAAGAACCGCAAACGCCAATACAATACCGATCCATTTCAACCGCTCCATTGTATTCTCTCCCTAACCAACCTTTTAAATGACGTTTCATGCGTTGACTGAAAGGAGCAGCCGTTATATCCTGCAACTGAAGCCGTTCTTTTCTGCAAACGCTTCACCTGGAGGGCGGCGGAAAACCCTGGCCGGTACATGCCGCCCTCCACTTTAACCCGCTTGGGTCCTGCTTCACATCGGGCCTGTGCTTTAGATCATCCCTTTCCCAAAACAAGCGCGGCCGCGAAGACGCATCCCACTTTTGGGCGCATGGACCTACGCGGCCTCGTTTTATCGCAACACAATTTTGCCGCCATCTAATCGTCTTGGCCTCAATTTACCGTGAACCGCGACAGCGAGCGCATTCCTCGCCGCTTGCGGTGGGGTTAGCGAGCGAACGGGGAATCGATCTCCATCCTCACGGTGCTGCGCAGCACCGCCGTTACAGGCGGAACCCTCCCCGCGGCTTGCCGCGGTGAGGGTTCAATTATTTTACATCAACTCGAAAACAATGCTAATCTCCAAAGGTATCGGTCCGCTGAACAGGTGCCGTGGCGGCCTTGGAAAAGGCCCGGCGGCCTTTACCGCTGCCAGGGCGGCCTCATCCAACATCCGATGCGCAGAGGGCTCCACAAGGGCCACATCAGTCGCCGATCCGTCAGCTGAAATGACAAACCGCACCACCGCCCGCCCTTGAATCTGGCGCCTTCGCGCCGCGGACGGGTACCGCTTATGGTTTTCGATCATCATCCGCACCATGCCGAAGTAATCCGCCGATGAACCGTAAGCTGATGATGACGCCGCGGATGCGGTCTCGGTGCTTCCACCCATGCTGGACGGCTGCCAGTCAAGAGCGGCGGGTGTCGAAGCATTTGGTGTTTCCGGCACTGTAATTGGTTCAACAACGGACGGTCTCGCGGCCAGCGACCGTGGCGTGGCAGGCGGCGTCGCGGGCTTCACCACAGGAATGGGGCACAGCGGCTTGAAGGCCTGGGCCGCCAATTGCGGCTTGGTTTTTTGCCGCTGCGGCGGTAGGGGAATGTCTCTTCCGGAAGGCTTTTCTTCCGATCTCATTTCCAGTTCGATGTAGCTTACGGGTTCCCTTTTGTTCAATCCCGCCATATGTCCTAACGCCCATGCGTGAACGCCGATTGAAAGAAGCACCAACCCACGTAAAAGCCAATTCGGGTTTTTCGTGTAACCGATGGTTTGTGCTTCAGCCTTACCCATCATAGACCCTTTTTTGTTGCCAGACACAGTCGGCCGGCACCCGCAGCCTTGGCCACGTCCATTATGGCAACCACCTGGTCGAGCACCACCGTGCGATCCGCCTTGATAACCACCAATCGGTCCTGCGCGGCGCCGATTTTCTCCTGCACCCGCCTGAACAACGCGTTCAGGGCCACCTCCCGGTTTTCCAAAAACGCCCGACCGCGGGCGTCGACAACTATCGTGATTTCTTCTTGTGTCTGCGGCTTGGACGCCTCCGCCTGAGGCAGTTTAATGTCGATGCCCTCATCCACCATAAAATTGGTGGTGAGAAGAAAATAGACCAGCAGAAAAAACACGATATCGATCAGGGACGTCAGCGGCGCTTGAACAGCGTAACGGGGTCTTTTCCTCCGGTGCACCAGCATGCCTTAATTCCTCCGAAGGCCGCCAAGCGTTTTGACGAACCGCACGGTTCCTGCCTGCAGCCGCGCCTCGTAGCGGTCAACCTGGCCGATCAGATAGCTGTGGGCCACCATGGTCGGTAACGCCACGGCCAACCCCAGGGCGGTCGTCAGCATGGCTTCCCAAATGCCGCCTGCCAGAACGGCCGCGTTGACCTTGCCACCCATTTGTTGGATGACCATGAACGCCTTGATCATGCCGATCACCGTCCCCAAAAGCCCCAGCAAGGGGGCGATGTTGGCGATGGTGGCCAGGGCCTGCAAATAGCGGGAAAGATCCCTCACTTCCTCTTCGATGGCGTGCACCAAAACCGTTTCCAAGGTTTCCCGGTCCTGCCCCATCACATCCATCGCCTGGGCGAGGATACGTCCCATCGGTGACTGGCTGTCGGTGGCCGCCCGCACGGCGCTTTGCGCATCGTTTTCCGCCAGGTGCCGGGCGACCCGCTCGTCCACCTTTAGACCCCGCTTGCGCAATACCGCAAAGCGAATGAACCGTTCGACAAATATGGCCAGCGCCAGAACAGAAGAAAACAAAATAGGAACAACCAACACGCCGCCTTTGGCGAACAAATCCTGCATTAAAATTCTCCCTGTTAATACCGTCTTTCGATATCGGCCGTGCCGTCGAAGTCAAGGTCTTCGCTTTGGCAGACCACCACCTGCGCAGCATCGTAAGTCTCCCACAGGTCTGGCTTGCCGTCCTTGTTGCGATCCTCCTCAACCTTTTTGACGCGACCGTTTTCATAGTGATACCAGATATCCGTCAACCCATCCCCGTCGCTGTCCTTTTCAGCGGCAACCGCGTTTTCTTCAGCGTCATAGCGCCAGGTAAGAAGCGCGCCCGTTCCGTCTTCCGCCTCCCTGGACATGACAATCTTACCGGCCTGATCGAACTTCTCGAAGGTCACCAGACGCCCTGTGGCGGTATCAAAGACCTCTTTTTTTCTGAGAACCTCCCCGGAATAAGACAAACGCTGCCCACGCCGGCCCGCTGTGTCGACAAGGTCCGTTACCTTGGTCCATTCCGCGGTATCAAACGCCGTAAGCGTTTCAAAGTGCCCATCGCCGTCATTGTCCATTATTAAGCGAATCTGCCGGCCGCCGTCATACTCCGACTTGGCGTCCACCTTGCCGTCGTGGTTCCGATCCTGCTGTGTACGACTGAGAGCGCCTCGGCGGTAATATTGCCAAGAGTCGATTCGGCCATCCCGGTTGGTGTCGCTAAGGGCGCTGTCGACCGTACCCTGTTGGTTGTAGGTGATGGTCTGTTCCGGCCGGCCGTCTCGATTCTCGTCGATGGTTTGCTTTACGGGTTTGCCGTTCTGAAACCGCGTGAAAACCATCCGGCCGTTGTCTGTTTGTTCCACACTGCAAAGTTCACCTTCCTTGAATCGCGTGGTTTTGACCGGTTCGTTTGGATTCGCCGCAAATTCCCGGACGCAAAGCGGGCGGCCCCGATCATCGTAAGCGGTGAATCGGTCCATTCGTCCGTCATGGTTTGAATCTTCTTCTTTGGATATGGGCTTACCCTTCGACATTCGAACCTGGAGATCGAATGCGCCGTCTCCATTGGTGTCCCGTTGTTCCAAAACCGCTTGCCCCTCAACGAACTCGGTCACGATGTCCGGTTTTGTGCGGCCGTTGTCGACACACTCCTGTCGGCAGAGCTCGCCGTTTTTATAATGACGGAAAGTCTCCATGCGCCCATCCTCATCCAGGTCATGGCAGCTTTCGATAGATCGACCCTGTTCGTCAAACCGGATTGTTTGGTCAATTTGGCCGTCGCCGTTCAAATCCGCCGTCTGCTCATATGGTTTTCCATTCCGAAATCGTTGCCAGACATTCACCCGCCCGTCGCCTGTTGTATCGCGCGTAACAAGCCGAGGCTGACCCGCCTCGTATTGATAAACGGTATCCATGCGACCATCGCCGGTTGTATCCCGCCGCCATTCCAATGGACGCTGTTCACCGTCAAATGTCAGAATGCCGACAATTTCGCCATGCTCATCCAAACTGTGACGGGTCGTTGTTTTTCCGTTTGCCAGCAGGTCCCTTTCATCAATACGGCCATCGGCATCCGTGTCGCGCTCAATCCTTTCGACAGCCTCACGCTTGTAATATTGAAAGGTGTCCATTTTCAGATCGCCGTTGGTGTCCGCCTCGAGTTTAACGACGTCCCCGGATGGAGCCAAATGCGCGATCCGATCCGTTTTGCCGTCGTTATCCGAATCCTCTTTTATGATCCGGCCGCCGGCTATGGCCGATGTCGGGTAAAAAACACCCCCAATCAGCAGATACACGCAGAAAACGAGCATGGGAGAATGCCAATTCGTATACCGCAAGGACCCGGAAAATATAGCCAACAAATGCTCCTCCCAAAACGGCCTAAAAAAAAAGCCACGAAAACCGGGCGATTATTGTAAGCCCTGACCTTCGTGGCCTGATCAAAAAATAAATTGATTTACCAAACCTGTGGCGCCTTCTTGGCGCCGAATTTAAGGGTTTCTAACTCCATGCTGATCAAAATGTCAATGAAAATCAAATCCGTTCTTTGGCCGGTGGTTTTCTGAGATTGAGAAAATGACTGAAGGTTTTAAAGTAAAATCGAAGAGCCACAACCGGATTGCCAAACATGACCACTGCATTGGATTGGGTAAACGAAGTTTTCGATGAACCCGATGGCTAAGATGGATTTGATTCATCCAATACCAACCTTACTTTTCCAGCCAATGCGTCGATAGAAAACGGCTTTTGAATGAAATTGACATCGTTTTCGAGAACCCCCCGATGCATGATAACATCAGCCGTGTACCCGGACATGAACAACACCTTGATTTTTGGTTTCAAAGGAACCATGCGTGCCCTCAGCTCCTTGCCGTTCATTTCTGGCATCACCACGTCTGTGAGTAAAAGGTGGATTTCTCCTTGATGGCCTTGGACGATTTCCAGCGCTTGGGATGGGGCGCGGGCTGCTAAAACTGTGTAGCCATAACGTTCAAGCACGCTTTTGATCAGCGTCAAAATAGATTCTTCATCTTCCACCACAAGCACAGTCTCCGTTCCTCCGGCAATATTTACGTCGAAAGCTTTTTCTTTTACCTCCAGCGTTCTGATTACCTTGGGGAGATATACCCTCAAGGCGGTTCCGAGACCCGGTTCGCTGTACACATTGATGAAGCCATCGTTTTGTTTTACGATTCCATAGACCGTTGCAAGGCCAAGCCCGGTTCCCTGACCCACTTTCTTGGTTGTGAAAAACGGTTCGAAGGCATTTTCGAGGGTTTGCTTGTCCATGCCGCAGCCCTCATCGCTGACCGCCAGCATAACATATTCCCCGGGTTTGAACCCGGCGTGAACCGCGCAATAATCCTGATCCAACACAAGGTTTTTTGTTTCAATGGTAATGGTCCCCACCCCTGCTATCGCGTCCCGTGCATTCACGCACAGGTTGGCCAATATCTGCTCAACCTGGGTCGGGTCTATCTTAACTGCCCAAAGATTCGTGGCCGGGTGCCAAACCAGCTCGATATCTTCTCCAATCAAGCGGCGGAGCATTTTGAGCGCGTCCTCAACAACGTTGTTCAGCTCCAGCACCTTTGGGGAGATGGTCTGTTTTCGTGCGAACGTCAGCAGTTGTTTGGTTAAATCCGCCGATCGTTGGGCTGCCCTTTGAATCTCCTGCAGCTCTGGCCGTCGAGGGTCATCCGGTCTCATCTCTAATAACATCAACTCTGTTCGGCCCAGTATGGCCCCCAACATGTTGTTAAAATCATGGGCGATACCACCAGCCAAAGTGCCGATGGCCTCCATCTTTTGGGCCTGGTGGAGTCCTTTCTCCAAGCGCATTAATTCTGTTATGTCCGTTGCTATCTGGATTCTTGCCAAGCGTCCATCTATCCACTCGATTGCACGGTCGTAGTTCATGTACCAGTTGCCCGTGACCGGGTTTTTCCCCTTCCAGGCAACGACGCCAGTGGGTTTGCCGCTAGCGTCGACCAGGCGATCATTGGTGCAGTTCGGGCAGGGGGCCGATTCTCTCCGGAAAACCTGCCAGCAGATCTTTCCGGTCAAGTCGGCTCCGAAGGTTTCGACCATGTGCTTGTTCATGAAAAGAATTTCATGGGTTCTCATGTCGGCCACGTAGATCGTGGCGTCGATGCTGTCTAAGACCGTGAGGAAGCGCTGGTGGGATGTTCGCAGGGCCTCTTCGCTGCGCACCCGGTCGGTAATATCGGTGTAGACCGCCACGACCCCCTTCAGTTCACCTTCGATCATGATGGGAGATCCTGCCGCGATGACGTGAAGGGGGGTGCCGTCCTTGTGGTAGCGGATGGTTTCGAAGGACTCAACGCGAAGGCCGGACAAAACCTGGGTGGTTTTGGAGCTGGCTTCAGCGTGATGCTGGTGTCGTGCCACCAGGTCGTCGAGTGGGGTACCGATTGCCTCCTCGGGCGTGTATCCGAACATTTTGGCTGCACCGGGGTTCCAGTCGATCACCCGGTGGCGTTCATCGAGGGTGACGATGGCATCGGGCGCGTGGTAGAGCACCAGCTCGAGAAATTGCCGGCGCTTGCGGATCTCGTCCTGGGCTTTCCTGATCTCCGTTATGTCGCGGACAAACTCGACGACGTTGGCAACAGAGCCTTCGGCATCGAAGATGGGAAATGCGCGCACGTCGTGGGTGCGGCCGTCGGCGGAGTTGACTATTTCACTTTCGACAAGCGTTCCATTGACAAAGACGGGGGCGGCGCTGCCGTCTTGGGGATAGCTTCTGTTGTTGGTCATCAGCAGACGGCCGTTGGCGTCCCAGATCGTAATTCCCATCGGGAGGTTGTCGAAGAGGCTGTTGAGCAGATCGTGTTGCCTGCGCAGGGTTTCGTAGGCTTGGATTTCTTCGGTGATGTCGTGGGCGACGGCGTAGGTCACCCCTCTTTCGGGCGCTGGCTGGGACACCCAGTTAAGAAATCGGTATTCACCGCTCTTGGTGCGATAGCGGTTTTTAAAATTGATGACTTTTTCGCCCTTCTGCAGGTTTTCCACCAGCGTTTTGCGGGTGGTTTCAAGGTCCTCGGGATGGATGAAATCGGTGAACGGCACCCCAAGGAGTTCGGCCTCGCTGTAGCCGAGCGTGGCCGTAAAAGCCGGATTGACCTTGAGGAAGGTGGCGTTATTGATGTCGGCGATGCAAATCATGTCAATGGACATGGAAAACAGGGCTTGTTGCTCCAACTGTGCCCGACGGATGTCGCTGATGTCCACAAACCCACCCACTATGCCTGCGACCGCTCCGTTCTCGTCGCGGAAAACATCTTTGTAGTAGATGACGGGCCGGGTCCTGCCCTGCTTGTCCTTCACCTCGAATTCGTAGACCTGCGGTCGTTGGTGTTCCAGAAGCTCCAGATCCTTTTGATGATAGGTCCTGGATAGATCATTCGGCCACAGATCCTGGACGGTTTTTCCATGTATCTGTTTGGCTGTAACGCCCATGATCTCAGTAAAGGCTGCGTTGCAGCCCCGATATCGGCCGTTGGTGTCCTTGTAAAAGATCGGCGTCGGTAGAGACGTCAAAAGCGATTCCGTAAAGTTCAGGCTTCGCTTGAGCTCGGCTTGTACCTGAGCAAAACGGCGAGTTTGGGCCTCAAGTGCTACAACCCGTTTCTCCAGCTCTTCATAGGTGGGTTTCGGGGGCATGGATGTTAACAGAGTATCCGAATCAAAATGAAGTCACAATTGTTTTCATTATTAATTATTCCATGGATGGGCAACAATATATCAGTTTGATAGGAAAATACAAGTTGTTGGGGTGCGCTATGGGGGCATTCAGCTTGTTATCCGTCTTTGAGCGGTTCCGCCTGGAGTGGGTGCCCAATGTGCTGATCAGATCTGCAAACAGGAACCGAAATCAAGGTTCTTTGTTCTATCTTTACTGAGCTTTATTAATGCTTAAGTTTCCAATATGGAAATCAAAGGCGAGAAATAGAAATGTTTGATTTTAAGGCCGTTTGATTATTTTTGAGAGCTTATATTGGGAGGTATCGTCCATGCAAATAAACAAGCGGTCATTTGTTGAAAGAAGAACCGGCAAGGATAGGCGACACTTTTTTTCAATTAAAGGGCTGTTTTTTAAGAAGCAAGATCGACGCA
>NZ_JAWOHB010000088.1:0-7212 GCF_046496365.1 Desulfosarcina sp.
CTGATTACGAATCAGCTGCTCTACCAGCTGAGCTACGCCGGCTTAAAAACAGGGAAATCAAGTATAGTGTTTATGGACCAAATGCAAGCAAAAAGTAGATCGGATATGCTGATCCAGGCCATCGCCGAGCGCACCGGCCCTCTGGTTATCAGCGGAATCAGCGCAAGTGCCGGGGCCTATCTGGCAGCCGCCGTCAGACAACGGCTCAAAACCCCCGTGCTGGTGGTGACCGCTTCAACCAAGGCCGCCGAACAACGCCAGGCCGAAATCAATTTTTTTGGGGGGGTTACAGATACATCGGTCACTTTCTTTCCGTCGTACAACATTTCACCCTTCAAATTCATGTCCTACCACAACGAAACAGCGGCCCGACGCATTCGCGCGCTGTATGCCATGATCGAGGGCCATCAGGCGCAGGTGACGGTAACCACGGCCGCTGCGCTGCGCCAGCGGTTGATTCCCAGGTCTGTGCTGGCCGATTTTGCCGAACTGATCATTGCCGAAGAGGAGATCGAACCCGATCGGCTGGTAGCCAAGCTGGTGGCCGGCGGCTACAACCGCAGCGTCGTGGTGGAGGAACCGGGTGATTTTTGCGTTCGCGGCGGCATCATCGATATCTTTTCGCCCCTGTACGACAACCCCCTGCGTATCGAACTGTTCGGCGATTTTGTCGAAACCATCCGTTTTTTCTCCCCCGCCAGCCAGCGCAGCCAGGATCATGTGCACGAGGCGGTGATTCTGCCGGCCAGAGAAGTGACCCTGGAGAAGACCCAGCTGGATGCCATCGTCGGCCGGTTCCGCGCACGGGCGCTGGAACAGGAACTGCCGCGCACCACGGTCCGCGACATCGTTCAACGCATCAAGGAGCAGGGAGTTTTCCCCGGCATCGAAAGCCTTACCCCGCTGATCTACGACCGTCTGGACACCCTGTTCGACTACCTGCCGGACGATACGGTCATTCTGGTCGAAAACCCGCCGGAACTGGCTTCGGCCGCTGAAAAAAATACCCAGACCGCTCAGGTCAACCATGCCAAAGCCTGCAGCGGAAAACAGCTTTGCGTCGAACCGGCGGATCTGTTTTTAAGCTGGACGGAGATCAGCGCCGAACTGGCCCGCCGGGAGTCCATCTCCCTGGCGCCGCTGGCGGTGACGGGTTCGGGCGATCGCCTGACCCTGGACGCCGACGTCGCCGACAACAGCAACCTGGCGCTGGCCATGGACCTATCCAGGAAATCCGACCGGCCGGCCGCCCCGCTGGTCCAGTGGGTTGAGCTGCAGCGCGATGCGGGTCACACCATGGTGATGGTCTGTGAGACCGAACGTCAGGCAGCGCGGCTCTCATCCATCCTGGCCGGCCATGGCGTGGAAACGCTGACCGGCCAGCCGTTTGCGCGGAAACTCCCGGCGGGACAGGTAGTCATCTGCCTGGGCAGCCTGTCGGCGGGTTTTGCCTGGAGGGCGGACGGCCTCAGCGTGGTTACGGAAACCGAGATATTCGGTCCCCGGGTCAGACGACCCGGGCGCGGCAAAAAAGCCGTGCGAACCGAACTGCTGGCTTTTTCCGATCTCAAGCAGGGAGACCTGGTGGTCCATGACGAGCACGGCATTGGCCAGTACGAAGGGCTGGTCAAACTGACCCTGGAGGGAATGGTCAACGATTACCTCCTGATCGTCTACCGGGACGACGACCGGCTCTATCTGCCGGTGGACCGCATGGGCCTGATTCAAAAGTACATGGGCGTTGAAGGAATGATGCCGGCCCTGGACAAGATGGGCGGCCGGTCATGGGAGCGGGCCAAGGAAAAGGTTCGCCAGTCGGCTGAGAAGATCGCCGGTGAACTGCTTAGGATCTACGCCCAGCGGACCGTCAATGCCGGTCACGGTTACGGTGCAGCCGACAGCCAGTTTGCCGATTTCGAGGCGGATTTCCCTTACGAAGAGACTCCGGATCAGCTCAAGGCCATCGAAGATGTGCTCGAAGATATGCGCAACCCGAATCCCATGGACCGCCTCGTGTGCGGGGACGTGGGTTACGGCAAAACCGAAGTGGCCCTGCGGGCTTCATTTCTGGCTGTCAGCGAAGCCAAACAGGTGGCCATGCTGGTGCCCACCACCGTGCTCGCGGAACAGCACTACGCCACCTTTGTGCGACGCTTTGAGGCCTATCCGGTGAAAGTGGCCTGCCTGAGCCGCTTTCGATCCCGGGCCGACCAGCGCCAAATCGTGGCGGACGTTAAAAATGGCACCGTGGACATCGTCATCGGCACCCATCGTCTGCTCCAAAAAGATGTTATCTTTGCCGATCTGGGTCTGTTTATCATCGACGAGGAGCAGCGCTTCGGGGTCCGGCACAAGGAAAGACTCAAACGGTTGCGAACCACCGTGGATGTGCTCGCCCTCACGGCGACACCCATTCCCAGAACCCTGCATCTCTCCATGATGGGCATCCGGGACATCAGCGTCATTTCAACCCCGCCGGAGCAGCGCCATGCCATCATCACCTATGTGTGCGAATTCGACGACACCATCATCAGCGAAGCGATCCGCAGCGAAATGGCCAGGGGCGGCCAGATCTTCTTCGTGCACAACAATGTACACGCCATCGGCCGCATGGCCGACCATCTCCAGGCGCTGGTGCCCGAAGTGCGCCTGGCCGTGGCCCACGGTCAGATGGCCGAGGAGGATCTGGAGTCGGTGATGATCCGCTTCTTGGCCCGGGAAATTGACATGCTGGTGTGCACCACCATCATCGAGTCGGGCATCGATGTGGCCACGGCCAACACCATCTTGGTCAACCGGGCGGACCGCTTCGGTCTGGCCCAGATCTACCAGTTGCGCGGCAGGGTGGGCCGGTCCGATGAACAGGCCTACGCCTATCTGTTCATCCCTGGAGAGAGCCACCTGGGCAAGGATGCCCAGAAGCGCCTGAAAGTCCTCATGGAGCACAGTGACCTGGGATCCGGTTTTCAGATTGCCATGAACGATCTGAAAATCCGGGGAGGCGGAGCCATCCTGGGGGCATCCCAATCGGGCCACATTGCCGCCGTCGGGTACGACATGTTCCTCAAGCTCATGGAGGAGGCCGTGGCCCAGATAAAAGGGGAGCCCATAACCGAAGGCCTGGAGCCGGAGATCAACCTGCCCATGTCGGCCTACGTGGCCGAAGCCTATGTGGCCGATATCGACCAGCGGCTGTCGCTCTACCGCCGCCTGGCCAAGATGAATGACCTCAAGGAGATCGCCGCCATGAAGTTGGAGCTGGCCGATCGTTTCGGACCACTTCCCGAGGAGACGGAAAACCTCCTGCTCAAGATCATGCTGCGCGTCTTGTCGGTCCGCGCGGGCGTCAAGCGCCTGGACCTGTTCGGCAGCCAGTTGTCTCTTTCCTTCAGCGAGGCCCACCAGCGGCGGCCGTTGGGCATTATCCAGATGATCACCACCGGTAAGCAGCCCTACCAATTCACCCCTGATCATCAATTCAAGGCCGGTCTGGCAAAAGGGCCGCTGCGCGCCATGTTGGCCCAGGCGAAAAACATCTTGATCGAAATAGCGCAACATGTTAACTCCTGAACGCTTATGGGGAACATATTTAGAAAGGTTGCAATAAGTTATACATGTACCCGGATATCGTTTGCGCGTCGTCGTCCACCTGACGTCGCCCGTGCATATCGGGCCATCTGTGTTGGGTTGATGGTTTTATTGGCGGGGTGTTCCGCGCCGGACGACCCATCATCCCAGGAAACGGTGCTGATCCGCACCGATGGGCAGAGGGTTACCCTGGCGCAGTTCGAACGCGCCTTCGAGGCTGCCCGGATTGCCTACAGCGACAACCGGTCTGTGGATCCCCAGGTGCTTCAGGAAGCCCGCTTGCGCCTGTTGAACCAGATGGCTGAAGAGGCGGTCATCGACCGACGGGCCGACGAACTGGGAATCGAGCTGGATGACGTCGAATTGGAGGCGGGGATCCAGGCGATCAGAAAGGATTACCCGGAGGATGAATTCGAGCAGATGCTGCTGGAAAGTGCCATCCCCTACTCCCTGTGGAAGGACCGGCTGCGGACTCGCCTGCTCATGGAAAAGGTAGTGGACCAGGATCTGGTCCAAACGCTGACGATAACGGCCAAGGACATTGAAACTTACTACAAGGCCCACGAGGCGGAACTATCCGTCAAGGACGGAGAAGCGCCGGAGACGGATTTGAAGCGAATCATCGTGGAACAGCTCAGGCGCGAAAAAGTGGAAGCTGCCTACCCGCAATGGATGGATGCCTTGCGAATCCGTTACGGGGTGGAGATCAACTGGGATGTGTGGGGACGGTCCCAGGACCCTGATGGCGGCTCCGACAGTCAGGGAAAGGAATAATAGCCGTGAAGCGAAATCTGTATCTGAGTGTGCTGATCGGAATCTTGATATTGGTTTTCACCACCACGGCGACGGCATCCGCGGCGGCAGAGGTGCTTGACCGGATCGTGGCGGTGGTCAATGAAGACATCATTTTGCTGTCTGAACTCAAAGCGCGCATGGAACCCTATACCCAGCGCATCCGCCAGCAGGGATTCGACACGGACAAGGAACGGAAGATGCTCTTCAACGTCCGCGAGGAGATGCTCAACCGCCTGGTGGATGAAAAACTCACCGACCAGGAGATCACCCGCAATGACATCCAGGTGGATGAGGCGGAGGTTGACAGCACCATCGAACGCATCAAAGCGGCCAATTCCTTCACGGATGAGGATCTGCGCCGATTCCTGACGCAGGAACAGATGACGATGGAGCAATATCGGGAGAAGATAAAGGAGCAGGCACTGCGTACGCGGCTGGTCAATTACCAGGTGAAGTCCAAAATCGTTGTCACCGAAGAGGAAATCCGGTCGTACTATGACAGCCATCCGGAAGTATACGGCGGCAAGCGCCACTACCAGCTGCGCAACATCCTGATGCGGGTGCCGGATTTTTCCACCGAGGCTGAAAAACAGGCCGTACGGGAGCAGATGCAACAACTCCGGCATCGGGTCGAAACCGGGGAATCATTTGCCGATCTGGCAAGACAGTTCAGCCAGGGACCGGCTGCCGCGGACGGCGGAAATATCGGCGAGTTCGCCAAAGAGACCCTTTCCCCCCAGATTCAGTCGGCGCTGGACGGGTTGGAGCCTGGCCAGGCCACTGCAGTGTTGGATACGGATCTGGGTTTTCAGCTCTTTTTCGTGGAAGCGATCAACCGGACCGAAGGGAAACCCCTGGAAAGCGTAAGAGAAGAAATCCACCAGAAACTCTTTACCGAGGTGGTGGATAAAAAATTCCTCTCCTGGCTGGAGAGTCTGCGCAGCCAATCACACATCAAAATTATCAATTAGGATGGTGAACCTGCCCATCGGGTTCATAAATCCTGGATACAGCGGTTCTTCAATATGGAATCGGAAACCAGTCCGGATACATTCGGAAGCTATCTGAAAAGCTGCCGGGTTAAACAGAAAATGGCGATCGAAACGGTCGCCATACAAACAAAGATACCCGTCCACTGCCTCAGGGCAATCGAGGAGGGTGCACATGACCGGCTTCCTCAACGGGTCTATGTCAAGAGCTTCATCCGAACCTATGCCGCTGCCGTGGGGGCCAACGCGGACGTGGCAGCCGATCTCTACCTGGCGGATCTCAAGCTGCAGGAAACATCCGAACAGCAGAAGCTGAGGCGCCGGGAAAAGCTGCGGATGGTCCGCCGGGTGATTATGACCGCATGTGTTATCGTCGGCATGGTGTTGCTGCTGCGCTTCGGTGATTTTTTTCTGGACACTGCGCCGCTTCCGCCCACCGAGGCGCCGGTGCGCGTCAACCGGCCGGGGTCTTCAGCCACTGAAACCGCCGCAGCTGGAGATCGCCAGCCTGCCGCAAAGGCGCAGCGCATGCTCAAACTGAAGATCGTCGCGGTGGAGCAGACCTGGTTGAAAGTGATCGTGGACGGCCAGCATGCAAAGTCCTACAACCTGAAACCCGAGGAACGCCTGGAACTTGAAGGCACCGACAACTTCAATCTGATGATCGGAAATGCCACCGGGGTGCAGATATTTCTGGATGAGCGGCCCGTGAAGATCTTCGGCAGCAGCGGTCAGGTGGTGAGCCTGAAGATTCCTTGAACCCCGAAGCCTGCCAACCGTCGAAACCCAACCGCCGATAGACGGATGGGGGTCTGAGCGTAATCGCCCGTTGATTGTATTTAAAAATTTAAGAAAAGACATCCCATGGCGCAGGACCGACAAAAAATTCTGATTGTCAGTGTTAAACGGCTGTTGCGTCGGGGCGCCAGCAGTCGGCTGCGAAAAATCGTCAACAAGACCCATGGCGCCGATCTTTCGATCCTGTTCCGGGATTTGCCCCTCCAGGACCAGCGCCTTCTGTTCGACATGATTGACGATGTCGAACAGAAGGGAATCCTCTTCAGCGAACTGGATGAGGACCTGTTTGTTGAACTCATCGATGGCATGGACCCCGATGAAGTCGTCGCCATTTTGGAAGACATGCCCAACGACGATGTCGCCGACCTGCTCAACCAACTTCCCGATGAAACTGCCAACGGCCTGCTCAAGCGCATGAAAAAAGAAGGGTCCGACGAAGTCGAGGACCTCATGCGCTTCGAAGACGATACTGCCGGCGGCATCATGAACCCCGACTTTATCGCCTTGAATCAGGAAATCACCGCCAAAGAGGCCATCGAACGCATCCAGAAGGATTTTGCCGATGTAGAGATGCCCTTTTATCTCTATGCGGTGGACGAGTATGGCAAGCTCGTCGGGGTCTGTTCGCTGCGTCAACTCGTGGTGGTCAAACCCCAGACACCCTTGAAATCGTTCATGACCACCGACGTTCTTTCCGTGCAGACCCATATGGATCAAGAGGAAGTGGCCAAGCTGGTGGCCCGCTATGATATCCTGGCCGTACCGGTGGTGGATGAAAACAACCGGCTGGTGGGTATCGTCACCGTGGACGATGTCATCGATATTTTCCGCGAGGAGGCCACCGAAGACATCCTGAAGATGGCCGGTGTGGGCGAAGAGTTCATTGAAACACAAAGCATATTAAAAAGCACCCGCATACGCCTGCCCTGGCTCTTTGCCAGCTGTCTGGGCGGCATATTCGCTTTTTACGTCATCGGCCACTTCGAGGAGAGTTTGAGGCGGATCACTTACCTGGCGGCCTTCATCCCCGTCATCATGGGCA
>NZ_JAWOHB010000134.1:0-3100 GCF_046496365.1 Desulfosarcina sp.
GTGGCCATCACGTCGTCGGCCTCCACCTCCGGCACCCGCAGCACGGGCAGGTCCCACAGCCGCAGCAGTTCGTCCAGGCGCGGCAGCTGCTCGGCCAGCTCCTCGGGCATCGGTTTGCGGTGCGCCTTGTAGGCGGGGTACATGGCGGGCATGACACCGGGCATGGCCCAGCTTGTCACCCAGGGCAAAGACGAGCCGGTGCAAAACCTGCAGCAGGCGGTGGGCAAGATCGTCAAGCGTATCGTCATGACCCGTCAGGCCCTGCGGGAAGGACTTTCCTTCTGGGGACTGAACCTGCTTGCAGGCACCGATCCGGCCGGCCAGGCCGCCAGACTGGACGAAGCCAAGGCATTCCTTGAATCGCTCCAGGCCTATTCATCGCCGGGCAAGCTGAAAAACTTCCGCTACAGCGCCCCCGAAGTGCTTGCCCACGAAAAAGCCGTCAAGACTCTTGATGAGCTGGACGTCCTGCGTGAGTTCATTATGAACCACGGCCCGAGCGCATCATGGCTCTCCACTGCCGAGGCGGTGCTGCCTGCCGACCATGACTGGATTGACCGCATGAAAACCACCCGGAAAGAAATTCTGGATGGACTCAACCAAACGGATCTTACACAGTTGTTGATCAAATCCCGGGGCCCCTTTTCCGAAATAGGCGCCAGGTTTCAGAAGCTGAAGAAGGATTACACCATCACCTATATCGGCCTGCACACCAAGGCCCGGCTGGGTGTGAACGATGACAAGCGCAAAGCGGGTCTGCTGGGTGATCAGCGCCTGCAAACCCTGCACAAGCTGGCTGGTATCGACCTGATGCCCCGCCGGCAAATCACCGACTACCGGAATCGTCTGGCCGGACTGAAGAGCTGCTTTGCCCTGACCGAGCAAGATCTGGACGTCACGCCCATTTGTCCCCATTGCGGATTCAGGCCTTCTATTGAAATCGTCACGGCTGCAGGGGCCCAGATGATCGACCGGATGGATGCCCAGCTTGATGCCATGGTGTCTGCCTGGACCTTAACCCTCCTCAGCAATCTGGATGATCCAATCACCCAGGCCAACATGGATCTGCTTAAAATTGAAGACCGGGAACCACTGGAGGCCTTTATCAGGTCGCGGGAGTTGCCGGTACCCTTGGACAATAATTTTATCCAGGCCTTGAAAGAGGTGCTTTCCGGTCTGGTCAAGGTAACCGTGAATGCTCATGAACTGCTGAATGCTTTAGAGGTTACAGGCGGTCCGGCAACCCCGGCGGAGATGAAGAAACGTTTTGGAGAATACATCGATCAGCTCAGCAAGGGCAAGGATCCGGCGAAGGTTCGAATCGTTCTGGAGGGGAAAATTACACATGAGCAACAGTGATGAAACCATATTGTCACTGATCGAGCAGGGAGAGAGCCTGACACTGGAGTTTAAAAGTGACGTCAAAGCCTTGTCGGATCGTGAACTGGTAGCGGCAATTGTTGCATTGACCAATACAGAGGGCGGCGACATTCTACTCGGTGTCGAGGATGATGGTTCTGTGACCGGTCTGCATCCCAATCACATGAATCTGTCAGGTCTTACAGCCATGGTGGCCAATAAAACCAACCCGGCCATATCTGTCCGAGTGGAACGCCATACAATACGGGACCTGGAGATTGCCCGCATTCATGTGCCCAAGTCCAGACAACTGGTATCTACCTCGGAAGGTCTCCTTCAGCGCCGCCGGCTCAAGTTGGACGGCACCCCTGAAGCCGTTCCCTTTTATCCCCATGAATTTTTGCAACGTCAGTCTTCCCTTGGCCTGATCGATCCGTCGGCCATGACCATTGAAGCATTGACAACCATGCAGTTAGATCCTCTTCAACGCCAACGTCTTCGCAATGCCATTAAGAAATATGGTGGTGACCAATCCCTGTTGACCCTGGCCGATGAAGAACTGGAGGGTGCACTTGGACTATGTCGTGACATCAGCGGTATTCGTTATCCAACCCTTGCGGGACTTCTTCTCCTGGGTACAGAGGAATTGCTTCGCATCCATATCCCTGCCTACGAAGTTGCTTTTCAGGTGCTTCAGGGAACAGATGTCAGGGTCAATGAGTTTTTCCGCAAACCTTTGCTGGAAACCTTTGAGGAAGTTGAATTGCTGTTCAAGGCCCGCGTGGAGGAAGAGGAAATCCAGGTAGGGCTTTTTCGGGTTCCTGTTCCCAACTATGATCGGCGCGCGTTCCGGGAGGCCTTTGTCAACGCCCTGGTTCATCGCGATTTCAGTCGACTGGGGGCTGTCCATGTCAAAATGACCGAAGATGGCCTGACCATAAGCAACCCGGGTGGATTTGTTGAAGGGGTGACGCTGGAAAATCTGCTTGTGGCAGATCCACGATCCCGTAATCCACTGTTGGCTGACATCATCAAAAGGATCGGGCTTGCCGAACGCACCGGGCGCGGTATTGACCGTATTTTTGAAGGCATGCTGCGCTATGGTCGGCCTGCCCCTGATTATTCCTTGTCCAATGCTTTTACGGTATCCGTTCATATGGCAAATGTAACCGCTGATCTCGATTTTTTAAAAATGGTGGTGGAACAGGAAGAAAAGTTGGGGCATATGCCGATTGATTCTCTGATTATCCTTTCCCGCCTGCGAGAAGAACGCCGCTTGGGTACAGCAGATTTGGCGCCTTGGGTTCAGAAGACGGAAGCCAACGTCCGGGCTACCCTTGAAAAACTGGTGGAAACCGGATTTTTGGAACCCCATGGCACCGGAAGAGGACGGACCTATACACTGAGTGCGGCTCTTTACCAAAATGCCGGTAAGAAAGCGGAATATATTCGACAGGCTGGTTTTGCGCCGTTTCAAAATGAACAGATGGTCCTCGGCTACATTGAAAAACATGGCGGCATCAAACGGGCCGATGTCATGGAACTTTGTCATTTGAATGGTCCTCAAGCCTATCGCCTGCTGAAAAAGCTTACCAATGCCGGGAAAATCATTAAAACAGGGGAACGAAGACATGCTGTTTACAAGCGCAATGCATAGCCTATGCACGGTGTGTATAGATTCTATGCATGTGTGCATAGGAAAATGCATAGGATCTCGGGAAAATCCGGCCATATCCGTTCG
>NZ_JAWOHB010000152.1:0-17386 GCF_046496365.1 Desulfosarcina sp.
AGCCGTAGGTGCCGATTACGGCCACGATGCCCTGCGTGGCCTGCCGCTGTGCGGCCAGGTCCGCGGTGCGGGGGTCCCCGCCGTCATCTTCGATGATGATCTCGATCAATTCAGTTTCTTACCATAAACCCCGACCCGGCCCTATGGCTGGCACTATTAATTTTTTTTATACCTGCAGCGCCGTCGAAATCATCCGCCGGAAAGAGGCGTCATCATGGGTCAATGCAACCGTGGCGTCAACGGCGACCGCTTTTACCGGCCAAGGGGTGCCGCTTTCAATCTTCACAAAATCCTTTAACGTGGCAACGATCACTTCAGCGTTTGTTTCCCTCGCCGCTTCGGCTATCCGCCCTAAATCACGGGAAGAATACTTGTGGTGGTCGGAAAAGGATAAGGTGCGCACCAGTGTGCATCCTGCCAGTTCCAATGACTCGAAAAACTGCGCGTTGTCCGCCAGACCCGCGAAGGCCAGCGCCCTTTTGCCCGTCAGTAGTGAAATATCGGTTGTATCCGTTAAAAAAACACCGCCACCCGGGTTGGTTCTCCTGATCACCGGCAGGTGCGTGGTGTGATAAACCGGTCGGCGCTCCGGCAACCCGTCTGGGGTTGCAGACTTCCGCACCGGGTCGCTGCGGGTCAAAATTACCGCATGCGCCCGACGCAGGGCCGCAACCGGCTCCCTGAGCACTCCTCTTGGAAGCAGATAGCCATTTCCAAACGGCGCACGGCTGTCCAGAAGGACCAGGTTAAGATCCCTTTTCAGCCTGATGTGCTGAAACGCGTCATCCAGCACAATGACATGCGGTTGGAATCGCTCAACAGCCAGCATACCGGCGTCGTATCTTCTTTTGCCCACCACCACCGGAATACCTTTTAGGATCCTGGCCATCAGGTAAGGTTCATCACCGGCATCCTCGGGACCTTGGAAAATCGTCTTCCCATCACTGACGATCCCGCCCGCAGTTTCCATGCGCCCCCGGTATCCCCTGCTGATCACCACCACGCGGTAGCCCAGGTCCCGGATAAGCTGGGCCACCATGATGGTCATGGGCGTTTTGCCCGTCCCACCGGCAATGATGTTGCCAATGGAAACGACGCGGCAGGGAAGCGCCTGGATGGGCAGCACCCCTTTTGCGTACAGATGCGCACGGATGGCCATCACCGCACCATAAAGAACCGCCAGGAGTTGGAGACCGGTTTCAAGGGAAAACAGCGGCGTTCGACTTTGGCCCAGGGCTGCGGATTCGACACGCTTCCGCAGACGTTGCCAACATCTTTTCAATCGGGTCATGGGTTGCCTATTTTTGTCCAGGGTCATTTGGCGGACCGTTTCGGAAAATTGAATCGAACAACTACCCGCGCACCGCCATCACAACGTCGGTCCGTCTAACTAACACCGGGTCAAATCGGTTGCAATCATTTACAAACCTTTAACCATGGGATAAATACCCATGCGTTGGACGGTGGGCGTTGGACGGTGGCCGCTGAAAAAATTAATATTTCGGCGGCGGCGATATCTGTTTCGATAAAGAAACCGCGCGGCACACAAAGGCGATGTATGACCCGCATCTGTTTTTTCAATGGCGTATCATTTTGGGGCGGTGGTGAAAAATGGCATTTTGAAACCGGCACGTATCTCTCACTGCGAGGGCATCGCGTCTATTTTATCACCCAGCCAGGCGGTGAGCTGCACCAACGACTCAAGGGCACGAATATCAACGAGCTGACCATGACGCTGACCAATGCCAGTTTTCTGAACCTGTTCAAAATCGGCAAACTGGTCAGATTTTTTAAAACCAACCGGATCGAAACCGTCGTATTCAATGGTTCAGCGGAAGTTAAAACAGGCGCCCCCGCCGCTCGGATGGCCGGGGTCAAGGCCATCGTCTATCGAAGGGGAATAGCACTTCCCGTAAAAAGTACGGTCATGAACCGTTGGCTCTACCAACGGTTGATCACGCATTTTCTGACCAACTCCCGGGAGACATCCCAAAAGCTGTTTGCGCACCTTGGCACACCCATGGACAGCGGAAAGGTCCGGGTCGTTTACAATGGGATCGATTACGACCAATTTGCCTCCGTTTCCCGCAAGGTTCCGATGCCCGATGGCCAGCCGATCGTGCTCGGAAGTGCCGGCAGGTTGGAAAAACAGAAAGGGCAGGATTATTTGCTGCAAGTGGCATCGATTTTAAAAAGTCGGAACATCGCCTTTCAAATGCACATCGCCGGGGAAGGACCCCTCAGACAATCGCTTGAACGCCAAATAAAGACATGCGGACTGGACGACCAGGTTCATCTGCTGGGCTTTGTTGCGGACATGCGCGGTTTTTTTGAACAGCTGGACATCTTTATTTTCCCCTCCTTGTGGGAAGGCTTCGGCTACGCCATCGCCGAAGCCATGGCCGCTGGCCTGCCAGTAGTCGCTTTTGACATCAGCAGCAATCCGGAGGTGGTCGAACAAAATGAAACCGGCTTTTTGGTTGCCCCGGGACAGGCCCAGGCACTGGCGGAAAAAACGGCCGTTTTGGCCAAAAACCCACGACTGCGCCTTCAGATGGGCAAAAAAGGCCAGGCCCGTGTTTGCGCCCGTTTCAATCGGGCAGAACAGCTGTCCAAGTTGGAAGCTTACTTGTGCGAAGATGTGTTGAAGGCATAGGCTGACTTCCATGGCGGTCCTGCGGCTTGCGGAAAACCAGTGTTTACAGCCATGATCTTTTGACCTTTACAATCTTGATCATCAGTCGGGTGGTCTGTTTTTCCACCGCCGGTGAACCCAAAGCCACTGCTCGGGGTATCGGCGGATGATAGCCTCCATAACCTGGTTGTATTGGCGGGTGTTTTCTTGAATATCGCGCTCCTTGTCACCGGTTCTAATCAATGGGACTTCCGGTTCGATGTGAATCTCGAACCGGTTTCCATGGCGTACCAGGTAGGTGGGGACCACCGGGGCACCGGTTTTTAATGCCATCAGGGCCATCCCCTTGTTGGTGCAGGCCGGCTGTCCGAAGAAATCGGCGAATACCCCGGCGGTCAAACCGGAATCCTGATCGAGCAGAATCCCTACACAATCTTTTCGCCTCAGGGCATCGAGAACTTTGCGCATCGATTTTTTTTTATGAATCGGATTGGCACCGAAACGGCAGCGGTATTGAAGAAAGAAGCGGTCGGCCGGCTTGAAATCCAACGGTCGATACACCATGCTGACATTGAATCCCTGGAACCTGTAACTGATGGGCAGCAATTCCCAGTTGCCCATATGCAATGTCAGGATCAACACCCCCTTTCCTTTTGCACGCGCATTGCGCAAATGCGCCTGCCCGTTGATGGTACAGTGACGCATGAAATCATCCATGCTCATGTCAAGGGACCATCCGATTTCAAAAGGAATCAGGGCCAGGTTGTGGAAAGCGGCCCGCGCGACTCGCATTCGCTCGCCGGGGGTCTTTTCCCCACCAAAGGCCGTGGTCAGATTCCCCAGAGCCACGCTTCGATGGGTCTTGTCGACCGTGAACCAAATGGCTCCGAAGATCTTGGCCAAGGTGAACGCGAACCGGCGCGGTATCATGCCCAGCAGATAGGCTGCGATGTAAATTAGTTTAGTAAAAAAACCCGGCATTGACTGTTCCATCGTTGGAAAGAATCACCAGCCTCGATTCAATTTATTAGGCCGCCGGACAAAACGAGGCGGATAAAAATTAGCCCCGTTCGGCAATTTTTGTCAATCAAAAACAAGACCGCTTCCAAAACCCTTTTTAGTATAAAAATCAGGTCCAAGACCCTGAAACCTGAATCCACTGGTTCCAAATTGTTTTTCCGCAAATCGACTCTGGATTGACTGCTGGGCCTTGCCGGTCGTGTCTCATTCAGGACTCGCGGCTACATGCGACATTCCCGCCACGGCTGAACCATCAGAATCAGCCCCGCCGCCCCCAGATACATCAGCCCCAGGTAGGAAAAAACCAAGGTGTAGTTGCCCCGTGAGATATCCAGGATATGGCCGCTCAGCCATGGGCCAAGCGGACCGGAGACAAAGCCGTAGGCGGTGAAAATCAGCCCGAAGATGGCCCCGAAGTGCGCCATGCCGAAACAGTCGCCGGCCAAGGGGCCGGAAACCGCAAACAGGGTCCCGAATGCGAATCCGATGACCGCCGCCAGCGCCGCCCACAGCCACAGCCCAGTCAGATGGGGCATGCTCAGATACGCCAGACCTGCGCCGGCGAAACTCATCGTCATGATGCGGGATCGACCGATGCGGTCCGAAAAATAACCGCTGATCAACCTGCCGCAGCCATTGGTCAGGTTGAACGCCGTGAGCAGAACCACGGCTTGAGCCAGATTCAGTCCGCGGGCCAGGCCGAACCCGGTGGCCAGGACGATCATGCTGGCCCCGGCAGCGCCGGCGAAGACCCAGGTGAGCCAGAGGCACCAGAATTCCCGGCTTTTCAGGGCTTCATATACCGAGCGCCCGGCAGGTTCCAACGGCCCGGCGGATGCCGGGGTCGACTGATCGTTCTCCGGAAAACGGATCAGGGCGGAAGCGCTCAGGCCGATGGTAAGCGCTGCACAGCCTGCGGCCAGGGTCAACGCTTCATAGCCCCATTTTGACAAGAGGATCGAAAAGACGGGGGACATGACCGCTGCCGACAATCCGAAGGCCATATTGAAAAATCCCGCAACCAGACCCCGTCTTTCGGGATACCAGCGCTGGACCACCGTCAGTCCGGGGAGGTATACGAAGGCCGATGAGGCCCCAACCGAAAACGCCCAGATGTTGACTTCGGTCATGCTTCCAGCCTGACTCAGCCAGATGGAACTGCAGCCGCACATGACGGCGCCGATCGCAGCCAACCTTCCCGGACCGAATTTTTCCTGCCAGCGTCCGCACAGGTACATGAGGCAGGTGGCACCGATGAGAATGAAAAACACCGTCCCGCCTACCGCCCCACCATCGGCGAGAAAGGCATGCTGCCAATGCTGGCGCAAAACGCCGGGGAGGCCAAAGATAAAGGCGCCCGGCCAGAAGATGGCACAGGCGCAGGCAATCAGGATGAAAGGTCGGGGGCGTTTTGCCGACATTCGGACTCCTCGTTCGATTTCGAATCGGGCCTACCGCACCAGGCTGTTTAGCATAACTCCGGGATTTGGGCAAACATCGGCTTGCTTTCAGCGACAGCGCCAAAACCACCCTTGCAACCATCTTCAAGCAGCGGTGCCTGCCTGCAATCCGGGAAAATCTGGCTGCCGAAATCTCCAAGATCGAAATGCGGGTACCCCAGGCACGGTTTCATCCTACCGGGAAAGCAGGTCTTGCACTACACCCGGGTCTCTTGATATGCTTTGATCAGTTAAGAGGAGGTTCACCATGCATAAAGCAGTTAAGTGGGTGCTTGTTATTGCCGGTTCATTCGTGCTGCTGATGGTCATCGCCGTAATCGTGCTGCCGATGGTTGTCGACGTCGAAAAATACAAGCCACAGATCGAAGCGCAGGTCGCCAAGGCCACAGGCCGAACCTTCAAGCTGGGAGGCGAGCTGAAAGCCTCTGTTTTCCCCTGGATCGGTGTACGGCTCTCGGATTTGCACCTGGGCAATCCCTCCGGCTTCCAGGAGGCGGATTTTGTTGCCGTGGAATCCTTTGAGGTACGGGTCAAGCTCATACCCCTGCTGTCGCGCAACATCGAAGTCAAACGCTTCGTGATGAACAGACCTAAAATTGTACTTGAAAAACGGAAAGACGGCAAAGGCAGCTGGGAAGGCCTGGGGCAGCCCGCCCAAAAACCGCCGGCCCAGGTTAAGGAAGCGCCGGCGCAGGCATCTACCGGCGAACTGCCCATCAAGGGGTTGCGGGTGGATGAATTTGCCATCACCAACGGTCTGATCGTGTGGCTGGATCAGGCTTCCGGTGCGCGCAAGGAGGTCAAGGACATTGACCTGGTCCTGACGGACCTCAGTCTTGACAAGCCCATCGGCATCGCTTTTTCGGCGCTGGCCGACCAGAAACCGGTCAACCTCGACGGCACCATCGGTCCGTTGGGGGCTCAGCCCGGCAAAAGTCCATTGCCGCTGGAACTGGCCCTTAGGCTGCTCGGGGAACTGGATGTCCAACTGACCGGCCGCATCGATCCGTCCAAAGCGCCTGCCGAAATTGATCTGGCCGTAAACGTGGCCCAATTTTCACCCCGTAAAATCATGGCGCAACTGGGCCAGGAACTACCCATAGCGCCGGCCGACACCAGGGTGCTGGACGCCGTTGCCGTGTCACTCAGACTCAAGGGAACTCCGCAAAACCTGGTCGTGTCCGACGGCAAATTGAAACTGGACGACTCCCAGGCCACCTTCTCAGCCCAGGCCAGTGAGTTTGACAAGCCGAATCTCAAGCTTGACCTGAATCTGGATGCCATCGATCTGGATCGCTACCTGCCGCCGCCCAGCAAGGCGGAGGCCAAGGCGGATACCCCAACGCAATCACCGGCGGATCCGGCAGCGAAAAAAACCGATTACAGCCAGCTGCGCCGCCTGGTTTTGGATGCACGCGTCAAAGCCGGTGAATTGAAAGTTAAAAAAGCCCGCATGCAGAACATCGAGGTCAGGGTCAGCGCCCGCAATGGGGTCATCCAGATGGATCCGCTCAAGCTCGATCTTTACCAGGGCGCCATCGCCGGCAAGGCAGCGGTCAACGTTCAAAAAGACCAACCCGCGACGAGCGTGCAGATGACGCTTAACGGCGTTCAGGCCGGCCAGCTGATCAAGGATTTGATGGCCAAGGAACTGATCGAAGGTGCACTGGCCGCCGATATCGATCTGAATTTTAGCGGTGACGCGCCCGATCTGATTCGTCGGACGCTCGGCGGAAGCGGTGACCTGCGGTTCAACGACGGCGCCATTGTCGGCATTGACCTGGCATCAATGGTGCGCAACGTGCAGACCGCCTTTGGCCTGGGTCAACATCCCTCGGAAAAACCACGCACCGACTTCGCCGAACTGAGGCTGCCCTTTACGATCACCAGCGGCCTTTTTAAAACCGATGCATCCAAGCTCAACTCGCCGCTGATGCGCGTGCTGGCATCCGGCAGTGCCGATCTGGCCAAAGAAACCCTGGATTTTCGGGTGGAGCCCAAATTCGTGGCTACGATCAAGGGCCAGGGCGACACGGCCCAGCAGCGCTCGGGAATCGTGGTGCCGGTGCTGGTGTCGGGAAGTTTCGCATCCCCCAAATTCAAGCCGGACCTCCAAGCCATGCTTCAGCAGCAGCTTGACCAGCCCTTGCCGGACAAGGAGACACTGAAAAAGATGGTGCCTTCCTCCAAGGAAATAACCCCAGAAAAGCTTCAGGAGGGCGTCAAAGGGTTGTTGAAAGGTTTTGGCAGCCAGTAGGCGCCTGGTCAGCGGTCAGGTTCTGCAGAACTGCTTGATCAACACCCGGTCAGCGGTCAGGTGTCAATTGCGGGTCGGGGATCAGGTACTCAGGGAGAACATGATCAGCGGGAGGACGTTGTAGTTGATCTTCAAAAAAGTCAGGCCGGCCACGAAATAGAATGCCTTGCGCACGTGCTTGTCGCCGATCAGTTGCCAGACTTTTTCCGCAGCCCTGCGTGTACGGAAGCGGACCACGCTTTTGCCGTAGCGGATGTTCTTTTCCACCAGGTCGGGGTAGTTGTTGAGGCTGTTTTTCAGTTTGGCGCTGTTGGACTGGATTTTATTGAACAACTTCGACTCGGTGCCCACCACCTTGGCCTCTTTTCGGCTAACGCCGTCCAGAAATGCCTTGCGGCTGCGTTCACAGGTCACATAGGTAACTGAACTGCCCATCTGCTGAACACTGTGGCCGTCGCTGCCGCCGGTAATGGCCCGATCCAGGTTGAAACCCAGCAGGGCGCTTTTCAGATTCCAGCGCTTCAGATTCTCTGAGTTGATTACTTCGACACCATCGGCCATGGCCAGCAGACGGTGCAGCTGCAGGTCCGAAAAGCTGTGGTTGCAGATGCCGGTAAAGGCGGCGGAATAGGGATGGGGGAAAATAACGACGCTGTTGTACTTCCTTGCACGCCGAAGGATGGATTCCACATCCAGCTCGATGGAAGACATAACCGTTGTTCCCATGTATGGCCGAACATCATCTGAATAAAAGGCCTTGAGATCATCGATCCGGTAAAAATAAACCAGGATGTGAGCCCCTTCCCGGGAGGTGACTTCAATTCCGGGGACACTGAACACATCGGCATGGTTGTCGAGTTCCACCGCTCCGTCTATGGCGTTGTGGTCGGTGATGGCAATGCCAATCCCCAATTGCCGGGCGCGTTGGGCAATATCGGCCACCGAATCGGCCCCGTCTGAAAAATGGGAATGAAAATGAAGGTCGACAACTGTGTGGTCGCTGTTGAGCACATCCAGGCGAGGCGCTTCAAATTGAATTCGATTGAGATTGTCCATGGATCCTTTATAACTGCCGAGGCTGTTTCGAGATTAAAACCTAATCTGTAAGGTTAGACTAACCAGATCCTCTGTCAACATTTATTTTCAGCCTCGGATCCAGACGACCATCTCTTGCGACCCCGCCCTCATGAGGGCCAAGAGGGGTTTTCGAACCACGGCCACCCGACTTTTCTGGTTGATCTTTTCGACCGGAAAAACCGGATTTGTGCATCCGTGGCCTGGAACTTGTCTGCCAGATAGCGTATGTATGGAGAAAGCGCTGCCGTTATCGGTTGCCATCGCCAAGAACGATTATTTTTAAACACACGCGCAGGCTGCCATGAAAAGGCCTTATCCCACGCCAATCCCGGACAATGTTACCGAAATCATTTTGGAAAGCATTTCCGACGGTGTATTTACCGTCGATCATGATTGGCGCATCATGTCCTTTAATCGTGCCGCGGAAGCGATCACGGGAATTCCCCGTGAGGAAGCCATCGGCCGACACTGTTGGGAGGTGTTTCGCTCCAACATGTGCGAGGATGCCTGTGCCTTGAAACGAACCATGAAAGAGGGTTCATCCCTCACCAATTCGACCACCTATATTATCAACAGTGCTAAAAAACGGATCCCCATTACGGTCTCCACCGCGTTGCTGAAAGGCAAGAACGGTGAGGTGCTGGGCGGTGTCGAAACCTTCCGGGATCACAGTCTGGTGGAAGCGCTGCGCAAACGGCTCGACCGCCGCTTTCAGATTGGGGACATTGTCAGCCGCAACGATGCCATGCATGCGATTCTGACCATTTTACCCCTGGTGGCGGAAAGCGGCAGCACCGTTCTGCTGGAGGGTGAGACCGGTACGGGCAAGGAGCTGCTGGCCCGGGCCATTCACGACGCCAGCGCGCGCAGGGGCAAACCCTTTGTGGCCATCAACTGCAGCGCGCTGCCGGACACGCTGCTGGAGTCTGAACTGTTTGGCTACAAAGCCGGTGCCTTTACCAACGCCGTGAAGGACAAGCCCGGCTACTTTGCCTTTGCCGAAGGGGGCACCATCCTTCTGGATGAAATCGGGGACACCAGCGCCGCTTTTCAGGTAAAGCTGCTGCGTGTTCTGGATGCGCAGGCCTTTGTGCCCCTTGGCGCCGTAAAAAAAGTCAAATCCGACGTGCGCGTGATTGCCGCCACCAACAAGGATTTGACCGCAATGGTGGCTACCGGTAAATTTCGCCAGGATCTTTTCTACCGCATCAATGTCGTCCGCATGACCCTGCCCCCCCTTCGCGAGCGCAAGGAAGATATCCCCCTGCTGGTCGAGCACTTTATCGAAAAAATGAACATGCTGCGCGGTAAGACGATCACGGGCCTGGATGCCGAAGCCCTTCAAATCCTCATGTGCCACGACTATCCCGGCAATATCAGGGAACTGGAAAACATCATCGAACACGCCTTTATTCTTTGCAGCGCCGGCCTCATCCAGGCGCGCCACCTGCCGGCCGGCTTTGCCGGGCGGAACCTGCCGTTCGACGAACAGGACAGTCTGAGCCACACACTCAATACCACCGAGGCCATCGCCATCGTGAATGCACTGAAGCGAAACCATTACAATCGTCTGGCGGCGGCCAGGGAACTGGGTATGCACAAAAGCACGCTGTTTCGTAAGATCAAACGACTGGGCATCCTGCTTCCCGAAATCGACGGCCGCTCGAAAACCCCTCCAGGCCCATAGCATCGCAGGGTTGCATGACAATCCCAGCATGCCGACGCATATTTGCAACACCAATTGCGGCGTGCCGACGCCATCCACCCAGGCGAAATCCTGAACAGATAAACGTGATCGCGCCCCGCAACCGATTCTGATGTTGTCTTTATGATCAGCCTTGTTCAGGGTGAATCATAGCATTATCAGATACTTTTAACCAACGCCACCACTTGCCCTTACACCGCCTGGATAAGACTATCACGGCTAAAGGCGCGTTGAGATCCTGTCAACTATCGCCCTTCTAATTATTCTATCATCTATTTGCATGAGTGGCACACGCCTTGCGGAAGTAGGTTTATAAAATGGGGGGGACGCTATGAAAGTCGCAGTCACTGTCTGGGAAAAGCGCGTTTCACCAGTCTTTGATGCATCGCGCCGCGTGTTGATTGCGGATATAGAAAATGCCCGAATCACGGACCAATCCTATCTGGTTTTCGATCCCGGGTTGCCGTCGAACCTGGCAAAAACCCTGTCGGACCTGGAGGTGCCCGTCCTCATCTGCGGTGCAGTATCCCAGGTTCCGGCCAATACCCTGACAGCCGGCGGAATCACATTGATCCCCTTTATCACCGGAAAAGTGGATCGTGTGCTCGAGGCCTATGCCAAAGGAGAATCGCTCACACCGGGCTTTTTGATGCCCGGATGCCATGGCAGTGCTACCCTAACGCAAAAACCGGCCCACTGATTCGCGCCGTCATCCGAAAGGAGTACCGATTGACCCAATTACTGTTTATTTCTCCGGAAACCACCAACCTGAAGGAAGTTGCGGCAGAAAGTGAAGTGTGCGGCGGACGTATCCGCTGGGCAACGTCCGGTCACCAGGCGCTTGCAATGCTCGCTCGACATCAGGTTGATCTGGTGGTGGTCGACGAAACGGTGGGCGACATGACCGGGTTGGACTTTGTCAAACGACTGGTGTCCGTCAACCCCATGATCAACTGTGCGGTGGTGAGTTCACTGTCCGAAGAGGACTTCCACGAAGCCAGCGAAGGGCTGGGCATTTTAATGCCTCTGCCTCCCAGGCCCGGTCGAGCCGACGGCCAGCGGCTGATGACCCACCTGAAACGGATCCTGGGGCTGAGTGCCGGCGGCGATTGAGCCAGCATTGGGGTGGCCCCATCCGCAAAGCACCCCATGGAAAACATGATCGGATCGTAAGTAATCGCAACAAAAAGCCGAATCGAACTCGGCAGCAGGAGGTTGTCCATGAAGATCGCTATCAGTGCCAAGGGCAAGACCCTTGAGTCTACCATCGATGAACGCTTTGGCCGGTGCCCCTATTTTATCATCCTGGAAACGACGGACATGAGTTACGAGGCCGTCGAAAACACAAATGCCGACCTTGCGACCAGCGCCGGCATTCAAGCGGCCAGCTTTGTTGCATCCACGGGTGCCAAAGCGGTCGTCACCGGCAACTGCGGCCCCAAGGCCATGCAGGTCTTTGCCGCGACCGATATCAACATTATCCTGGGCCAGCGTGGCGTGATCAAGGATGTGGTCGAGAAATTCAAAGCCGGGGAACTCAGCCCGGATTCCCGCAATCATGTTCCCGAAAAAAGCGGGGCTGTCCGCTCTCCCTCTACCTCATCCCCCTTGGGGTCGGGGCCGGGCAGCGGGGCCGGTCGCGGCATGGGCGGTGGCGGTGGCCGGGGCATGGGCGGTGGCGGTGGTCGAGGGATGGGCGGTGGCGGTGGTCGAGGGATGGGCGGCCGATGCCGGAGTTCTTACGCTGCCGCTTCACCGGGCGTTCAAAACACGCTTGCCAACCCAACCAGAGAGCAGGAATTGGTGCAACTGCAGCGCAAAGCCGACGAACTAAAGAAGCAAATGGACGCCCTGCAGTCCAAAATGAAAGGCTAGGCCTGATCATGCCCGACAACCTGGATGCATTTGTAGAAAACCTGCAGGAACAGATATTTGCGGAGGCCCGTGAAGCCTTCGGTGAGGCCGGCTTTGCGCGCTGGCGCAATCCACGCTTTCGCGGGCCGCTCAAAGATCCGGACTCCCATGCACGCGTGACGGGAAATTGTGGCGACAGCATGGAGATCTTTCTGGTATTCGAAAATGACCGGGTCCGTGAGGCCGCCTACCTGACCGATGGCTGCGGATCGAGCACGGTGTGCGGCTCCTTTGCCGCAGAAATGGCCATTGGCAGAACACCCGACGAACTCGTGGACGTCACCGGCGAGGCCATACTGGAAAAGTTGGGCCGGTTTCCGGAAGCGGATCGGCACTGTGCTTTTTTGGCCGCCGAAACCCTCCAGGAGGCACTAAACCGGTATATGGTTGCCCGGCGGAAAAAACAGTCCGCTTGAAAAAATAAGCCCGTCTACCAGAAAGTTCACCAGGCCATGCAAAGACACGCCTATCATCATCTCTTTGGTCCGGTGCCGTCACGCCGCTTCGGCCGTTCCCTGGGAATCGACCTGACACCGCACAAGACCTGCAGCCTGGACTGTGTCTTCTGTCAACTGGGGAGGACCACGCAGAAAACCCTGGCCAGGAAGCTTTATGTTCCCACGGCCGATGTCATCGCTGAGATCGACCACTGGCTGAATACCGACGGAGAGGCGGACTACCTCACCCTTTCCGGTTCCGGCGAACCCAGCCTGCATGCCGAGTTTGGCCGGGTACTGGCCTTTTTGCGCAATCAGCCCATTCCATCTGTGCTGCTGACCAACGGCACGCTTCTGAACGTTGCCGAAGTTCGTGCCGCCGCCGCCTTGGCCCATGTGGTCAAGGTATCCTTAAGTGCCTGGGATCAGAACTCATTCGAGTGGGTCAACCGCCCCCATCATCAACTTAGTTTCGACTCGTTTTTCGAAGGGGTTAAACAATTTCGCAGCGAATTTGACGGTCAGTTGTGGCTGGAGGTATTCCTGCTTTCAGGCATCAACGCCATGCCCCGGGATGTTGAGAAAATCGCCCGTCTGGCAGATGCGCTGAAGCCCGAACGCACTCACCTCAACACCATCGACCGACCTCCCGCCGAAGAGTTTGCCGCCGCCGTGCCCATGGCGCGATTGGAGGAACTGGCTCTCCTGTTCGATCCGCCGGCCCGCATCGCCGCCGCTGCCAGCGTCAAGCATTCCAAGAAAGGCCAGGCCGACGAAGCCATGATTCTGTCCATGCTCAGCCGCCGCCCGTGCACCATGGCGCAGATAGAAGCGGCCTTTGGCCTGCACATCAACGAAGTCTCAAAAATTCTCGGCCGCCTCATCCAGGAGAAACGGATTCACGCCGATTTGAGGAACCACGAGGTGTATTACCGATACTTGTGAATGGTTTCCCAAAATAACCGCTCTGGAACAAGAGATTCTACAAGGATTATCGGCAATGGTCGCGCCCTCAGATGAAGATGAACAGACGCGGCGTTTCGCCAAAAACCGATAAATTATTTGACATAATTTCAAAAAGCCTAAATAAGTTATGTTGAATATTGCAACAGCAAAAGTGAAAGAAAAAATGCATCGTCTCGATCATGCATTAGGCTGAACATCGGTTTCCACAGCGACGGCAAAAATCCGCCGCGCCTGATTCCCGCCGTTTGCGTGCAAACAAATTCCACATGGAGGCCATGGTGAAAAAGAAGAACAAAGAATCACAATCGTTGTACCAAATAAAGGTTACTTTGGTTGGAAGCAAGCCTCCAATATGGAGAAGATTGATTGTCAACGATAATATCCGTTTAGATCAATTGCATTCCATCTTGCAGGTAGCGATGGGATGGTTCAATTGCCATTTGCATCAATATCGCGTTGGAAGCTCATACATAGGAATTCCAGACCAGGATAATGATATTGACGTAACAGATGAGCGCAAGGTTTACCTACAGGACATCGTTTCCAATGTGAAAGACAATTTTGTTTATGAATATGATTTCGGCGATGGTTGGGAGCACAAAATTGTTCTTGAAAAAATTCTTCCTTTGGATTCCTCCAAATCGCCTGTGGTCATTAAAGGGAACAACGCCTGTCCTCCGGAGGACTGTGGTGGTATTTGGGGTTACTCCGATTTTTTGGCTGCAATTCAAGACCCGAAACATGCAGATCATGAGGAGATGCTTGAATGGGTTGGTGGGGAATATGATCCTGATGCGTTTGACATGAACTTGATCAACAAAAAACTCAATGAGCTGAAATTTTAGCCATTTTTCAATAATGGCAGCCAACCTCCACGTTCACGGGAACGGGGAGGACGATGCCGCCTGTGACGCAGGCATTCAACCTTATGAAACGGACATTAAATGCCTTGTGGAGCATAATATTCGCTAACCTGCTCGATCATACGCTCAAACGTATCGCTTGGATTTAAGGACATCCCAATCGCCGCTAGGGTTTGTTTTCAAACGCTTCCTGGACAGTCTCTTCAGCCTCCTTTTCCTCCCCTGCTTCTGCCTCCGCCGGCCGTTGAGCCGCATCCTTTCCCGGGGTGAAACTCAGAGCCGCATACATCGGGAAATGATCGGAGCCGATGCCCGGCAGCCGCCGCAAATCCATCAGTTTGAAATGGGCGGAATGGAAAATATGGTCCAACGGAAACCGAAGAAAGAAATAGTCCGCGTGATAGGGGTAGGAATGGTCTATTGCTTCCAACTGGTTCGCCCACCACTGATCGGTCTCGGTGGTCAGAATGATGTCCGGGTCCGCATCCGCCAATACCTGCAGGTAGCGTTGCGCCTCCCGGTTCTGCATCAGCACATTGGCCGTAATGAGCCGCACGGTCAGACCGTTCGTGGCGTCGGGTTTGCTCTTTACCTGCACACCGGACAGCGGCGTATAAGGAAATATTCGATAGGCCTGATACCCGACGCATATCAGAAGTGCTGAAAACAAAAGCACCCGGGACCGGCCCATCGGCACTCCCCAAAGCAGCTGCCAACCAACCAGCATCAAACCGATGACCAGAATCTGCAGCCGGGGAAAATCAAACCACCTGATCCACCAATCATCCTCGCGGATGAGGGGTAAAACGGTTGCGCCAATGATGATCAAAGCGCCAGATATTCCGGCTATATCGATCAATTGTCGAATATGAATGCTCCTGGTATAAAAAGGAGTTGGCTCCCCTCTGCTCTAATTTAGCCCGTGAATCGACGTATGAGGGATTGGGACTTGGTTTGTGTAAGGCCGAGTATGCCAGGGAGGTAATTGGGTGTCAAGACCAACGGCAATGCAAGATATTGATGCCCAACAACATTAGGCGATTGCAAAAATTGGGTTAATCATGCTGCATCCAATAATTCCGAATTTGTAAACCGCAAGTCCGAGAAGCGCCTCTTCCGTTTTCCAAAAGCTTGAAGGTGGTACGTGAACTCAATTATCTGAACGCGTGCCACTGTTGGCCATCTTGACAGAACGAAGTTTTACTGTCACTCAAACAGAATGCCCAGACTAGCTCGCTTAGATGCTCCGGTGGTTTTACATCCTGTGGTCATCCGGGGGATCGAACCTTGCCACATATTCAGAGGCGATCAGGATCGCGACGATCTGATCGACAGCTGAAGGAGCTGGTTCGTTACCTCCATTTGAACCGCGATAGCGAGTGCCTTCCCCGCTGCTTGCGGCGGGGAGGATTCAATCCGCTAAGGCGCAACATGGTGTCTTCGAGCCCGACGTTTATAAATATACGCGTTCCAATGCAATTTAGAGATTCCCCCCGAAGATGCCGTGATAGATACAATCCCATTGCCCTGGCTTCATTGAACCCAAGTAGATCTTGCTCGTGATCATACGTCGTCGCAAAAGGATTAAGACATGGACCTGAAAAGCGGTTACCCCTTCTGGGCAGTCAAGAACGGCCTTATGTGCACATTTCCCCAACTCAAGGCTGATATCAGCCGTGATGTGGTGGTGGTGGGAGGCGGTATTACCGGCGCGTTGATCGCTGACGAGCTGGGCAATAGCGGTTTTGATGTGGTGGTAGTTGAGCAGCGGGATATTGGCTGGGGCAGTTCCGCCGCGAGCACAGCGTTGTTGCAGTACGAGATCGATACGCACATGGTCGACCTGGCTAAGATGTATGGTGAAGTTCATGCGGTGCTGGCCTACAAGGCCTGCGCAGACGCGATCACTGATCTGCGTGATCTTGCCAATGAGCTGGGTGACGTGGATTTCGACATGCAGGAGAGCCTTTACTACGCCAGCAAGCGCAAAGACAAGGCCGCACTGCGCGAGGAGTACGAACTGCGAGTCAAACACGATTTCGATGCGCAGTGGCTGGACTCGGGCAGTTTGAAGGAGCGCTTCGGCATCAAAAGGCCGGGCGCGATTCTGACCAGACTGGCTGCGCGCGTTGACCCCTATCGCATGGCTTCCAAGCTGTTACTTCGGCTGGCAGAGCGCGGCGGCTTGATATTCGACCGCACGGTGATCGACACCATTGAACCTTCCGACGGGCGCGTGACCCTGCGCACGCCAGACGGTTTCCAGATACGCGCCCAGCACGTGGTAATGGCGGCGGGATACGCGTCGCAGAAATGGCTGAAACGGTCGGTGGCGAAGAACCGCAGCAGCTATGCGTTTATTACCGACCCTATAGCGAAGTCGGATCTGGGCCTGTTGGCATCGACCATGGTATGGGAGTCTGCCAGACCCTACCTGTATATGCGTACGACAGGCGATGGCAGGCTGTTGGTCGGTGGGGATGACGATGATATAGACATACCAGCGCGCCGTGACAAGCGGGTTGAAGGCAAGGCCAAAGGCTTGTACAAGAAGGTAAAAAAACTCTTCCCGGATCTGTCGATGCGTCCGGCGTTTTCCTGGGGCGGTACCTTTGCTGAAACCGAGGACGGCCTGCCCTTCTTCGGCGAGCATCCGCAATATGGCCCGCGGGTGCAGTTCGCCATGGCGTATGGCGGTAACGGCATCAGCTACAGCATGATAGGTGCGGGTTTGTTGAGAGCCAGCATTGAAGGCCGACAGCACCCACTGGCAGCATTGTTCGGATTTTCGCGCAAAGGGCAATCCCAAAAATGAAACGGCGCCTAACAAAACAAATGCACTCGGACGGCGAAAATCCTGACGCGAAGGCCACGGACGTGGAGGTGCTGAAACGCGAGCGATACGAACTGCTCCACCTTTTGGAGGACTGGCTGGAGACACCGATGCTGTTTCTCGCGTTCGTGTGGCTGGTACTGTTGGTCGTGGAGTTGGTTCGGGGCGAGAGTTTACTGTTCGATGTTCTCGGCACGATTATCTGGGTCATCTTCATTC
>NZ_JAWOHB010000009.1:0-6478 GCF_046496365.1 Desulfosarcina sp.
TAAAAGCTATTAGTAATGTAATTCCTTTTCAATTAATATCATACTTTTTAGCAAAGGAATTAGGGAATAATATTGATAAACCAAGGAATTTAGCTAAGTCAGTTACAGTAAAATAGCTATATATCTTTATCGCTCATCCGCAGCCAGTTGGTCGTCGGCAAAGCGGACCAGGCCGCCAAATACAAGGACTATTTTCAGTGGGAGGAAGCCGTTGCAACGGCACCATCCCATCGCATCCTGGCCATGCGCCGTGCGGAGAAAGAAGACCTGCTCACGCTTTCCATCGCCCCGCAGCCGGAGCTAGCCATCGCAATTTTAGAGGCGCTTTTCGTAACCGGCGACGGGCCGGATGCCGAGCAGGTGCGCGCAGCGGCCCATGATGCCTATAAACGGCTGCTGTCGCGCTCAATGGAAACCGAGGTTCGCGTGGCGATCAAAGAACGCGCCGATGCAGAGGCGATCCGCGTTTTTGCCGAGAACCTGCGCCAGCTGCTGCTGGCATCCCCTCTGGGAGCCAAACGGGTGATGGGCATCGACCCGGGATTTCGCACCGGCTGCAAGCTCGTGTGCCTGGACCGCCAGGGCAAGCTTGTGCACAACGACACCATCTATCCCCACGGTTCGGAACGGCAGGCCGCAGCCGCCGCGCAAACCGTGATCACGCTGTGCCGAAAATTTGACATCGAGGCCGTGGCCGTGGGCAATGGCACCGCCGGCCGTGAAACCCAGGCTTTCGTGGAGGGGGCCATCGATGCGCGCTCCCTGCCGGTAATCATGGTCAATGAAAGCGGTGCATCGGTGTACTCCGCATCTGAAATCGCCCGCCAGGAATTCCCCGACCACGACCTTACCGTACGCGGAGCTGTCTCCATCGGTCGCCGGTTGATTGACCCCTTGTCGGAATTGGTCAAAATCGACCCCAAGTCCATTGGGGTGGGCCAGTACCAGCACGACGTCGATCAGTTCGCCTTGAAAGGCGCGCTGGACGATGTGGTGGTCAGCTGTGTCAACGCTGTGGGGGTTGAAGTCAACCAGGCCAGCAGTCAGCTGCTCACCTATGTGTCCGGGTTAGGGTCCCAGCTGGCCAGAAACCTGGTTGCGCACCGCGACGAACACGGCGCGTTCACCAGCCGGGAAGCGCTCAGAAAAGTCAAGCGGCTGGGGCCCAAGGCCTTCGAACAGTGCGCCGGTTTTTTGCGCATCAAAGGCGGTGAAAACCCCTTGGATGCCAGCACCGTTCACCCGGAAAGCTATGCGGTGGTCCAGGCCATGGCCGAGGATCTGGGCTGCAGCGTATCCGCTCTGATGAACGATGCCGGCCTGCGCAAGAAAATTGAGCTGAACCGCTACGTCACCGACAGCATCGGCCTGCCGACCCTCACGGACATCATGGATGAGTTGGCCAAACCAGGCAGGGATCCCCGGGAGCCCTTCGAACACTTCTCTTTCGACCCCAATGTCTCCACCGTTCAGGACCTGCAGCCTGGCATGCAGCTTCCTGGAATCGTAACCAACGTCACCAATTTCGGCGCTTTCGTGGACATCGGGGTTCACCAGGACGGATTGGTGCACATCAGCGAGCTATGCGACCGGTTCGTGAAAACACCCGCCGATGTGGTCGGCGTTCAGCAAAAAGTCACAGTCACCGTCCTGGAGGTCGACCTGCCCCGCAAACGCATCTCCCTGTCCATGAAAAGCCAACCGGGAACGAGGCCTGAGCCCCGGATCAAGGCTGATCCTGCGCGGGCGACGCGGTCGGCCGGCAGCCGACCCAAACCCAAAACCGCGCCTAAACCAGGGTCTCCGCCCCCCTTCAATAACCCCTTTGCCGACGCCTTTCGAAAACCGTCCGGGCGGTAGAAACGGATTCCCATGATCGCCGTGGTTCAGCGCGTCTTAAACAGCAGCGTCAGCATTGACCGGTCGGTGGTCGGTGCCATCGACCGCGGATTGAACGTTTTGCTGGGGGTGGCCGAGGGCGATACTGAGAAAGATGCCGAATTCCTGGCCTCGAAGGTGGTCCATCTGCGAATTTTCGAAGACGATTCCAGCAAGATGAACCGGTCCCTACTCGATTTGGGGGGACAGATGCTGGTGATCTCTCAGTTTACCCTGCTGGGAGACTGCCGCAAAGGCAGGCGGCCCTCCTTCGTCAAGGCCGCCGAGCCGGAACTGGCTCAGCGGCTCTACCACCATTTCGTGGCTCGTGTGACAGCGCTGGGAATCTCAACCCAGACAGGGCGATTCGGAGCCAGGATGCAGGTTCACATCGTCAATGATGGCCCGGTCACCCTGCTGGTTCACAGCCGGTAAGCCGAACCGGCGCCTGCGCCAACCGTCACTTTTCACGAAACCTGAAGCGCACTGAACGTCGAGCGGCCAGGATCGAATGATGAATACGCACAGACCGTGCAGGGGCGGCGCTTATCCCCGCCCGGGCACCTTCCCTACTCCCGGTGCCGGCCGTAAAGGTCCTCGAGACGGGTGATGTCATCCTCTCCGATATACCCGCCCGTCTGCACCTCGATCAGTTCCAGCGGTATCTTTCCCGGATTTTCCAACCGATGGGCGATGCCTGAGGAGATGTAGGTGGAGCTGTCTTCTTTTAAGACGAACTGTTCCGCTCCCCTGGTGACCAGGGCAGACCCGCGGACGACAATCCAGTGCTCGGAGCGATTGAAGTGTTTTTGAAGAGACAGCACACCACCGGGCTTGACCGTGATCCGGTTAACCTGGAATCGAGCGCCGCCCACCAGTTGATCCACCGTGCCCCAGGGCCGGAAAAGGCGTTTATGCGTGCGTGTCTCTTCCCGATTCTTTTTTTTAAGCTGATCGACCAGCCCCTTGACATCCTGGACACGGTCCCGGGGGGAAATCATTACCGCATCCGCGGTCTCTACAACAATGTGATCCTTTAATCCCACAGCTGCAATCAGGCGGTGTTCGGCATGCAGGTACGAGTCCTCAACATCGTGGAGCACCACATCACCCTTGACGACATTGTCCAGGTCGTCTTTTTCTCCGACCTGCCAGAGGGCTTCCCATGATCCCAGATCGTTCCAGCCGGCAGCCAGGGGCAGCATGCCGCCGCAGTCTGTTTTTTCCATCACGGCATAGTCGATGGAGTCGCTGGGGCACGCCGAGAAAGCGGCTTTGTCCAGTCTGAAGAAATCCAGATCGGATTTCCCCTTCTGGATGGCCTGCCGACAGGCAGTGACAATATCGGGCACGAAGGTCTCCAATGCGCCCAGCACCTGGGATGCCTGAAACATGAAGATGCCACTGTTCCAGCAATAGGCTTTTGAGTCCACATACTGTTTGGCCGTTTCCAGGTCCGGCTTCTCCACGAAGGCGGCAATGGCCACGGCCGACGCGTCCTGACTGCCCCCATCCAAGGCGGCGCCCATTTTGATGTAGCCATATCCGGTTTCAGGTTTTTCCGGAACAATGCCGAATGTGATCAGTCGACCCGCCTGGGCGTATGCAAAGCCATCCTTCACGACACGTTGAAATTGATCGGCAAACTGAATATGGTGATCGGCAGGCAGGATCAGCAGCACGGGATCGTCACCCTTCTCCAGTGCCCACAATGCTGCAACAGCTAGGGCAGGCGCGGTATTTCTGCCTACCGGCTCCAGGATGATGGCGTCCGCTGTGATATCGATCTGCCGAAGCTGCTCGGCTACCATGAAGCGGTATTCGTCATTGCATACCACCATCGGCTTGACCGAATGCTCCAGCCCTTCGACCCTGAGGATCGTGTTCTGGAGCATGGTGCGCCGGTCAACCAGACTGATGAGTTGCTTGGGATAGAGTGCGCGCGAAAGCGGCCAGAGCCGCGTGCCGCTGCCCCCTGCCAGGATTACCGGGAGGATCGATTTCATTGCGTTCACTGAATTCACTGAGTTTGCTGGGTTTGTTGGGTTCAATTGCGCTCACCGAACAGCGGCAGCATCACCCCGTTTAAAAAGCTTCAACCAGTTGGCCGCATTAATTCTTTGCGCAGCAGATCCAACGCCGCCATGGCGAAGATTTTTTTGTTCATCAGGCGTTTGCCGAAAGGAAAGTACAACCGACGACCAAAGGAGCGATCGGGCCCGGCAAAACCCACACAAAGGGTGCCAACGGGCTTCGCTTCGGTGCCGCCGTCAGGGCCGGCAATGCCGCTGGTGGAAAGCCCGAAGGTAGCGCCGGCCACCCGCCGGGCGCCAATGGCCATTTCGCGGGCAGTTTCCTCGTTGACCGCACCATGCTTTTCCAGTGTATCCGCCTTGACCCCCAATAGGTCCATCTTTGCCCGGTTTGAATAGGTAACACCGGAAAATAGAAAATATGCCGAGCTGCCGGCCACGTTGGTCAGCCAGTCGGCAATCAGTCCGCCAGTGCAGCTTTCCGCCAGGGCAATGGTGGCCGACCGTTCCAGCAGCAGTTTTCCCACCACGGCTTCCATCCGTTCACCTGTTGCCGATATCACATTCGGTCCCAAACGCGCCAGTGCCCAACCACCGGCACCGGTCAACCGCTGGTCCAGGGAAGCTGAATCCTTGTCCCGCCCGTAAAGCTTGACCTGAATCTGGGGGAAATTGGCCCGCAACCCCAGCTTGACGCCCGGATAAAGACTTTCCACGCCGGCCACCTTTTCACCGGCCAACGATTCGGGCAAGCCGAAGGTGGCAATGGTCAGAACCCGGCTGTGCATGGCCGCATCACCCTGCAGGGTGTTCAACTGTGGGATGACATGCTCGCCGAGCATGCGCTTCATTTCGTAGGGAACTCCCGGCAGAAAGAAAAACAGACATTTTGCGATAATCAATGCAAAACCAGGGGCCGTGCCGACCGGGTTATAGAGGATTCTGGATCCCATGGGAAGCAGTGCCTGTTTCCGGTTGGACACGGTCATCGGGCGATTGAACGTTTTAAAAAAGTGCTCTACGTTTTCGAGCGCATCTTTATTTAAGGCAAGTTCCACCCCAGCCGCCGCTGCCGCCGCCTCAGCCGAGAGATCATCACTGGTGGGCCCCAGTCCGCCGGTGACCACCGCCACTTCCGCCCGATGGGCGATCTCGCGCAAGGTGGGCACCAATATGGACAGATCGTCACCCACGCTGCTGTGGCGCACCACTTCGATGCCATTTTCCTCCAACCGCTCGGCAATAAACGCCGAGTTGCTGTCCACCAGCGCGCCCGACCGGATTTCGTCGCCTGTTGCCAGAATTTCCGCTTTCATTTAACCCTTTGCCCGGTTGGTTTGGATCCCATACGAAGGGTGCTGACAGTTGACAATAGCGATTTCAGGACAACGGTGTCAATGAAACAATTTAACCTTGTGCTTCCCCCCCGCCAAGCGCGCCGACCAGTCTGGAAGGGTTGCTTATCCGCACCTGGACCCGATGTTCCTTATGGTCGTCCACAAGCGGAACGGTCTTATCGTGTTGCGCAATGCCATCCACGCTCACGCCCATTTCGCCAACGCCGGCCATTTGCACGACCGCAATGTGGTAGACCGTCTCGCGATAGCGGTAGTGCATCGTGAACCCTTCCCATTCTGCAGGCAGGCACGGGCTGAAACGCAGTTTGTCCACCGCCAGTTCGAGACCCAGGAGCGATTCCACGATCAGCCGGTACATCCAGGCGGCCGAGCCCGTGTACCATGTCCAGCCGCCGCGGCCGGTATGCGGCGCCACCGCGTAGACATCGGCGGCCATGACGTAGGGTTCCACCTTGTAGGTGGCGGCCGCCCCTGCCGAGCGGGCATGGTTGACCGGGTTGATCATCGTAAAAAGCTCCCACGCACGCCGGTGGTCCCCCAGGCGTGCAAAGGCCATGGCCGCCCAGATGGCCGCGTGCGTATACTGGCCGCCGTTTTCACGGACGCCGGGGACATACCCTTTTATATAGCCGGGATTCAGCGCCGATGTGTCGAAGGGCGGGTCCAGCAGTTGGATCAGTCCATGGTCCCGGCGAACGAGACGTGTGTCCAGCGCATTCATGGCTATGCGGCTGCGCTCCGGATCGCCCGCGTTCGAGAGAACGGACCAGCTCTGGGCAATCGAATCGATTTGGCATTCGGGGTTGACGGACGACCCCAGCGGCGTACCGTCGTCGAAATAGGCGCGGCGGTACCACCCGCCATCCCAGCCGTGTTGCTCCAGATTCCGGCGCAGTTGGTCCGCCTCCGCCTGGCAATGCTCGACGAAAGCCAGATCCCCACGCAGGCGGGCGACCTCCGCAAAGCGCATGAGCACGTCATAAAGGAAGAATCCCAACCACACGCTTTCGCCCTTGCCGTGTGCGCCCACCAGGTTCATGCCGTCGTTCCAGTCCCCGGTGCCCATGAGCGGCAGGCCGTGCTCACCCAACTTGAGGCCGTTGCGGATGACGCGCACACAGTGTTCGTAAAGGCTGGCACAACTCTTCCAGTCCAGTGGTTGGACGCCTCTGGAGTCATATCGCTTCATCCTGATGCGATATGCGCTTG
>NZ_JAWOHB010000151.1:0-3028 GCF_046496365.1 Desulfosarcina sp.
GGCGTAATTTGTGTTCACATCTCCGTTTTGCCAGAGGTTGATCAAATTGCCCTCCATGTCTACCAGTATGGCGTCATTGCCGAACGGAGAAAAGATAGTGTAGCCATTGAAAGCCCTATCCGGATCCCACTGGATCATCTCGGTCGGCGTTCTAAAGATATCAATGGCAAACGCAGGCGTCAGCGGCAGCAACAGCAGCGCCGCTATGGCCGTTATGATCAGCATTCGTTTCTTCATAAGTTCCTCCATGGGAGATTGCCGGCAAGCAAAATCGCAACCCTCTCTCCCGAATACACCGGACTGACGATACGCTTTTGCTCACCTGATGTTTTTAAAAAAACCGCCCGCTCAGCAGCACCCCTTAGAATTTCAGGGCAAACTGAACGCCTAATTCCATCGGATCCTCGTCACCGCCGCCCGTGGCGTCCCCTGCCATCAGGTAGGCCGCCACCGCCGTCACTTCCAGGTCATCCAGCAGCTGATACTTCACCGTTATATCAATCTCCGTCCCCAGATCCGTGTCCCCGTCCAAATTGTCCTCCACCAGCTGCGCATACCACACGTCCGCTCCCAGCGTCAGCTTGTCCAGCGGAAATTCCACTCCCACATTGGCGGCCATGATGTTGGAAATCTGGTCCCCAGGTGATCCCGCCGATACCTGATCATCGAAAACACCGTAGCCCATGATCTCCGCCCAGTAGTAGGAACGCCCCTTGGGTACGTAATAATCATTGGCCTCGTCATCATTCTCGTCGTCATCCCCCGATGCATAGAAAAACTGGCCGTGAACGCTCATCGCATCCAGGTTCACCGATGCGCCCGCTGCAAACAGATAGGCCGCTACATCCAGCTCATCTCCGCCGACCATCTCCACCTTGCCGGTCTCGTAGATGCCCGTAACCCACACCGACAGCATGTCCGTGCTCCAGTCTCCGTTGAGCCCTACAAAAAAGACGTCCGCCGCCTCATTGGCGTTGGTCGCGCTCCACGCACTGGCGTCTTCCGAGGTCATGTACATCACAAACGGGTTCAACTTCAGATCGCCCATGCTGAACGTCGGGTCCAGACCGTAATAGTCAAAATCATTGTCGTTCGCGTCATCGCCGTATCCGCCTTCGTAGGCCTTCATCCAGATAAACGGAATCACCATGTCATAGCCCACATAGCGCACGATCAGACCGGTAAAGTCGTCGTCGAACAGAAAGCCCCGCGCAAAGGTCTTGCCCTGGGTCCCCATTTTCACATTCCATTCGCCCAGATTGAAATCCGCGTAGGAATGCTTGACCTCGAAGTTCTGGCCGTCCGCGCCGATGTCACCGCGGACCGTATCGCCCCAGGTGGCGTCCATCTCAAACTTGTTGACCAGCTTGAGCTCATCGCTCAGCACCGCCGTGTAGTGAATCCGGGTCCGTGTATCCGCCTTGCGCACATCCTGTGACCCGTCATCCTGGCCTGAAAAATCCGAGTTGTCGAAGAACCGGGTCCGCCAATAACCGCCGAATTCGTGATCCACCGCCACGGCCGGAACCGTGAATGCGCCGGTAATCAGCAACGCCAATGATACTACCAATAATTTCTTCATCTTGTTTCCTCCATAAGTTTCATTCAGTTAACAACCAGTTGCCAATCGTTTTTTTCATCTTCTTGAATCTAGCCTTGAACCACCTCCTTTCCTCCTTTCGCTCAAACCAAAGGAGCATGTTCGAATACACTTCCATTCTTAAAAAAACCCACATAAATTGCATTTAGTCAAGCAAAATACATTCAATAACGAGCGGGGATATTCATAAATATTCTATCTATCTGGAATGATGGGCTAAAAGCGGCCTTAAAAGGTGCATCGGCTGGCACGACCGGGTTGCCCCCCTTCTCAACAGCCTGTCCCGCAACCGGCTTCGGCAGGGTTGAACCGCAACAGCGAGCGAATCAAAACAGATAGAATTCCTTACGGTGGAGGATTCCTAGCAGGTTCCTGCGAGGAATCTTCAAACCCTGCACTACAGGAATGGACGCTGGGCGCTTTGATCAAATATAGGATATTATATCAATTTGTTAAAAATGTAGTCCGGGGCTTTAGCCCTGTAATACCTGCCGTTGAAAGCCAAATAGCGCAGGTGCCGGACCGCTGGTTGGGTGTGCAATTTATCGCACAAGTGTGTCTTCTGCCGTACAGGTGTTCGCGACTGCATCTTGAACGCAAAACCCGCAACACCGTATTAAAATATTCCCTCCAGGGCTTGAATATAGATGCGGCTTTTAGATGATCGTGAAAATGATCCCGAACCGGAAACCTGAGCGTACACCAGGTCCCGGCGGCCATCGTGATCCATGTCGGCCAGCACAAAATCGCTGACATAGCCGGCAAGCCGCTGGGATTGCCACTCGGTCTGCAATCCGACACCATTCCAGGCAAGAATTTCCATCCAGCCGCCGGTAAATTTTCGAAAGCGCCGAAAAATCCGCCTGCCGGCCTCTTCATTGCGGGAAACGATGGCTCGGTATTTTTGATCCCTTTCACCGGCTGCCAGCCGCAGGCGCTGGGCCAGGTAGTAGCGCGCATTGTCTTCCGGGTCGATGCCGACAGCCACTTCCAGATAGGTCGTGCTTCCTCCGTATGCGTCGGCACTGCACCACTCCTCGACATTTTCGCTGTTGAAAAGCTGCAGCAGATCCCTGCGGGAATAGCGCAGGACCTGTCGGCCGCCGTTTCCCATCAGATCTCCGCTGGCAAAACCGTAAATTTGAGTCCCTTCGGGCAGATCCAGCCGGCCTTGAGAAACCAGGGTTTCGCTTTGCCATTGGAGCCGGTAGATGCCGGGAGCAAACAAGCCCCTTTCACCCAGATTGGCAGCGCTGCCGCTGAGGGCGCCCGCCTTCTGTCCGACAATTGCCGCCTTTTCCTCGTGCGGCAGGTACTGGGCTTGAAAAAACCATTCGAGCCCGTCGGCAACAACGGTCAAACCGTTTCCATTCCATTCGAAAACAGCAGAGCTCAAACCACCGTCCCGGCGGACCCGCGTCAGATAGA
>NZ_JAWOHB010000166.1:0-2836 GCF_046496365.1 Desulfosarcina sp.
CAGGCTGCGCATGAACTGGGCATGACTACAATTCTCTGGTGTTATCTTCGCAACAGCGAATTCAAAATGGACAAGGATTATCATCTGAGCAGCGACCTGACCGGGCAAGCGAACCATCTCGGAGCCACGATTCAGGCCGACATCATAAAACAAAAGATGCCGGTCTGCGACGGCGGTTATACAGCTCTTTATTCCGAAGACAGCTATGGCAGCTTCGATACACGCATGTATACTGACCTGAACAGTGAAAATCCCATTGATCTGACGCGGTACCAGGTGGTTAATCAATACATGGGGCGAATCGGGCTGATTAACTCGGGCGGGTCCTCCGGTGACAACGACATTGCCGATGCGGTCAAAACGGCCGTGATCAACAAAAGGGCCGGGGGCATGGGTTTAATCAGCGGACGCAAGGCTTTTCAAAAACCCATGAAAGACGGTGTGGAGCTGCTGCATGCCATTCAGGACGTCTATTTATGTAAAGATATTACGGTTGCCTGATCAGAGATAAGATTAGAAAGGGTAAGATCATGAAAAGATTGGTTTTGCTGCGACACGGTGAAAGCATCTGGAACAAGGAAAACCGTTTTACCGGCTGGACGGATATCGACCTTAGCGAAAAGGGCATCGAGGAAGCCCGTCAGGCTGGTAAGGTTCTTAGGCAAGATGGCTTCACTTTCGATATCGCCTATACGAGTCTGCTGAAACGGGCAATCCGTACGCTGTGGATTACCCTTGATGAGATGGACCTGATGTGGATACCGGTAGTGCGGGATTGGCGGTTGAATGAACGACATTACGGCGCATTGCAGGGTCTGAATAAAGCGGAGACCGCCCGCGAGCGTGGGGAAAAACAGGTGCATATCTGGCGGCGCAGCTATGATATTCGGCCGCCTGCACTTACCGAAGAGGATGAGCGCTATCCCGTGAGTGACCCACGGTATAAAAATATCTCCGTTGATAAACTTCCCTTGACTGAAAGCCTGAAAGAAACTGTCGAGCGTTTTCTACCGGTTTGGCATGGGAGCATCGCACCAGCCATAAAACAGGGGCTACGTGTAATCATTGTTGCCCATGGCAACAGCTTGCGGGCACTGGTAAAATGCCTTGACAGGATTAGCGACGAGGAGATTCTTCGGCTTACTATTCCCACTGGCATCCCTTTGGTTTATGAACTCGACGACGATTTAACTCCGGCAAAACATTATTATCTGCTTGAAAAAGCGACGAAATTTATGGGTTTGTCGAATTGACACCGGAGCCTCATGGATGATTTCAAATGACTGACATAAAAAAGTTCCTTCGTGATTCTCTGTGCTCAACGGATTTAAAACGAAGGTACAAAGGTCTAGAAGAAATAAACAACGGGAGAGGGGAGAGGTTACTATGAAGTTACCGGCTCATAAAAGCAAGATCGTCTGCACGATTGGCCCTGCTTCAAGTTCAGATGCTGTTCCGGAACAATTGTTCGAACAGGGCATGAATGTGGCGAGGCTCAATTTAGCCCATGGTACCCTTGAGGGTCACAAGGAGGATATCCGGCGTACACGTGCTGTGGCGGCCCCATTTCCAAAGCACCCATTTCAGAAAGGAGGAGCGAAAAATGACCAGCAAGAAAACGATCCGGGTGGGTATCAACGGGTTTGGTCGAATCGGTCGAACGGTTTTCAAGCAATTACTTCAGAGGGAAGAGTTTCAGGTGATCGGAATCAATGATCTGGCCAACCTTGAAGACCTCGCCTATCTTCTCAAGTACGATTCGGTCCATGGCTGGTATTCCAGGAAGGTTGCCTCGCAGGAAAACGCCATTCAGGTGGACCAACAAAGGATACCTTTTTTTTCAAACCCGGACCCTAAAGAGATACCATGGAAGGAGACGGGGGCGGATATCATCATCGAATGCAGTGGAGCCCTCCGCAGCCGTGCAAAGGCTGCGGGCCATCTGGAAGCGGGGGCAAAACGCGTGATCATCTCCGCCCCTTCCGACGATGCCGACGCCATGATCGTTCTGGGCGTCAACGAGGAGAATTATCGGCCGAAAGCGCATCAGATCGTCTCCATGGCCTCCTGCACCACCAATTGTCTGGCTCCGGTGGCCAAGGTGCTTCACGAAGCCTTCGGCGTGGCGTTCATCATGTTCACCACCGTTCATGCCTACACCTCCAGCCAGTCCCTGATGGACACGCCGGCGCGCCATCGCCGCCGCGGCCGGGCGGCCGCCCTGTCGATCATTCCGACCACCACAGGAGCGGCCAAAGCCGCCGAAAAGGTCCTGCCGCAGTTGAAAGGAAAGATGACCGGCACGGCCATGCGGGTTCCCGTCCCCAACGGCTCGGTTACCGACATGGTGGTTTTCCTGGAAAAAGACGTATCTCCGGAACATGTCAACGCCGCCTTGCGGGAGGCATCGGAGAAATCCCCGCTTCAGGGCATCCTGCGGGTGACGGACGAGGCGCTGGTCTCCCAGGATATCATCGGCGACCCCCATTCATCCATCGTCGATGCACAGAGCACCATGGTTCTGAACGATAGAATCGTTAAAATCCTTGCCTGGTACGACAACGAATGGGGTTACTCCGCCCGCCTCGTTGATTTTGCAAAGTTCATGGTCGAAAAGGGGGAGTCCATGAAGAAGGCGTGAGAGACCGGATAGAGGAATTCGATTAGAAGTTTTCGAGGGACGGAGAATGAACTTGACCGCAAAGGCAGCCCTCACCATGCTGCCGATTCTGACCCTATTGATCATCATGCTGGTGTTGCGCTGGTCCGCGGCCAGGGCCGGAGTCATCAGCCTTTTTCTGACGATCCTCGTGGCGTGGCTGGGCTTTGGCTATGG
>NZ_JAWOHB010000170.1:0-8555 GCF_046496365.1 Desulfosarcina sp.
TGACTTCCCATCACATAGGCGACAGCTGCCTTCTGCTTGACCGGGCTCAGAAGTTTTTTGAGTTCACATCCTTGAGAATCGCATTATCCAGGCTCAACTCAGCAACCAGTTTCTTCAGCCGGGCGTTTTCCTTTTCAAGTTCCTTCATCCGCTTGGCGTCGGCGCTGTTCATCCCGCCATACTCCTTGCGCCACCTGTAATACGTTTGCTCCGTGATCCCGGCCTGCCGCGCCGCCTCGGCAATCGTATTACCCTGGTTGCACAGAATCTCAACCTCCCGTAGTTTTACAATGATCTCCACACCCCAACAGGCCAACAGGAAGGCATTCCGGGGTCAACAGGGTGTGCCTGGGTTGGCCCGCGGCGACGAACAATGATCAAACCCAGCGAATGAAAACGGACAGAAGAGCAACCAATCGCGGGGCGACAACCAAAAAAAACCGGGTTGGGAACAAACACCCGGTCAGGGAGGATGGATGGTGAGTGCCGAAGGTCCAGATAACCGCTAGGGTATCGACACCAGGGCCGCATGCCAGTCGCTGGCCATGGCCTGGTAGCCGGCATCGCTGGGGTGAAGGCCGTCCGGTGGTGTGCCGTCCAGCGGTGTGTAAAGGGTGGCAAATTGGTTCTCAAACCGATTGTATAAGTCCGGCCCCAGATAGAGGTTGTCGTTGGGGTCGTCCACAATGTTCTGTTCGATGCGGGTGTTGAACAAGGCTATTTGGTTGTTGGGTGTCATTCGCGGATTCCCGGACCCATCATAGATAGGTGGAATCAGCGCGATATAAACCAGATCAAGTTCCGTAAGGGCTACCGTGGCGATCTGGGTCACGTTGAATTCGAAAGCAACGGGATCTGTTTGCGGAACGGTCATGGCATCGTTGGTGCCGATGAGCAGCAGCATCCCATTGGCCTTGGGATGGCGCTCCAGGATGGAATCGATGCGCTGCAGCATTGTGTCGCTGGAGAGATCGCCGCCGATGCCCTCGTTGAAGACAATCTGGGGCAGGCCGGTCGAAAAGGTCAGTTCGTCGCTCAATTGGGCCTGAAAGCCCTGGCTGGATACGATCAGGCCGTCCATCGAATCGTTGTTCAGGGGGTCTTCGTCGCCGACGCCGTTGGTGATGCTGTCGCCCACGGCGATGAAATAATTCCCGCCGACACCGACAACGAAATTGATGTCATGGCTCAGTTCATTCCCATCGGCATCCGTCAACTCGGCGGTGACGTCGTGTTGCCCGGCAGGCACCCCGGAATACTGGGCCGAATAGCGATTGCCCGACTTAACGGCAACCGTTTCATTGGCCCCGTCAAGGGTGAAGCGCACACTGCCGTCGGCGGGTTGGTTCAGGGCCACGGCTTCCACGGGCAGCGCATTACCGGGCGTTACGCTGTGCGCTAAGGGCGCGGTCACGGCAATCATCGGCTGCAGCGAATTGTCGGAGACAACCAGATTGTCGAAGCTGGCCCGGTCCTGACAATACAGGGCGACCGTCCCCGGCTGGATGGCGGCGTCTGTCACGGCAAAAACCAGGTCGTCATCGATCAAATCCCAGCTGATCCACACCATGATGGTGTCGCCGTTGATCTCCACGGTCACCCTGAACGGCAGGGGCGGGTCCTCGTCCACGTAACCGATCGAATTGACCCCCACGGTGCTGAAGGCCCCGCCCTGCCGCTTTTCCAGGCGGGTAAACCCGTAGCGCGAACTCATCGAAAGCCGGTAATAGTTGTAGGCGTCGGCATAGGGGAACATGATGCCTATGTCGTTGCCCTCGCGGGTGTCGCCGTTTTTCCGGGGAATGATGTCCACACTGAACCGGAAACGGGTGCGCTTGGCAAACACCAAAGGATCCAGATAGGCATAGGTGCCCAGGTGATAGGATTCCTGGAAAGCGTTGCGGAACACGTTGTTGACCTGCAGCAGTTCACCGCCAACCGCCGACCACGCCACCGCGTTGGGGGTGTCGTTGCGGAAGATCCAGTTGGCCGAGGTATCAAATGCGTCGGTCAACAGGATCTTGCTCACGTAAACCGAAACGGTATCGGACTGCTGGGCGCCGTCATCATCCGTCACCGCGCAGCTGAAGGTCAAGGTACCCGTCACCGGCGGTGCGGTGAAATTTAGGGTCGACGTCGATTGGCCAGCGAGGGCCACCGGCGCGCCAGCCACCTGGGTCCATTGATGGGCAACAATGACTCCGTCACTGTCGCTTGAGACCGCCGTCAGGGCAACCGCATTGGAAGATAGCGTGAATCGATCCTGGCCGGCGTCCACCATGGGTGGCAGGTTTGTAGGTGGATTGCCTTCTTCTCCGCCGCCACCACCGCCGCATCCCGAGATAACAGATGCAAAACATAGCAGGGAAACAAGACATACCGTCTTGAGAATATTGTTTTTGCTATTGATCCGTTCGCTAATCATCTGGCAATCGGTCTATCCAACGGTGTGCAGCAATATTTGAGCCATCGGTTCAGCCATTCACTGGTATTGACGAAACGGGACGCAATGATAAGGTTTCCATGGAAAAGTGTAAAGCGAAACTTTTGTACAACTACTCAAAAGATTTCAACCCTTCGGCAATTTTCTTCATGGGTTGATCCTGACCGCGACATTGTCGCCGGTTTCGGTTAATAGTGCCACCTGTCCGGATTACTGCACCGTCAGTTTGATGCTCATTCACACGGTTTCAGGTCGAGGGGTTGAAAATCCTCAGCCAGGTCTGTGGATGCCGGTGCCGGGTTTTTTGCGGAGATCTTTGCGGCCAGCAATAACACGGCATAAAGCATGATGCTGACACCAATCATTTCTAGATACTCTTCACAAGCGACTTCGACCCTGTATAAGCCTTTGTTCGATCCAGATCGCAAAAAAAGGTAGCTGACGACCTCAAGACCGACACCACCGGTAACAAACACGATAACACCGAGCATTGCTATCCGAATTTCACGTCTGAAATGCCTCCACAGCTTCCGGAATTGCCGTGCGGCCAAGATTACGGCGGACAGGGCCAAGATAGAATATACGGGAATCCACGCCCCGTGATTCCCCTTAAATAGCAACCAGTTCACCCCAAAATTAATGGATAGTGTCGTTATCTTCTCGTGAATCGCTGCACCCTCATCTGCTGACAAAAAAATAAAGAACAGGCTTCCGGTTATCAGAATCGATGTGGGCAGGTGTTGTCGCCTCTGGTTGTTTCTGGATGCCAAAAATAGCAGACTGCCAACGACAAACAGCTGCATTGAGGCATACCATGAAGGAATCGACACCTCCCTATCCAGGTCGAACAAATTACTTAGAGGTCCCCATTGCAAAAATGGCCAGAAAATATGGATTATCGCATAAACGAGAACAAGCAGGGTGGCGATGGCTGCCAGCCATAAAAATATATCACGCGCATTTGTGGCAGAATAATCGACTTTTAAACTCATATGGACTTATTTTTTCGGTGCTTCATTCGGATTGACGATTGGTTTGATTTGGCCATGGCCATCAGCACCCTGAGAGCAAAGATCGGCAACACGCGCTGGCGGTGGATCCGCCTGGGATCCGTCAACAATCTGTAGAGCCACTCCAGGGACAATTGCATCCAGATATCGGGGGCACGCTTTACGCTGCCGGTAATGGCATCCAATGTACCGCCGATGCCCTGGCACACCTTGACCGTAGTCAGCTCCGAGGCGTGGGCGGCAAACCATTTTTCCTGCCTGGGTGACCCCAGGGCCAAAAAGAGAATGGCCGCACCGGAATCATTAATGGAACGCACTAGCTCGGCCATCTGCTCCTCGGGCACATAGCCGTGTGATCGCCCGGCGATACGGATTGCGGGAAAACGGATTCGCAGCTGTTCCACGGCGGCCTGGTTGACGTCATCCCGTGCGCCGTAAATAAATATGGATTTGTCCTCCTCCACCGCCAGGCGGCAAATCTCCTGCATGAATTCCACGCCAGGGACGCGCTGCAGCACGGCTCCGTGAAGCAGCCTCGCCGCCACGACGATGCCGATGCCGTCCGGGATTAAAAGATCCGCTGCCTTGAAGGCGTCCCACAGTTGCGGGTCTTTGGGAACGGAAAAGTTCTTTTCGGGGTTGGCGGCAAAAATGGAGCACGGTCGATCGCCATGCAGAAATCCACGCACCCGTTCGATGGCCTGTGCCCGATCCACCGGATCCACCCAGATATCCAATATTTTCAACCTGTCTTTCAAACTAATCCACCTCGTTCGTCACGCCCGTAAGGTGTAACGGCATCCGGGTAAAAATTGCCGTCGTGAATACAATGTCGGCAGCCTTTCCAGACCGGGAGCAGGTCAACGTGCAGGTGGGTTCCTTGTACCCGTACCGATTGGAATACCACCCCAACAATGGTTGTACCTGTCCACGGACCACTTGAAAATCAAATTCTAAAAGGTGCAGAAAAGCGCTTTCCCCGCCATGGTCAACCACCCACCAGGGTCCATTTTTTTTTACTATCGCATCCGGGTGCAAATGAAAGTTAAGCTCAAACCGGTAAACTCCGCTGCCGCTAAAACGATCTTTGATCAAGAAATTGCCCTGATCAAAACAGGAAATCGACCGTTGGTGTTGGACCGGTGCCTTCAATCTGGCATACCCGTCGTGAACTGCACTGCAGAACAGATCACTGCCTACTTCTTCACTCGCCACGAGTTTTGAATGGTATGGATTGCTCCAGATGAAACTGGTTTCCTGGACAGCCTGATCCTGATCATCGATGGTGACGGTGTTGTGCGCCCGCGTTCCTTTGAAGTAGCGGCGCCATTTTTCAACGCCGTTGTAACGATAGGTGCCGGGGTCCACGATCAACGGGCGACCGTTCATGGAAAGGGTAATGGACAAGGCATCGGCATGCCCGTGGTTGTAAAACGGGGCCATGCCCAAGGGGCCATGGTCAAACGTGAAGATCAGCCGGCCGTCGTTGATGACACTGTATCCGGAATCAGGGAAAGTGGCCCGGTTGGCCTTGAAATTATCCGATGTTTCCCGGCGGGGAGAGATCCCTGGTGCCACGGCGGCACCGTCATCACTGTCCCCGATGGCGGGAACGATCCCGTTTTGATCCTGAAAGACATCCAGGAAATGTTGCCCGCGTGCCAGCCTCGGCCGCCAATGATTCAGGTCGGCCAGGTCGTTCTTGTGCACGAAATCCATCGCCAGCCAGTATAGATCCAACACAAACCGGTGATAACCCAGCGACTGCTCGGCAGGCCCGCCATCCTCGAGAATCTGGTGCGGCAATTCCTCGTCAAGGATTCGCAGGCCTGTTTTCAGCCAGCGGCCACCGGTGCGCATGGACCGATAGATCGCGCCGGCAAAAACCAGGCCGATAGCTTCCGTAACGGTGTGGTTGCCAAGGGAGGAATAGAGCGACAGGTGATTGGCAACCAGCCTGGCATGCAGGTAGAGGGCCTGCAGCATCCGATCGCGGTGGTCGGATGACAGGTGCTCCAAATGCTTGAGGGCATAAAAAAAAACGGGGATGCGCAGGGCACACTCCATGGCCGATTGGTAATGCTCTCCGCGCGGGAAGGGATTGGCGTCAAGCCAGGATAGAATCAGGTTCCCGGCCGCCTGCCCGCTCACTGCATTGTCGTGCTTTCCCGAAGGACGACCAGCTCGGGCAAAATAGCACGACGCAAGTTGAAGGCGGGCAGGCTCCCAACGCAACCGGATGTCGGCTTTGAAGGCATCCGCGATTGCAGCCGGCCCATTGAGTAGATCAGCGGATGCACCGTTTCTTTCCACCAGAAGGTCCGGCACATGCGTGCCGTCAATGCGTGCCAGATTCACGGCACGGTCGCCCAGCAGAGGGCTGTCAAACCTCACCATGGCCTGCAGATGTAATCGCGCGAGGTATTGCCGTATTCGGCAACACAGCTCGGCAAACGAGGCATGCCGCAGGCGCATTAAATAGAACCGCAGATTCAACACCGGATCCGCCTTCAGGATGAAGTCGTGGTTGTCAACGATGCTGGAATGGACTGAAGCATCAGCACCCAATCCTGGCCGTCGCCGCTGGTGGGCGGTCGGAACCGATGGATTTCCCGAGTAGCGACCGGTTCGACCGCCTGCCGGCTCCCGTCCCGCGGATTGAACCAGGTGACTGCGGCGCGCGGGCCATTGAGGGTTTCCAGGTTGATGTCGGTCGGCCGCCCGGTGGGCAGGTAGACGAGAATATAGCTGCCTTCGGCGTCGCGGGTGGCCCGTGCATGATTGACCCCGGCCCCCGTATCCCCAACGATGACGGATTGGTCGGGTATCCGGGAAAAAAAAGCCAGCGACGTCATCAACTGATTCAGATGCCGCATCTGCCGCGCCCCCGGCGTATCGAGGGCGTCGAACCAGGGGATATAGGCCCCCCATCGGTTGCGTTCGTTCAAACGTGTCCAGGCGATGAAGCTGCGGTGGCCGTAGGTGTGCCCGAAGGCGCCCGCAAACACCGCCCAGTAGGCGGCGCGGCGCACGTCCCAAGGAGCAATTCGCCTATTTTGCGGCTCTTTTTTGGACAGCGACAAGGATCCTTCGTAAGCCACCTCAGCATCGAGCGTTGGTTTTGGAGGCCGTCTAGCCACGTCGGCGGCAATAGTGCGATAGTTGGCGAAGTCGAACAGCGTGGTCGTCTGGACCATGTTGAAATCCATCCACGCCTCCCTATGCAGATGCAGCGATGACGAGTATCCGCCTCCCCTGGGATGATAGGTCATCAGGGTCGACGACCAGTCGGCCTTACCGTCGTATGTGCCATGGTTGTTTGTCCCGTCGGCGACCCCTTCGGCCAGTGCCCGCACCAGCGCCAGCCGTTCCGGCCGGTTCACATCGCGGCCCTGACGATACGATGGATCGCCGCCCATGACCCAGATCAGATGGGTTCGCTGGTTGTAGCGATGGCCGAGAAAACGGCCGTAGCGGTAGGCAATGGACGGATCCCGGAGGATCGGATCATTTTCGTCGATGGCGTTGAGCCACAACGGCAGCAAGGCCACATAGAACCCGTTGGCCTGGGAGAGGTCAAGCAGCGCATCGCAAAGATCCCAGTAATCGTTGCCCGGCCCGTCCACGACTCGCGGCCGGGTGAAATCGCCCTCATGAAACGCGGGATGCCCCTCGGCGTTGACGACGGCGCCATGCCGGGCAGCGACGGTTTGCACCACGTTGAAGCCCTGGGACCGCCGGGCTTCAAAATAAAGACTTGCCGATGGCTGGTCGGAATTGTCACTCAATACGGCGCGTTGAATCATCCGCCAGGCCGTGTCCCCGAGCCAGAAAAACGGCTCACACTGTTCCGTGACCAGATAGTGGCCAGTCGAAGACACCTGCAATCGTGGGAGTGGTGTCATTAAGGACGAAAAGCCTGCCGAGCCGTGCTGTACATCGGCAAATCCTAACGCAATTGCATACAAACATGCAATTGGGAGGATTTTGGACAGAAAATATGCGCCTCCGGAGTCCTTTGAATGCATCGTGTGGTTGGTCGATTCGCCTATTACTGCAAATTCAAAACGCTGCCAGTCCGGATGGATTCGAGAATTTTGAAGGTCGTCAACGTGGCACTGTATATCTCGGCCAATTCGATGGGCGCCTCCGATCCTGTCAGAATGGCATTGATAAACGATTGAACTTGCACCTTTTGCCCTTTGTCCTGGTTGATCAGTTTGGTATCCCGCTTGCGACCATGGGCGTAGACGGACAAGGTTTTGAAATCGTCAAGCACCGCCGAACATCCGTTGGCAAAGACCTCGACCCTCTCCTTGGGCAGACTTTTATCCCCGTTGGCCAGGTAGTCTATCGATCCAATAGAGCCGTTGCGATAGGTCAGGGACACATTGACCACATCGTTCATGTGCTGCGGATCTGTCAGGGCTGATGCGAAAATCGTTTCAGGAAGCGACCCATTCAGATAGGTCAAAAAATCGACAAAATGGCAAACTTCGCCGATGATGCGTCCGCCGCCGATTTCAGGATCCTGAATCCATGAATCGGCGGGAATTGCACCAGCGTTAATTCGATAGGTCATGGCCATCGGACCATGGCCAAAGGTTTGTTTCAGCTTGGTCGCCAGAGGAGCGAAGCGGCGGTTGAAGCCGACCATTAGAATTGGTTGGTTGGTTGAACTAGTTGAATTGGTGTGATTGGTTGGTTGGTTGTCGGAATTGCCACCTTCAGCTTGTGGGGCGTTAAGTTCAAAGATGTCGTTCAACTCCTGTTCGTTCAGGCACAGGGGTTTTTCCACAAACACGTGCTTGGTCGCCTTGAGTGCTTTTTTTACGAAACCGGCGTGAGAATCGTGGCGTGTGGCGATAAATACGGTGTTTATGTCATCGCTGTCCAGAATGTCCGTTTTGTCGGATTGCAGGAACAGACCAGAAAAAGTGAAACGACCAGTATCAGCTCCCTGCTGCTTAAGGGTATTTTTTTATGTGGTTTTAACTTGATCAAAACATGCATCTGTAAGTGCAAAGCAAATATATCAATAAAAATTCGCCTAACTTTGCGCGCTGTAGCCTTACTGGCAAAAATTATTTTATTGATTTGCC
>NZ_JAWOHB010000145.1:0-32901 GCF_046496365.1 Desulfosarcina sp.
TCCCTACGCCTACCAGACCTCCCACGCCGCCGTCGAACCGCTGGTCATGGCCCTTTTGGGAACCAACCGCGACACCGGTTTCGATATCAAGCTGATGGCCCGGATCAACGAGATCTTCGAGAAAGAGGTCATGCCCAAGTACAAGCACCTGCTCGACGACTCCAAGATGTCCGTCATCGATATCAACGTGCTGCTGCACCAGACCCCGGGCGGCATGCTCTCCAACCTGGTCAACCAACTGCGTGACATGGATGCCCTGGACAAAATCGGTGAAGTTTACAAGGAGCTGCCGCGGGTGCGCAAGGAACTCGGCCAGATTCCGCTGGTCACCCCCACCAGCCAGATCGTGGGTATCCAGACGGTCAACAACGTACTCTTTGACACCCCGGAAGAGCGCTACAAAATGATCACCGGTCAGGTCAAGGACCTGTGCTACGGGCTGTATGGTAAAACCGCAGTGCCCATTGACGCCGAAGTCCAGAAAAAGGCACTCAAGGGCTACGAACGCGGCGAAAAGCCCATCACCTGCCGGCCCGCCGAAGTGCTTGAACCTGAACTGGAAAAGGCCAAGGCTGAAATCGGCGACTTGGCCGTGGATCTCGACGACCTGGTGCTCTATGCCATTTATCCGGTCACCGGCAAGAAGTTCCTGCAGTGGAAGTACGGCAAAGAGGATCCACCCGCTGCAGTCAAACCCATCACGTTGGATCAGGTCAGAAAACGCGACGGATTGGTGAAAAAGGCGCTGGCGGGTGAACTGGTGGAGAAAAAGAAGGACGCCCCGGCCAAGGGTGAAAACCTGCGCACTTTCAATGTATTTGTAGACAATGAGTACTTTGAAGTCGGTGTGGATGAAGTCGGCGGCAGCCCCATCCTTAAGTACGCCCAGCAGATTCAGCTTTCCGGCGGATTGCCGGCGGCCGCACCGTCCACAGCCGCAGCTCCGGCCCCACCCGTCGCCGCACCGGCGGCAACAACGGAGAAGAAAGCCGCTGCAGCCGCTCCCACACCGGCAGCCGCCGCATCCGGCACCCCCCTGGCCGCCCCCATGCCCGGCATGATCGTCAAGTACGACAAGAAAGTGGGCGACACGGTCAACGAAGGCGAAACCGTGGTGATCCTGGAGGCCATGAAGATGGAAAACGCCCTGGCCGCACCGGCCACCGGCACCATCAAGGCCATCAACTTCGCTTCCGGTGATTCGGTGGCCAAGGGAGATGTTCTCTGCGTGATCGGGTAACCGGTCCGCATCCCATGCTGATCAACCTTATAGAGCACGGAGCGACGGCAATAGGCTTTGTGCTCTTTAAGTTTGCACGTCGGCAACCCCAAACACTTCAAATATGCCGGATCAGCGAGCAGAATTCAAACATCTGATCCCAAAAGCCTAAAAGGAGATACGGTATCATGAAAATCCATGAATACCAGGCCAAAGAATTATACCGCAAATACGGCATTCCGGTGCCCGAAGGGTCCGTGGCCTTCACCCCGGATGAGGCCAAAGCCGCAGCCGAAAAATTGGGCGCTTATCCCGTCGTGGTCAAAGCCCAGATTCATGCCGGAGGCCGCGGAAAGGGCGGCGGAGTAAAACTGGCTAAATCGCTCGAAGAAGTGGCCGCCCTGGCCGATGAAATCATCGGCATGAACCTGGTGACGCACCAGACCGGCCCTCAGGGACAACCGGTGCGCAAGGTGCTGGTGGAGCAGGGCCTCAACATCGCCAGGGAGCTTTATCTGAGCATTCTGCCCGACCGGGCCACGGCCACCCATGTGATCATGGCCAGCCAGGCCGGTGGCATGGACATCGAAGCCGTGGCTGCCGACACCCCGGAAAAAATCATCAAGGCCCATGTGGACCCGCTGCTGGGCATCCAGGGCTACCACTGCCGCCAGGTGGCCTTCGGACTCAACATTCCCGGGGCCGTTATGAAGGAATTCACCCGGCTGCTGGCCAACCTGTACCGGTTTTTCATTCAGACCGACTGCAGCCTGGTGGAGATCAATCCCCTGGTGATTACCGCAGATGACCGCGTGATCGCGCTGGATGCCAAGGTGGACATCGACGCCAACGCCCTTTACCGCCACAAGGACATCCTGGAGTATCGCGACACCGATGAGGAGGATCCGCTGGAAGTCGAAGCCTCCCATTACAACCTGAACTACATCAACCTGGGCGGCGGCGGCAACATCGGCAACATGGTCAACGGCGCAGGCCTGGCCATGGCCACCATGGATATCATCAAGCTGGCCGGTGCCGAACCGGCCAATTTTCTGGACGTGGGCGGCGGCGCCAATGCCGAGATGGTGGAAAACGGCTTCCGCATCATCCTCAGCGACCCCAACGTCAAAGGCATTTTAATCAACATTTTCGGGGGCATCCTGCGTTGCGACATACTGGCCCAGGGTGTTGTGGAAGCAGCCAAAAAGGTGGGCCTGACGGTTCCCGTGGTGGTGCGCATGGAAGGCACCAACGTGGAGGCCGGCCGACGTATCCTGGCCGAATCGAACCTGACCCTGATCACCGCCAAAGACCTGAAGGACGCCGCCCAAAAGGTGGCTGAAATAGCAAAACAACTATAATGCCAATTCCTACGAGGTAACGCCATGAGCATATTCGTCAACAAAAACACCAGGCTGCTTGTCCAGGGCATTACCGGCCGGGAAGGCCAGTTCCACACCCGCCAGTGCATCGAATACGGAACCAACGTGGTGGCCGGGGTAACGCCGGGCAAGGGCGGCCAGAAGATGGATGATGTTCCGGTCTTTAATACCGTGGCAGACGCCCGGACCCAGGCCGGAGCCAACTGTGCCATGATTTTCGTTCCGCCGCCCTTTGCAGCCGATGCCATCATGGAAGCAGCCGACGCCGGCATCGAATTAATCGTATGCATCACCGAAGGCATACCGGTAATGGACATGATGAAAGTCAAAAATTACATCAAAAACAAACCGGTAAGACTGATCGGCCCCAACTGCCCCGGCATCATCACCCCGGGCCAGTGCAAAATCGGCATCATGCCCGGCCCGATCCATAAGCCCGGCGGCCCCATCGGGGTAGTCTCCCGCTCGGGAACCCTCACCTACGAAGTGGTCCACCAGCTGACCCAGCAGGGCATCGGCCAGACCACCTGCATCGGCATCGGCGGCGATCCGGTCAACGGCACCAACTTCATCGATTGCCTGGAAGCCTTCCAGGCCGACGATGAGACCACGGGCATCGTCATGGTTGGTGAGATCGGCGGGGATGCTGAGGAGAAAGCGGCCGCTTTCATCAAAGCGAACGTCACCAAACCGGTCGTCGGTTTCATCGCCGGTCTGACAGCTCCCCCGGGCCGTCGCATGGGCCATGCCGGGGCAATCGTCAGCGGCGGCAGCGGTACGGCCCAGGGCAAGATCGAAGCCATGAAAGCCTGCGGCATACACGTGTGCGAAAATCTGGGTACATTGGGAGACATCTGCGCTGCGGTATTTTAAATTATAAAAACGGCATATTTAACCGATTTCTACGTTTTTAAAAATACCGAATACTCAGGATCAAACATGCACGAAATGGGCATCGCCATGGAGATTGCGGATATCGCCACGGCATCCATCCCCGAAGATATGCAGGGGGCCAAAGTCCGGCGGATCAACCTCCAGGTGGGCAAGCTGTCGGCTATCGTCGCGGACAGCCTGCGCTTCTGCTTCGACCTGGTGGTCAAAAATACGCCGCTGGAAGGCGCCGAACTGGCCATCGAAGAGGTTCCCGTTGTCGCCCGGTGCAAGGATTGCCAGAACCGGTGGACAGTCAAGGAAGCGGTGTTCACCTGTCCATCCTGCCGGAGCGGGGCCGTCGATCTTCTCTCCGGCCGCGAACTGGATATCCAGTCCATAGAAATCGAAGATGAGGATTAGCCATGTGGTTCATCGCTAAACACACAACCAGACGCTATCACCACGACCCTAAACATCACGGACCCCATGATCACCACCATGATCATGGACATGACGTGGAATCCCGCCGGTCCGGGACTCGTGAGATCAAGGTGGTTCGGCGGGTGCTGGACGCCAATGACATCATGGCTGGCCGCTTGCGCGCCGTCTTCGCCGAGAAAAAGGTCTTCGTCCTCAACATGATGAGCTCACCGGGATCCGGCAAGACCACGACGCTGCAGAAAACCCTGGCCCGCATCATGCCGGAGTTGCGCTGTGCAGTCATCGTAGGCGACATCTGCACCACCCATGATGCCGACCGACTGGCCCAATCCGGCGCCCCGGTGACCCAGATCAACACCGACGCCTTCGGGGGTGACTGCCACCTGGCGGCCCATGTGGTGGAGAGAGCCGTGGCCGACCTGGACCTGGATGCCATCGATCTGCTCATCGTAGAAAACATCGGCAACCTGGTCTGCCCGGCCGAGTTCGACATCGGTGAAGACAAACGCGTGGTCGTGCTGTCGGTCACCGAAGGCGAGGACAAACCGGCCAAGTATCCCCTGATGTTCAGGGTGTGCAACGCCACCCTGCTCAACAAGATTGACCTTTTGGCCTATCTGGACTTCGACATGGATTTGGTCCGATCAACGATTGCCAATGTGCACCCAGGCATGCCGGTCTTCGAGATCTCCGCCAAAACCGAAGCCGGTTTCAACGAATGGATCGGCTGGCTGGTAGGGCAGGTAAAGGAGAAATTAAAAGCATAATCCATTCAAACAATGTGGCCGCAGCCATTTTCTGTAACCTGAATGCAAACCCACGGTTCCACAAGGTTATGCTTGCAATGTTGCGTCATCCAGTGAGGTAAGCTGTCGTGACGGTTCAAGTAATTCTGCTGTTGGCAATTGTTGCCGTGGCTTTCATCGTCTTCATCGGCGGCTGGCTTTCAGTTGACCTGGTCGGACTGCTTGTGCTCTCGACCATGGCCCTGGGCGGGTTCGTCTCCCCCGGGGAGGCGCTGGCGGGATTCAGCAGCCCGGCGGTGGTTACGGTGTGGGCGATGTTCATTCTCTCCTCGGGGCTGAACCGCACCGGGATCGCCCACCTTCTCGGACAGCCTCTTCAGCGTTTCGCCCAGGGAAGTGAGATGCTGCTCATGGTGATCTTGATGGCGGCTGCAAGCGTTTTGTCGGCGCTCATCAATACCGTCACCGTTGCCGCGATCCTGTTACCGGCGACGATGGAGCTGTCAAGGCGCAGTGGTCGCCCGCCTTCACGGCTTCTGATGCCCCTGGCGCTGGGGTGCCTCCTGGGCGGTCCTTTTACCGGAATCTCCACCCCGCCCAACATCCTCGCCACCGATGCCCTCCGTGCCGCCGGCCTCGAACCCTTTGAACTTTTCGATTTCACCCCTATCACCGCGGCCATTGTAGTGGCAGGAATTTTCTATATGGTGCTGCTCGGACGCCGCCTGCTTCCCGCACGTTCCAGGGAAACAGCCACCGACAGCCGCCGGACGGGCGCAGATCCGTATCAGCTCGACAATCATATCTTCACCACCTGGATTCGAGCGGGGTCTAAACTGGCCGGTCGTACCTTAGCCGAAAGCCGTCTGGGTTCGGCACTGTTCCTAACGGTGGTGGCGCTCCAGCGAAAAGGGATCCTGACGCTTGCCCCCCGGCCCGCGGAAATCCTGCAAGTGGATGACAAGCTCATCGTGCACGGCCAACCCGACCACCTGCGTCGATTTCACGGCAGCCAGCATCTCCGGATCGAAGCGCTCGATGGCATAAAAGCGCTGATTTTTCGCCGAATGATGGCTGCGGAGGGTCGTGTGACCGGGAAATCCCCCCTTTTAGGCACCACATTGGCCGAGAGTGGTTTGCGGCCAAACCATCGGGTTCATGTGCTGGCCCTGCATGACGCAACCGGCAACGCCATCAGGGATGCACGGCGGCACCGGTTCGTCGAAGGGGACCGGCTGCTGCTCCAGGGAGAAAAAGAGGCCCTGGAAGCGCTGTTTCGTCTTGGCCACGTGACCGAATCGCGTTTCGTCCCCCAGGATGAGGTGGATCGGCTGACCGGTGGCCGCGCCAGGCTGCTTCCGGTGCGGGTCCCTCCGGGATCGGTGCTGGCAGACCGCGATCTTGTCGAAAGTCGCCTGGGAAATGCTTTTGGGCTTACTGTGGCTGGAATTTTGCGTGGTGAGACACTGATCTGCATGCCGCCGCCGCATGAAAAGGTGCAGGCCGGCGATCTGCTGGTCATGCAGGGATCTCCCCGGGACCTTGAAATTCTCGAGGGACTTCAGGGGCTTGAGATCGCTGAGCAGTCCGCCAGTCTACTTGCCGAACTTGAGTCTCAGCAAATCGGGGTGACCGAAGTGCTGCTTTCTCCGAGGACCACCCTCGCAAACCGGACCTTGGCCGACCTTTTGTTCCGGGATCATTATGGCATCAGCGTACTGGCCATTTGGAGAAATGGCCGCGCGCACCGCACCGGGCTGCAGGATATGCCGCTCAAGTTCGGGGACGCCCTGCTGGTCTATGGGCAGCGGCAAAAACTGGAGGCCGTTGCAAGGGATCCTGATTTTCTGGTGTTAGATACAGCTGCCGTTCAGGCCCCACGCCTGGGAAAGGCTCCTGTGGCTGCGTCCATCATGCTGGCAGTGCTCCTAAGCGCCATCCTCGACATGGTGCCCATTTCCATCGCCGCACTTGCCGGTTCGGCACTCATGGTCCTTGCCGGATGTCTGAGCATGGAAGAAGCTTACCGTGCCATTGAGTGGAAAGTCGTTTTTCTGATTGCCTGCATGCTGCCTCTGGGGGTAGCCATTGAAAACACCGGTGCAGCGCAGTTGGGGGCCCAACTCCTGATCGCCACGGTGGGGGACCTCGGACCCCGCTGGGTGGTCGCCGCGATTTTCCTGGTCACCGTGCTAGGCACTCAGGTAATCCCTACGGCAGCCTTGGTGGTCTTGATGGCACCGGTAGCGCTCAGCGCCGCAGCCACCCTGGGGATTTCACCACATCTGCTGATGATGACGGTTGCCATCTCCGCCTCATCGAGTTTTGCAAGTCCACTGTCGCATCCCGCCCATCTGCTTGTCATGGGACCCGGCGGATACCGATTCCTCGACTACGTGAAGGTGGGAGTACCGCTCACGCTGGTCACCTTCGCGGTCTCGGTATGGCTGCTGCCGATTCTCTGGCCGGCTTGGTAGATTAAGGCACTTTCCCACCCATATGGCGCACAGGCCGGGCAGTTCAGGATTTTCCACCCTATATTCAAGCCTTTTTGGCCTGCAGCCAGAAAGGCGACATCTGACGCAGACGCACAATGATGGGGGGCATTTTGTCGATGACGAAATCAATTTCTTCTTCAGTGTTGTAGATGCTCAGGCTATAGCGGATGGAACCGTGGGCGGCGGTGAAGGGCACGCCCATGGCCCGCAGCACGTGAGACGGCTCCAGGGAGCCGGAGGTGCAGGCCGACCCCGATGAGGCGCAGATGCCGTGCTGGTCCATCAGCAGCAAAATAGCCTCTCCCTCGACAAACTCGAAGGCGATGCTGGTGGTGTTGGGCAGCCGGTTTTCCGGATCGCCGTTGATCATGCTGTTGGGCACGCGCTTAAGCAGTTCAGTTTCCAGCTTGTCGCGCAGCTCCCGCACCCGTGTGTTTTCTTCGTCCATGTATTCCATGACCAGCTGCGCGGCCCGCCCCATACCGATCATAGCGGCGGTGTTTTCGGTTCCGGCCCGGCGGCCGGCCTCCTGATGACCGCCCATTAGAAATGGGGCGAACTTGGTGCCCTTGCGGATGTAGAGTACACCAATGCCCTTGGGTGCGTGCAGTTTGTGTCCGGAGAGGGACAGCATATCGATGGACGAGCCGGCCATGTTAATGGGAATTTTACCCACCGCCTGGACCGCGTCGGTGTGAAAGACGATACCCCGCTCCTTGACCGTGCGGGCAATCTCTTCAACGGGAAAAATCGTTCCGGTTTCGTTGTTGGCCCACATGATGCTGACAATGGCCGTATCGTCGGAAAGCTTCTTATAAAGGTAATCCAGATCCAAGCGGCCCTGCCGGTCCACGGGTACGAAGGTGACCCGGTAGCCGTTTTTGGCCAGGTGCTCACCCAGATTTTTCACTGCCGGGTGCTCCACGCGGGTGGTGATGATATGACGCTTGTCCGGATTGGAGCGGATGGCGGCATGGATGGCCGTGCTGTCGCTTTCCGTACCGCAGCTGGTAAACAGGATCTCTTCAGGCAGGGCGCCAAGCAGTGTGGCCACGTGTTGACGGGCCGTTTTGAGTTTAGCGCCCACGTTGCCGCCGAAGGCATGCATGCTGGAAGGATTGCCGTATAGGTCGGAAAAATAGGGCAGCATCGCCTCGACCACTTCCGGAGCGACACGGGTGGTGGCATTGTTGTCCATATAAACGGGTTTCATGCGCTACACCTCCTCGACAACCAGATCCTGGGAAACCAGGTCCTTGAGTTTGGTTTCCACGTAATGCTTGAGAGTGATCTGGGATTTGCTGCACGAGGCGCAGGTTCCCCGCAGCTTCACCAGAACCCGGTTGCCGTCCACATCCACCAGTTCGATATCCCCGCCGTCCTGGTTTAATGCCGGCTTGATCTCGCGTTCCAGGGTGGCGTCGATCATCTTGATCTTCTGGATGTTGGTCAACGCTTCGGGTTTTTTAGCCGCTCGGGGCGCGTTGCCCAAAACGGAATCGATTATGAACTGGATCTTGTCGTGGCAGTTACCGCAGCCACCGCCAGCCTTCACGTAATCCGTCACTTCCTCGATGGCGGTGAGGCCGTTCTCCTTCACCGCCCGCTCGATCTGTTTGTCGGTCACTCCGAAACACTCGCAGACGATCTCGCCTTCAATCTTTTTCTCGGCTTCCCCACGATAATAGGCGATGGCCTTTTCCATGGCATCGCGACCCATCACCGAGCAGTGCATCTTCTCTTTGGGCAGGCCGCCCAGATAGTCTGCAATATCCTCGTTGGTCACCTTGGCCGCCTCTTCCAGGGTCATGCCCTTGACCATTTCAGTCAAGGCCGACGACGATGCAATGGCACTGGCGCAGCCGAATGTCTGAAATTTAGCGTCGGCAATTCGCTGGTCTTCACCCATCTTGAAGGTGAGTTTCAGCGCGTCGCCGCATGCCAGAGAGCCCACCTCACCGATCCCGTCGAAGTCGTCTATGAAACCGACGTTGCGCGGATTAAGAAAATGATCCTTCACTTTTTCAGTATAGTCCCACATGGCATCCTCCGAGTTGAATAAGTACTACCAACTGCCTTGATCCGTAAGGTGTGCGTTGGCAGTGAACCCCGCTGGTTTTCATCATTTGTATACGATAAGCACGATCTTCCAAAAAAAAAGCCGTGACCTTGCCGTTTTTCTATGCCAAACTTTACCTGGACAGGAAAGCCGAAAAACGGTTTAACAGGATCTTTTCAGAAGGGGGGGCGCGGCAATGAATCTGAGAAAATCCATCTTTTCCGGAAGCTGGTATCCATCCGACCGACAGGCCTGTGAAGACCGGATCCGCGAGTTCGTCGAAGCGGACAAATACCCACCCGGGTCCATCGCCAATCCCGTAGGAGGTATTGTTCCTCACGCCGGATGGTATTTTTCCGGCAGCATCGCCTGCAACGTCATTCATCAGCTGGCCAAAGTTGCGTCACCCGATGTGGTGGTCGTCTTCGGCATGCATCTGCACAGCGGCTCCCCCCGCTATATCATGCCCGAGGGAAAGTGGGAAACCCCCTTTGGAGCCATCACGGTGGACACGGCCCTGGCCGGAGCGTTGACCCGCCAGTATACGTTTCAGGTGGAATCCCCCAGCCAATTCCAGCAGGATAACACCATCGAACTTCAGCTGCCTTTCGTGCGCTATTTTTTCAAGGACGCCCGGATCGTGGCCATGGGCGTACCACCCACGCGGGAAACCCTGGAATTGGCAAGATCAGTGGTGCACGCTGCCCGGGAGCTTGACCTTCGCATCGTGGTTATCGGGTCAACCGACCTCACCCACTATGGTCCCAGCTATGGGTTTACCTCACAAGGCACCGGTTCAAAAGCGCTGAACTGGGTTCGCGATGAGAACGATCGACGCGTCATCGATGCCATGACCCGCATGGATCCGGAAGCCGTTATCCGCGAGGGCCTCAGCAATGACAATGCCTGCTGCTGCGGGGCTGCGGCTGCAGCCATCGCCGCCGGCAGAGCCATGGGCGCCCGCAAGGCTGAAGTGATGGCCTACGCCACCAGCTACGATAAAAACCCGGTCGACAGCTTTGTGGGGTATGTGGGGATGCTGTTTTAATCATATTCATTCGCCTTTCCGGGACATTGGTATATCAACCCCACGCAGGAAAGCCGCACGCCGATGAACCCTGACATCTACCGGGAAATCAAGCGCCGGATTCTGTTTTTGGAGTATTCGCCGGGGCAGATCCTCAATGAAAACGTGCTGGCCAGGGAATTCGGCGTCAGCCGCACGCCCATGCGCGAAGTGCTGTACCGGTTGTCCTGGGAGCAGCTGGCCCGCATCATCGCCCGCACCGGTACCATGGTCACCCCGATAGAGTTCCAGACGATGATGCACGCCTTCCAGGCCCGTCTGGGAATCGAAGGGGAGGTAGGCCGGCTGTGCGCCGAACTGGCCAGGGACTACCACCTGGCAGACATCCGCAGCATCCGCCAGGATTGCAGCCTGTTGACTGACCGCAAAGACCCCGGTGCCCTGGTGGAAATCGACCGTCGATTGCGCCGTGTGGTCCATGAAGCCGCCGGGAATCCGGTGCTGAAATCCGTTTCCGACCAGCTCTACACCCTGACCTTCCGTCTTTGGTACGTCACCCTTGACAAGGGCGACTGGCAACAGGAGGTCCGGGAAATGCTTGAAGAAATCGAGGCCACCCTGACCAGCATGGAAGCCGGGGACGGCATTAAAACGGCGGGCGTGCGGCGGGGCGCACTGATGCGTCACTTTGACCGCATCCGCGCCAAGTATCTGGGCGTCCCCAGCGAGGTTAAGCTGTAGCGGTTCTGGCTGTTGGTCATATAAAAAATCAATGGGTAAGACTTGGCTGCCAAACCATCAATCTCCTATCCAATCACCTGATTCCCATGCCCCTGACCATCTTTCTGATCACCTATTTTGGCATCGCTTTGGGCAAGGTGCCGGGACTGGTAATCGACCGGGTGGGCATCGCCCTTTTGGGTGCCATCGCCATGGTGGGTTTCGACGTGGTCTCCACCCAATCCGCGGTTCAATCCATCGACCTGCCCACGATCCTGCTGCTCTATTCACTGATGATCATTTCGGCCCAGCTGCGGCTCGGCGGCTTTTACACCTGGGCGGCCTCTCGGATTGTGACGCTGCTGGCGAAACCGAAGGCGTTTTTACTGGTTCTCATGACGGCCAGTGCGGTAATGTCGGCTCTGCTGGCCAACGATATCGTCTGTTTTGCCTTCACACCGGTGCTGACGACCGCCCTGATGCGTTCGGGCATGAACCCTTTGCCCTTCCTGCTGGGACTGGCGGTTTCCAGCAACATCGGCTCGGCAGCAACAATCATCGGCAATCCCCAGAACATGCTCATCGGCCAGGTGGGCCAACTGGCCTTCGACCGTTTCATCGTCTGGTGCGCACCGCCGGCAATCATCTCCCTGGCGGGCAGCTACCTGATACTGCTCAGGCTTTACCGGGGCCGGATGATCCTCGGCGAAACCTGTCCGACCGCCGGTGACCCCAACGCCTGGCCCGATTTCAACCCCTGGCAGAGCACCAAAGGCATCGCCGCCGCAATTGGACTCGTGGTCCTGTTTTTCAGCCCCCTGCCCCGCGAGGTGTCGGCCATCGCCATCGCCGGCATCCTGCTTTGCAGCCGCCGGATGAGAACCCGCGACATTCTTGGCCTGGTGGATTGGCACCTGATCACCCTGTTCTGCGCGCTGTTCATCGTCATCCACGGCATCACCCAGGCCTACGATCTGAACCTGGTCGTAAACCGGCTCGCCGGATGGGGGATGAATCTTGGCAACCTCGCCATCCTGACGACCCTGACGGTGGTGCTCAGCAACATCTTCAGCAACGTGCCCGCCGTTATGCTGATGATCCCGTTCATGGACCCGAAGGCTCCCCAGCAGTGGTACACACTGGCGTTGTCCAGCACCTTTGCCGGCAATCTGTTCGTGCTGGGCAGCATCGCCAATCTGATTGTCATCGAACAGGCGTCCCGCCTGGGCGTGACCATCTCATTCAGGGAGCATGCACGGGTGGGCGCGCCGGTGACCCTCATGTCATTGATCGTTCTGGTCGTATGGGGTATGATCTGACATGCACCGCTTTTGGGTAATCGTATGATCATAAATTGGAATTGAAACCGACAAAGGCATTCACATAGGAAGAAGGAGAAAAAAAACGATGAAGGTCGTGGCGTATCTATTGGGTTTTGTTTGGATCGCAGGCGGGGCGTTCGCCATTCTCTACACGGAAGCTTATCGGTCCTATTTCAAAGGGTTATTAACCAAGCTGGCGCCTAAATGGTTGGCATTGATTCCCGCCGTTTTCGGCCTGCTGCTGCTGTTGGCTGCATCCTCGACCAGCCACGGCTGGTTTATCGGGGTGATCGGCATCCTGGGCATCATCAAGGGCGCGCTGATCTATTTCAACCCTGGCGGCATTTTTGAAATCAGCAAAGACTGGTTGCGCATGCTTTCGGACCAGGGGTACCGGCTGGTGGGCATCATCGCCCTGGTTTTGGGAACGGTGGTGATCTCATGGATTCGATAACCGGGTGACGCCGGATCCGAAGCGGTCAGAGGATCGCAGCAGTCGATATTCATAGGATTCAAATGTTGAGCAACATGCAAAGGTCAGATAATAAGACCTTTTTCGGATCAATAGCCCTTGCCCTGCTGCTGGTCGGTCTTCCCCTATTGGGCGTCATCGCTGCCGGCCGCGATCCTGCTCCCTATCTGGAAATTCCGCCAGTGACCCGCTATGTCGCGCACGCCGGTTTTTCATGGTCCTGGTTTTGCTTTTTTGCCACTGCCGATCTGCTGATGATCGGCGGCCTGTTGGGGGCGATTCACTGCGGGCAACGGAATAAAACGGAACCGATTGGCGCACCGGTTTTCCACAACGCCTTCCCATGGTGGGGTTGGGCCGGCATGGCTCTCTGTCTGGCTTCCTGGCTCATGGCCTGGAAGCGATTCACCTGGTTCTGGCTTTTCCAGCCGCACACCTTTTTGCCCATCTGGGCCGGCTTCATCCTCGTCGTCAACGCCCTTGCCGTCAAACGCAGCGGCAGCTGCCTGATGCTGCGTCGGCCGCTGCGGTTTCTGCTGCTTTTTCCAGTCAGCGCCGGTTTCTGGTGGTTCTTCGAATACCTCAACCGTTTCGTTCAAAACTGGTATTACACCGGCATCGAAGGCATGGGACCGGCGGAGTATTCGTATTTCTCCAGTCTTGCATTTGCCACGGTGCTGCCCGGGGTGATCAGCATGATCGACCTGCTGCTCACCATCCCCGTCCTTGGTAATGGCCTGGCCTCCTGCCGTCGGCTCCATCTACCCTCCTCATGGTGGGTTCAGGCAATCTGTCTGCCGGCCGCATGCATCGGATTGGCCATGATTGGCATCTTCCCGGATCAACTCTTTGCCCTATTGTGGGTATCGCCCTTGATCATCATCCTCTGCATTCAGACATGGACCGGCCAACCCACCCTCCTCCATCCGCTAAAAATCGGCGACTGGCGCCCGGTGGTGGTCCCGGCCCTTGCGGCCCTGGTCTGCGGATTCTTCTGGGAAATGTGGAACTACTTCAGCTTGGCCCGCTGGACCTACACCATACCCTACGTGCAGCGCTTTCACCTGTTTGAAATGCCGATCCTGGGATTCGGGGGATATCCGCCTTTCGGGCTGGCGTGTTGGTTGACGGGAGCGCTAGTGGTCGGGGACCTGTTCAACCGGGAAAACGCGCACTGAACACAAGCTGCTGATGGATACCGGCGAGGGCTTTAGCCATGGCTGATTTCCAAATGAAACCGACGCCGGCGCATCTTTAAAACGTCTTGGCGGTCGTACTCCCGGTGTGTTCACCGCCGCCGCAAGCGCCCCCGGAACATGGAAAAGAATATCCCCACCGTACACAACACCACCGATACCGCGAAAACCATCCGGGTGCTTGACAAAAAACGGGCAAAGCTGTCCGGTGCGATCGCATGATTACCGATGAACACGGACAGCACAACGGTGGCGATGGCCATGCTGACCATCTGTCCCATCAATCGCATGGTTGCTGCTGCGCCGGAGGCGATGCCGTAGTCTTTTTTGGCCACGGCACCCATGATGGCGCTCATGTTCGGAGAGGAAAAGAGCGCAAAACCGAATCCGAGCAAGGCCAGGTTGCCGACAATGTACCTGATCGGGGTGTCCGTATGCAGTTGCGTGAAAATCGCCATCCCGATGGCGGTCACGGCCATTCCTGCCGTTGCCGGCAGCCGCGGCTCGACCCGGTCGGATAGTCGCCCGGCAAGGGGGGAGAGGGCCGCCATGATCACCGGTTGGGCCATGAGCACGGTGCCGGCGGCTTGGGGCGTCAACCCTTTGATGTATTGCAGATAGAGGCTCATCATGAAGGTGGCGGCAAAAGTGGCCGAGTAGTTGAGCAGGGCGGCTAGGCTGGAAAAGGTGAAGTTGCGGTTCTCGACAAACAGGCCGACGTCGAAAACCGGATCAGGGGTTCGGCGCTGCTGCCGGAAAAAGAACACCAGCCCGAAGAGCCCACCGGTAATGAGCGCAAAACCGGTAAAGGTGGGCAGAATCGTCGCCCCGTATACCAGGGCGAAAACGGCGCACGCATAGATCAGGCAGCCGGGAATATCCAACCTGTGGCTCTCGGTGTCAAGCCACTCCCCCTTGAGAAAGGCATGCGTGACAGCCACAGAGCCGATCCCGAGCGGAAGCATTATCAAAAAGATGCTGCGCCAGCCGAAATGCTGGGTCAGAAAACCGCCGGCGAAGGGTCCGACGGAAAGCCCGACGTAGACGGCGGAGACATAGACGCCGATGGCCCGGCCCCGCCGCTGCGGCGGGAAGATCGATGTCAGGATGGCCATGCCGGTGGTCACGAACATGGCCGCCCCCAGACCCTGGACACCGCGCAGGAGAAGAAACCAGGCGGTGTGGTCCACGAAGGCCGCGGCCGTCGATCCGGCTGTGTACACGGTCAGGCCGGTGCTGAACACCTTTTTGCGGCCGTGGATATCGGCGATCTTGCCGGCCGGGATCAAGCCCACGGCCATGGCCAGCAGGTAGGCCGTCGCCACCCATCCCAGTTGAACGGCCGTCATCTGGAGGTTTTCTTGAATCGCCGGCAGGGCCACATTGACGGACGAGATCATGAATGGGCCCATGAAGGAGGTCAACGTGGCCACGAAAAGGGCCGAACCTTCCAAGGTAGTCTGTGTCTGCGAAGCGCCGGGTGGGACCGGATCAGGATTGTGCGGTGCTGCCATTGGCTGCCTCGGAAGACGCGAGCGGTCGTTGCAACCATTTTTGCCGGTCCTTATGGAGTTGTGCATGCCTTGACCCCCTGAACGCTGCACCCATTTATTTTTCAAATGCCTTCATGACCGATGATTCCCGCGACGATCCTCGCGCGTGTAGAAAAATCACCAAGACATGATTTTCGTGCGTGGATGTATTATTTTCAAGTGAAAAACCACGTTCACTCCACGGCGGGATCGGCAGGTCCCGATTCCAGGAAAGGAGCACAACGATGAGCCGTCTCGCAATTTTATGGGTTGCCCTGGCTTTTCTCAGCCACGTGGCGGAAGGCAGCCCGCTCGTCAGGGCCGACGACGCCAGACCGGACGCTGTCAGCACGCCGGTCGCCCAGGCTTCGAGAGGGGCAGATCGTACCCCCCATGCAGGATCCCCAGCCCAAAAGGCCTACATTGATCCTGATACCGGAGAGCTGATCCCCCGTCCGGACCGGGTTGCACCCGCCGAAAGGGATTCCACACAGCCCCCGACCCTCGGTGCCTCCACCGATGGCATGGAAGAACGATCTAGTCCGGTTCCTGACGGTGGGGTGATGATCGACCTGAAAGGCCGCTTTCAAAACCCGGTCTCGGTGACCGTTGACGGCAAGGAGGCTCACAGGGCCATGCACCCGGCAGATGACCGGACGGAGTCAAGCCATGCTGAACCTTGAGCGATTGCGTGTCGGGCTCTTAATCGCTGCGATGATCGCCGCAGCCGGCGGCAGCCCCAGGCTTGTCAATGCCGGGGCGACCTTCCAGCTCAACATTCTGGACAGCATCGGCGAAGGCTTCAACGATCCCGGTACCCCTGATCCAGCATCGACCATCGGCGGAAATGTCGGAGTATCCCTCGGCGACCAGCGGCGCATCGCTTTTGCGGCCGCCGCCCAAATATGGGCCGGCCGGCTTGACAGCAGTGTGACCATCATCGTCGGAGCAAACTTCGATCCGCTGCCATGCGATGCCACGGAGGCCAACCTGGGGGCCGCCGGCACGAAGACGGTGCACCGCGACTTCATCAGGGCACCGGTCGCCAACACCTGGTATCCTGCCGCCCTGGCCAATGCGCTGGCAGGAACGGACCTGGCGCCGGACAGCGACGACATCGAGGCGCGGTTCAACAGCGATCTCGACGGTGTCTGCGCATTCCCCCTGGTCTGGTATTACGGCCTGGATGGCGATCCGCCCGCCGGCACCCTGGACTATATCAGTGTCGTGCTTCATGAACTGGCCCACGGCCTCGGGTTCCAGACATTCATGGACACGGCTACCGGCGCCAGGTTAGGTGGCATTGACGACGCTTTCCTGCTCTGGCTGGAGGACCACTCGACCGGTGAACTCCTGTCCGATATGGCGTTGGATGCCGATCGCGCGGCAGCTAGCGTCAATACAGGCAACCTGCACTGGGTCGGTCCGGATGTGATTGCCGCCGGCGCCGGCCTGACTTCAGGGCGCCACCCCAGCGGCCACGTGGAGATGTATGCCCCCGATCCGCTCGATCCCGGATCGTCGGTCTCGCACTTTTCCTCCTCACTGAGCTCCGACGAACTGATGAAGCCCTCGTTTACAGGGGCCAAACACGATGTGGGACTGGCCGGAGCATTGATGCAGGATATCGGCTGGTCGTCGACGGTTCCGCCAAGCGCACCGCCGACAGCCACCAGTGGCGGCGGAAGTGGCGGGGGGTGTTTCATCCATACCATCACCGGCTACTGGAGCCAAGCCAATTAAGCGCTTTGCCCCTCGCGTGCAGGAGGCGGCACACACCAAATTGAACCCGCCCCACCATCTTTTTCCTTGAACCCGGCCGAAAAATCGAATTCGCCGGTTCCTGTTTACATATCAAGTGCTTACGCTTACAGAACCCGTCATCCCCGATGAGCTTGCGCACCACCGGTTGTGTGGGATGAACCACCCCCGAAGGTGGGTAATGATGAAAAATTTCTGCAATAATTCCCAAAGCAGGCGATAATATCATACACAGCTGTGAACACGATCAAACAGCTGCCCGGTGACGGTGATGCGACAACATTGACCGCAGACGGACCGGCCGACCGCGACTGGATCCAGCCGACTGTAAAAACGTAACGGTTTGGAATGTTGGTTGCATAATATATCTTGATCTCGCAACATCATCTTTTCAGCGAAGGCAGGAGGAAAAAGGCATGCCAGGCGCCAACCAGGAAAACACCGCTGAGTTCGACCGTGGAACCTACGTGAAAATGCTGATCACCATTGCCCGGGCCGACAGGGAGAACGGCCCAGCCGAGTATCGATTCATTCGTAAACAGGCCATCCAGATGGGTGTCGATTATGAACAAATGCTCAGGGAAACGGACAAGGATTTTGAAATTGGCACCCACAAAGTGTCCCGCTTAACTGCCCTTCGCGTGCTCAAAGACGCCATCATGATCGCCTCCATGGATGGCTTTTTTACGCTGCCCGAAAAGCAAAAAATCTATAACTACTCTGAAAAGCTGGATATCCCCCGCACCGATGTGGATCGGTTGGAAATCCTGGTCGGGCATCTCAAAGACCTCGATCAGCGCTGGAAGGAACTGGTGGCCGGGCACCCCGATGAATAGCAGCGGCTTGTCAGCCCCCCTGCTGATATGCACGGATCAGGCGGTGGCCTATTGCCGGGGCAGCCTTGAGCAGTTGAGCAGGTGGTTTGGATTTGCGGCATCCCTGGATCCCTGGTATTCCCTGGGGCTTTTTCTGGCCTGCGCCATGCTCATGGTCTACCGCCTCAACGTATTGGAGCGCAAGGGCCTCGAAGGCACCGTGCTGGGCACGCTGGTCATGCCTTACGCCTCCGGGTTCCCGAACCTGATGTTCGCTTACTCCCTCGGGCGCCAGGGTGGCAGTGGGTCGGTCATCGTCGAAAACTGTATCGTCAACAACGTCACCAACCTTACCCTGCTCATCGGCCTGCCGGCCCTGATCTGGACCCTCAATATCATCCCTTCGCGATCCAACCCGGCCAAACGGACCTCAGCGTCCAAGCTTCAGCGCCTGAACAGCCTGTCTTTGATGCTGACCCTCATGGCCGTTCTTTTTTTCAGTGGTGCACTGTGGGCCCTTGGGCGCGACGGGATCCTGGATTTCGGCGATGGTCTGGTTCTGGTGGGCATTTTCCTGTTCTGGCAGGTGCTGCACGTTTTCGATGTGCTCAAATACAATATCCACCAACGGCGCACCCTGTCTTGGACCATCCTTGTTGATGGCCTGCTGGTGGTGGCGCTGGGTGCAGGCGTCCTCAACGGCATCGACAGCCTGGTGGCCTGGGTCATTGCCCTTGGTCCGGGGTTCATCCTCTACGATCAGTTGGGCATTTTCAGCGGCTGCCTCATGGTGCTGCCCAATGCGGTCCTGGCCGCTTACTATGCCCGGGCCCGCCGGGCTGACATCGTCTACAGCTCCCAGGTGGGCGACGGCCACATCTGCATCCCCATGTGCATCGGTCTGTTTGCCCTCTTTTCGGTCGTCCAGGTGTCCGCCCGGATGACCACGGGTATCATGATCATCCTTGGAGCAGGGTTGCTGCACCTCTTTTTCATCTCCCTCCTCGGCAGGCTTCCCCGCGCCGTGGGAGCCCTGTTGACCATCGCCTACAGCGTCTTTCTTTACACCGGGTTGATGGGATAACGAACCTTTGGGCGGGACGTGCCGGCCGGGCAGTTCCATCGACCCTCGGCAGGCAGTTTATTGGGCTTTGACTTTTCCAGCGGTTCATCTGTATCATAGGCAACATGAGGAACGTTAACCGTCACTTCTGGTTGGGCTGCTTTTTCAGCATTCTTCTTGTCGCGCTGCCGGGAGTGCGCTGCCTCGAGGTCAATGCTTTTGCAGCGCCGCGGCCCCAAATCGAGACGATGGCTGATGCCGAATTAAACCAAATTATCACCAACGGCAGCGGCAAGTATGTTTTGTTTTTCACGGCCGCCTGGTGTGGCTTCTGCAAGGAGATGCTGCCCACCCTCAATCGGTTGTACCATCGTTTCAACGATCAAGGGCTTCGGTTTATCGGCATCAGTATCGATGCCGGGGGTCCTGCGGCCATGGCGCGGGTCCTGGAAAAAAAGCACGTGGATTTCGCGTTATACTGGGTCGGTGAAACCGTAATCGATCAGTTTAATCTGGTGGGCATTCCCATGATATTTCTGGTAAAAAGCGGTCGGATAGTTGAAAAGATCCCCGGAAAATGCTCCTATGAATTTCTCGAAGGCAAACTGCGGGACTTCATCCAATGAAAAATTGCGCCATCCTCTTAATCCTGGTCGGCATGGTTCTGGCTTGCGGCAATGCCGACCAGGACACGGCGCACAGCAGTCAATCCCTTGGCATCACCGATGACGAAATCCTGGTTGGCTCTTCCCTGGCGTTGGGCGGACACGCCGGCTATCTGGGTACCCAGACCCTGCACGGCGCCCTGGCTTATATCAAACATATCAATGAACAGGGCGGCATTCATGGCCGCAGGATCAACGTCATTGCCTATGACGACGGCTATGACCCGCCCCGATGCGTAGCCAATACCCAGAAGCTGATAATCCAGGACAAGGTGTTTTCACTGTTCTGTTATGTGGGCACCCCCACCACGGTCAAGATTCTGCCCCTGGTGGAAGAGGCCAAGATTCCCGTGGTGGGCATGTTTACCGGCGCCAACGCCCTTCGGGAACCCCTCAACCGCTATCTGATCAACGTACGGGCGTCCTACTACCAGGAGACCGGCGCGGCAGTGAAACATCTGGTCGAAGAACTGAAGATCAACCGGATCGCCGTCTTCTATCAGTACGACGCCTATGGTTTCGACGGCCTGAAGGGCGCGGAAATTGCGTTGCGGGCCTACGGCCTGGTGCCGGTGGCTACGGGTACCTATATCCGCGGCACTCTGGATGTGGCTGACGGATTGCGCCGCATCATGGCCGAGCAGGCGGAAGCGGTGGTGATGATCGGCACCTATGAACCCTGCGCCGAGTTCATCACGCTTTCCAAAGCAATGGGGTTCTCGCCGGTTTTCTACAACGTCTCCTTCGTCGGCGCCGATGAATTGGCCCGACTGCTGGGCCGGATCGACGCCAAAATCATCGTGACCCAGGTGGTGCCGCCGCCGGAGGTGTCGGACAGCAACCAGGAGCTTTGGGGGGCCCGGGACTATGTGGCGCTGCTGAAGCGCTACTATCCCGCCGACCAGCCCAACTTCGTCAGCCTGGAAGGCTATATCAACGCCCGGGTCCTGGTGGAAGGGCTTCAGCGCGCCGGCCGGGAGCTGACCCGCGAAACGTTCATCGATGCCATCGAGTCCATCCGGAATTTGGATCTGGGCATTGCCAATCTGATGTCCTTCAGTCCCAAGAATCATCAGGGACTGGAGCGGGTCTACTTCACCCATCTGCAGGACGGCAAGTTCATATGGCTCAATCACTGATTACCGGCATCAAGAATGCCAGCCTGAAGAACAAGATCTTCTTCTCCGTCACGGCTGTCATTTTGCTGATCAGCGTCCTGATTGCCCTTTTCACCCGCTGGATCCTGATATCCACCCTGACCTCGGAACTCAAGCTTCGCGGACTGGGCATCGGCTACAGTGTGGCCGAAAGCTGCAAGAGCGACATCCTCACCAACAACATCCCCCGCCTGACCAGCCAGGTCTTCGACGCCCGCCTGGGCGGGCGCAGGGAGCTGGTCGGCTATGTGTTGATCCTTGACAAACAGGACCGGATCCTGGCCCATACGTTTACCAGCGATATCCCGGAACAGATCGCCGCCGCCAACCCCATCGACCCCGAAAGCGATTTTCGCATCCAATTGCTGCACGCTGGCAAAGACCCGGTTTACGATGTGGCCGTGGCCGTGAACGAGGGTATTTACCGCATCGGGTCGGTCCGCGTGGGCCTCTACGAAAAGCACATCGACCAGCTGATCAACAAGCTGCGCACCACCTTCGTGGGTTTCGTCTCGATGGTGACCCTCTTCTTTTTCATCGTCAGCCATCTTCTCTCCCAATACATTACCCTGCCCATCACCAAGCTGACCCGGGTCTCGGATGAAATCAGCCGGGGAAGCTTCGATTATCAGTTGGACATGGAAAAGGAACTGCTCCACGGTAGCGTCAAGGACGAGGTGCGCCAACTCTCCCTCTCCTTCATCAACATGACCAACCGCATCAAGGAGTCCCAAGCCAAGCTCAAGGAGTCGGACAACAAATACCGCTCCCTGTTCGCCAGCGGCCCCAACCCCATCTTCGTGCTGGACAGCGCAACCTTGGCGATCCTCAGTGCCAACCCCAGCGCCGAGGAGGCCTATGGCTACACCAAAGAGGAGTTGGTCGGCCGGCCGTTCACGGACCTGGGGCCCTTCGCGCTGGACGACAGCCAATGGACCGAATTCAACACCCAGCAGGCCGGCAACGTCACCACCGTCAGCTCCAAGGTTCAATATTTTAAAAAAGGCGGCGAGGCGTTTTTTGTCAACGTGCATGCCTGCCCGGCACCTTATGAAAACAAGCATGCGTTGATTGTGGCCACCACCGACATCTCCGAAATGGTCGAAAAGGACAGCCAACTGATTCATGCCAGCAAAATGACGAGCCTGGGAGAGATGTCCGCCGGCATCGCCCACGAGCTCAACCAGCCCCTCAACGCCATCAAGATGGGCAGCGAGTTTCTGGAGATGATGATCGAAAAACAGATCCCCATCCCCGAACAGGAGTGTTGCCAGGTGGTGCGTGAAATTAGCAGCCAGGTGGATCGGGCCGTGGATATCATCCGGCGGCTGAGAGACTTCGGACGCAAAACGGATTTCACCAAAGAAAAGATTCTGATCAACGATCCCATCAACTCCGTGCAGGACATCATCGGCCGTCAGTTGCAGCTGCAGAACATCGATGTCCAGTTGCAACTGACGGCCGGTCTGCCGCCCATTCTGGCCCACCACAACCACATCGAGCAGGTTATCTTCAACCTGATGACCAACGCCCGGGACGCCATCAATGCCAAGGTGGAAACGGGCATGGGGAATCCTCAACGCAACATCATCATCAAAAGCTACGCGGCAAACGATCAGGTGGTGGTGGAGGTGACGGACACCGGCAGCGGCATCGATCCGGCGGTAAAAGATCAGATTTTCGAGGCCTTTTTCACCACCAAAAAAATGGGCGAGGGCATGGGACTGGGCCTCTCCATTACCAACGGTATTGTTGAAGACTATGGCGGCCAGATCCATATCGAAAGCGTTGAAGGTCAGGGCACCACCTTTAAACTGAGCTTTCCTGCGGCGCGCTAACCGGGCGCTGCAGGACTTTCGCGATCATGGGGAGTGCAGGATGCCAAAGCGCAAGGTTTTGGTCATTGACGATGAAAAGCCGACCCTGAGCATGTTCCAGCTCTTTCTCAGGGCCTATGGATATGAGGTGCTGCTGGCTGAAAACGGTTCCCAGGGGCTGAAGATTTTTGAGTCCGAGTCCCCGGCAATTGTCTTTACCGATATCAAGATGCCGGGGATGGACGGCTTTGAGGTCCTGGACCGCATCAAGAGCCAGGCACCTGAAACCGAGGTGATTGTCATCACCGGCCACGGGGATATGGACCTGGCGGTTCAGGCGCTAAACCACGAAGCCACCGACTTCATCAACAAGCCCATTCATCGCTCGGCCCTGGATGCCGCCTTGCAGCGCGCGGAAGTGCGCATCCAATCCGTACGGACGGAGGCGGCCGTCATCGACAGCCTTGAGGTCGACGACATCCGGATCATTGAAATCAAGGGCAACATCAAGGCCTCCTCCGAACGGGAACTGACGGCCGCCTTTACAAACGCGGCCGGAAACGCCAGAATCCTGTTGCGTTTTCATGACAGCACCGCCATCAACGGCGCCGGTATCGGCGTGTTGATTCAATTGCTGGCCGAGCGCCAGAACAGGCAAGGTAAGGTGGCCATCAGCGGCATTTCGGAAAACTTGGCCCGGATTTTCGATATGGTGGGCATCACTCGCCTGGCGAAAATCTTTGCCCTTGACCGGGAAGCCCAGACCTATCTGCAGGGGCCGGGCGAATAAAAGCACGATGCGCCGCCTCAAAACCAGGGAGCCGATACCATGATACGCCTAAAAAATTTCATCGGGGTGCTGAGCATCGCCGCCCTCATCGCGGGATGGCCCGGTGTGGGCAGGTGCGAACCGGCCGCGACGCCCGGCGTCGGCGACCGGATGCCCGTCATGCACCTGGCGCCGCCGGCGTCCCCACAGGATTGCAACTATCTGGGCGTTGAGGCCGGCCGGCCGTTTCAGCTCTCCGATGCAGCCGCGCAGCTGCTCCTGGTGGAGATCATCGGCGTCTATTGCCCCCTGTGCCATCAGCAGCGGCCGCACATTAACCGGCTTTACCATCGCATCCAACAAGACGCCCGGTTAGCCAGCAAGGTGAAGCTGCTGGGCATCGCCGTCGGTGCCACGCCCATGGAGGCGGCCTACCTGGTCAAGGAGGCCCGCATTCCCTACCCGGTCATTGCCGATGAAGCCTTTGACGTTCACAAACGGCTGGGAGAGCCGCGGACACCGTTCAACATCCTGACCACCAGGGACGGGGAGGTCCTGTGGTCCCATCTGGGAATCATTGAAGATATGAACGCTTTGTACACCCTGCTTAAATCCCTGGCAGGTCCATAAGGTGATGTCGACCCCCGATAGGAACAACGCCTCCTCTCAGACGCCACCAATTTCGGAAGACGATCGACGCCGCTTCCTGCGCAAGTCCCTCTGCGACGCACAAATGGAGTTCAGCAGCCTCGAATCGTCGCTGAAAATCATTGAAAGTGCGCTTCTCACCGCTATGGGTACGTTGGGAGCCGTTTGCGGATTCAACGGCATGCTTCGACCCGAAGCCAACGGCATCAAAGTGGTGGCCCGCGGTATGGATGGCGCCGCCTTGGCATGGATAGAGGACAACTTTCAAAATCTTGCCGATCAATATGTTAGCGCGTTGGAGTCCTCAGCCGACGCTTTTCATAGCGAAATCCGAATTCTCTCCCAGGATCCACCCCATTGCCCGGGACCTTTGGCCGACGCCCGGATCCGCATTCTGGCGGCCTGGCGAACGGGCCATACCCCGATCGGCATGATGGGGCTCGGCGTCAACATCAAGGACGTCCCTTTTTTGGATAGCGAGATCGACTTCCTATACAACCTGATGGATCATATGATGCTGGAGATCCGCGCCGCGGGTACCAAGTCCATTATCCATACGCTGGAAAACGAGTTGGATCAGGCCAGGCAAAGAGTGGCCGAATACACCGTGCGCAACGAAACCTCCCAAAAGGAGTTGGAAGAAGCCCGCTTTCGGCTCTCCGGGTTTAACGATATCTTCCATGAACTCAGCGGGCTCAAGGAGACCGACAAGGTCCTCGATGCCTTTTTACTGGTTATGCTGGGCATTTTCAGTGCCCATAGCGGAACGATCCTGTATTGGGACGATAGCACCAGCAAAACCCATGCCATCCGGCGTGGTTGCGAAGAGCCGACCGGATCCGCTGCGATCGAGGAGAAACTTGAGGTCGTGTTCGGATCTCGGCAGGGCGCCAGGCTGGGGGTCATGCAAGCGACCATGATGCCTTCGGAGCTATTGAAGTCACTGCATTTATTTTCACCTCCAGGCAGTGTCGCCGTTGTTTTTAAAGTCGATCAGGGCGCCCGAGGCGTGCTATGCCTTGGTAAAAGGCTGGTTGAAACCCAATATGGGGTCCAGGAGCAAGAACTGCTGCTGGCATTCACCCACACTTTTTTGGCCTTTCTGAAAAACAGCAGATCCTTTGAAACCATAGAACGGCTCAATGCCGGCCAGAAACAAAAAAACATCGAACTGGAAAAAACCGTCCGGGCGCTTTCAGAGAGCCGAAGAACAATTGCCGGGCTGGAAAGGGCCGGTGAACGCATCAAAGCCGCCATCGTCAACGTCATTTCCCGGACCACACGGCTTTCGATAATGGATGTCGCCTTGATCCTATTCGCCGGTACGGCACTGGGTCTGGTCTATAATTATGCCAGCCCCTCAGGAATCCCTATCGTACCCCAAATATGGCGTTATCCCCCGGCGCCGCAAAGCGGCATCGACATCACCAAGACCCTGCTGGACGCCGAAAAAATCATCCTTATCGACGCCCGACCGGTGGAATTCTATAATCAAGGCCATATTCCCGGTGCGCTCAATTTACCGTTGGCCCTTTTCGACTTTGTCTATATGATGCGGTTCAGCCAGTTTGACGCTGAGCAGCCCATCGTGGTTTACGGCCGGAATATCAGCCGCCATTACGACGCCGAGGTTGCGTTCAAGCTCACGGAAAGAGGGCATCCGAACGTCTCTATTCTCAGCGGCGGGTTGAACGCCTGGCAGGCCAGGGGGTTTGCAACCGCACCATGAGCGCGCTGACAAAGATACATGCGACGTTGACCCATCCCTATCTGGCGTTGATCTTGCGCCTTTACATCGCCGGTCTGTTCATCTATGCCGGCATGCTTAAAATCAACTATACGGCCGAATTCGCCGAGACCATTGCCAGTTATCGCATGGTACCCTACTGGGGTGTCAACCTGATGGCCGTCACCATGCCCTGGATCGAACTGATCAGTGGTATTTTGCTCATGTGCGGCATTCGCGTACGTTCGGCCATCGTCGTAACCGGTTCACTGCTGGTGATGTTTAGCGTGGGCATTGCGGCCAACCTGATATGGAAAGCCCCTATCGATTGCGGCTGTTTTCACACGCTGGATGATCCCATCAGCTGGAAAACCCTTGTGCGGGACCTGATGTGGGTCGCCATGGCCGTTCACGTCTATTGCTATGACAGAATCCTGCATCTGGAACGCAAACTCGATTGGATTGTCAAGGAGATATAATGGGTCGTCCACGCGGATCGTTGGCCGGGGTCGTGTTGCTGGCATTGGCGCTGCCGCTGCTGTTATGGCAGTGCGACCGGCATGCGGGCATCGCCGGCAAGTATCAGACGGCCGCTCCGGGAATGTCAGGCCGTGTCCCTGTCAGCCTGGAGCTGCAGGCTGACGGTAGGGGTATCTGGTCAATGGAAACCGACAACGCCCCCTTTCGCTGGGACCTTTACGGCACCAAGATCCGGTTGCACACCCAATCCGGCGGAGTTATCGAGGGGGTCGTCGACCAAGAGACCATCCATCTGGCCATGCCCGGCATGGCGGTTCTGATTTTCAAACGCTGCGAGTAGCCGCCGACGGGCCCTCCGGTTCAAGTGCCACCCGCCGCGTGACGGGGTGCCAGTGATAAACCCGCCTAATGCAACACGCCCGCCGGCGTCACCGCCTGGATATACCCCTTTTCCGTGGCCAGAAGATCCAGATGAAGGGATGTAACCTGCTCTAGGGGGGCATAAAAACGGCGGTCCATCTTGCGGGTGTCCACCACTTTCAGGTATCTTTTGCACCCGCCGCATAGGTTCACCCGGAATTCCGGCTCATCATCGCTGAAGAAATATTCCAGGGCAGCGCTGTCACGGTTTTGGCAGAACGGACAGGCCATGCGGGCTGCCGGCCAGCGATGCCAGCACAAGCCGCAGTGAACCCATTGCTTCCCCTCGGCGTCCAATTCCCCAAGAATGGGTGTGCGGCCGCAGACCGGGCAGTTGCCGCGATTTTCCAGGCTGCTCGCCAAATGGACGGCCAACTGACGGGAACCCGCCTCGATACTGGGTTTGACGGCCAGATAGAGCAGCAGCGAAAGCATGTCGGCCGGCGCGTGCGTGGTTTTGGCGAGCTCCTGGACCCGACCCTTGTCATCCAGAACATCATTGAACATCGGGGCCATGGGCACGCCTTCGTTCATGGCCCGGGTCAACACTTCACCGGCACCGCCCAGCTTTTCACCAGACTGCACCGCGATGCGGCAGATCTGCACCAGCAGTTTTTCAGCTGCCGGAACGTCGACCGTGAATGCAGCCGGCTCGATGAGTGAAAAACCTTCTTTTAATTGCATTTCCAGGAGCGATCGGTCAATCCGGATCGCCTCTGGGCAAGTGTCTTCGGCAGCATGGGACTGGGCCACAAATACCGGCCCATAAAACCCCAAAATGGTCGTATAGGCCGGCCGCATAGCAGTCACCTGGGAAATGGCCTGTTTAATGGTCGTTTCGTTCCAGACCGGCGTGCTGGTCATTAAATCGTTCCTTTCCCATGGGTGCCGTCACCCAAAAAGGGCCTGCCGGCATCCCATCATAGAAAGGAGAGGCGCCCCAACCACAGCAGCCTCTCCTTTTATCGGGTGAAAACAGGGCCGGAGCCACAGTCCCATATACCGCCAGCCGGCAGGCCCGCTATGCCAGTTGACGCAACACCCGCATAAACGGGTTGACCATTTTTCTCAAGGCCATGTGGCGGGTAACGCCGTGAGCGCCGGCGGCGGCTACGACAAATTCATGATAATCGGCAGGCGCTTCACTTACCAGATAGATTACATTGACGTCGTCGGCATCCACAAGTTGGGCCTGTGCATGTTTTTGACTAACCTGGGCCAGCCGCTGCCGGGCGAGTGAGACCATCTGGTCCCGGTCCCCAAAGTTCATGGTGCCCGTGGGGCACGTCTTCACGCAGGCCGGCAGCAGCCCGTTGTTCACCCGGTCGTTGCACATGTCGCATTTGGCCAAAGTACCGTCTTCCGTTTTGCGCGGGATGTTATATGGACAAGACTCGATAATTTCATCCGCAAACAGGTTCTTGGTGTTGGCCGTAAAAATAACCGCTCCGGTTTTTTCATCCTTGAAGATGGCGCTCTCGTCCTGAGCTGTTTCTAAACACGGCGGTTCGATGCAGTGACGGCACTGTTCCGGAAAAAAGAGCCATTTCAACTGGCCGTCCTTTTCCGTCTCGCGCATGCGCACCAGTTTGTAGGTGGAAAAAGAAAGGTCCGACGGATTCTCGAAGGTTCCCCGGTTTTCCGTTGTTTCGGCGGGCAGGTCATGCCACTGCTTGCAGGCCACCTGACAGGCCCGGCACCCGGTGCACCGCGTGGTGTCGATAAAAAACGATTTGCTCATGCCATTGCCTCCTCTTATGCTTTAACCACGTTGACCATGAAGGCCTTGGATTCCGGGATACGGGTGTTGGGGTCGCCGGTGGAGGGAGTGAGCAGGTTGGCACTCTCCTCCGTGCCGCTGTCGGGCCACCGCCAGCCGAAATGCCAGGGCACACCCACCTGGTGGACGGTATTACCCCCGATGGTGAAGGGCTTGAAGCGTTTGGTGACGATCGCCGTAGCCTGCAGCGAACCTCTGGCGCTGGAAACCTTCACCCGTTCGCCGTTTTTAATATCGCGCATCGCCGCCAGCTCCTCGCTCATCTCCACAAACATCTGGGGTTGAAGCTCCATCAGCCAGGGCTGCGGCCGGGTCATCAGGCCGGTCTGCCAGTGCTCACTGACCCGGTAGGTGGTGCCTACGAAAGGAAAACGCGGATCGCAGGTCATGTGGGCATCGGCATCGCTGCCATAGACCGGGGCCACCGGGCTCATGCGTTGCTTGTTGACCAGGTTTTTCTCGATGGGGCACTCCAGCGGCTCGTAGTGTTCGGGGAAAGGACCGTCCTTGAGGCCCGGCCCGTAGATCTGGGCATGGCCTTCCTTGCGCATGATAAACGCGTAGCGGCCGGCTTCATTCAAGCTGCCGTCCGGATTCTGCAAAGGAGGCCATCCGCCGTCGGGCACATCACCGATCCATTTCTTGCCCCCGGCATCCCACTTGACCACCCAGCGATCCGGGTTGTAGGGCTGACCCTTGGGATCGCAGGAGGCCCGGTTGTAGATGATGCGCCGGTTGACCGGCCAGCACCAGGCGAAGTCGGGATAGAGCCCGATGTTGTTGGGGGCGTCTTCCTGGCCTCGGCGGGCCGCCATGTTGCCCTTTTCCGTGTAGCTGTTGCAGTAGAGCCAGTTGCCCGAGGAGGTGGATCCGTCGGCCTGGAGCAGGGCGAAGCTAGGCACCAGGGTCCCGGCCTTGTAAGTGACGTCGCCGATGGTCTTGTCCTGGAGCCAGTAGCCGTTAACTTCCTTGGCCACTTTGTGGGCATCGAACTTGTGGCCGCTTTGGTAATCCCACTTGAGGTTGAGAATTGGTTCTGGAAATACCCCGCCCTTGGCGTAGAGCGCCTTGAGCTTGAGACCCAGTTCCATGATGATGTCACCGTCGGGCAAGCTGTTGCCCTGGGGTTTGGGGCCCGCGTAGCGCCACTGCATCCAACGGCCCGAGTTGGTGATGGACCCCTCTTTTTCCACCGAGACACAGGCCGGCAGCATGAAGACTTCCGTCTTAACCGCGGCCGGATTCACACCGGGGCCGTGCCAAAACGATCCGGTCTCATTGTCGAAGAGGTTGACGTTGACCATCCAGTCCAGCTTGGCCATGGCCTGGCGGGTCTTGTTGGAATTGGCCCCCGAACAGGCCGGGTTCTGGCCCCAGGCGAAAAAGCCCTTGATTTGACCGTCGTACATGGCGTCGAAAATATCCATCCAGGAGTACGGCTTGCCGTCATCGACCTTGGGCAGCCAGTTGTAGCCAAAATCGTTTTCGGCGGTCGCCTTGTCGCCGAAAAAGGACTTGAGCAGGCTGGCAGTATACTTGGGCCGGTTCTGCCACCAGTTGGCCGATCGTGGATCGCTGCTTTTGGGGGTGAACTTCTCGTTGTAAGCGGCAAGGGAAACGATGGATGCCGACGGCATGGGCAGGTAGCCCGGCAGCAGGTGAAACAGCAGGGCGTGGTCGGTGGAGCCCTGAACGTTGGACTCCCCGCGCAGGGCATTGACCCCGCCGCCGGCGACACCCATATTCCCCAAAAGCGACTGGATAATGGCCATGGCGCGGATGTTCTGGACACCGACGGTGTGCTGGGTCCAGCCCATGGCATACATGATGGTGGCGGCCTTGCCCGGCTTGCCGGTGGCGCCGTAGGTCTTGTAGACCTCCAGCAGTTTGGCCTGCGGTGTGCCGGTCACTTCCGAGACCAGTTTGGGCGTGTAGCGCTCGTAATGCTTCTTGAGCAGGTTGAACACGCAGCGCGGATCCTTGAGCGTCGGGTCCTTTTTGGGAATCCCCTTGTCGTCGAGTTCAAAGGCCCAATTGCTGGCATCGTAGCTGCGCTTCTTCTCGTCGTAACCGGTAAAGAGGCCGTCCTTGAAGCCGAATTTTTTGCCGACGATAAAGGCGGCGTTGGTGTAGTTGACCATGTACTCTTCGTGGTAGAGCCGGTTGTCCAGGATGTATTTGATCATCCCGCCCAGGAAGGCGATGTCCGTGCCCGAACGCAAGGAGGCATAGATGTCCGCCTTGGATGAGGTGCGGGTAAAGCGCGGGTCCACATTGATCAGGGTGGCCCCCTTTCTCTGGGCCTCGGCGATCCATTTAAAGGAGATGGGATGGTTTTCCGCGGCGTTGCTTCCCATGATGAGAATCACGTCCGCGTTTTTCAGATCGATCCAGTGATTGGTCATCGCGCCGCGTCCGAACGACTCTGCCAGAGCCGCAACCGTTGCGCTGTGTCAGATCCTGGCCTGGTGTTCGACGTATACCAGTCCCATGGCACGCAGCATGGCCTGGTAGATCCAGCACTCCTCGTTATCCAGAGCCGCAGAGCCCACCGAGGCGATGGCCGTGGTGCGGTTGACGGTCTGTCCCTTGGCGTTGGTGATTTCGAAAGCGGCGTCGCGGGTGGCCTTCACGCGTTCGGCGATCGTATCCAGGGCCCAGTCCCAGGAGACCGTTTGCCACTGGCTGGCTCCGGGAGCCCGGTACATGGGTTCGGTCAGTCGATTCTCGTTTTCAGTCAGCTGCTTCAGGGAAGCGCCCTTGGAGCACAGCGCCCCGCGGTTGATCACGTGACCGGGGTCTCCTTCGATGTTGAGCACCCGTCCGTCACCGCGGTTGCTGGTGTGGACGATGGCGCCGCAGCCCACCCCGCAATAGCAGCAGATGGTGGTGGTCTCTTTGGCATACTTGGTCTTCAGCATCCCGGCATGGGCCCTGACCGGTTTCAGGTCGAAACCCAACCCGCCCACGGCCAGACCGGCCGCCGTCGCACCGGAAATTTTTATGAACTGCCTTCGGTTGACATCCATCTTTGGTCTCCTTTCATCGAAACGCGTGTCCGTGATTGCATCAACCTGGTTGAAACCAAGCCGGTCCTTATGGGTTTGACATTGAGGCGCCGGAAAGATGGTCCGGACCTTCAGCGGAGGTGCCAGCTCAGCAGATGAAGGTCCGAAACCAAAGTACGCAGGCACTGGAGGTGAACGACCCTCGTGCCTGGAAAAGGAAATTATCACAGGCAGGGTTACAGGGAGGATACAATCGCGGCGGCAAACAATAAAAAACAGGACCCCGGACACAAGGGTCCCAAGTCCAGCCCGGACTTAACCGGCCTCTGACCATGGTTCAAAGGGGACCGCTGGATGGTCGCGGCATGCATCAGCGATTGAGTATTTCCCCATAAATCCGAATTGTTGAGGAATCGGGACCGGTATCCAGCTCGCTGGCCAGGGCCTGCGTCAGGTTGCGATAGACCTGGAGGGCCGCGCTGCTTCGCCCCTGCCGCAGAAGCAGGCGCATGAGCCGCTGGGCAGCCTGCTCGGCCAGGGGATCAGCCTGGATCACAGCCTCACAATACCGGACCGCCTGGGCCAGATCACCAGAACGCTCAAGAATCTCCACCATCTCCACAAGCACAGCGAGGTACTGATCTTTTAAAGCGGCGCGCTTCATCTCGGCCCAACCCAGATAAAGCTCTTCGGGCAGAAATTCCCCCCGGTAGATATCGATGGCCCTGCGGCAGGCCGAAAGACGGCGCTGGTCATCGTCATCGCCCGCCAACTGCCTGACCAGATTGCAGGCGGCCAGGAAATCGTTGACGTCAACCCGGCATCGCCGCATGTCCAGGCTGATCCGGTTATCTTTCAGGATTATGCAAGAAGCGCCGTAACGTTGATCCATATCCGGTTCCAGAATCCGGCGCAGCCGGTGAAGCGTCACCTTAAAGCGTTTCAGGGCCGCGTCATACTTGCTTTCCGGCCAAAGGGCATCCATAAGAATGTCCTTGGGAATCTCACGGCAGCCATGGACAACAATCGCCTTCAGCAACAGCTGCTGGCGTATGCCGGTCCATTCAGCATCGTTGATGCGGGCGCCGTTTTCACGACGGACTTCAAACCCGCCCAGGGTTCGGATGTCAAATCGGTGAAGGATCCCTTCAGACGCGTCACGCGCTGAGGATGGGAAGGAATGGGAAGGTTCCTCGGCTGCCGCGGAAAGCATGTCGACAGGCAGATGGTTTAGAATACGTTGGACGAAAAGCGACACGTCCCGGCAGCGGTGTTCGAGCGCCGGCTTACAGGCGGCAACGATGT
>NZ_JAWOHB010000191.1:0-5440 GCF_046496365.1 Desulfosarcina sp.
TATCGACGAGCGCAAAATCGAGTACGAGGCCCGATTTGACGGCAAATGGGTGCTTACAACCAATACCGATCTTTCCGCTGACCAAGTGGCCCTGAAATACAAAGAGTTGTGGCGCGTGGAGAAAGTCTTTCGGGATATCAAGTCTCTGGTGGATACCCGCCCGGTGTTCCACAAACGGGATGCCACGATACGGGGCCATGTGTTTTGTAGTTTTTTGGCTCTGGTGCTTCGCAAGGAACTCGACAGTCGGTTGTCGCAATCCGGCCACCGCTTTGAGTGGGCGGAAGTCAAGCAGGATTTGAAGGCCCTGCAGCAGGTAACCATCGAAGAAAACGGAAAACGCCTTTGTGTCAGAAGCCAAAGCAAGGGCGTATGCGGAAAAATTTTCCAAGCAGTCGGAGTCGCCATGCCGCCGACGATACGGGAGGTGTAAATTGCGCCGGATGGCTTGAAAGGTAGTGCCAAGAGCATTTTTGCGTCCCGTATCATCCCGTAATAATAGAAAAGTCAAAAATCAACTGTCGAACTTCAGCTTCAGCATATTGGAATGGCGATGATTCTGGCCAACAGTCTGCAGTTTCAATTTTTTAAGGTTAGCGTGATCAGGTCAAGGTCATGGATAACTTTTTTGACTCGATAGCGGATGCTTATGACAACTGGTATGACACTCCTGAAGGTAGTGCCATCTTTCGGGAAGAAGTCCAATGCCTCCGTAACCTCTGCGATCCCTCCGATGGCCGTTGGTTGGAAGTCGGAATAGGCACCGGCCGTTTTGCGACAGACCTCGGCATCACCCATGGCATCGATCTCTCGTTTCCCATGGTGAAAAAAGCCGTATCCAGAGGCATGCGGGGGCAGGTCGGCCGCGCCGAGCAACTGCCTATCCGAACAGGATCGCTTGATGGCGTGTTGATGGCCTTGACCTTGTGTTTTCTTGAGAATCCGGAGGCCGCCGTATTGGAATGCGCACGTGTTTTGCGCGATAAAGGCAAATTGGTCCTCGGCACCATTCCGGCGGACAGCCCATGGGGAAGGGCTTATGTCAACAAAGGCGCTCAAGGGCATCCTGTCTATTCCCATGCCCGGTTTCACACCATAAGAGAAGTGATACACTTGGCTGAAAATGCCGATTTCAGGCTCCGGCAAAGCCGCAGCGCACTTTTTTGGGAGCCGGACAGCCGGCCGGCCGTTTCTTCAAAGATAACTCTAACCGTTGCCGCGGAGGCAGGATTTGTCGGATTACTTTTCCAGTTTTCTCGAAGGCCCAGCACAATCTCGTGATGTTTAGCGGCCATTGTTTTCTCTTCGCAATAGGCAATAATCGCTTGGTCTTTCGGGAGTCGTCGTTGCCGCAGCAACGATGTCGATTTCGGGGGTAGCGGTCTCTTTCAGCGCTTTTTCGAATCGGACAACTGGCAGGGGGGGGGTCCGATCAATGCCGATTGATGGGCACCCGGCCGGGGTCGCCCACGAACGGCAGGATCAGCAGACGCGGCAAGGTCAACTTTTGCAGGTCACGGAATTGGGCCAGGCCGATGGTCATCTTCATGTGTCCCTTATCCGGCTGATCTTTGTAGGTACCGAACAGACGGTCCCACCAAGGCAGGTTAAAGCCGTAATTGCTGTTGGTTTCCCGGATGATAACACTATGGTGGACGCGATGCATGTCCGGCGTGACCACAAAAAACCGCAGAATTCGATCGACGCGCAGCGGAAGATTGATATTGCTGTGATTGAACATGGAGGTGGCGTTCAGGGCCACTTCGAAGATCAGAACGGCCAGGGGCGGTGCGCCGAGCGCGGCCACGGCCGTCAACTTGATGATCATGGACACGACGATTTCAATAGGATGAAAACGAAGCCCGGTTGTCATATCGATATCCAGATCAGCATGATGCATCATATGCAGCCGCCAGAGCAAAGGAATCGCATGGTGCATGACATGCTGCACGTATACAGCAAGGTCCAGCAATACCACTGCAATGATGACCTTCAACCAGGCGGGGGTGGCCAGCTGGTTGAGCAGCCCCCAATTCTGCTCGGATGCGACGACAGCCAGGCCAACCGGCAGAATGGGGAATACCAATAACAGGGATAAAGGGTTCAAGGCCACGATACTCAAATTAGCAACCCATCGACGGCGCTTTGAGGTCGACAGCGTCCTTTTAGGGGCCATGATTTCCACGAATGCAAGCACGACGAAGACGGCTAAAAAAAAGCCGAACCGGATGGCTCTTTCATCTTTCACAAAAACAAGGAAATCCATTGACGGCTTTCAGATTTAGAAAACGATGACTTTCTCCGCCCGGACGGTCAGGTCTGCCAGTTCGACCAATGTGCCGCGTCGAGCGCCTTTGGCAACCACGTCGTCTTTTATTCCCCGGGCATCCATGCACCTTTTATTTCTCCAATCGGATACATTAAGATTTTTTGAAAAGACGGTTCAGGACTCCCCTTTTCGGTGGCTCAGGTTCAGCTATCCCCAACTGGCGGCAAATGTGAACCTCCACCTCGTGTTCGGACACATCGGTGCCTTCCACCACGATCTCACCGCCCACCATGACCGCCGGGGCCGTGGGCAGATCCAGCTCGAAGTACTCGTCGGTCTGGTACTCGGCTTTGGGTTTTGAGGTGATGTCGAATTCAACCGGATATTTTGCGCCCAACCTGGGCATCATCTTTTTGAAATGCTTTCAGGGCTTTCCGTTGGGCTCGTTGAGAAAAAAGCGCACTTTGAGCATGATTGATCTCTCCTTTATTGTTGGGTAGTCTTCTTCAAATCGGCCATGCGGCTCAAAAGTTGCTCAGGCGGTAAAAAATCCACCAACCGAAGATCGGTGCGTTCCTTGCCATCGGCATCAAGAAATACGATCGTGGGCACGCCCTGGATGCCGTATTGCTTTAAAAGTTGTTCATGCAGCGGGTTGCCGCCCTTGGTCACATCCACTTTGACCATAATGAACTCATTTTGGGATTGGCGAACCACATCGGCGTGGTGAAACGTGACTTCTTCCAACTCTCGGCACGGGGTGCACCAGTCCGCGTAAAAATCGATGATCACCGGTTTTTGTTGAGCGGCCGCCTGCTGCAGGGTCTGTTCCGAATAGGACTGCCAGTCTATCCCCGGTCCGCGTATGGCCCAAGCCGTGAGCCAGAAGGTTGCCAGCACGAGGCAGAGTGTGCCCACCAGGGTTTTCAGACAGGGAAACACTTTGAAGCCGGCCTGGTTCTTATCCAGCCAGCCCAGGTGCAACCCGGCGGCCAAGGCGATTATGACCGGCAGGATGACTTTCAGGATGTCGGGCAGGACCGGCCGGATAAAGTAGGCTGCCATGCACACCAGGACCCAGCCCATGAGATTGCGCACCCATAGCATCCAACCGCCTGCCCGCGGCAGCCGCTGCAGTTGGCCGGAGAAAAGCGCCAGAACGAAAAGCGGCAGGCCCAGGCCCAGGCTGAGAACGAAGAAGACTAAAAAACCCAGCCATGGGCTTCCCATACCGGCAACCCAGGTGAGCAGTCCCAGCACGAAGGGGCCGATGCAGGGGGCGGCCACGACCCCTAGGGTAAGCCCCATGAACAGACTGCCGAAGTAGCCGCTGTAAGATCTGCCCGCGGCCTGCGTGAGGGCGCCGGGCAGGCGCAGTTCCCAAAGCCCGAAAAGGCTGGTGGCAAACAGGATCAGGATGCCAGCCACAAGGGTCAGTACGATGGGGTTTTGCAGCAGAGCGCCCATCAGCCCGCCGGTGAGCGCGGCGATTACGCCCAACGCCGAGTTGGTCAGGGCCAACCCCATAAGGTAACAAAGCCCGTGCAAAATCAGTTTGATCTGGCCGGGGTTGTCTCGGGCTGTGCGTCCCCCGAAAAAAGAGACCGTGATGGGGATCATGGGATAGACGCAGGGCGTCAGGTTCAATGCCAGACCGCCGGCAAAAATACCTAAAAGCGTCCACAGCATCGCCCAACCCTGAAGGGATCGGCCGCCGATCGGAGCGGCATCCACCTGAAGGGGCTCCGATAGTCCCGCGGGAGTGCTTGCGATGGGCAGTCCGTGTTCCTGCCATTTGGGGAATCCATAGGGGTCGCGGTAGACGTTCTTGTACCCGAGTTCCACGGCCACACGGGCCGCCGAGTCGCTGCGGACTCATGTCAGCCCGGCTCAGTAAAATAAAAGGGTGCGCGCCTTGTCCGGGCCTAAAAACGTCGCCAGGTCGTCCGACTTGTGCCAGCGCGCCCACCAGGTGGGCTCCATCGAAAAATGGTGCGCACCTTTGATGTGCCCCGTGTGATATTCCCACTCCTGGCGGGTGTCGATCAGCATCAAATCGGAAGGGGTTTTAAAATATCTTTCGGCAAGCGCTTCGGTGGTGATGATGCGGTAGCCACCGGATTTAGCCTCGGCGACAACGTCATCCCAGGTGGCCTGCTTCGGCGCGATGGGACGTTGGCCATACCAGACGAGGAAAATGGTGGTCAACACGGCCACGAGAGCCAGGGAAAATGACGTTTTTTGTTTCATTACTGCCCCTTTTTCCTGATTTGTATAATGAACGCATCCTAATCGCCGGTATCCACCGTCAACCCCATGGCCAGCCAATCCTGAACGCCCTCTTCGAGCCGGATGGCTTTAAACCCTTGCTTGCGCAACATCTCGACCGCCTGGACGGCCAGTACACAGTAAGGTCCCCGGCAATAGGCAACGATCTCCTGATCCAGAGGCAATTTGGAAAAGAGCTTTTCAAGCTGCATCAGCGGAACAGAGATCGCGCCTGGGATGTGTCCGGCGCGGTATTCGTCCACCGGGCGGACATCCAGAACCGTAACGGCCCCTTCTTTAACACGGTTGAGTAAATCGGTTCGATCGACCGGTTCCATGCCTTCCTGGTTTTCGAGGAAACGCCGCTTGATCATGTCGATCTCGGCCAGCTGATTTTCGGCCAAGACGCGCATGGATCGGAAAAATGCACAAACTTTCTGGTCGGAAAGCCGGTACGTGACATGCAGGCCTTCTTTTTCCGCTTCGATCAGACGGGCTGCTTTAAGCGTCTGAAGGTGCTGGGAAGCATTGGCGAAGGTCAGGCCGGTTTCACGGGCAAGCGTTTCAACATTCTTTGCGCCCTGACAAATCAGGTCCAAAAGTTCCAGGCGCTTGGGGCTGGATACCGCTTTTCCGATTCTTGAAAACTGTTCATAGATAGCGTTTTTGAATTGTCTGCCCGGAGTCTTCATATTCAATTCCTTTATTATTCAAAATATTAATTGAATTAATAGAAACAGAATGGTCTGACTGTCAACACTTTTCTTTCGCGTGCTTGACAATTCACGTTACCAGGTGGGCTCGCGTTAATTATGGAAACAAAAGAAACAAAAGGGGTCGCATCTGAAACAAAAGGGGTCGCATCTTAATTATTCATTATTGACAGGTTTGGTATCTTCAGAT
>NZ_JAWOHB010000217.1:0-3982 GCF_046496365.1 Desulfosarcina sp.
TATGCCTTTTACGATGTGCTGGGCGATGTGGTGTGCGGCGGATTCGCCATGCCGATCCGCGAGGGCAAGGCCCAGGAGATCTACATCGTCTGTTCCGGCGAGATGATGGCCATGTACGCGGCCAACAACATCTGCAAGGGCATCCGCAAGTTCGCCGAAGCCGGGTCAACACCCCGGTCACCCCAACAGCAAATCTCCGTGAACCGAGATTTGTTGGCCTGACTACTGGGAAATTGACTATTTTGGCAGTCTAGGCCAAGATGGTTCCCGGGATGTTGACAGTGACGGTCTCACCGACCTGTAGGAGTTCGAAACCGAAACCGGAACCGATCCCATCATACAGACACCGATGGCGATGAAATGCCAGATGGCTGGGAAGCCGCCAATGGCAACAATTCCATTCTGGTTGATGCGATGGATGATTTGGATGATGACGAATGGCCCAATCTGATAGAATTTCAAATGGGGTGATGGGGTTATCTGATCGATACGTTGCAGTCTTTTGCCGGGGGGGCTCAGGATGAAACAACGAATGGTTTTACTGGCCGTGTCAGTGGTTGTCTGTAATCTCGTTTTCGCGACGATCGTCACAGCCCAACGAATCGATTATCAGGTGGGTGTTTACTACTATCCCTGGTATTATAACGACTTTCACGGAGGCAATTATCTGCGCGAGCACCTGGTTCCGGCGCAACTGCCGGAGCTGGGGGGGTACAACGACCGAGAGAAAGCCGTGATCGATGCCCACCTGAGATGGAGCCATCAGGCCGGTATCGATTTTTGGTCGACGAGCTGGTGGGGGCCCGGATCCCGTGAAGATGTGACCCTGATCAACACTATTCTTCAGAATTCAAACCTGGGTAACCTGAAAATCGCCATTCTCTACGAAACAGTCGGAAGAACCAACGAACTGCAGGCCTATTCAGCTTTAGGGCCCGATATCGCCCACCTTGCCGACAACTACTTTTCTCATCCCAATTACCTGAAAATCGAGGGCAAGCCGGTGGTGATGGTATATCTGACCCGCGTTTTGTCCGATTTGGGAACGCTTAACTCGAGCCTGTCCGCAATGCGGCAGGCTGCCGCCGCCAAAGGCTACGAATTGTACATCATCGGAGACCACGTCTTCGGCAGCCCACCGGCTTCAGCGGAAGACATGGCCCTGCTGGACGCCGTCACCAACTACGATGTGTATGGGAGCATGGGGGTTAGCGGATACGCCGGTCAGGCAGCCGTCACCGCTTATTATGCCGACCAGGCCGGCTGGAAAACGCTCGCCAAAAATGCCGGCATAGACTATGTGCCGGCGGTGACGCCAGGATTTAACGACAACGCGGTCCGACCCGAGCACAGCCCCCTGTCGCGCAAACTGTCTCCGGATGCCGGATTCGGATCGCTGTTCCGACAAATGCTGCGAGGGGCTAAAACTGTGACCGATGTGGACATCGGCCACATGATAATGGTGACGTCCTGGAACGAGTGGCATGAAGACACCCAGATCGAGCCGGTAGCCCAGGCAACGCCGACAGCCGTTGATGACAGCGCCGGTGGTTCAAATTATACAAATGGGCTTGCTTATGAAGGATATGGCATGCGGTATTTGGATATCCTGCGGCAGGAAACCTTCCCGCAGTCAACGCCGCTAAACCCGGCCATTCCCCTGCTTTTATTGCGCAATGAGGAACCTCCCAACCTGGCTTTTGTCACCTCCCAGTCATTCCATGGCGATCTTGGCGGCCTGAGCGGGGCCGATCAGATCTGCCAGGACTTGGCTAAGGCCGCCGGGCTGCCGAACAACAAATACGTGGCGTGGCTTTCGACGCCTGAGGTCAAAGCCGCCGACCGGCTGGGTGACGCACGGGGCTGGGTTAGGGTCGACGGCAAGCCGCTTGCCGATACCCTGAAAGATCTTGCGGCGGGCCGCATATTTCATCCTCTGCGGGTTGATGAACTGGGAAATTTAGATGACACTCATTGGGGTATGGCCTGGACCGGACACATCAACTGGGCCGGAAACGGAGAATCCTGCAACAGCTGGACTTCGGAGGACGGGCAGTTTATGGGCGTATTCGGCACTAGCGACGGCATGGGATATGTTTCTCTGGATTTCGGTAACCATTCTTGCAGCGGTGTGGCTCGTCTGTTTTGCTTCGGAGTCGAAAAGCATGTCCCGGTGAGCGCAAGACCCACACCCGGACGCATCGCTTTCGTAACGTGGGGCACCTGGGTGCCGGGCGGAGGACTGGCTTCCGCCGATCAGCTCTGTCAAAACGAAGCCGCCCAGGCAGGTTTAAGCGGCAGCTTTAAAGCTCTGTTGGCCTCCAGCGACGCCAGCGCGGCATCCCGATTTACCGTGGACAGTAAGCCTTGGGTGCGCCCCGATGGCGTGACCATCGCTTCCACAGGAGCCGCCCTCTTCGAGGCGGATTACATCAATAGCGCCATGTATCAATCAGCCGATGGTATCGACTATTCAAATTATGGTTTGTGGACTGGAGCAGTCGATCCTACAACGGCCGGCACCCAGGAAACCACCTGCAACAACTGGAGCGACACCAGCGATGAAAACACCGCGATCTGCGGCCGAGCGGGGTTCACCGCCCAGTGGAAATTCTTTGCTATGGACCAATCCACGTCCTGCAGTGCCACCCATCTTCACCTTTACTGCTTGCAGGAATAGGTGCAAGCCTCTGAAGACGGGTGAATTGGTTTGGAATTCTTCTAACTGATTTTGAACACCACGATTTTTATTTCTTAGCGATTTCAAACAGCTACGAGACGCAAGAAGGCTGTTGGCACTACCGTCCGGAATTTTTCCCGATCCTTCCACGGCGCGGATCGTGGGGGGAAGCGCTACCCCGACCGCCTGGACACCCGCTTTTTAGGACTGATGGGGGATTCTGGTGGTATCCGGTCTGCCACGACAACGGAAAAATCAGCAACTGGAAAGGTTAGATGTGGGATCTAAAGAAGGCCGACAAGATCCATTGATGCTGGCTGTACAATTGTCTGCTTTCACCCGGGACGTTCCAATGACCCCGTTTACCAATTTAGCCCCCACTGCCAAAGCAAGCCCTCCCTGCCCATTGTACCGATCAAAGCATCTCAAGACCGGTAAATCTCCTCAACCCACTCCCTGAACCACCGGGGTTTTTGGAACAGAACGTGGACAAGCACCAGTGCTGTGATCGGAATCGGGATTATGACATCAAAGATCCCGAAGATGATAAGGTAAATTAGGATCTGCGTTTTGGTTGACATGCCGGTTTTCCCTCCCATTTGATCGATCGCCACACTTCAATACCTCACCCAACATTGACATGCCTGTAAAATTTTCAAGATAAATAACAACTTATTGACAAAATACAGCATTTCTGCAAACACAAAGTCATCATACCCCTCCTCTTCACCAAGACCAATACGGACCCACCCCTATGGCCCTGACCAAACACGACATCGTGGCTCGGCTTCAGGCTGAACTGGGCTTTACCAAGAGCCAATCCATTCAGGTCACGGAATCTCTGATTGAGGTGATCAAGGCGTCCCTGGAATCCGGAGATGATGTCCTGGTTTCCGGCTTCGGCAAATTTTGTGTGAAAGAAAAGATCGGGCGGAGGGGGCGAAACCCGGCGACGGGTGAGGGCATGATGCTGGAGCCCAGGGGGGTGGTGACCTTCAGGTATTCCGGAAGTTTGCGGAAAAGGGTGAACGGCGGATAGGGATGTTCATCTTCCTCGATACGGAAACCACCGGTGTCAATGGGAATGAAAAGTGTACCAAAAATGGGAAAATAAAAATGTACCACCCTGGGGTTCATTGAACCTCCGTTTTCCCATTCTCGACCACCGGGGCGGCGGTGCCGGCGGTGTCGATAATGGGAAACCAAAGGGTCAATGACCCCCAGGGTGGTACATTTTTATTTTCCCATTTTTGGTACACTTTTCATTCCCATTGACTCCGCCCGGGAAAACGGGTATGGATC
>NZ_JAWOHB010000004.1:0-4910 GCF_046496365.1 Desulfosarcina sp.
AAGCAGATCAGTGTGAAATAATCGGGGAAAGGAGGGACGAAACATGGCTGATTCCAAAGAACTTCAAGTCAAGGATAAACAGGCTTTGGCCACTGCGGCCGAGCAGACCCGGCCCGGCCTGGTGTTCACCCCGGTGGTGGATATCTTCGAGACCGATAATGAGATTCGCCTTCTGGCCGACATGCCCGGCGTGAAGGCCGACGACCTGAACATCGACCTGCGCGACAACGTCCTGACCATCAGTGGGGATGTGCGCCCGTGGGAATCTGCAGGGGAGACGGATTTGCTGGTCGAGTTCGAGATCGGTCGGTTCTATCGCCAGTTCGCCCTGGCCGAAACCATCGATCAAAATCGCATCGAGGCCGGTCTTACTGACGGGGTGCTCAATCTGACGCTGCCCAAGCACGCCAAGGCCACCCCCCGCAAGATCACCGTGGCGACGGCCTAAGCCGGATCGGACTTGAGAACTCGGGTGATCGGGCCGGTGCTGACGGCACCGGCCCGGGGCCGATGCAATCCGCGATGCATTGCCATGGCGCGAGATTATTACATGGTTCTGGGCATCGCTCGTGAGGCGAGCCCGGAGCAGATCAAAGAGGCGTTTCGTCGCGGCGCAAAGCGGCTTCATCCCGATGCGGGCATCGGCACCGGCAGCGGGAGCGACGGTTTTCGCGAACTCAACGATGCCTACCAAACGCTTTCCGATACTGAAAAACGCAAGGCTTACGATGCCGTTTTAGCGCCGCAACCCCCGCTGCATGCGGTGCAGCGACGCGGCATGGAAAAAAGGGATTTCGGTGCTTGCCCGGTCGTCCCCCTCAACACTTCGCCCCCGTGCGACAGTTTTCAAAGCCTCGATCTTCAATTGCAAATTCCTTCGGCCCTGGCCCGCCGGGGCGGTGAGGTGATCCTGGAACTGCCGTTGACGGACGTTTGTCCGGCCTGCGGCGGCGCTGTTTTTTCGGCGCCGGGCTGCCCCTTGTGCCAGGGCTGCGGTCGCGTGGAAACCCGCATCAGCGTGCCGCTGCGCATCGGTCCGAATACGGTTCACGGTGAGCGCCGGACCCTGTTGCTCAGACGTGAAAGGCTGGTGCTCAACCTGGCGCTGGTCTGCCTGTAGGCGGCGGGTGCCGTTGGCGCAAATGGCGACCCGGAGATGGCGCGGCGCAAGCGGGGGCATCACTCGCCTGTTGCCGGCGGAAACATCCAGGCGGCAAGCCTGCGAAACGGCGAATCGGGTTTTAAGTTCCGGCCCGATCGTTCAGCCAGATGGCGGAAGCGGCCGGCTTTGCTTTTTAAAAGACCATCTGGCAACGCCGAAGTCGGAGAGATCGGCGTTCTGGATGCCCAGAAATATGGGATCACCGTTGATCCGGTGGATGTTGACCTTGGCATTGAACACCTGGTGCAAAAAACCGTGTTTATCCTTGAGCTGGTACTTGCTGATGTCGTAGCCGTCGTCCTTTTGGCCTGCCCCGGTGATATAGCACTTGATGGCGGCCACCGGTTCACCGCCCAGGACCATGCCTTCAAGGCTCGACAGGCGCTCCTGGGCGTGGTCGATGAAATCGATGGCATCGAGTTTTTCCCCTTGATCGGAAGGCGGTTTGGGCATCAGGACATGAAAGTCTCCGATCAGAATCTGGCCCGGCCGGGCCTGTTCGATCATTCTGGCCAGCTCGATGGTGACATCCCCCACGATATAGCTGAAGGTCGTGGGGTTCAGCCCTTCGGATTGATAGAACTCATAGTGGCCGCCGATATGGAAGCCGCCGCGCAGCAGCGGGGCCACATGGCTGCGGGTCTTGCTGCGGGCGATGGCGTTGTCGGCCAGCACCAGGTGCATGAAATGATACAGATCGATATTGGCGTGCAGGCTGCGATCCCGGTTCCAGATATAAAATCCGTCCCCGGTGGTGGTTCGGGCGAAGCGAATCTTGATTTCCCGGTCTAACAGTTTGCTGTAGGCGGTGTTGACCGAATAGGCCAGGCTGTTGAGTTGAACCGCCTGTTCAAGGGGAGAGTGGCGCGAGAAGCCCACCACATCAAACAGCGCCACGGCCCTGTCGGTGACAAAGGTGATGCTGTAGCGCTTGACCAGTGAACTGATGATGCGATACGGCAGATCTTTGCCAAGGGCAAATGGCAGATCAACGTGCCGCGGTTCGCAGTCCAGTTTCCGCGCGATTTGATGCAGGGTTTCCAGCGGCAGCATCTTTGAGCCGGCGACGATTGCCTGGAGCATGTCGGGGATGACGGCCGAGGGGCGGCCCTGCGCCGCCTCGGCCGCATTTGCCGGCTGTTGCGCGAAAACCGCCTCCCCGATGGTGAAATGCGGCACCACCAGCGCATCCAGTCCGCCGGGACTGGGTGCCCAGCCAAGAAGGATATTTCTACCGAGGGACCAGAAATCGTAGAAAATTTCGTCCAGGTGGAAGAGGTGTTCCTTCTTGAACGAGTCATCCTGCTTTTCATCCATAAACAATTCCGTCCACGAAAAGCGTTTCATTTTATACCGATCCCTCCTCCCATTTTGCAGGCGAGTAGCGCCGGTCTCGCCTGAGGTTGTGCCATGGCGCCGCTTTCAGGCAGACGGCGGCATCGGATGATCGTGTTCGCCTCAGTCCTTTGACATTATCCGGCAAACCCCATCGGTATTGAAAGTGTAAAAATTATAATGGCGCTTCGCTGTTTCGTGTCGGTGGCTTGAATAGCCTTGCCGATGGGTGTTCAAGGGTGTAGCTTGCTGACGGGCTGTTTTTCTTGCAAAGCCCTTCCTGCGAGATGATCCAGGTCTGCGTCCGTTGTGGCGGGAAGTAAGCGCTTTCGATAAAGCTCGTCAAGCAGGATATCCACGATGGCAGCCAGAGGGGCTGCGATTAATACGCCCAGCACCCCAAAGGCGGCCACACACAGAAGCATGGAAAAAATCACGGCCAGGGGATGCAGTTTCATACCGTGCGCCACGATTAAAGGGAGGATGACATTGTTCTCCACTACCTGGACCGCAATATAGGAGAATAAGACCCACAACGGGGCCATGCCTCCTTTGCCCAGAGCGAGCAAGATTGCGGGTACGGCGCTGAGGATAGGCCCTATGAAGGGAATTGCTTCCAAAATGCCCGCAATCAGCCCGAGGACCAGCGCATCCATGAATCCGAAGACAGGCCACATGAGCAGGAATACGAGCAGGCCAATGGTGAACATTCCCAGCAGCGTCGTCGCGACCCACCGGGGCACAAATTTTCCAATGCGTTGTACGATGGTCAGCATCTGCTCGTGATGGCGCTCGGGTGCCAGGGAAAACATCGCCATAAAGATCGGGCGGGGATTCATGAGCGTAAATGTCGCACCGATAAAAACAGTTACCAGCACCACCAGAATATGGGTTACATTGAACGCCATGGTCGTGAAGCGTCCGGCCACGTTCTGGAACATCTCGCTCAAACTGGAACGCAGAGATTTTAACTCCTTTGCGGGTTTGGGGGATGACTTTTCAGCGCTTTGCGGCAAAGGTTGGGGCCTGCCATCCTCCATCCCGGTTCGGACAATCTCCAGAGTGACTTCCGCTTGGAGTTTTTCCTCGGAGATCACGGCTTGCTGCTCCATTTTGATCAGGGGTTTTTGGAATCTTTCCCAGTAAGATGGCGCCTGCTCCGAAAGATTAGCGACCAGCTTCTTCATGGGAACGAAAGAAGCCCAGCCCGTTAAGGCTATGGCCGCAATCAATGCGGTCACGATCAGTCCCGTTGCGCCTTTTCTTCCGCCCTTCCACGCGCGCATTCTGGATATTAAAGGATTCACTGCGAGGGAGATCAGAAGAATCAACAGAAACGACAACAGAATGGGGGAGAGCAGCGAGAACGACTGGATGAAGGCATACAGCGCCGCTCCCAGGATCATATATAAGAAAACCGGGAGCGGCGTCGGATTTTGTCTGGAGTCGCCCGTCATGGCAGTTTAGCGAAAATACGCAAGAGCGATGTCGGAGAGCGCATGAACTACGGGTTGGGCCAGCCGGCCGGTGCGCGTCCTATGGGTGCTGCCGCCCAAGAGAAGGCCTATGCCGACTCCAATCCCCAATGAAATCAGAATGGTCTTGCCCGGATTGTCGTGGATGTAATTCTTGGCCTTATTATAGTTTTCACCGACCTTCTCGGACGTTTTATCATAAGCATCACTGACTGCCTCTTCAGCGTGTCCGAAAGCCTCAGCGCCGCGCTCCAGGGTGCTTTTCGTTTTTGCGCCTGAATTGCCCGGTTCTCCTGTCGATTCTTGTCCAGAGTTTTCGTAATTATTTTTATCCATTTTATGCTCCTTGGTCTTCTATTACTTTCCTGTGTTCTGTTCTGTGGCGGCCTATTTAACGACACAATATTTGCTCTGATTGATTACGGTTCCATTTTCCCGTTGATCGTCGAATCACGTCCGCGCTGAGGTTGAGGCCCTGCATCACCGTCTGCTGTCTCCGCTGTAAAGCTTGCATTTTTTATCCAGTCGGCGGCAGCCTTCGTAGCCATGGTCAGCAAGGCCATTGTGATCAGGCCGGGCCTGGAAACTTGGGCATGCAGGCTATCGAGTGAATCGTGAACGCCCTCGGCAACGGTCTTCACAATTCGTTCCGTGGGGGTGGTACGGGTAATGAATACCCTTGAGGCTAGATAACCGAGGCCTGCTGCAGCCCCTATGGCCAAGAATGGTGAGTCCTTCACATATTCGCGCCAATCCGTTTTCTCTTTGATACGCTCGCTGATTTCATCCACTGTCCGGGAAATGTTTTCTTTTTCGTTAGCGATATCGTCACGTATATCTTGGGAACTGCGCTCGAAATTCGTTTCCTTTTCTTTACTTGAATGCTTTCTTTCAACCATTCCTTGTCCTCCTTCTCAGTCTTGATGCTGTCGTAAAAA
>NZ_JAWOHB010000143.1:0-3880 GCF_046496365.1 Desulfosarcina sp.
GTTTCACCTGGCGGGGTTCGGCTGCACCACCTGCATCGGCAACAGCGGCCCGCTGCATCCGGAGGTAGAAAAAATCATCACGGAAAATGATCTGACCGTGGCGGGGGTGCTCTCGGGCAACCGCAATTTTGAAGCCAGAATTCATCAGTGCATCAAGGCAAACTTCCTGGCATCGCCCATACTGGTGGTTATTCTAGCGCTTGCCGGCAGGATCGATGTGGATCTGACCCTTGAACCGGTCGCCCAAAACCCCAACGGTGACCCGGTCTATCTCGAAGACCTCTGGCCATCCTACGAAGAAATCGACGAACTGGTGCACCGGCATGTAAAAAACGAATTTTATGCAGCCGAATACGGCAGAATTTTTGATGGAGACGATTTCTGGAAACAGCTCCCGGTCATGGAGAGCCTGACCTATCCGTGGAATGACACCTCCACCTACATCAAGAATCCCCCCTATTTTAAAGATTTTAAACAGTGTCTCGACATCGTGAAAAACCTGGAAAACGCCAGACCGCTGCTGTTGCTCGAAGACTCGGTTACCACCGACCACATTTCTCCTGCCGGTGCAATTCCCGAAAAATACCCGGCCGGACAATACCTGCTTGAAAAAGGGGTTCCGGCCTCGGACTTTAATTCCTACGGATCCAGACGGGGCAATCACGAAGTCATGCTGCGGGGCACCTTCGCCAACATCCGCATCAAGAATCAGCTGGTCAAGCCCAGGGAAGGCAGCTACACGCTGAAATTCCCCGAAGAAAAGGAGATGTTCGTCTTTGAAGCCGCAGCGGCCTATCGGGAGGAAGGCATTCCCCTGATCGTTCTCGGAGGCAAGGAATACGGCACCGGATCTTCAAGGGACTGGGCTGCCAAAGGATCCAATCTTCTGGGAATCAGAGCGGTAATCGCCGAGTCATTTGAACGCATCCACCGCAGCAACCTTGTGGGAATGGGGGTGCTGCCGCTTGTCTTCGATAAAAACGATTCCTGGAAATCGCTGGGTCTCGATGGATCGGAAACCTTTTCCATCTACGGCATAGCAGCGATGAGCCCGCAGAAAAAACTTCAGGTGAAAGCCGTCGGGAAGAAAGGGAGACAAATCCGATTTGAGGTGGGCGTACGGCTCGATACGGATGTGGATGTGGCCTATTTCGAACACGGCGGCATACTTCCTTATGTGTTGCGCAGGCTTTTAGCCCTATAGTGCCTCTTGACTTTCTTTTGCAAACTAAATAGGTTGCCGGATGACCGCATGGAAGATTGAGACGCACGGCTTATACGATGTCAAAGGAAGGTCACATGGCAAAACCAACATTAAAAGAACACCTCATCAACAGAGAGTGGTGCAAGGGATGCGGCATCTGCGTCGAATTCTGCCCCCAGTCGGTTCTCGAGCTCGATGACCAGGAAAAGGTCGTGGCCGCACGACCGGAAGACTGCATCTGCTGCAAACTCTGTGAAATCAGATGCCCCGATCTCGCCATTGAAATACTAACCGAGCAACCTTCAAATGGGGATGATGATGAGCGAACACATTAAATTTATCCAGGGGAATGAAGTTATCGTCGAAGGCGCGCTTTACGCAGGGCTCAATTTTTTTGCCGGCTACCCCATCACTCCCTCCACCGAAATCGCCGAACAATTATCCGCCCGCCTGCCGCAGCAGGGAGGCAAATTCATTCAAATGGAAGATGAAATCTCTTCCATGTGCGCCATCATCGGCGCCTCGTTGACCGGTAATAAAGTCATGACCGCCACCAGCGGCCCCGGGTTTTCTTTAATGCAGGAGGCGCTGGGGTACGCCATCATGGCGGAAATCCCTTGTGTCATTGTCGATGTTCAGCGGGGCGGGCCCTCCACCGGCAATCCAACCCACGTCAGTCAGGGCGATGTCATGCAGGCGCGCTGGGGAACCCACGGCGACCATGCCATCGTGGTATACACCGCCTCCAATCATCAGGATCTCTTTGCCTTGACGGTTGAAGCCTTTAACGTGGCGGAAACCTATCGCACACCGGTGATCCTGCTGATCGATGAGGTGGTGGGTCACATGCGGGAAAAGGTCGTCATCCCCGCAGAAGGCGATTTGCCGCTGGTGAACCGCCTGCGCACCACCGTCAAGGGGGGCGTCGATTATCACCCCTACCTGCCGCGGGAAGACGGCCGGCTGCCCATGTCCGATTTCGGCGGGGTGCATCGATACAACGTCACCGGGCTGTTTCACGACATGTGGGGCTTCCCGTCCACGAATCCGGAGGTCGTCAAGGGACTGCTGCGCCACCTGATCGACAAGATCTGCAACAACGTGAATCAGATCGAGCATCACCGGGAGTATTACCTGGAGGATGCCGAGTGCGTGCTGATATCCTACGGCTCTTCGGCAAGGTCCGCACTGCACGTTGTGGAAAGCCGCAGGCAGCGCGGGGAAATGCTGGGGCTTCTCGAGCTTCAGACCCTGTGGCCCTTTCCCTATGACATGGTCCGAGCCAAGTGCAAAAATGCCCAATTCGTCCTGGTTGCCGAAATGAACATGGGCCAGGTGCTCCGGTCCGTCAAAACAGCCGTAGACGATCCGGCAAAGGTTTATCTGGCCAACCGGGTCGACGGCGAATTTATCACGGGCAGGGATATTCGCAATATCCTGCGAATCATCATGGGGAAGGGGGTCTGATCCATGGCAGTAAAAGATTATATTCGGGAAAGATTCTTTCCCCACATGTGGTGCCCGGGCTGCGGCCACGGCATCGTCCTCAACAGCCTCATTCGGGCCATCGAGAAACTGGGCTTGAGCAAAAATGAAATCGCCATGGTATCGGGAATCGGATGTTCCTCGCGGATTACCGGATATCTCGATTTTCACACGCTGCACACCCTGCACGGCAGGGCGCTGGCCTTTGCCACGGGGCTGAAACTGGGGCTTCCGAAACTGAATGTCATCGTTCCCATGGGAGACGGAGACGCCCTCGCCATCGGCGGCAACCACTTCATCCATGCGGCGCGGCGCAATATCGCCTTGACCGCCATCGTCATGAACAACCGCATCTACGGCATGACCGGCGGCCAGTTTTCACCCTTGTCCGGCTGCGGCACCCTTGCAACGACGGCGCCCTACACCAATATCGATCAGGCCTTTGATGTCGTAGAACTTGCCAAGGCGGCGGGCGCCACCTTTGTCGCACGCACCACCACCTATCACGCACAGCAAATGACCGGTATCCTGTGTGATGCCATCGTCCACAAGGGGTTTTCCGTGGTGGAAGTATTGACGCAGTGCCCAACCTATTTCGGCCGCAAGAACAAAGAAGGCGGCGCTGTGGAAATGATGAAGCGGATGAAGGATATCACCACCCCTGTCGGTTCGAAAGCCGCGCAAAAAGACCCGAATTTGATTCAGCGGGGTGTTTTTATTCAAAAAGAACAGCCCGAATATTGCTCGGAATATGACAAACTGATTCGGCAAGCCAGGGGAGGGAATTAAACATGGAAACATGCAGACTGGTTTTCTCCGGATCCGGCGGGCAGGGCGTTATTACCGCGGCCATCATTCTGGCTGAAGCGGCCGTGCTTTATGACGGCGTAAACGCCGTTCAGTCCCAGACCTATGGACCTGAGGCCCGAGGAGGGGCAACGCGCAGCGATGTCATCATCTCCGATTCAGCCATCAACGCCCCCCGGGTTATTGAACCCAACGTTCTGGCCTGTTTAACCCAGATCGCCTACAACAAATTCTCCGGCATTATCCGTCCGGGCGGACTGCTGCTGACAGACCCTCACTTCGTCACGATTCAAAGAAAAGTGGACGCCCTGCAGCGGGAGGTTCCCATGTATGAGACCGTGATGTCTGAAATCGGAAACCCCATCGTATTTAACATCTGCATGC
>NZ_JAWOHB010000097.1:0-3123 GCF_046496365.1 Desulfosarcina sp.
CAGCGGCCCTGTTCCAGCCGATTGATTCCGGAAACTCAGCACTGGGTTGATGAAATTTTTGCCAAAATCGGGGCGGAGCGGGTTGAACGACGGTACGACAGGGACAATGCACTCTGTTGCGGCCAGGTTTTGAGAGCACACCAGCGGGAGGACACGGCTGATGAAATTCAAAAGCGCAATCTGGACGATATGAAGGCGGCGGGAGCGGTGTATTGTGTTTTCAACTGTCCGGCCTGCATGCAGACACTGGCTGAAGCCGCAGCGGAAAAGGGGATATTCCCGATTCATTTGAGCGATCTTTGCCAGGCTGCCCTGGAAGGGGTTGCTGCGAAAGGGTAGATTTATGCCTAACATGCTCAACATACTCTCGGACATCGTCGGCCCCCGGTTCGTATCCGATTCTCCGGAAGAGAAGTATATCTACTCCATGGACCCGGGAACCATGCCGGCCTGCGAGCCGGATATCGTCGTCATGCCGGGAAGCACCGGTGAAGTACAACAGATCGTACAGGCAGCCAATGCGCATCGCGTGCCGCTGGTGCCGCTGGGAGCGGGCCTGGTTCTTTCAGGGCTGTCGCGGGCCTTGAAGGGCGGCATTGTTGTGGATATGAAAAGGATGAACCGGGTTCTGGAAGTCAATGAAATGAGCCGCTACGCGCTGGTGGAGGCCGGAACTTCCCAGGGCATGCTGCAGGCCCATCTTAAAAAGCACTTTCCAAAACTCAAGCATTCGGCCCCGGACGCCCCGCCGACGGCCACGCTTGCCGGAAATGTTTCCATCCACGGATCCGGGCATTTATCCCATGCTGGCGGTTTCCATTCAGACATGCTGAACGGTCTCGAAGTGGTTCTGCCCACCGGAGAGATCGCTCGGCTGGGTTCCTGTGCCATTTCGCCTTACTGGTTCGCCAGAGCGCCGCTCCCCGACCTGTCCGGCCTTTTTCTGGGATGGGCCGGGACCACCGGCATCATTACCAAACTGGCCGTAAAGCTCTACCCCAGCTATCCGTTGAATGATGTGGCCGTATTCGTGTGTGAAGATGCGGCGATCATGCCGGATGTGCTTTACCGCATTACCGGTGTGCAGCTGGCGGAAGATGTGACCGCCTGGATGACGCCCAAACCGGACTGGGCTGCAGGCTTTCTGCACTGCAATGTCAACTACGGCGCGCAAACGAAAAATGAACTGGTCTGGAAGCGGAATCTCATCCGCGCTGCGGTGGCAAACTATATCGATGCCAAGACGGGCGGCTTTCTGCCGCTGCCGGGCATGATGAAAAAGAGATTTCTGGAAGTCCCCGCCCGGCAGCTTTCCCTTTTTGCCGATGTCCGCAAGGGGGGCGGCTTCGAATACGTGGGGGCGATCATGCCGGTGGAACTGTTTCCCGCAGCCTATGAGCTGGGTCTTCATATCGCAGCGAAGCTGGGGGTGAGCTACTCCATGGGGTGCCGGATCATCGGTGTCAACCACAGCATGATGTTTTTCTATGCCTATGCCTTCAACCGCGCCGACCCGGATGACGTGGCCCGTGCCCAGAGAGCCCTGGAGGAGACCAACAAAAGCGCGGTGGCCATGGGGGGCATCCCCTGGAAAGCCGAGGCTCCGGCACAGAAGGAAATCATTCGCAACATGGATCCCGCCATGTTTGACATGATGCGCCGTGTTCGATCGGTGCTGGATCCCAACGGTATTATGAACCCCGGCAACTGGGAGGACTGATGGAATACGCAGACATTCTGCACAGGTGTTTTCGGTGCGGCTATTGCAAACTGCCGGGTAATTATGTTGATTTTAACTGCCCGGCCTACGCGGCGTTCAGGTTTGAAACCTATTCACCGGGCGGGCGGATGTGGCTTTTGCGGGCCTGGCAGGACAAAAAAGTCGAACCGTCAAGGCGGTTTCAGGAGATCCTGTTCAGCTGCACGGCGTGCGGCAATTGTGTTGAGCAGTGCGCTCTGCCCAAGATCAAGGATCAGCTGCTGCTGGTGTTTACCGCCGGCAAGGCGGCGCTGGTGGAGGAAGGCAAGGTGCCGCCGTCCGTTCGGGACTGCCTGACAAGGCTTCAGCAGTACGGCAACCCCTATGGCCTGGCCAGAAAAAAGAGAAGCGGCTGGATGGTGGATACCGGTGTTGAACTGTTTTCGGACCAGGAATTTCTGTTTTTCCCCGGCGATGTGGGCGCCTTTGACAGCCGGGGGCAGGAAATTGCCCGTTCGGTTACACGGCTCCTTGCGCGACTGGGGGTGTCCTTCGGCATTCTGGGGGACAGGGAAGTTTCTGATGGGAATGAGGCCGCCGCCATGGGGGAACGGGACCTGTTTACCCTGCTGGCTCAAGAGAACATTGAGCATTTCAATGAATTGAAAGTCAAAAAGATCATAACGCTTTCCCCTCACGGGTTTAATGCCCTGAAAAATGAATACCCGGCGCTGGGCGGAGTTTATCAGGTGTTTCACTACACGCAGATTCTGGCGGATCGCATCGGCCGCCTTGAGTTTAAGGATGCGCCGTCAAAGCTGACGGTGACCTATCACGACCCGTGCTACCTGGGGCGCCATAACCGGGAGTACGGGTCCGCCCGAAAAATCCTGGCCGCCCTGCCGAGTGTCGAGATTCGGGAGATGGCGCGATCCCTCAAGGATGCCCTGTGCTGCGGCGGGGGCGGCGGAAACCTGTTCACCGATGTTCTTGGAGGCGGGCCGGAGTCTGCTGCACGCATCCGCGTGGCCGAGGCGCTGGAAACCGGGGCGGAAATCCTGGCGGTCAGCTGCCCCGCGTGTGCGGTCATGCTGGGGGACGCTGTGAAGACGGCCAATGTGGAGGATCGCATTCAGGTCAGGGAAATTTCAGAGATCGTCAACGACAGATTGTAATCCAGGGGTCTCAGGCCTGCGATAGACGCTTTATGCTTGGATTAGGAATGAATTTAAAAAAATATTGACGTCAACGCGTCAAGCGCAGACCTGAGACCTGTTCCTCAGCGTATCCGCCAGAAACTGAAGCGCCTCTGCATATCCTCTATCCCCCAGCCCCATGATCGTTTTTGCGACGATGTCCGAAATCATGGAATTGCGTCGAAAAGGCTCACGCTGATGAATGTCCGACAGGTGAACCTCGACGAC
>NZ_JAWOHB010000012.1:0-2947 GCF_046496365.1 Desulfosarcina sp.
GCCAACTGGGTTCTGTTTGCTTTGGCATGCATTGCCGGATACCTCTTGACCGCGCCGGCTTTTCTCAAAGGGCTCGCATGCGGCGGTTTTATCGTGACAGTGAACTTTTTCCTGATGGCTCGTACGGTGCGGAAAGCGTTTACGCCGCCCTATCTGGCATCCGTCACTTCGGTGCTGGCCAAATACTACGTGCGCTTCACCATCAGCGGGGCCCTGATTTTTTTACTTATCGGTAAAAAAATCGTCGATCCCTTGGGCTTGATCATTGGCCTTTCGATTGTGATGATCAGTATCATGCTGGCCGCGTTGCGTGAAATTACCAAACTCATTTTCAAGGAGGCAATCTGAGGTGGTACATCCTTATCTATTCTTTGTCGAGTTGTTTGGAGTCATCGGATTGGGGGATTTTGCGCACCATTATGTGCACGTCATCTATACCTGGGTGGTCATGATTTTCCTGATCGTTCTGGGTGTGCTGGCCGCCCGGACAGTCCAGCTGATTCCAACCAAGATGCAGAATGTCGCCGAAGTGCTGGTTTCCGAGGTGGAAAACTTCATGGTAACGGTCACCGGCGAGGAAGGGCGCATGTTCCTGCCCTATGCCCTGACCCTTTTCATCTTCATTCTGGTCAGCAATATGGTTCACTTGATGCCGGGGTTCTTTCCACCGACGGTCAGTCTGAATACGACCGCGGCGCTTGCCCTGTGCACCTTCTTTTTAACGCATTACATCGGTATTAAATGGCATGGCTCCCATTATTACAAACATTTTATCGGACCGGTGTGGTGGATGGCGCCCTTAATCCTGCCCATCGAACTGGTGGGGCATTTTGCGCGGGTGTTGTCGCTCTCTTTTCGTCTTTTCGGCAATATGCTGGGCAAAGAGTTGACCCTGATGATCCTGTTCGCTTTGGCCGGGATGTATCTGGCGCCGATACCCATTATGGTGTTGTTCATGTTCTCAAAACTGGTTCAGGCCTTTGTTTTCTTTTTGCTCTCGCTGATGTATTTTGCCGGCGCAATGGAAGAAGCGCATTAACGGTCGGCGTCTGCGGGTAAACCACCCATGCAGTCGGTCGTGATGTTCAATTGTTTTTTGAGCAGGGAAGCCGCTTGGGTTTGGGAAGAAGCCCAAAAAATCAATCTTAAGAGAAGGAGGTATTTCGTATGGGCCCAGAAGCATTGCAGTTTTTCATCATGAGTGTTACCGCCGCCGGTTTCGGCATTGCGATTGCTGCGGTCGGCTGTGGTATCGCGCAAGGCATGGGGTTGAAAGCGGCCGTGGAAGGTATCGCCAGGAACCCGGAGTCATCGGGCAAAGTCACGGTGGCCATGCTGATCGGTCTTGCCATGATCGAGTCATTAGCTATTTACACGCTGGTTATTGGCCTGATTTTGATCTATGCCAACCCGGCTGGGGAAACGGTTACCAAGTTGATTAGCGGGTGTCCCCAGCGACTGTAGGTTAAAAAAAAGCTTCCGGTCGTTACATCGGGAGCTTTTTTTTGGCTTCAGGGTCGCGGAAAGAAATTATTCCACAATATGGCGCCGGATTTTGGTTCGTGACGGGCCAACAGACAAGCAAGATGTGGAATTATTTCTTTCCGAGGCCCTCAGACGGCCAAGGCCGTTTGGAAGCATTGCTCCAAGCCGGCAGGTAAGATCTCAGAAATCGGCCGGTATGCGATTCGGGTAGGCTGGCCACCGTTTCCGGGGTTCCGGCACCGATCACGTACCCGCCGCCGTCGCCTCCCTCGGGCCCCAAATCGATGATGTAATCGGCGGTTTTGATCACATCCAGATTGTGTTCGATCACCACGACCGTGTTGCCCGCCTCCACCAGGCGGTTCAGTACCCCCAACAGCTGACGGATGTCATCAGGATGAAGCCCGGTGGTGGGCTCGTCCAGGATGTAAAGGGTGCTGCCGGTGCTCCGTTTGCTCAACTCCCGGGCCAGCTTGATCCGCTGGGCCTCGCCACCGGACAGGGTGGTGGCCGGCTGGCCGATGGGAACATAGCCGAGTCCGACATCCACCAGTGTCTGAAGTTTGGACCGGATGGCATCGATGTTTTGGAACATGACCAGGCACTGGTCGACGGTCATGTCCAGCACCTCGGCGATAGTCTTGCCTTTGTAGCGAATTTCCAATGTCTCCCGGTTGTATCGCTTTCCCTTGCAGATGTCGCAGGGTACGTAAACATCGGGCAGAAAATGCATGCCGATGCGAATGATGCCGTCCCCCTCGCAGGCTTCGCAGCGCCCGCCGCGGATATTGAAACTGAATCGACCGGCCTGGTAGCCCCGCATTCTCGCTTCCGGCGTGCGGCTGAAAAGATCCCTGATGGGTGCAAAAAGGCCCGTGTAGGTGCCGGGATTGGACCGTGGGGTCTTGCCGATGGCGGATTGGTCAATATCGATGACGTTGCTGATTCTGTCCAGGCCGCTGATTTGTTCACAGTGGCCGGCGGTCAGGCTGCGTCCGGGGCGGTGGCTGACCGCCGCCCGGTAAAGGGTTTCCAGTACCAATGTCGATTTGCCGGATCCGGAGATGCCGGTTACGCAGGTCAGTACGCCGAGTGGGAAGACGACGTCGATGTTTTTCAGGTTGTTGTGGCGCGCGCCGATGATACGGATCTCCCCCCGTTTGGTCGAGCGGCGTTTGGCCGGCACAGCAATGCGCAGCTGGCCGGAGAGGTATTTTCCGGTCAGGGAGTCGGCCGTCTCCAGCATTTGGGACGGTGTGCCTTGAAACACCACCCGGCCGCCGTCGATCCCGGCGCCGGGCCCCATGTCCACCACATGGTCGGCGGCCAGAATCGTCTCTTCGTCATGCTCGACCACCAGAACCGAATTTCCCATGTCGCGCATCTTGATGAGTGGAAAACATATTTGCTGATCAGATCCTCGATATCCAGGGCCGATTCGGTTTCGGTTATCATGCCGCCC
>NZ_JAWOHB010000023.1:0-14071 GCF_046496365.1 Desulfosarcina sp.
TCTCCCCGTCTTCCTCTGCGTATACCGGCACCAGGTCCATGCCCATGGGCGATTTTCCCGGTTCGTCGCGGATGTAGGTCGGATCCATCGGGGCCACCCAGTATTTGATCGTCTTGCCGGTCTTGGGGTCCACCATGCCGGCCTTGAGCGCATCTTGCGCGTGCACCGTCGCCGGCACCGGGAAGGCTCCAGAAAATGTACGGTTCTGAATTTGTGCTCCCGGCCAGTTTAAGGCAACGCTGAAAACGGCTAGGGCAAAAACGATGCGCATCGGTTTGAAAAACATGTTTGTGGATCCTTTCTGGTTTCGTTTTTCACTCATGGAATGGGCGCACCCACGCGTCGCTCCAGCTCCGCCCGGGCCACACCCACGTCGCTGTTGCGCCGCTCGCCAGCCAGGTTCACATCCAGCCAGCCGGTGTAGGAATTGATCACATCGGCAAAGGAGACACTGCCCGATTCATATGCCCGGTTGGATACGTCCAGGGATGTCTGGGACAGCTCCAGCAACCGGTCCTTGTAAAGGAACAGCTCCCGTCGGGCCCGGTCCAGCTCGAACCAGCCCATTCTGACCATCAGCCGGGTGCGCGCCTCGGCATCCAGGAGATCGGCCCGCAGGGCGTCAAGTTTTCGCCGTGTCTCCCTGAGATAGGTATCCCGTGTGCCGAACCAGGCGTTTTTGGGCAGGCCCTTGCCCCGCGTGGGTGAGGTCGTTGTACTGAACGTCGGCTTCATTGCGGCGCTGCCCGCTTGAAGAACGGCTTCGTCCGTGAAGAGCGAATAGTTCTGGGTAAAGGCCGGCTGAATCATGGTTTCGGCCATCTCCACCATCCGCTCCATCTTGCCCAGCATGGCCCGCATGCGATTCAGCTCCTGGCGTTTTTCCAGCGCCAGGGGGTAGAGGGACTCCAGCTTGGGCAGCGAAAGGTCCGGAGTGGGTGTATCCGGCCAACCGAGAGAAATGTCCGTTTGCAGGTCCATCAAGGACAACAACTCGGTTTCCAGGTTGGCCCGCTGCTCTTTTAAGGTAGCCAGCTGTTCTTCCAATTTCTCACGACCGATGCGGATCTTGACTACATCCTGGTAGCTGGTCCTCCCGGCACCGTAACGGGTGGTGGCCACCGACTCCAGTTGGTTCAGCCGGCCGAGCATATCCCGGGTGATCCGATGCGCCCGATGGGTGTATAGAAGATTCCAGTACGCCTTGCTGGCTTTGGCGACGATGTCGCGCCGGACAAGGTCCAAAGCCTGTTTTTCCGCTTCCACGTTCTTCTCCGCCACCTGGCCTTTGAGGGCCGTTACGCCGGGGAAGGGAAACTTCATCTGAATGTTGTCCATGCCCTGCATGGGCCCCACCCCGGGCATCGTCGCTTCTGTGAATGCCGAATACTGACGCAGGATTTCGTCCAATTGGGTCACCTGGTCGAATCCTTCCAAGGCCGCACGCAATCGATTGGTCGCCGCCTTAATGGATGGATTACGCAGCAAAATCAGGGAGTGTACGATCTCCAGGGAAAAGTGAGGCTTCAACATGCCAAGGCTACGGGTATCGTCGGTGGCGGCCTCGATCATAGCGGGTTGGATATCCGCTCCCCCAACTGCCGCTGCCGTTTCGCCCACCACCTTCTCCCAGCTATCCCGCAACCTTTCGATGGTCGCCTTTTCAGCCTCGAAAACATCCGGCTCACTGACAACCGGCGGCACTGATGCCTGCGCCTGCTGAAGCATAGCTGGTGGAACATAGGCGTCAATGTCCCGTTTCATATCCCTGTACCCGCAGGCTGCCAGGCCGGTTGCCCAGATCAGCGCTATGCCGGAGAGAACCATCGACAGGTTCTTCATGGTTGCTCCTTTCCAACAGGTTCGGTGGAAATATGCACATCACCGGTCAGGTGCGTTCCCGCCATGCGTTCAAGCCGCGCCAGGTTGATGCCGTAGTCCGCCTTGGCCCGCGCCAGGGCCAGCTGAAAGTTGTACCAGACCGACTGGGTTTCGATGAAATCGGTAAACGACGACTCTCCTTCCCGGTACCAGGTCTCGGCGATTTCCATGGATCGGGCCGCCTGGGGCACCAGATCCGTCTCATACAGGCTGACGATGCGCTGGGCATTGCGAGCCTTGAAAAAGAGGGTGCGGATCTTGGTTCGGACGGTATTGACACGAACGACCTTTTCCGCCCGGGCCATGGACTTTTCCGCCATGGCCTTGTCCACCCGGCTGTTGTTCCTGCCGAACCACAGCGGGATGGAAATGCCTGCCTGCAGGCCGATGGCGTCCCTCCCGGCATCCTCGGGTTGCATGGCCACATCGGGCTCGCCGATGCCGGCGTAAAACAGCCCCACCTTGAAGTCCGGCAGATTCTGAAAACGCGCCAGGGAGACCTTGGTGTCGCCTTTTTCCACACCCACCGCGGCCATGAGAATCTCCTCCTGGCTGGCCTCGGCCAGCCCATAGATGGTTTCAACGTCTACGGCAAGCGGCGCCAAGGTTGGCGTCTCCAGTTGACCAACGGCCGCTTCGGGGAAGCGGTTCAACAGCCCGTTGAGGCGGGTGATCTCGGTCTGCTCCAGTTCCTCCAGGAGCAGGGCGTCATACTGCAGCTGGCCGGTCTGGGACTGGGCCTTGACCACGTCGGTAAGCGTGGCCCGGCTGTCGGCGTGGGCGGTCTCGCTGATCTTGCGCAGGTGGTCCAGCAGACGGGCATTTTGGCCGGTGACCGTTTTGGCCTGCCGGATGTACCAGAGTTCGTAGTAGGATTCCTGCACCGCCAGAATCGTCTCCTTGACCGCCATATCCAGCTTGAGGCGGGCGATGCGGGCGTCGGCGGCCACCAGTTCGCCGGCTTTCGACAATTTGCCGGGAAAGGGGATCATCTGGGATATCTGGGCGTTCCAGTCCTGGGGGCCCAGGCGTGTCTCGATGGGTTCGGGAAACCAGGTCACCATCAGCTGGGGGTCCGGATACCCGGTGGCAACCCGGTAGTTTTCCACCGTGGCGCGCCAGGCTTCACGGGCATGCTCGATGGACGGGTTGTGGGCGTAGGCCTGATCGATCAGGTCGGCCAGCCGGAGGGTGCCGGTCAGGGGCAGCGCTTTTCCGGAAGGTGACGGACCTGAATCGTCGGCCCGGGCGCGTGTACCCATGCAAAGGACAAACCCTGAAAGCACTGCCGGAAAAAGCCCCCATGCCAGCCAGGGTATGCGGATTTTTAACGCCTGGACGACCCGTTGGAGTATTCGATGTTTCATTCCACTCTCCTGATGGTTGCGAAAAGGGGACGCCGTTCAGACGACGCCTGCTCCTCAACACCTGCATACAGTCAATTGCCGTGCCATTATTACAAAGATATGATATTACTTACAATAAATACCACTCAACCAGAAAAAACCAGGGAAGGGGTGCGCAAATTTTTCCCGAATTGAATGCAACTGGGAGCAAAGTGCGAAAATTATTCGCACACAACCGTGAAAACCGAGAAAATCGGGCGGTATCAAATCCAGAAAATTGTTCTGCATGATCCCAGTAGCAAGTACTCCAGGGGGAATTCGACAGGAGGGGTGACTTTTCGATAACCAGTGGTATGGATATTGAACTGGGTATGCATGGAAAGATCATAACACGCAAAGCATCGGAGGACAACATGATCCAATATACGTTCTGCCGCCATATGCGGTCGTTGATAACCGTTGCGGTGATTGCCACAGGGGTGATTGTTGCCGGGCCGGGGATTGCCGACAGCCACGGCGGCAAAACCCATGGCGAGGAACCCTTTTCAGCATTTCAGGCCGTCCAGAAGGCAACCGGGTTGTACGATCGCTTGATCCTCTCCGGCAAGCTGTCGGAAGCCTGGGAAACCAGCCTTTCATCCATTCATGTCTCGGTTCGCGGAGCGGAAAAAGATCGCGAATATGTGGTCCAGTTCAAACGGTCCGACGGCGATCCGGACAGCGTCTACTTTTTCTTCGATCGTCAAGGGGAATATTCGGGATCGAATTTTTCAGGGGAATAAGGAGGTTCAGCAATGGAATCAACTCCCATCAACCGGCAATCTCCCCGCAGGGTGACCCTGGCACGGATGCCCACCCCCGCCAAGGCCCTGGCCACCTGCATCATTGGGGTCATGGCCCTCGGTATGCTGGGCGCACTGGGGCAGGTCATCATCCATGACATCATACCCACATTTTATTCGCAAGCCGCAGATGCGGAGACGGCCCCACCGCCGGATGACCCGCATGGGGGCATGGACCACAGCCCACCGCCCCAGTCCAGGCCTGACCGGGGCGACCTCTTCGCCGACCTTTCAGCCGTCGAAAACAGATCGGCCCAGCCGTTTTACCGGCAGGAGCAATTCATCTGGACCTTGAAATGGACCCACATCCACCTGTTCGGCATGAGCATGATCTTCATCTTCGTGGGGGCCGTCACCATCTGCCTTGATAGCGGGCCCACCCTGCGCACCTGGCTGGTGGTGCTGCCCTTTATCGGGGTGCTGGTCGACATCCTGTCCATGTGGCTGAAGACCTTTGTCGCGCCTGCCTTTTTCTGGCTGCACGTGCCCGGCGGAGGCCTGTTTGCCGCCGTATTCGCCTATGTGTCGCTGCGGGCGCTGTGGGAAATGTGGGTCAAACCCCCATCGACCCGTCCGGACCGGTCACCCTGAATACCATTTGGGCGCACCATGTGCTCGCATCATCCCGCGTTGCCGGTGAGGTGCGTAAAATATTTGCACTTGTGCCGTCGCCGTATTATTTTTCCGAATCGCTTTATCGGCTTAAACGACCTTCTGCAACCCAGGGACCCGTCCGGCCATGACCATCGTGCCACGTCGACGACTCTATCTGACAGCCTGTTCCATCCTGCTGGTCGCACTGCTGCTGCTGGTCTTTATCAGCGTTTCCACCTATCGAAACCTGGACCGCGAAAGAGATGCAGCCAAGCAAACCGTCCACCGCCAGGCCCTGACCCTGATCAATGCGCTGGAAGCCGGGGCCCGGGCCGGCATGATGATGCAGATGGCCGGCATAGATGCCATCGGGAACCTGGTCCACGAAATCGGCCGGTCCGGAGACGTCAACTACCTCTACCTGGTCGACGCGGCCGGCGTGGTGGTGCACCACGCCATCCCCTCCCTGGAAGGCACACGGGCCCTGTGGCGTCCTGAGTTCAATGGGCTTGAAGATGTCCGCACCCGGGTACGCCGCCTGCCCGACGGCATCCACGTTTACGAGGTAGCCAAGCCTTTTACCCCATTCAACCGTCATTTGGATGCCACCTTCTCTTCGGGTTCAGGTCCGGCACCCGGACCGCCGGTGCATGATCATTCCCGCGCCACGGTCTATCTGGGAATGACCCTGGCCGCCTTTGAGGCCACCCGGCAGGCGGACCTTCAACACGCCATGATCATGGGCGGCATCGTTATGGCGCTGGGCGGCGGGATCATCTACTTTTTTATCGTCATCCGCAGCTACTATCTGCTCAGCCGGACGCTGCAGGAGACCCGGGACTACACCCGGCAGGTGATCGCCAGCATGGCCCATGGCGTGTTGAGCATCGATCCCCACGGCCGGGTGGTCTCCTGGAACCAGCAGGCGCTCGCTTTGCTGGGCATTGCGCCGACATCCATCGACCACACCGACCTGCAGACCGTGTTCGATTTTGAGGAAACCGGGATCGCCCGAACTTTAGATGCGGGCATCCCTGTTTTGAACCGGGAGGTCCGCTATCATCGCAACAGGGCAGATTGGCTGCCGCTGCTGTTGACCGTAACGCCTATTCAGGATGAAGCCGGCAGTCGCAGCGGCGCCGTTGTGGTTCTGCGGGACATGCGTGCGATCAAACGGCTTGAGGAGCGGGTGCGGCGCGCCGAACGACTGGCGGCGGTGGGGCGTCTGGCCGCCGGGGTGGCCCACGAAATCCGCAACCCGCTCAGCTCCATCCGCGGGTTTGCCTACCTCCTCGGACGCGGCCGCGCCAAAGACACCCCCGAACGGGAGTATGCCGATGTGATGGTTCGCGAGATCGACCGCATCAACCATGTGGTAACGGATCTGCTCAACTTTTCGCGCCCCATGACGCTTGAGCCCGAACCCACCAACCTTTTCGATCTTGTCGACCACGTGGTTTCTCTGGTGTCCGCCGATGCAAAAAGCCATGGCATCGCTATCCGCATTGCCATTGACCCCGGCATCCCCCGCGTGTCGCTGGATCCCAACCAGATTACCCAGGCGCTGCTCAACCTGATGCTCAATGCCGTCAACGCCATGGAAACGGGAGGATCGGTGGCGATCGAGGCATGCATGGTCCCTGGAGGTCAAGGCGTTGAAATCCGGGTTGAAGACAGCGGTCCGGGAATTGATCCGGATGTCCAGGAAAAAATTTTCGAGCCCTTTTACACCTCCCGTGAGCGGGGTACCGGCCTGGGGCTGGCCATCGTGCGAAAAATCGCGGAAAACCATGACGGTGGGGTTGAGGTTGAAAGCCCCCCTGCGGGAAAAGCCAGCGGCACCCGCTTCACCCTCTTCCTGCGCAATATGGAGGCAAATCCATGACAGCCAGAATCCTTGTTGTAGACGACGACGCCTCCCACCGGGCCATGCTCACCGCTGTCCTGTCGGCCGAAGGCTACCAGGTGCAGGAGGCTGACGACGGAGACGCGGCCTGCCGATTGGTGGAAAAGACCATCTTCGATCTGGTGCTCATGGACCTGCGCATGAAACGCATGCACGGGGATGCCGCGCAAAAACAGATCGCCGGGACCAGTCCCGGGACGCCGGTAGTCATCATGACGGCCTACGGATCGGTTCGCTCGGCCGTCGAAGCGCTCAAGGCCGGGGCCCACGACTATCTCACCAAACCCATCGACATCGATGAACTTAAAATCCTGGTGAGCAAGACCCTGCACCACCGCCGACTCGAAGAAGAAAATCTCAACTTGAAAGAGAGATTGGACGCGCGCTTCGATTTTGGGGATATCATCGGTCGCAGCCCCTCCATGCGGGAGCTCTTCGAGACCCTTTCCCTGGTGGCCCCCTCGGAGGGCACGGTTCTGATCCAGGGTGAAAGCGGCACCGGCAAGGAGCTGGTGGCCAACGCCATTCACCACAACAGCCTCCGCAGGGACGGCCCTTTTGTCAAGGTCAACTGCGCCGCCCTGCCTGAAGCACTTCTGGAAAACGAGCTTTTCGGACATGAAAAAGGTGCGTTTACCGGCGCCACCGGACCTAAAAAGGGACGCTTCCAGCTGGCCGACCGGGGAACCCTCTTTCTGGATGAAATCGCTGAAATGGCCCCGGCCACCCAGGCCAAGATCCTGCGCGTCCTGCAGGCAAGGGAATTCGAGCCGGTGGGCGGCACCCGCACCGTGCAGGTCGACACGCGGATCATCTCGGCCACCAACCGCAACCTGGAAGATGAAATCGCCGGCGGCCGCTTCCGCGAAGATCTTTACTACCGCCTTAACGTGGTCCTGATCCAGGTGCCGCCCTTGCGCAATCGCTGTGCCGACATACCCCTGCTGGCCGACTACTTTCTCGATTGCTATGCAAAAAAGAACCACCGCAGCTTCAAGGGCATCCGCCCCCGGGCCTTGGATCTTTTGCTGCGGTATGCCTGGCCGGGCAATGTCCGTGAATTGGAAAACGTCATCGAGCGCGCGGTAATCCTATCCAGGGGGGACATGCTGGGCCCGGAACATTTTCCCGACACCCTCCGGGGTGATGACGCGCATGCGCCGGCCAAAGAGCCGGTGCTGGCCTCCGGCCGGTCTCTGAAGGAGGTGGAGAAAGAGATGATCCTGAGAACCCTCACGGACATGGGCGGAAACCGGACCCGAACGGCAGAGACACTGGGCATCAGCCGCCGGACCCTGCAGCTGAAGCTCAAGGAATATGGCCTTAATTAATTGTCGGATGGGTTAAAAAAAGTCAAAAAATAGTCTGGCATTTGCGTTTCAAAAAGCATTTCCTGATTATTAAATGGGTGTTTAAACCTGATCGACAGGGCATGTAAGGCCAAGCGCCCCTTGGCCTGCTTTGTGTATTTTCTGTCGCCGACAACGGGATGCCCCTTTTCGGAAAAGTGGACCCGGATCTGGTTTTTTTTGCCCGTCAACAGCTGAATTTCCAATAGTGTATACTTCCTGGACGCTTGGATGACTTTGTATTGGGTTCTGGCAAAAACGCCAGCCTTTGGATTCTCAACCGATTGCATTTTATAATCCGATCCCTCTGCAAGATAAGACTCTATAATGCCGCTTTTATCTGCCAAATGACCATGGACGACAGCCATGTATTTTTTTTCTACATGTTCCCACTGCTGGGCTAATTTCTCACGAATTGCAAAATTTTTAGCAAAGATCAGCACGCCGGATGTATCCCTATCCAACCGATGTACGGCAAACAGGTGGATCTTAGACTTCGGGTTTCCCTTGCGAACATAATTGATAAGCAATTGATGCGCCGTCTTTTCTGATTCGTAATTGGCCCTGACGCTCAACAGCCCCGAGCGCTTATCAATCACGATGATGTCTCGATCCTCATAGAGAATCTTGATGCCGGCAGGCACATACTTGGTTCTGATTTTTATTTTCGATTGAATCACAGCGTTCACAATATCGGCGAAAAGAGCCGCGCCGCCCGGATGGCCAGGCGGAATGCCCATGACCGGCGATAGATGTCGTCGGTGGTCAGTGGATCGGAAACGGAGAAATCGTCGCGGCACATCTTCTCCACCTGGCGGATGAAGCCGGAATCGATGAAGGCCATGGTGATCTCGAAATTGATCCGCAGTGAGCGATTGTCCAGGTTGACCGTACCAACCCCGGCAAGCGTGTCGTCCACCAGAAAAACCTTCTGATGCATATATCCCCTGCGATAGGTGTACATCCGGACCCCGGCTACGGCCACTTCAAACAGGTAGCTGTGAGCCGCCCACCAGACTACCCGTTTATCCGGGTTGGCAGGAATCAGGACCCTCACATCCACCCCCCGCATGGCGGCCAGCTGCAGCGCCTTGATAACAGCCACATCCGGTACAAAATAGGGCGTCAGAATCCAGCACCGCTGTTGGGCCAGGTTGATGGCCTGCACCATCATCAGCGAACAGCTTTCCATCAGATCCCCCGGGCCCGTGGGAATGCACAGGACCGGCTCTTGGCCGATACACGGCGGCGGATCCCAACGAATATCCGGAAGTTGTCCGCTGGCCCAGTGCCAGTCCTCGGCAAAGCACAGCTGCACCGCCAGCGTCACCGGGCCCTCCATCTTCACATGGGTATCCCGCCAGTGATCGAAACGCCCCTGGCCCAGGTATTCATCACCCAGATTGTGGCCGCCCACCCAGCTCTTTTCACCATCCACAACCACAATCTTGCGATGATTGCGGAAATTGATCCGAAACCGGTTGAGAATGCCTCCACCCATGCGGAAAATGCCGACCTTCACCCCGGCGTGTCTCAGGGCATCCGTGTAGGCGCGCGATAGACCGACCGAACCGATCTGATCCAGGAGAAAAAAGACATCCACGCCGGCCTTAACCCGTTCAATCATCGCCGCTTTGAACCGATCGGCCAGATCGCCGTTGCGAACGATAAAAAACTGAATCAGCACATGGCGGCGGGCGGATCGGATCCCTTCCAGGATGGAATCGAACGTGGCCTCCCCGTTGATCAGCAGGGTGCAGCGGTTGCCGGCCATGACCGGCAGATGGTAAATATCGCTGAGAACATCGATTTTGGGCGTGTCGTGAACCATCAGGCAGCCGACCTGCTGATCCATCCGCAGATCCCTTCCCAGGTGGTGGATGGCCGTGCTGCCGGACTGGTGGGCGTCGGCAAAATTCTGAATACGCCGGGCGCCGAACATCAGATAGAGAAAAACGGACAGATAGGGGAAAAAGAAAAGGGCCATCACCCAGGCAATGGTACCCTGGCTGGTTCTGCCGTTCATGATGACGTCGAAAATAAAAAGAAGGCCGATGCCATGCAGCACCAGGGGCACCAGAAACATCCAATACGCAATAACCAGCTCTACCGCAGGCATGCCACAAACCCTTGTCGTTTAACCGTTGCCGGAATTGAAACATGTCTCCTTTAACATATGTTTCCTCATATTGGCAATCAAACTGGGCCGAGATGCCCCGGCTGCATGGGACCAGGGTCCGGCAAGCACGACTTATGGCTTGACTTGTATCGCTTGGATTTTATAATTTAATCTGGTTTTCGAAAGGTTAGGTGCCGGCGAAACCACCCCTCTCCGCCGCGGCCGGCTATGTCTGCCGAAAGGGCCGCCGGAGGCAACACCTGCTTGTCCCTATCAGGAGGTGCACATGCATCGGATGATTATTCTCGGTTTGACGGCTTGGTTTTTCCTGTTGGGCAACGCCGTTGTTGCGGAAACCATTTATACGTGGACGGACGCCGATGGCGTCAGGCGCTTTTCCAATTCTCAGCCGCCCGAAGGTGTCGCGGTTGTGGAGACCATCGAGGGCATCCAGGGTGACACGGGCGGTGCCGACCAGAATCGGCAGGCATACGATCGCATGGTGGAAGAGGCCAGCCAAAACGCCGATCGGCATTTTGAGCAACAGGCTGAGGCCAAGGCCCAGGCAGCCGAGGCTGAGCGTGCACGCCAAATGGAGGCACAAGACCGGCGCATTGAGGCGGAGCGCGACAAACTGCAGGCGGAGATCAATGCAATTGACGGACGCGGGCTCAGCACCACCTTCTCTGCCGGTATGAAAGAAAATTTGATCCAACAGGTTCAGGAAAAACTCGATCTGCTGGAAAACAACCCCGACATCTATTTCAGCGGGCGGCCCTCGCCAGAGGAAGACCAGCCAGGCATAGGTCCTGCTGACAGCGATAAGGAAGACTCGGACTACTAAATGCAATGCGGGCCGTGTTCCGGCAAGGGCTTTTTACGGTGCCGTCAAGGTTTTTTTGAAGCCATGGGTGGCAAAATCGAAACCCCGATTAACGGAAATTTCGACCCGGCGGTTGGCCCTTCGGTTCTGCGCCGAGGTGTTGGCCACCAGCGGATGGAATTCTGATTTTCCCTGAATGATCAACCGCTGCGGGGCGACACCGCAGGAGGCCAGGAATTTAGCCACATTGGCGGCTCTTGCCGCAGACAGCTCCCAATTGGAGGGAAATGCCGGTGTATGGATGGCGACGTTGTCGGTATGGCCCGACACGATGATCCGACAATCATCCAGGGGTGCAATCATCTCCGCAATCCGTCGCAGGGCCGGCTGGGAATCGTTCAGAAGCATGGCTTCACCGGCATTGAACGTGATCCGCTCCCCTAAAACGAACACGGGTTGCTTCTCGTCCCAGCGCACGTAAAAATCATTGCTGAAGCTCTCCTGTAGCGTGTTCACCATGGCCTGGTTCAACGATTGAACCCTCCCCGCGGCAAGCCGCGGGGAATCTTCACCGTAAGGATGAAGATCGATTCCCCGTTCGCTCGCTAACCCCGCCGCAAGCAGCGGGGCATGCGCTCGCTGTCGCGGTTCAATCGGATCGGCCGCCGCCGCGGATGGACGGCTGGCCTCCGGTGGCTCCGAATTCGGTTCCGGGGCCGTTGCGGTTGGGGTGGGTTCAGAGGCAGCGCTTTGCGGGGCAGGACCCGGGTAAAGATCCGATGGCGGGGCGGTGGTCGACATCTGTGGCTGCGATTCCCGGGCAGCGCTTGCGGGAGCATGGACGGCATTGGCATAAAGCAACACAAAAAAAATCAGCAGCAGGGTCATCAGATCGGCCATGGTCCACAAAAACGCCTCCTCTTCGGCGGACCCCGCTTGCCCTGCCAGGGGAACGCGGGTGGTGAAATCCACTCCTGCAGGGGGCTTGAACCGCCACTGGGTGACCCGGCCATTCCTGTCGACCATCAGTTTACCTCGCCAGGTTCTGTGATTTGGCTGAATCGCCCCAGAAACGCCATCCCTGCAATCCGCGATGGGGTGCCGGCTGCAGCGTTGCACAATCGGCTTCTGCATAAGACTTCAGGCTGTGGGCAATTTCCAGGGGGGGGCGTTGATCGCAGGCGGCCACGACGCCGTCGAATACGACGTTGAGAATCAAGGCCTCGCGCCGGATGTGCTCGCCAAACTTGCCCGCTATGGGAAGGAACAAAAAATTGGCCAGGAGCAGGCCGTAGAAGGTTGTCAGCAGGGCCGTTGCCATGCCTTGGCCGATTTGCGCGGAAGTGCCGATGTTGTTCAAGACATTGATCAACCCGATGATCGACCCCACAAACCCGAATACCGGTGCAAGTTTGGCCAGCCGGTTGATCACGTTAAGCTGCGTCTGCAATTGGTCCAGATACAAGTGGACCTCTTTGGCCAGCAGCGTCTCGACGCGCTGACGGTCGTGATTATCCAGGATCATCTGGAAACCGCGCCGCAGGAGCGGATTTTGCACTGCATTGATCTTGCGGCTCATCTCGCTGACACCGGCGACCCGCTGCAGGCGTGCCAAGGCAGTGATCTGACGGATCAGATCGTCAAGAGATTGTGGTTTGGGTTTCAGGCTGGTCAACAAACCGGAGAAAAAACCACGCAGGGTATGAACGGGAAAGGCCAGCAAGCCGCCCACCAGCGTGCCGACAAAGACCAATGCCCCGCTCTTGACATTGACCAGGATCGGGATATCGCCCATGACATTGCGGGCAAACAGGAAGAAAAACAACACACCCAGCATTAAAAGACAGTTTCTGACCACGTGGTGAGCCCTCCGGATCGTGGGGTAAAATTTTACTTGTCCATTTTCCTTTCTTCTTAGCAGTTTTTGTGCCATGAGACGAGGTCATTGAAAACAGCGCCGATACGGATAGGTGGAACATCGGTGCATGATTAACCGGGAAAAATTTGCCGGGCCGCTGAACCGGTCCGGCAAAAATGGATGAAGCGCGGTTGCTGACATGCTCAATCCGGAAACCCTGGCCGTCACCTGCGGCCTGTGCAGCGCCCTGGCCTGGGGAGCGGGAGATTTTGCCGGCGGGTTCGCCTCCCGGCGGGGCAATGCGCTGACCGTGGTTTTCTTTTCCCAGCTGCTGGGAGGCCTGCTGATGCTCGGCTTGACGCCGATGTTGGCCGAACATGCACCCGACAGCCGACAGGTGATGGCCGGCATGCTGGCCGGCGCATTCGGCGTATTGGGCCTGGTGGGGCTTTACAAGGGATTGGGGTCAGGCCGCATGGGGCTCGTAGCCCCACTGTCTGCAATGGTGACCGCCGTAATCCCCATGGGTTTTGCCTTTGTGGTCGAAGGACTTCCCACAGCGATGCAGATGGGCGGTCTGGCAGTCGCCATGGCAGCGGTCTGGCTGCTCTCTTCTCCCGGCGGGGAGCTGCGCATTCAGAAGGGAGAACTGCGATTATCCCTGCTGGCCGGCCTGGGCTTCGGGCTTTTTTTCATCCTGATGGATCATGCCAGCGGCCAGGCCGTTTTATGGCCCTTGCTGGCGTCCAAGGCCGGCGCCGTCAGTGTGATGGTCGTGGTCCTCACGGCAACCCGGCAGCTGGCGCCGCCACCTAAAAACCAGGTCGGCTTCATCCTTCTGGCCGGCATTCTGGACACGACCGGCACAGCCGCATTCACCCTAGCCGCCCACTTGGGCAGGCTGGACATATCGACGGTACTGGCTTCCCTTTACCCGGCATCCACGATCATCTTGGCCTGGATTGTGTTCCGGGAGCGGCTCGGCCGGCGGCAATGGTTCGGAGTGGCCGGTGCCTGCGTGGCCCTGGTGCTGATCGCGGTATGAAAGAAAAGGGGTCGAGGGGCCAAGTGAAGGGCGGGGACAGGATCGAACCTCCGACATCCAATGGGAAAAAGGGTTCAAGGGGCCAAGGGGTCGAGTGAAGGACATTGGTCTTTTTCTGTGACTCCGTGGCCTCTGTGAGAGGCGTTTTTTTCTTTTTCTTTCACCCTTGACCCCTTGACCCCTCGACTCCTTGGCCCCTGTTCTTCATTAGACGTTCGACGTTGGAAGTTGGACGTTCTTTTTTTTCTTTCACCCTCGACCCCTTGACCCCTTGACCCCTCGACCCCTCGACCCCTCGACCACTCGAC
>NZ_JAWOHB010000041.1:0-10010 GCF_046496365.1 Desulfosarcina sp.
CAAACTCCAAACTTATGATAATAGGAATTCTCAGAGAAGCGGCAAGCGAAAACAGGGTAGCCATGCTTCCCGGCGAAGTTGCCGCATTAAAAAAGATGGGTGTTGAAGTGATGGTTGAACATGGTGCAGGTGAAAGAGCTTATGCAGGCGACAGCTCCTATGAGGAGGCCGGGGCTTCCGTGGCTGCACGGAAAGAAGTGATCAGCAATGCCTCCATGCTTCTCTCGGTAAATCCCCCTCTTGACGACAATGTCAGCTCATTCAGCGAAGGCCAGGTACTCTGTACCGTTCTTGCCCCGGTTGAGAACAGTGAGTGGCTTGAAAAGGTGAGGCTCCGGGGATTGACAGTGCTGGCCCTGGACCTTGTACCCAGGACTACCAGGGCTCAGTCGATGGATATCCTTTCATCGATGGCTACAGTATCGGGGTATAAAGCTGTTGTGGAAGCAGCCACTCTGTTACCGCGGTTTTTTCCCATGTTCATGGCGAAGAGTAGCACCATGTCCCCAAAAATCACCGGGCGGATCGGCCGCCTTGTCCGCAGGCACGGGCGGCAGATTGCCGCATCCATACACACCCTTTAAGGAGGGCGTCATGCAAGAAAAAAAACCATCCATGGACTACAACACGGACAATATTCCGAAAGTTCTGCCTATCCTTCCGCTGTACGATGCGACCCTGTTCCCAAAAATGGTGTTGCCATTGGTGGTGATGAAAGGTGAATCGGTCCACCTGATCGATGAGGCCATGGCCAAGGACCGCATGATCGGTCTGCTTGTGGCCAAGAAGCAGGAGAACGTAAGGCCGGACCCCGAAAACGGAGACCTGGCCACGGTTGGCACGGCCGCCATGATCCTGAAGATGGCCAAGACCGAGGACAACCGGGCCCAACTGCTGGTCCAGGGCCTGAGCCGCTTTCGTGTCAAGGCATTCCAGAAGGGGAAGTCCTACCTGGTGGCCGAAGTGGAGCACTTCACCGATATCGACCACACCGACAATGAAACCGAAGCTCTCAAGGCCAACCTCAACAAACAGTTCGGCCGAATCGTGCAGCTGTCCCCGGGCCTTCCCCAGGAGATGGGATCCATGGCCGCCTCCATCAGGGAGCCAGGCACCCTGGCGGACATGGTGGCCTCAACAATCAACGCCACCCCGGAAGAAAAACAGCTCATTTTGGAGATTCAGGACTCCACCAAGCGTCTCAAGGCCGTCACCAAGCTGGTTCACCATCAGCTGGAAATTCTGGAGCTGGGCAACAAGATCCAATCCCAGGTCAAGGGGGACATGGACAAGCGCCAGCGGGAGTACTACCTGCGCCAGCAGCTCAAAGCCATCAAAGAGGAGTTGGGCGAAACCGATGAGGCCACGGTTGAAATAGAGGAATACCGGGCCAAGATCACGGAAAAGAAACTGCCCGAAGAGGCGGCCAAGGAGGCCGAACGCGAACTGGAGCGCCTCACGCGCATGCACCCCTCTTCTGCCGAGTACACGGTGGCCATGACCTACCTGGACTGGCTCACTGAGCTGCCCTGGAACGAAGCCACCGAGGACAGACTGGATATCAAGACGGCCCGCAAGGTGCTGGACGAAGACCATTTCGGCCTGGAAAAGCCCAAACGTCGGATCATCGAGTACCTGGCCGTGAGAAAACTCAAACCCGACTCCAAAGGCCCCATTCTCTGCTTTGTCGGCCCACCCGGCACCGGCAAGACATCGCTGGGCAACTCCATCGCCCGGGCCCTGGGGCGCAAGTTTCACCGCATCTCCCTGGGCGGCGTGCGCGACGAGGCGGAGATTCGGGGACATCGGCGTACTTACGTGGGCGCACTGCCGGGCCGAATTATCCAGGGACTGCGGCGGGCAGGCTCAAACAACCCCATTTTCATGCTCGATGAGATCGACAAGGTGGGCTCTGATTTCCGCGGAGACCCTTCCTCGGCCCTGCTGGAGGTGCTGGACCCCGAACAGAATTTCTCTTTTTCCGACCACTACCTGGACGTGCCTTTCGACCTGTCGAAGGTCATGTTCATCACCACGGCCAACGTGCTGGACACCATCCCCTCAGCCCTGCGCGACCGCATGGAGGTTATCCAGCTGCTGGGCTATACGGAAGATGAAAAAGTCAGCATCGCCGCGCGCTACCTGATTCCCCGCCAGCGGGACGCCCATGGCCTCAAGGCCAAACAGATAAACATCACCGCCGGGGCGGTGCGGCGCATCATCGCCGGCTACACCCGCGAAGCCGGTCTGCGGAATCTGGAACGGGAAATCGCCACCATCTGCCGGGGTGTGGCTGCCGGCATCGCCGAGGGCAAGATCAAAAAGGCTGCCATCAAGGTGGCCAATGTGGCCGAATACCTGGGGCCTGTCAAACTTCAGGCGGAAGCCAAGGCCCGCATGTCAACCCCCGGAGTGGCCATGGGCCTGGCCTGGACCCCCTTCGGCGGCGACCTGCTGTTCATTGAAGCCACGGCCATGAAGGGAAAAAAGGGTCTAACCCTCACCGGCCAGCTGGGAGACGTCATGAAGGAATCGGCCACGGCAGCCCTGAGCTTCATCCGCGCCAACGCCAAAAAATTGGGCATTGATGAAAATTTCTTCGACGAACACGACATTCACGTGCATGTGCCTGCCGGCGCCATTCCCAAGGACGGCCCGTCGGCCGGGGTCACCATGCTCACGGCCCTGGTGTCGCTGCTGAAAAACAAGACCATCCAAAAGGACCTGGCCATGACCGGCGAGATCACCCTGCGGGGCCAGGTGCTCCCCGTGGGCGGTGTCAAGGAAAAGGTACTGGCCGCCCACCGGGCAGGCATCAGAACCATTTTATTACCCAAGTGGAACGAAAAGGACCTGGTGGACATTCCCCAGAAAGTGCGCGAAGATATCAAGTTTCATTTCATGGAAAAAATGATCGATGTACTCAAAATCGCCCTGATGCAGTAACGAAATTGAAAGACAAGGATCCACGCCATTGCGGATAAAAACGATTTTTCGCGGCAGCCACAAGGTGGGCCAGGATGCACGGCGATGGCTGCCGCCCCTGTTTGGCGCTGCGCTGTTGCTACTCCAGGCCTGCGCATCTTCGCCTCCGCCACCACCTGCGCCCCCAGGCCAACCCAAACCTTACCGGGTATACGGCACCTGGTATAAGCCCATACCCGACGCCAAGGATTTTTCACAGCAGGGCATCGCCTCCTGGTATGGTCAGAAGTTCCATGGACGCAAGACCTCCAGCGGTGAAATCTACGACATGTACGCCATGACCGCCGCCCACAAGACCCTGCCCCTGGGAACCTGGGTACAGGTACGGGGACTGGACAACGGCAAACAGGTTGTCGTCCGGATCAACGACCGGGGTCCCTTTGTCCATGGACGAATCATTGATCTATCCTACACCGCCGCCCAGCAGATGGACATGGTTGGCGCCGGTACGGCACGGGTTGAAGTTGTGGCCCTGGGCGAACGCCGCCAGACGACCACGGGCCCGACGTTCGTTCCGGTGGACTACTACAGCGGTGCCTTCACTTTCCAGGTGGGGGCCTTTTCCAACCGGGACAATGCGGAGCGACTGCGGGCCAAACTGGACACGACTTTCGCCAATGCGCACGTCACTGCCTATGATCGCGGTGATGCCGTCTTCTACCGGGTTCGCGTGGGCCGTTGCAACGATCTCGAAAGCGCCGAGAAATACGAGCGGCATCTGTCCGACAACGGCTATCCCGATGCCTTTATTGTCGCTGAATAGGGACTGAGGACTGAAAATGTTCCCCAAAAACCCAAAAAGCAAGCTGAATGGTGTCATATCGTCGCATGCACCCCTGCCTCCTTGGACCCTTCTCCATCACCCATGAACCAGCAGCGATCCCCTATCGTGAACCCATGCGGAACCGTATTTCTGGACCGCGACGGCGTCATCAACATGGACTCCTCCGATTACATCAAGTGCTGGGCGGAGTTTTTTTTTATCCCGGGCAGCCTGGACGCCATCGCCCGCCTCACCCGCAACGGCTATGCGGTCATCGTCATCACCAACCAATCGGCCGTCAACCGCCGTATGATTACCCTGCCCGAGCTGGAAACGATTCACCGCAGGCTGTGTCGGTCCGCCTGCAAGAGCGGTGGACGGATCACGGACATCTTCTTCTGCCCTCACCGGCCGGATGAAAACTGCGCTTGCCGCAAGCCTAAACCGGGGATGATTCTGGCTGCCCGCAAGCGCTACGGAATTGACCTTGCCGGCGCCGTCATGGTGGGCGACAGCGTCAAGGATATCCTGGCCGGCCAGGCCGCCGGCTGCGGGCGGACCGTGCTGGTGAAAACCGGCAACGGGATGTCCGCGGTCCATTCCCTTGAAGAAATCGGCCGCCCCCCCGATCACGTGGCCGCCGACCTGGATCGGGCGGTCGGCTGGATCCTGGACTTGCATGCCTAACAGACGATGCCCATGACGCCCACCCCGCAAATCACCCTGGCCGGCCGCATCGAGCGGATCACCTACCACAATGGCGAGAATCACTTCACCATCGCCCGGCTGTGTACAGACGAAAACCAACGCAGCATTACCATCAAGGGCACCATGCCCGACCCCAGGGTTGGAGAATCCATAGAAATCCAGGGCCAATGGGAAAGCCATGCCCGCTATGGGCAGCAACTGGCCTTCACCACCTTCAAGGGGCTTTTGCCGGCCACGGTGGACGGCATCCGCAGCTACCTGGAATCGGGCTTCATCAGGGGCGTCGGCCCCAGGCTGGTCGAACGGATCATTGGCCATTTCAAGGCCGATACCCTGACGGTGATTGAAACCCGTCCGGAACGGCTCACGGAGGTGGCCGGGATCGGCAAAAAAACCGCCCGGCGCATCGCCTCGGCCTGGAGCTCCCATCACGCAGCCAGACAGCTGATCCGTTTTCTGGAGGAGGCCGGCGTGGATACGGCCTACGCCGCACGCCTGCTGCGCGCGTACGGCTCGGATGTCATCGACATTCTGTGCAACGATCCCTACCGTGTGGCCGAAGATATTCCCCGGATTGGTTTTCGCATTGCCGACGCCATCGTCAGGCACGCGGACACGCCGGTGGATGAGATGGGTAGAGCCAGGGCCTGTCTGCTGCACCTGCTCGAGCAGGCTGTGGATCAGGGGCACGCCTACATCGCCCGGGACCAGCTCTTCGACCAGTGCCGGGAGGATTTCGATGTGGGGTCAGAAGCCGGTACAGCCGCCCTGGACCATCTGGTTCAAGCCGGTGAACTGGTGGTGACGGAAGACAGCCATGCGACGGCTTCACCCCTGGTCTTTCCCAGACTGCTCCACCAGGCCGAATCCGTCATTGCCCGCCGCATCCTGGCCATGCAGTCCATTTCCCCGGCCGAGGCCCCGCCGGACAAACGGCTGATTACCGAGGAAGTGCTCAGGAAGCTGTCCATCACCCTCTCCAGGCAGCAGCAAGAGATCCTGTCCCAAATACTCACCCACAAGGTGTCGGTGATCACCGGTGGCCCCGGCACCGGCAAAACCACGTTGATCCGCTCCATCACCGCAGTTGTTGAGAAACTGGGCCACCGCGTATTGCTGGCAACCCCCACGGGACGGGCCGCCCGGCGGCTGGCCGAGGTTACCGGCCGCCCGGCGGCCACCCTGCACAAGGCCCTGGGATACAACCTGGCCGACGGACAGTTCGAACGCGGCGAAGACGACCCGCTGGCGGCAGATGTGGTCATCGTGGATGAAGCCTCCATGGTGGACACGCTGCTTATGGCCCACCTGATCAGGGCCGTGCCGGTGACCGCCACCCTCATCCTGGTGGGAGACGTATTCCAGCTGCCGTCGGTGGGGCCGGGAAATGTGCTGGCGGACCTGATCGGTTCCCGCAGGATCATGACCTACGCGCTCACCGAGATCTTCCGTCAGGACGAGCAGAGCGCCATCGTGGTCAACGCCCATCGGATTCGCAACGGCCAGTTGCCGGTCATGACGCCGCCCGACGATCCGGATGCACTGTCCGAATTCTACTTCATGGAACAGGCCGACCCCGAACGGGTGGTGGAAACGGTGGTCAAGCTCTGCCGTCTGGAGATCCCGCGTCACTTCAGACTGGACCCCGTGCGCGACATTCAGGTGCTCACGCCCATGCATCGCGGCCCAGTGGGCACGCTCAACCTGAATCGGGTGCTCCAGGGGGCCCTGAATCCTGGCGGTGAGCAGGTCGAGGTCATGGGCAGCCGCTTCAAAGTGGGCGACAAAGTAATGCACCTGCGCAACAACTATCGCAAGGAAGTGTTCAACGGGGACATCGGCATCATGGACAGCATCGATTTGCAAAAGCAATGCGCCGAAGTTGACTACGATGGCCGCAAGGTACCCTACGCCTTCGTAGAGCTGGACGAGTTGAGCCTGGCCTATGCCATCTCCGTGCACAAATCCCAGGGATCGGAATACCCGGCGGTGGTGATTCCCCTGCTCATCCAGCACTACATCATGCTCCAGCGCAATCTGCTTTACACCGCGCTGAGCCGCGGCAAACAGCTGGTGGTCATGGTGGGCACAACCAAAGCACTGAACGTGGCCCTGAAGAACGATCGGCCCCGCCAGCGGCGCTCCATGCTAGCCCGGCGCCTGAGCCCGGAACTGCCGGAAGACGGCGACGTGAGGACGGATTTCTGAGATCAAAGATTGGTAGATGACCGCTCCGGGGTGAGTGGCAAACGGGTCAGGACGCGTCGGGATCGGATGATTCCGACGATACGGGAAACTTGAAAAAACTGATGCCTTCGGCTTTGAGGGTCGCTTCCTCAGTGGATGTGCTGAAGCCGCGGATGTTGCGGGGTTCGCTGACGCCATAATGCATTTTCAGCGCCTCTCGGGCAAAATCGGCACCCACATTGTCGAAATTTTTTTCCACATAGTCGGCGATCTGTTGGCTTAGCACCGCCAGGTCGCCTTTAGCACCGGATTTTGGGGGTACCGTGCCGCTTGCCCCCTTGATGGCAAAGGTGGAGGGCATTTTGGAAACAGCCGTCTCCTCACAGATCGGGCAGGCGATCAGCCCCTGCTTTTTCTGCCGGTCAAATGACCGGCTGTCTTCAAACCAGCCTTCAAACCGGTGGCCGTTGCAGCATTGTAGGTCGTACGCTATCATTAACCCATCACCTGCCTGTTTCTGTTACACTTTTTGAATTATCACAGGGCTATCACTTTGAAAAGAAATTATTGACAGATGCTTCTCTTTCAACTCAAAATGAACCCATTTTTTTCCAGCGCTGGAAACAACCCCAATAAAATGGAGTGTGCTTGGTTATGAAAAACCTGAACGCGTGGTTCTGGATGTTTCTGATTGGCCTTCTGATCCTGCCGGCCGCGAGTATCGCGGAAACTGTTTACGTCTCCGACCACTTTGAAATTCCCTTGCGGACCGGTCCAGGCGCTGACCGTAAGATCATCTCCCTGCCCCAAAGCGGTACCGCGCTGGAAATGGTGGAAAAAGGTGAAGAGTGGTCCCAGGTGCGCGAATCCAACGGCCGGGAAGGCTGGGCGCTCAACCGCTATCTCTCCACCAGCCCGCCCAGTGCCATGCTGCTGGAACAGGTCCGGCAGGACTACGACGTGCTGACCGCCAAATTCAAGGACCTGCAGGAACGCTTCAACGAACTCGAATCCCAGAAAAAATCGACCGATGCCGATCTTGCCCAGAACCGCCGGAACCGGGACGAACTCAGCACCGCTTACGAAACCCTGAAGAAGGAATCCTCCGATTTCTTAAAGCTCAAGCAGCGTCACCAGGAGGTGACCGCCGAACTGGAAGCGGAAAAAACCCGCAGTGCCAAACTGGACGATGAAAACATGCAGATGAAACGCAACCGCATCATCCAGTGGGTGCTCACCGGTGGCGGCATCATGCTGGTCGGTTTTTTCATCGGTCTCTTCAGCTCAAGCCGACGCAAGGCCAGAACCTCCCTGTATTAGCCTATCCGGCCCCCTGCCCCCCCAGGCAACGCAGGGTCGATCGATGGGAATTTGGATTTCCACTGACCGCCTGGCTGCTTTGAAAGATGACGAATGGACACGCGGACTGATTTCCTGATTATCGGCAGCGGCATTGCCGGCTTGATGGTTGCCCTTAAGGTTGCTGCGTCTCACACGGTGGCCATCGTCACCAAAAAACGGGCCGTGGACAGCAATACCAACCTGGCCCAGGGGGGTATTGCCTCCGTCTTCGACGGGCGGGACTCCTTCGATCTGCATATCCGGGACACCCTGGATGCCGGAGACGGCCTGTGCAATCCCGACGTGGTCCGCCTGGTGGTGACCGGCGGTCCGGAACGGATCCGGGAATTGATGGAAATCGGCATCCACTTCAACACCGCAGAAGACGGTCCGCCGGAAAACGGCAGCAAGGCTTTTGATCTAGGCCGGGAAGGCGGCCACTCACGCAACCGCATCGTCCACGCCCACGACATGACCGGCCGTGAAGTGGAGCGGGTGCTGCTGGAGCGGGCCCGTCAGCACGAAAATATCCGCTTTTTCGAAAACCACATGGCCGTCGACCTGATCACCTTCTCCACCCGCATCAAGCGCGGCCTGGTCACCACCACCCACGAAGACTACTGCTGCGGCGCCTACGTACTGGACCGCCGGTCAAACCGGGTCAAGACCTTCGGCGCCGCCATCACGGTGCTGGCCACCGGGGGCGCCGGCAAAGTCTATCTGTACACCAGCAATCCGGACATCGCCACCGGCGACGGCATCGCCATGGGCTACCGGGCCGGCGCCACCGTAGCCAACCTTGAGTTCGTCCAGTTTCATCCCACCTGCCTATTCCATCCGGCGGCCAAAAACTTTCTCATTTCCGAGGCGGTTCGCGGGGAAGGCGGCCGCCTCATGGATGCCGACGGAAATTCGTTCATGCAGCGCTACGATCCCCAAAAGGACCTGGCCTGCCGGGACGTGGTGGCCCGTGCCATCGACACGGAACTCAAGCGCACTGGACGGGAGAGCGTGTTTCTGGACATCACCCACCGGCCGGCGGCCTTCGTCACGAGCCGATTTCCCAACCTGGTTGAGAAGTGCCTGACTTTCGGCATCGACATGACCCGGGAACCGATCCCCGTCGTACCGGCCGCCCACTACATGTGCGGCGGCGTGGTCACCGACATGCTGGGGCGCACCGACCTCAACCGCCTCTACGCCGTGGGCGAAACCGCCTGCACCGGCCTGCACGGCGCCAACCGCCTGGCCAGCAACTCCCTGCTGGAGGCGCTGGTCTACGCCGATACCGCCGCCCGGCAGGCGGTTCAGGATCTGGCCGCCAACCCCAACGGCGCCTTCCCGGAACTCCCCGGCTGGGACGACGTGGGCACCGCGGACAGCGACGAGCAGATCATGGTCGCCCACAACTGGGACGAAATCCGGCGCCTCATGTGGAACTATGTGGGCATCGTGCGCTCGGACAAACGCCTGGCCCGGGCCCAGCGCCGCATCGACACCATCCAGAATGAGATCCGGGAGTACTACTGGAATTTCAAAGTCTCGCCGGACCTCATCGAACTGCGCAACATCGCCACCGTGGCCGAGTTGATCATCAAGTGCGCCGCCCACCGCAAGGAGAGCCGCGGCCTGCATTACAACATCGGTTATCCGAAAAGGGATGATCGCCGCTGGAAGAAAGACACGGTGATCCGCCGGGAGATTGTGGGGTAGTCGGGAGGCATGATGTTTAAAGAATTCGAACTGAGCCCAAGACAACGTGAGACCGTTGCCACTGCGATGACGCTTGGAGCAGTGTTGTTGCTTTTGGCGGTTTTCAGCGCGATCGTGTGGGGACTGACGCACTTTGTCGGCGCTTTTCAGAATGTATTGCTGCCCCCCGTGGTTGCGGGTATCCTGACGATGCTGTTGCGGCCGTATTACAGCTGGCTGGTCAAGGTCTGCCGCGGATCCCAGGCCGGGGGCCTGGTTCTGTTTTTTCTTTCCGCGCTCATTCCCCTGGGAGTCTTTATCGGGTTCGCCGGCG
>NZ_JAWOHB010000176.1:0-3101 GCF_046496365.1 Desulfosarcina sp.
CCCCAGCCAGAGCGGAATGGTCGGCATCGAGGAAATCACCTCGATCACCCGCTGGATCACCAGGTCCACTGCCCCGCCATAGAACCCCGACAGCGAGCCTAGGATGACGCCGAGGCAAAGGCTGATGCAGACGCCGATCTTTTTTACCATATTGTCAGCACCGTCTCTGATCGCCCGTGTTGCGGAGCCCAGACATCTTCGCCTGATACTGGGATTCTGGGGGGCGTATATGCCGGCGGGTATCACCATCATGCTTCTGCTCTCGCCGTATATGGTGAACCGTTTCGGATGGCGCGGCCTGTGGTTTTTTAATGGGTTGATCTGTCTGTTTGTGCTGGGGCTGTTTGTGACCGCCACCATGCGGCGGCCCGAAACGCGGAAAACACAGAAAGCGACGCCTGTACATTTCATGGGAAATCTCAAAACCATCCTTCTGAGCCCGGGTCCCGTGCTTCTGGGAATTTGTTTCCTGTGTTACGCCGGCCAGTGGATGGCGCTCATGAGTTTTCTGCCGACTTTTTTCATCGAAGAGGTGGGCATGGGCAAGGAGGGAGCTGCCTTTTGGACAGCCCTGGCCGTGCTGGTCAATATCCCCGGGAATATCACCGGCGGCATCCTTTCCCATAGAGATGTCCCCCGGTGGATGGTTTTGTCCGCCGTGTTTATTGTTGCCAGCGCGTTGACCTTCGGGCTCTATTCTCCGGCAACGCCGCTGACGGTTCGAATTCTTCTGTGCCTCGGTTTCAGCCTTATCGGGGGCCTTATTCCCGGCACGTTATTGGCGGCTGTTCCATTCCACTCTCCGGGAAAGGCGTGTATCGGGGCTGCCAACGGGCTTCTCATGCAAGGCTCCAATCTGGGGACTCTGCTCATGGCACCTGCCCTGGCGGTGGTGGTCGGCCTGTTCGGCGGGTGGCACGGCGCCCCCTGGATGTTTGCCGTCGCCGGTCTGGTCGGTTTTTTTGCCGCTGTCGGCATCGGCCGGATCGAAAAACCGGTAATGGACCGGAAGCAATGAAGACTTGATCCTTGTGTTTTTTTCGCTATACCCGCTCCACGAACTTGGTACCCAACAGCCCTTCTTCCCGGAAGATCAGCACTAGAATAATCACCAGGAAGGCCAGGGTGTTTTTAAAGGCCACCGAGAGATACCCGCCGGCCAGGGATTCGGCCACCCCCAGGATCAGGCCGCCCACGATGGCCCCGGGCAGGCTGTTCATGCCGCCCAGGACGGCCGCGGCGAATCCTTTGAGAAACGGTTCGAGCATGAAGAAGGGATCCAGCAGCAGCGTGGCGGCCAGAAACAGCCCTCCCAGGACGCCCAGCATGGCGGCCAAGCCCCAGGAGAGCGCCAGGATGCGGCGCGTGGGAATGCCGAGGGTCTGGGCGGCCTGCAGGTTTTCCGAGGTGGCCCGCATGGCCAGGCCCAATTTGGTTTTCTGCACCAGCAGGTAGAAGCCGAGGCTGGCCAGAAGATTGAAGATCAAGGTGCCCAGGCTGAGCTGGCTGACCACGACGTTGCCGAACTCGTAGACCTTGGTGTCCGAAATCGGAAAGGGAAAGGTTTGGGGTTCGAGGGTGCCGAAGCGCAGCACCAGGCCCTGGATGATCAGCCCGACGCCCAGGGTCAGAATGATCTGTCCCAGTTGGGTGGCATCCCGCCGCTGGGCCGGGATCAGCACGCAGAAGTAAAACAGGACGGCGATGCCTGCGCCGACCAGAAGCGCAACCAGTGAAGAGAGCCAGAAGTAGAGATTCATGCCCAAAAGCGCCATGGCCACATAAGTCCCGGCCGTGGCCATGTCGCCGTGGGCGAAGTTGAGTACGCGGTTGGAACGGTAAATCAGGACAATTCCCAGGGCCACCATGGTGTAGAGGCTGCCTTGGCTCATTCCGGATATCGTGTATTGCAGAAATTTTTCCATTGAAAAGTCCTAGTTGCTATGGCTTGTTGGCCGCATGATCGCCTGCCGGATATTGCGAGGCGGTTAACGGAAAGGCCAGTTTCTGAAATAGAGCCGTATCTTGAATATTCTACCGGCCAGCCCCTGGGGTACGAAGATCAGGATGATGACGATGACCACGCCGAAGACCACCGGCACCAGTTCCTTGTAAGCGGAGAAAAGGTGCGGTACCAGAATGACAAAGGCCGCGCCCATGATGGAGCCGTTGACCATGGCCAGGCCCCCCACGATGACGGCCACCAGGAATCCGATGGTTTCCATCCAGGTGAACATGTTGGCTTCGAGGTAACCCAGCATCAGGGCGTAAAGGCCGCCCTGAACGCCGACGTAGAAAGAGCTGATTGCAAAAGCCAGCAGCTTGTAGCGGGTCAGGTTGACGCCCAGCACTTCGGCGGCGATGTCGTTGTCCCGGATGGCGATGAAGGCGCGGCCCATATAAGAAGAAACGATGTTGTAGGTCAGCAGGATAAAGAAGACGCAGAGGATCAGGTTCAGATAGAAGTAATAGTTGATGCGCGACAGCCCGAAGAGCGGTTCGAGCTTGGCCACGGTCATGCCCATGCGCCCGCCCGACAGCAGGGGCACGTTGACCAGAACCTGGTAGACGGCTACACCGAATCCCATGGTGACGATGGCCAGGTAAGGCCCTTTGAGTCTCAGGGAGGGGATGCCGATCAGGATGCCGAAGATCGCAGCGATCACCCCGCCGGCCAGCGCGCAAAGGGGCCAGGGCACCCCCCATCCGGACAGGTGGCCGAAAGTAAATGTGCCGATGGCCAGAAAGCCGGCCTGGCCGAAGGATATCTGCCCACCTCGGCGCCTGCAACATTTCCGGTGTTTTGAATGTGCATTGTTGCCACGAATGAATTATTGGTTTCCGTTATTTCCAAATCGCTGTATTCGAATGAAGTGTAGGAGAGGCCGTGCCCGAACGGAAACAACGGTTCAATATTGTTGGAGTCGTAATGCCGGTATCCCACAAAAATTCCCTCGTTGTAATGCACCTCATTGTTTTCTCCCGGATAATTTCCGAATGCAGGATTATCTGAAAGTTTTACCGGAAGCGTTTCAGGCAGTTTTCCGGAGGGATTGACCTCGCCGAACAATACTTTGGCAATGGCATTTCCGCCTTCCTGA
>NZ_JAWOHB010000181.1:0-3720 GCF_046496365.1 Desulfosarcina sp.
TCTTTTAGCTGCTGGATGATGATGTTTTGATGTTCGATAATCACCAGCAGCTGTTCAACACGTGGAGACAGTTCTTTGTCAGGTATCTCTGGTGGCGTTAAAATCCCTTTCATACATCATGTGTATAGCACGATGTGGTGGGGGTGTCCAGAGGATTTTTTAATTACTACCATAATTTTTTGAGATGTTACGGTTGCCGCAAACCAGACGAGTGCAAATTGCCTTCAAGGTGCGGGGGGACGAAAAGAAGAAACATGGCCGCCGCAAGACAGAAACTGCCCCACAGGATGAGCGGTCTGCGGCGCCCCATGCGGGTGCGCACACGGTCCGAGATTACACCCATCATCGGGTCGGAAAAGGCGTCAAAAAGACTGGCGAGCATGAGAATGGTGCCCACCCAGGTAATGTTTACGCCGATGACATCGGTGTAGAACTTGGGGATGTGCACATAAACCGGTATACCAACCACCGCCAGTGCCAATGCAGGCAATCCGTATGAGAGTTTCTGGGTCCACGGCAGCGGGTGGCGGGTTGATGCGGCGTCATGAGCCCCTCAAGAGTTGATCCCTGAATTTCTGGTCTATAGGATTTGCGCCCAGCCAGATGGCGAATACGGCGCGGGCAAAGTCATCTCCAGGGATTGATCCCAGGGCTTCACCATTCAGAGATAGGGTTGTTCCTCTATCGGGGATATATGTCAGCGCATACCTGTCACCCGGCTTCACATCGCGATACATCGCAGCCAGATTGTCGATACGCGATTGAATACCGTTCACCTGATCCGCAGTGGCATTGTCGGCGATCTTTTTTCGCGTGGCCCTGGCGAAATCCTCGCCCTTGATGGGGTGAAAATACTCCAGCACCAATTGTTTGGCGACGGGTTTGAGCACATTCTCCGACGGTACCGATTCGGGCAGATAAAGGGCACCGGCATAGGCTTTGATGAATACCATAACCTTGAGCAGCCCGGCGCCGTGCAGGTGGAGTCGTTGATCCATAGCATTAACGGTTTTATCAAAACGGACACCGTCCACATCAACGGTCAAACTGGCAACGGAGGGGGTCGCTACCAGCATCATGACGATCAGGAAGCCACATAAATTTCGTTTCATATTGGTGCCTCGTCTATTGATGCCTGCAAATGAAGAATTACTATGTTAATTTAGAAGATAACTTCTGCTCACGGTTTGACAAGCCGAATCGGCGGTCAAAAAATGAGTTAATACTGCGGTTAGAATGATAGGTCTTTCCAGCCAATCCAATGCATGGCGATAAAATCATGGGCAACACGTGGCGAATAAAAAAAGAAATCGATGTGGATCAACCCACCGACCGGGTTTTCGACTATCTGAGTCACTGGACCGCCGTCGCGGAATGGGACCCCAGCGTGGTAAGTGCACGCATGCTGTCAGCGGGCAAGCCGTCTGTGGGCAGTCGCTTTCACATCACCCTCCGCTTTGGGTGGCAGCGCGTACCGATGACTTATGTCATTAAGCGCATGGCGCCACACCAGTTAATCGAACTTGAGGGCAACGGACCACACTTTAAAGCCGTGGACCGCATCCGATTCGAGGATATTTCCGGGGGTACGCGACTGACCTATGTGGCTGAGGTTGCCTTTGACCGAACCCCAAACCGATTGACGAACATCCTTGGCAAACACCTGTTTGGCCTGTATGCCCAAAAAGCCATGCGGCGGCTTCGAGCAATGCTGTCTGGCTCTTCAACGCCGCCCCATCTTACCACCATGACCCGGTTGGCCGACCAGGCCATCCTTCCCGGACTGATCGGGTTTACCCGGATTGGATACACACTGGCAAAACGACGAAGGCCCGTGTCGTCCGCGTTGTACAGCGGCCGGACCATGGTGCTCACCGGCGGGACCTCGGGTATCGGCAGAGCCGCCGCTCGGGAACTCTACCGCAAAGGTGCACACCTTGTGGTGGTGGGTCGTGATAAGGAGAAACTCAAGGAACTGCGCCGGGATCTGGGCTCTGCCCGAGGTGGCGGAACGATTGAAACCGAATTGGCCGACCTGAGCCTGATGGCCGATGTCCGGCAGTTGGCCGCCCGCCTCATCCATCGCCATGACCGGATCGATGTGCTGATCAACAATGCCGGTGCGCTGTTCAACCACTACCGGCAGACGGCCGAAGGTATCGAAATGACCATGGCGACCGATCTGGTCAGTCCGTACCTGCTGACCCGGCTGCTGCTGCCGTCGCTAATGGCGGCCAAGGCGGCGCGGATCATCAATGTTGCTTCCGGAGGCATGTATACCCAGGGCATTCGTGCGGATGCACTTGACGCCGGCGGTGCTTTCCATCATGGGCCAACGGCCTATGCGCGAGCCAAGCGCGGTCTGATCATCCTCACCGAATTGTGGGCCAACGAATTGGCATCGTCGGGGATCAGCGTACACGCCATGCATCCGGGCTGGGTCGACACCCCCGGTCTCGAAAAATCCCTGCCGGCATTTCATCGACAACTTTCCCCGTGGCTGCGGACACCGGCGCAGGGTGCCGATACGATCGTCTGGCTGGCGGCTGCGCCGGACGCCCATCGCGCATCCGGCCAGTTCTGGCTGGATCGAAAAATCCGTGCGACACATGTTTTTCGCCACACACGCAGTTCATCCAGAGACAACCGCGAACTGATAAAGGTTCTGGATGAAGTGTCCGGTCTGGCTTAATCGGCCAGACGACGATTGCCTTCCCGGGTCAGAACCAACTGCAGATCCCCCAGCACCCGCTCGCGGAATCCCGCCTCACAGCTGCCCAGATAGTAGGCCCATTTCCGCTGAAATATACGGTCAAATCTCAATTGGGTGACCTGGTCCCGGTTGGCTTTAAACCGGCGATGCCATTGCGCCAGCGTGGTGGCATAGTGGTTGCCAATGTTTTCCACGTGGTCGACCATCAGGCTGGAGTGGCGGGTCATGGCTCGGGTCAGAACCGTCAACGACGGCAGCAGTCCTCCGGGGAAGATGTGTTTTTGAATCCAGTCATGGGCCTTTCGGTAGGTATCATAGCGCTGGTCGGGGATGGTGATGGTCTGGATGACGGCAATGCCGTCAGGGGCCAGCAGACGGTCCAGCTGCCGGAAAAAGGTGCCATAGTAAGCATGCCCCACGGCTTCCAGCATCTCGATGGAGACGATTTTGTCAAAGCGCCCATTCATTTTGCGGTAGTCACGAAAAAGGATGTGGATACGATCCTGCAGACCGGCCTGGCGGACCCGCTGTCGGGCGAGATGGTATTGGTCTCTGGAGATCGTAAGGCCGGTGATCCGGCATCCGGTCCGTCGAACGGCTTCCATGGCAAACCCGCCCCATCCGCAGCCAATCTCAAGCAGATGATCTTCGGCACGCAATTGCAGTTTATCAATGATGGTTCGGTACTTATTTTTCTGGGCCGTTTCCAGGTGCTCCCCCGGATGGTTGAATATGGCACACGAATAGGCCATGGAGTCATCCAGAAAGGTCTGGAAAAAAGCATTGGACAGATCGTAGTGACGCCGGATGTTGCGGCGGCTCCCGCTTAATGTATTGGCGCGCGATATAAAGCGCAGTTTCTCCAGCGCCTGTGCAAGCAGTCCTTCTTTGAAATCGCCATCCTTGACTGATTGGCGGTTACGGATAAAAAAGCTGAGAACCGAAGAGATATCGTCGGTATCCCATTCATTGAACATAAAGGCTTCACCCAGGCCGATATCCGAGCC
>NZ_JAWOHB010000015.1:0-5990 GCF_046496365.1 Desulfosarcina sp.
GGCGGCAGTGCCGCGGGCGATCCCGCCGCCAGGGCGAGCATCGCGAGCATGGGGACGACCACGCGAACGGCTCGGTCCGGCATGACCAGCTCCTTTGCCAGGATGAAAGACTACCGGAAAACGCTGGGGGTTTATTGTGGGGCCATCCTGATATTTTTTTTCATCGCCAGTTTTGCTGTTCCCGACAAAGACATAGATTGCAGAGCGCCGGGAAGGCTTCTTGAACTCAACCTATCCAGGGTGACCCCCGATGCCATACTGGTTTCCAATGACAATGTGGTTCGTGCGGTCTGCTGGTTTTTCAAGCGGGATGACGTGAAACTGCTGGAGCCGGTCGGCGAACTCGCCTATGGGTTGGATCATGACGATGCAAAACCTGGAAGACTTCTGAGTGTTGACAGGTTAAACGATATGATACGCGAAAACGCGGGAAAACGTCCGGTGATTCTCGTTCTGAACAAGGAGCACTACAAAAGCTATGCAGACCGGTTGCCCCCTCCCATCTTTATGGATACCGATAACCATTTCGTGTTTGCGGAATTTTTTTAGGGGGCGCGGATTTTGGCAGATCCATGGGCAACCGTCCCTCCTGCGCTTTCTTAAAATGAACCTGTCCCCTTACCGCCCGATGCCGGAGATGCTGGGGTTCCATTTTTCTTGCACTACAACCTGATTTTCTCTATAGTCTCTCACCAGGAAACCAAGTTCTTATTATTTCATCTCGTCTTGCATCCTGCCTCGATTTTGAGAAAGAGGATCAATTGGAGCGCTTTAAAACCAGGCTGAACAATTATCTTGTAACCGTTTTATGAACAGATCCTCACATTCTATTCTTTCGGTGGTTGCGTGCTCAAATTCCATCTAAAAGACCTGTGTGCCTACCCCCATGCGCGTACTGAGGGCACCGACCCCGAGGCCGGGCGACTGCAGCGTGCGCCGCTCGCGGCGATAGTCATCATCGGTCTTGTTTTTGCCTTGTTCACCTATCTGTATGGCCTTGGCTCGGCCCACATTCTTCGCAACGGCGACGAACTTGTGTACATGCAGATCACGCGCGTGACCGGCACTGCCAACCAGTGGCTGCCGCTGCAGAGCGACATGCCGGACATGCGAAATACCAAGCCGCCACTGCTGTTCTGGCAGGGACTCTTGAGCACCGATTGGGGGGCGCACTGGTCGCTATGGGCATTGCGCTGGCCCAGTGTGATGTGGACCTTCGGCACGGCTCTCCTCTGCGGCCTGCTGGGATGGCGGCTGTCCGGTCGTGATCTGTTCAAGGGGGCCCTGGCGGCCCTTTTCTATCTGGCCTTCTTCACCACCTATCGCTACGGCCGGCCCTATCTTACCAATCCTCCAGAAACATTCTGGGTATTCGCATGCTTCTTCACCATATTGTGGTGGAAGCCGCGATCCTTCGATTCGCGCTTCGTATTCCCGACCATCCTGGGTGTACTGGCAGGCATGGCGCTCCTCACCAAGAGTTTCGCACAACTGCTGCCCATCGTCGTGGGACTTGCCTGTTGGCATTTGCATGTGCGCGGCTGGCGCGTGGGCGCGTTCGTGCGCGCCTCGCTGCCGGGCATTGTCTGGACTGGGCTGCTGTCGCTGGGCATGTTCTCGCTGTGGTTCGTCCTCGACCCTGAACCCGCGGCCATCTGGCGCGAGTTCGTTGTGGGCGAGAATATCGGTAAGATGGGGGGGGAGGTCGGATCCTGGTTCAAAGGGCTGCTGTGGGGCGGCGACAGTGTTTGGCGCCTCTGGGGAAGCTGGTTTTCCAACGCCGGTCTGCTGGCCTTTCCCTTGTTCGGTATGATGGTGGAATCCTGGAGGCACCGGCGCACGCTACCGGATGGGGAACGATTGTTGTGGATCTGGGTGTTCGCCATCTTCATCGTGTTCTGCATTCCCAGTGAGCGGAGCGGCCGTTATCTACTGGAGGGCATGCCTGCGCTGGCGGTGGTGATGGCGACGCGTTGCCATCACGTGGGTCGTTACGCCTTTGTCCTGTCTCTGTCTGCCGTCATCGCAGTGCTGCTGCCCATCGGATGGCTCTCGTTGCTCCTGGCACGCGAGGTGGGCGTGCAGGCCTTTCCGTGGTGGCACTGGCCGCTGGTGGTTACCGGCGCCGCGTTTGCAGCCGCGGCCATCGCTCGGCCTCGCTGGACCGCTATGGGCAGCGCAACCGCAGTCCTGTCGGTGTTTTTGTCTCTGGCCGGTTTTCTGTCGGTGTTTGACAAACCGCTGGGCGTATTCAACTCCGTTGTCACGGAGGCCACCGTTGGTCGCGTGGTGTGGGTGCCGGAGAATTTCCGCTCGGTCGCCGAACAGTATCGTTTCCTGCTGCCTCGCGCGGTGGTGCGGGGGTATCCGGCCGCGTTGAAGATGCCCCACGCAGGTATTCGTGGGCCCGATGACTTCGTGGTAATCCGGCGACCCCTTGATGCGCCTGCGCCTGAAAGCGCCATCGGCAGTCGCATCCATCTCACCAGCCGACACACAGCCCGCCAGATCTGGGAAATGGCCACCGGGAGCGTGCAGAAGCACTTGTTCGCTCGGGAGTGGGTGGTGGCGCCGCCAGGTTCCCTGCCCATGCGCTGACAGCGTGCTTGGCGTCACTTCAGTTACGCCTTCTTGATCCCTCAACGGGGTTGTCGGCAGGATGGGCGGTAACCCCTATCGCCATGAAGACCGCCCGGACCATTGGCATGGGCGGAATGCATGAAAGGGTTGGCGTTCCAGGCGACCCACAGGACAGGGATGCTTACGCGTCGCGGATTCGCTTGACACTCACCTTAGGCCTCAGATAAAGCTTGTTCAGGCCCCCGGTGTCAGGTTTCAGGTGGAAAAACTGTTCACGGTCACCCGCCAAGGACCAGATTCTTTTGAGTGATTCAGGATTTTACTTGACAAAGACGAACCCAATGGGATAGAAGGATGCTTATAGTTGCTGTTCCTGGATAATAAGATGAAAAAGACGATATCATAAGCCCCGGAATATGTTCGGGGCTTTTCAATTGAACAGATAGCCGATCTCAAAACCTCCGTATCGATCCTATTCATTTTGCTCCTCTAAAAAGGGGTTTGATCCTGCCACTCCCCCGCAACCCGCGGGGCCAGCGAAAATACAGGTTCTCAGTTTCAGAGCAGTGCCCTTGGAATATTCAAGCGAGAAATGGAAAATCATCTTAGTATGGTGAAGAATATTCCTGAGGTGCAAATCAGTATCCGCCACGGCGGAATCCATTACTTTGGACCCACCGTTCACAAGGCCTACCCCTTTGGGAATATCTTGTTATTTCTGAAGGAAAGGGGCAATCCAACCGTGCCTTTGAGATCGGCTCAACAGAAGAGAGGACTTTATGGAATTTAAAGAATTTAATCTGAACCCCAGCGTCGTGGCAGGTGTCGCTGCCGCCGGGTTCGTTACACCCACCCCTATCCAGACCGAGGCTATTCCGTCGGTCATGGAGGGACGAGACATCATGGGACTGGCCCAGACCGGTACCGGTAAGACGGCGGTCTTTGCACTGCCGATTTTACACCGGCTCATGAAGGGAAAACGAGGGTATGTAAGGGCCCTGATTATCGCTCCCACTCGCGAACTGGCTGAACAGATTCATGAGGCGGTTATCAGCCTGGGAAGAGAAACCCGTATGAGAAGCGTTACCGTCTACGGCGGGGTGAACATCAACACTCAAATCAGAAATCTGAAACAGGGGGCGGAAATCGTGGTTGCCTGCCCCGGTCGACTCCTCGACCACATGAATCGGGGAACGATAGATCTTTCCCGGGTAGAGGTGCTGGTCATTGACGAAGCGGATCATATGTTTGACATGGGATTTCTTCCGGATATCCGGCGAATACTGAAACATCTCCCGGCCGGGCGGCAGACGCTTCTGTTTTCAGCCACCATGCCCAATGAAATCCATGACTTGGCCAAAGACATTCTTAGGGACCCGATTACCATCAAGGCAGGGGAAACCGCACCGGCGGACACCGTCAGCCACGCCCACTATCCGGTGGCGCAGCATTTGAAAACAGCATTTCTGCTGAAACTACTGGCGCATATCAACTCCCAATCCGTGCTGGTGTTCACACGCACCAAGCACCGCGCCAAGCGCCTGGGAGAACAACTGAGCAGGGCCGGTTTCAATTCCGCCTCGCTGCAGGGGAATCTTTCCCAGGGTCGTCGTCAGGCCGCTCTTGACGGCTTCCGCAACGGAAGATTTCACGTACTGGTAGCCACCGACATCGCTGCACGCGGCATTGATATCTGTCAGATATCTCACGTTATCAATTACGATATGCCCAACACCACGGATGCGTATATCCATCGAATCGGCAGGACCGGACGGGCCGACCAGAGCGGAGATGCATTTACATTGATCACCCATGACGACAATCAAATGGTCAACGCCATCGATCGTGTCATGGGTTCCAAAGTTGAGCGCCGCACCTTAAGGGATTTTGACTACAATGCGCCGGCCCCCGTAAAATATGCGCAACCCGTTTCAAAATCGCATCGGCGTGGGGGCACGGGAATGTTCGGTCTGAAAAAGACGAAGCATCTCCCAATGGGTCGTATCGGGGCGAGACCCAACTAAATTCTCTGCCGCTGCAGCGGCCGCCGGTGCACACTCAGGCCTTTAGGGCCTGGTAACTTACATCACCGATGCCATTCACTTGGCGATTTTTAGGGTAATCCTATCTCGCACCCCTCGAGCCACGATTCACATACCGGCGGGGATGTACGGAAAAGCCGGCGCAAGACAGCCTGGATCGAACCATGTTGTCTTTAGGGTCCCTTCAATTGTCTCAAGGCGTTGCGGCAGAGCCCGCGTCTTCATTGAGTTCGTAAATAATGCGCGCGGCGATTTCTGCTGCTTTGCCGGTGAATTCGGTGCAGCGCTTACTCAACCCTTTTTCCCGAAACATGGATTTGCCTTCCGGGGTAGCAATGTCGCAGCCCAGCAGAACGTGACAATCGCGGGCCCCGAATGCTTGTTCGAACTCCCTGATAAGGCGATTCACCGCAGTGTATGACGGTTGAACAGACTCATCCGCTTCAGACCGCCCGAGAGCAAGACTTATGCCCATAATCGCGCCGGAGACTGCGCCACAGGTGCCGCGCGTTCGCCCCATGCCGCTGCAAAACCCGGTGGCGATCCTGGGCAAAAGATCGGATTCAACCCCCTGTGCCCCGGCAAGGGCAAGCACAACGCTTTCCGCACAATAGAGGCCGGAATCGAAGGAATTCTCGGCAGTCTTTCGAACATTTGAAACAAATTGTGATTCCAAAAGCGACTCCTTTACACAAGTTGGATTTTTTTGCCCGGATTCCGATCAGACAGCCGGATCGGTTTCTATTTTCTCTGCATCTTCCATTGCGATGTCCTCGGCAGGCAGCGAAAGGAGATCCGATGCTTCGGCCTCGGGCAATTGCGCCACAGAACGGAGCTTACGTTCCATGGCCCGGCTGCGCACGCCGGTCTGTTCGATGGTACGGCTTGCGGTGTCCAACTGGCGCTTTACCGTGTCCAGTACCTCGCCAAACTTTCCGAACTCGGTCTTGACCGCGCCCAAGACCCTCCACACCTCCGAGGTGCGCTGCTCAATCGCGAGAGTCTGGAACCCCATGCGAAGGCTGCTCAGAATCGCCACCAATGTTGTGGGACCGGCCAGCACGATCCGAAACCGCCGTTGCAGGTCGTCCACCAAGGCCGGCTGCCGCAGTACCTCTGCATACAATCCTTCGGTCGCGAGAAACATGATTGCAAAATCGGTTGTGCCGGGTGGATTGACATACTTGTCATGAATCTCCTTGGCAGCGGCCCGAACTGCTCGCGCCAAGGCATCCGATGCTGCCTGAACCCCCTCCGGGTCGGCCTTGTCCGCAGCGTCCTGAAGGCGGATGTAATCCTCCTGTGGAAACTTCGAGTCAATCGGCAGCCACACACAGTTCTCCGGATCATCCTTCGGACCCGGCAACC
>NZ_JAWOHB010000027.1:0-4954 GCF_046496365.1 Desulfosarcina sp.
CTGGCCGACATCGTAGCCGCCTATTTCGTGCCGACGGTTATCGGGTTTGCGGTGGCGGCCTTCATCGTCTGGTCGCTCATCGGGCCTGAACCCCGGATGGCCTATGCGCTCATCGCCGCGGTCTCCGTCCTGATCATTGCCTGCCCGTGTGCGCTCGGATTGGCCACGCCCATGTCCATAATGGTGGCCACCGGCAAGGGTGCCACCGTCGGGGTTCTTTTCAAGGACGCCGAATCCATAGAAATCCTGCGCAAGGTGGACACGCTGGTTGTGGATAAAACCGGCACTCTCACCGAGGGCAAGCCGAAGCTGACCGACGTGGTTGCGGTGGAACCAACCGACGAACGGACGCTTCTGATGCTGGCCGCCAGCCTGGAAAAGAGCAGCGAACACCCCTTGGCAGCTGCAATCGTCGCGGGTGCCGGCGAGCGGGATATCGAACCGATGGAACCTGAAAATTTCAACTCCCACACCGGCAGGGGTGTTTCCGGGCGCGTGAACGGCAAGCAGGTCCTGCTGGGCAATGCCAAGCTGCTTGAAGAATTCCAGGTTGAGGTCGGGCCGCTCGAGGGCGAGGCGCAAAAGCTGCGAAGTCAAGGCAGAACCGCCATGTTTGTCGCCGTGGACGGCAAGGCCGCCGGCCTGGTGAGCGTGTCGGACCCCATCAAGGAATCGACACAGGAGGCCATCGACAGGCTTCACGAAGAAAACGTGAAAGTCATCATGCTGACCGGTGACAACCACACCACCGCCAAAGCCGTGGCCGATAAACTGGGTATCGATGATTTCGTGGCTGAAGTCCTGCCCGAAAACAAGGCCGAAACAGTCAAAAATCTTCAAAAAGAGGGTCACATCGTCGCCATGGCCGGAGACGGCATAAACGATGCGCCCGCCTTGGCCCAGGCCGAGGTCGGCATCGCCATGGGCACGGGAACGGACGTGGCCATGGAAAGCGCGCGCGTGACCTTGGTCAAGGGCGACCTTCGTGGCATCGTGCGGGCGCGCCTTCTGTCAAAGGCCACCATGCGCAACATAAAGGAGAACCTCTTCTTTGCCTTCATATACAACGCCCTCGGCGTGCCCATCGCCGCCGGCGTGCTCTATCCGGTCTTCGGGTTGCTGCTTTCTCCCATGATCGCCGCCGCAGCCATGAGCTTCAGTTCGGTGTCGGTCGTGGCAAATTCGCTGCGGCTGCGCAGTATCAAGATATGAATTGATCCTCTGAGGAGACGAACATGAAGATAAAACACTTGCCTTTCCTACTCGGCCCCCTTTTTTTCTTTCTTTCTGGTCCTGCACTCGATATCCGATGGGCCAATCGGGGCCCTACGGCGGCCACATGATGGACTTCTGGTTTGGTGGAATATTTATGTGGCTGATTTTCCTGGCCGTGGCCGCATTTCTCATCTACATCTTTGTCATACAGCCCAGGAGATCCGGTGAATCGGGGGGAGGACAGCCGAGAGAGACACCCCTGGATATCCTGAAAAAAAGATATGCCAAAGGAGACATCACAAAAGAAGAATTCGAAAGTCTGAAAAAGGATATTGAAAACTAGTGCCTGCCTATCCTGGCATAACCGGCAGGCACATTTGATTTCAGTTCCTTAAGCATGCAGGATAATGCAGCGAGCTTGACCTATTTGCCGCATTAATAAACAAATCTGTAGTTTCCCAATTTTCTAGCAGAGCCGGCAGCGGGCAATCAATCGCGCCTATCCAAAAATATGCAACAATAACAGTGGGTTGGTAAAAATGGGGTCCTTCGTAACCTATTGAAATTGCTACGAATATCGGACCGATTTTTTGCCGATTACTTCTGTATTTTGAAATATTTCAGACGTTTATAGTGGGTTTCGAGGCCCTGTTGTGCTATGCCCGCAAATGACGGTTGGATTTCTGTAAAGCCTTATCGATATTGAATCTCTCTCAGCTGGAAATTTATGAACAAGTATGCGTTTTGCCAAAGATCCGGTATTTGAGGCTACTTTTGGCGTATTTTCTTGAATAATCAGCCGAAAAAGGGTTGATCCAGGGCCCGCGATAGTGATAATATATGCGCAATTTAGGTTCTATTGCGCATATATTATCAGGCGGTGGGCCATGGATGACAAAAAGGTTCTGGAGAACTTCCGGCGACAAAAGATCGCCACCATCGAACAACTTGTGCAGTGGCTCAAGTGTTCGGTGATCACCGTGAGGCGACGGCTGAAAGAATGGCGCAGTTTAACCAGTATCAATCAAAATGGCCGCTACTATACCCTGCCCGAGGTGCCCGTGTTCGATCCGAACGGTCTATGGCGCTATCAGCGGGTGCTATTTTCAACGCATGGCAATTTGAAGCAAACGCTCGTGGCGATGATCAACAAATCGGCCAGGGGCCTGAGCGCCGTCGAGATTGCGCGGCTTGTGGATTTACCGTTCAACAGCTCTTTCATCTCGCGCATGGCCCGGGTGCCCGGCGTAAAGCGCGAAAAACATGAGGGGCGCTTTGTCTATTTTTCGGCAGGGCCCGAGATTTACACCCTTCAGCAGCACGCACGGGCCAGCGACCGCAAGGGCGCAGGCATGCCGACCGATTCGGAGGCGGTGATGATTTTGGTTGAACTTGTAAAAGATCCCGGGATCGGTATCGAACAGTTGGCCACGCGGATTGCACATCAGGGGCAATGGGTTGAGCCCGAAGCGATCCGGGCGTTTTTAGAGAGGCACGATCTGGTAAAAAAAACTGCGGATACCCGGCAGTGATGTGGCTGAGCCACTACATCGCAAAGATTACCGATCAGCACCGCGCTGCGAGCCTTTTTCCCGAAAAACCGACCATCGATTTCTATCCCCGCAGCGAAGGTTCCAGGGGCGGGCTCCGGGTGATCAAAGCCAGTAAAAAGACTGTCATCACCCTTACGATCGGTCCCTTTTGCGCCAGAGAGACGATTTTACAAGACAGTGCGGGGAGCCTCTTTAGCAGCCGACAACTGCGCGCGCTTACGCCCTATCGGTGTACTTTTGGTTACGATGTGCTCGTTTATGTTGGCCGCGCACTGTTTGTCGAGGGCTACAATGAGCGGCAGATCATGGCGGCCTTGGGACGAAAGAACGTGCCGATATCGGCACGCGAGATCTCCTATTTGGGTAAAAAGTTTATCGCCTACCTGGCACTGGCACACCGGCAGAGCCGTAAGCGGCTGAGGCAGGCGATGGTGTTGCGCGGCGGCTACATTTTGCATCTCGACGGCACCTGCGAAGGCGACAGTTTGCACCTGGTTAGCGGCATCGACGGCATCGCCCAGATCGTGCTGGACAACATCAAGCTGCCATCTGAAAAGGCCGTGCTGCTGATCCCGTTTTTACGCCGGATCAAGCGCCAATACGGCGAACCGCTCGCGCTGGTGCATGATATGGGCCATGGGTTGATGTCGGCCATCGCGTTCGTGTTTGCAGGGGTGCGGGATTTTATCTGCCACTTTCATTTTTTACGCGACATCGGCAAGGATTTGTTTGAAAAAGAATACGCTTTGATCCGCAACCGGCTAAAGAAGCACAAGATCCGCTCCGTGCTGCGCCAGCGGATCAACGTATTGAAGAAGCTTATCGGTGAAGATGATAGCAGCGTCCGTCGCCTGGCCACCGACATTGACCGCGGCAGCATTGATCCCCTGGCGTTGCCAAAAGTGCCGCTGCTTGGCGCTTATACCCTCATTCACTGGTGCTTTGACACCTCCGCACTCGATGGTTACGGTTTTCCTTTCGATTGCCCGCATTTGATCTTCTATCGAAGGTTGAAAGCTTTACATGGTTTGATCGACAAGCAATCGATCCGCAGCAGGGAGCTTGCGCGGCTTTGGCGGCCGCTGACACGTATTGTTGAAGACCAGCAGCTTAGCAAAGCGGCGATCCAGATGCAAAAGAAGGTAGAGGTATTTGAAAAGCTGCGCGAAGCTCTGGCGATCGCGCCGCCGGAGGGCAAAAAAGGCCTTAACGACGATGGTCGGGATGCGGACATCAAAAACATCGAGAAGAAAGTAGAACTATTTCGCAAAATGATCCCGGACACCGAAGAATATCAGAAGATGCGCGCCCAGATCGATAAGTATTGGGAGAAGCTTTTTGCCGACCCGATCACCGTCGATACACCGGACGGACAGGTCACGATCCAGCCCCAACGTACGAACAATTTGATGGAGCGCTTTTTTAGGGACATCAAACGCTGCAGCCGTAAAAGATGCGGCACGATATCGCTGAATCGAACGCTGCGCACGATCCTTGCCGATACGCCGTTGGTGAAAATTTGGATAACCCCGAGTACCAAAAGATCATCCTCGATGGTTGCAGCACATTGGAAGAGCGCTTTGCGAAAATCGACTCTCGCCTGGCGACAGAGAAATTGAAAGACGAGAAAAGGAACCAGCAGCGGATCAGTCCCGAGATGAAAAAGATTATCCGGCGACCGGATCTGCCCGATCGACTCGTTGCGTTATTGGCTGATCAGCAATATTGATGCCAACCGTTATTTGCGGGCATAGCTGTTGTGGTATGTTCATTTTTGACCGAAACAAACCACCACAACAGGAGGAACCTCGCAATGATCACACTACACGACATCCTCGAAAAACTCAAAAGAGAATTTGCTCTTTCTCGAAAAGGCGACGAACGCGGAATCTGGTTTGTCTACGCTTATCGCGGTCATCATTCCATTTACTTCTTCCAAGACTTCCAATCTGCTCCGTTGCCTGCAAACGCTTTTCGGGTTTACCGGCATGGCCAAAAAAAAACGCTTTTACACCTTCATGGCAAAATACCCTGGAGCCAGCTGTGGCAATCGCTATGGAAGATGATTCCTGACCCTCTGACAGATGGCCGGTTGCTCCTGGCCTTGGATGACTATATCAATCCGAAGACGGGAAAGAAGATCTTCGGCTGCAACAAGGTCTTTGATCATGCCGCCAAACAGAATC
>NZ_JAWOHB010000190.1:0-14310 GCF_046496365.1 Desulfosarcina sp.
CAGACTACCAGGTCGTTTTTCTCGATACACCGGGACTCCACAAATCCCGTGAGCCAATGAACGTGGAGATGGTCAGAGTGGCAATGGAAAGTCTGACGGAGGTTGATCTGGTGCTGTTCCTGGTCGATGTTTCCCTGCCGCTGCCGGAAAAGGTACAGAGGGAAAAAGCGGTGGAGCATGCCGAGTATCTGCAGAGGATCAAATGCCCGGCGATCATGGTGCTGAATAAAATTGACCTGATCGACAGGAAGAAGGTCCTGCCTTTTATCGATTCCTATGCAAAACTCTATCCCTTTCATGCGGTGATTCCGGTATCCGCCCTTGGCGGTGACGGCCTGGATAGCCTGTTTGCGGAAATTCTCACCCTGCTGCCGATGGGACCAAGATATTTCCCCGAGGATATTCCAACAGATGCCTCGGAGAGGTTTTTATGTGCAGAGATCGTCAGGGAAAAAGTCTTTCTTCTCACCGGGCAGGAAATACCCTATTCAACAGCCGTGCTGATAGAATCTTTCAAGGAAGATGACATCAAGAAACTGGTGACGATTCACGCGGCAATTGTCCTCGAAAAACAATCCCAGAAGGGAATCGTCATCGGTAAGGGCGGCAAAAAACTCAAAAGCATCGGCATCGCGGCAAGAAAGGACATTGAAGCCCTCATCGGCGAGAAGGTCCTTCTCAAATTGTGGGTAAAGGTGAAAAAGAACTGGTCGCAGGATGAACGGTTTCTCAAAGAACTTGGCTATTAGAAACTCGTTCTCTGACGGATTCTTTTCCTTTTTCCCGTCCCGTCACGGAGCGTCTTCTTTACTCTCATAAAAAAGATCAAGGCTCTTGAGAATGTTGTAGGCGGTGCGCAGCTGGTTGTCGGTCTGCAGTCGCTCTTCCAGTTTATCGGCTTGCCGGTCTTGTCCATTGTCCTTGTCCGGCTTCATGCCCGGCAGGTGGCGGGCAAGATCGACTTCTTTCACCTGCCTTTTTTGGGCTTCGGACTCTTCCGGGGGCAGGCAGGTGATGAGTGGTATTTCAACATCCGGAGTGATGCCCAGGGCCTGGATGGAACGATTATCGGGGGTGTAGTATCTTGCCGTGGTCATGCGCAGCCCGGCACCGTCCGGCAGAGGGATAATTGTCTGCACCGAGCCTTTACCGAAAGTCCGGGTGCCGACGATAATAGCTCGTTTATGGGCCTGCAGAGCCCCTGCGACGATCTCTGCAGCACTGGCCGAACCTTCATTGACCAGGACCACCAGAGGGTAGATGCTCTTTTCGCCATTATCGCGGGCGACATAGACGTTATTCTGGTCTTCTCGTCGCCCTTTGGTGTAAACGATAGTTCCCTTGTCGAGAAAAATATCGGCAATGCTCACGGCTTGCTGCAGGAGTCCTCCAGGGTTATTGCGCAAGTCGAGAATGAGCCCGTTCAGCCGGTGGATAATTTGCAATTCCCGCAATTTGGCCTTAAAATCGCCGGTGGTATGGCTTTGGAAATTGGTAATTCTGGCGTAGGCAAAGCCGGCCGAAAGAAATTCCGCCTTGACCGACTGGATTGGGATCATTTCTCGTTTGAAGGTTATTTTCTTGAGCTCTTCCCAGCCTTCCCGGTGAATGGATATCGTCACCCTAAAAGACGTGAGGGCGTGAGACCGTGAGGTGCGCCTACCGGCCCTTACGGTCTTCCAGCTTTTGAGCCCCTCACGCCTTACGCCTAACGCCTCACGGCAGTTAGCCCCTAACGCCTTGCGGTTTAAAAAACCGTGAACCGTGAACCGGTAACCGTCAACCGATGGTGCGTAAATGGATAAGCTGACAGAAAAAAGAAAGGAACCCATCCGACCGTGAAACAGGTACCGATGCGAATGGCACTGGGGTTGATAACGGCGATGGTTTTGGGCGGCGCCCATGGCGTGACGGCTGCCGACAATCAGTTGATCACCTCGGTGGCCCTGATCCACGAGTATAACGACAACCTCCGCCTCGATCACACCGATGAACTGTCTGACAACATCACCACGGTGGCCCCCAAACTGGAACTGGTGCATAACAGTGAACGCTACCGGGTCCGTGCCGACGGCAGGCTGGATTTCTACCGTTACGAGGAATACGATCAGTTCGATGACACGGACCAGTGGTACAACGGTTTTTTAGATGCCACGCCCACGGAACGCTGGCGCTTCGGCGCCGAAGCCCATTTCAGCGACGACAACCGGCCGGACCGCGATATCCAGGAGACCGGCCTGGTGCTGAGCAATATCCGACGCAAGCGCATCAATGCCGGCACGTCGGCCGAATACACCTTTTCGGAGATGCTCGCCGGCGGTCTGGTCCTGGAGTTCAACCGCGAGGATTTCGACGATCCGGAGACTTCGGACCGCCGGGACTACCACGTGGTGCTGGGCCTGACGCGCAGCCTGGACGCCTGGCTGGCCCGAACCACCGGCCGGCTGAACCTGGGCTACAGCCACTACGAATTCGAACGCGAGTTCGACCGCACCGGCACCCTGGGTTTCCTGGAGGTGACAACCCTGGTAGAGGACCGCTCCGAGGTCGACTACTACTCACTGACCGCCGGCACCGACACCGCCCTGACCGAAAAGGTCAATCTCAGCGTGGATCTGGGGGGGCGCTATGCCCAATCGCAGCGCGAACTGCAGGTGTCGCGGAGCTACGTTCCGCCGCTGATCACCGAGGCGCCGCTGATCACGGATGAAGACTACGACAGCTTTGGTTTTGTGGGCAGCCTGACCTTCACCTACCGGGGCGAACGGTCCCGGTCCGACGTGTTCCTGTCCCATGATCTGACTCCCGTGAGCGGCAGCAATGCCACGGCCAATCGGACCATCGCCCGGGTCAGCGGCAGCCTGCGTCTGCTGGAGCGGCTGCACGGCAATGTCTACTTTCAATGGTATCAGAACCTCAGCGAACAGGACGACCCCACCCAGCAGGACATCGACACCCAGACCTGGAACGCCGGCGGTGGGCTGCGCTGGACCTTGAACGACTATCTCGACCTGGCCGCCAATTACGTCTACACGATTGTCGACAACCGGGAAGCCGGCACCACCGCGTACCGCAACCTGGCTACCCTTCAGCTGGAAGCCCATCATGACTGGTTGGAATAAAGACAAAGATGGTTGACGGTTCACGGTTGACGGTTCACGGTTGACGGTTACCGGTTAAAACAGCAATAAGCAGCTTAAGGAGAATTTTGAGCTCCTCTTTTGAAGATTTGGAAGTTTGGAAAAAATCATGCCGGTTATCCGTGCGACTCTATAAATTATTAAAAGACTGCCGCGATTTTGGAATCAAAGATCAAATGCTGCGATCGTCGATATCCATTCCATCAAATATTGCAGAAGGAAGCGAAAGAAAAAGTGTTCCGGATTTCCAAAGGTTTATCAACATTGCCCAAGGATCGGCTGCAGAACTGAGGACACAAATTTATATCTCAAAAGAAGTTGATATATTTTCAGAGATAGAGGCAAGGGGATTAATTGAAGAGTTGAAATCAATATCTAAAATGCTTCAATCGTTGCATGGTTCATTGAAAAAGCCGTAAGCAGTAAACCGTCAACCGCAAACCGTCAACCGTCAACCGTGAACTAACCAACCAACTTGAACACCCGAAAGGTATAAGCGTAAATATGGAAGAGCAGACTCTGGAAATCGGTGACTATGTCGATATCCTCAAACGGCGCAAATGGTCGCTGCTGCTGCCGGCGCTGCTGGTGATGGCGCTTGCCGGCGCGGTGGCATTTTTGCTGCCGTCGATTTACAAGTCGACGGCGACCATCCTCATCGAGGAACAGGACATCCCGGCCGATTTCGTCATGACCACCGTCACCGGCTACGCCGAGCAGCGCATCCAGTCGACCCAGCAGCGCATCATGAGTTCGACGCGACTCATGGAGATTGTCAAACGATTCAACCTCTACGCGGAATACCTGGATCGATGGACGATCGAAGAGATTGTCGAAAAAATGCGTGAGGATATCCAGCTGGAACTCATCAGCGCGGACACCATCGATCGGCGCACCGGCCGGCCCACCGCAGCCACCATTGCGTTCACCCTCTCCTATGAAGGCAAGCAGGCCGCCACCGTCCAGCGGGTCACCGACAACCTCGTCTCGCTGTTTTTGAGCGAAAACCTGCAGGTGCGCCAGCGGCAGACCACCGAGACCACGGAGTTTCTGGAAGAAGAAGCCCAGCGGGTGAGAGGCCAGCTGGACGAGCTGGAGCAGAAGGTTTCCGCCTTCAAGGAGATCCACCTCAACTCCCTGCCGGAGATGATCCAGGTCAATATCCGTTCACTGGACAATTACGAGTCCAGCCTGGAGCGCATCGACGAGCAGATTCGCATGCTCCGGGAGCGCGAGGGCTACCTGGAAACCCAGCTGGCCAGCATCCCGGAAACCGAGAACACCGAGAAACAGCGCCTGCGACAGCTTGAACTCGAGCTGGTCGATCTGCAGACCCGTTTCACGGAGGACTATCCGGATGTAAAAAAAATGCAGCGTGAGATCGCTGAACTGAAAAAACGCATGGCCGCGAAATCGGCCGTCCCCGACAGCCAGAGGGAGATGCCGGACAATACGGCCTTCATCACCCTGGCATCCCAGCTGTCCAGCACGCGTGCGGAAATCAAGTCGCTGAGCCAGCAGAAAGCGGATTTAAGTGCCAAAGCCGACAGTTTTCGCCAGCGGATCGAAAATACGCCCAAAATCGAACAGGAATACAACAACCTGATTCTGGACCGCAAAAACACCCAGGCCAAGTATGAAGACCTGCTGCGAAAGACCATGGAGGCCAATGTGGCCATGGGGCTGGAGAAGGAGCAAAAGGGGGAGCGCTTCACCCTGATCGACCCGGCCCGGCTGCCTGAAAAACCGTACAAACCGAACCGGCTGGCCATTGTCCTGATCGGGGTGGTGCTCGGCGTCGGGGCCGGCGTAGGCTTCGCCGCGCTGCGCGAGTTCTCCGACCAGGCCATTCACAATCCAGAGGGCCTGGCAAAAATATCGTCGCTGCCGATTTTAGTCAGCATCCCCGACATCCTGACTCCCATGGACCGCAGCAGTAGACGATTCAAACGCTTGGCCTGGAGCGTTGCCGCCCTGGTCGGTATCGGGGCGTGTGTGTTCGCGTTTCACAGCCTGGTGATGGATGTCAATGTGTTCTGGGCAAAACTGATGCGCAAGCTGCCTTTGATGTAGGGGCCACTCGTGGGCGTAGTCGTGCGCAGGTATTTACTCTGGTGATCTAAAGGATATGCCAATGAATTTGAGAAAAGCGCTGGACAGGGCAAAAAATGAGCGGGAGATTCAAATCAATTCTGCTGGGACCCATGCTGCCAAGGGACCGCCGCCTGACCGTTCAGGATGGCTGCCGCCGGTCTATTCGCAGTCTAAAACCGTCACCATCGACCTGCCGACGGCCGTGAAAAACCACTGTGTGGCCCTGTCGACCGAGTTTGCCGAGGTCAACTACTACAAGGTGCTGCGGACGCAGCTTCGTCAAATAGGCCAACAGAAAAAATGGAACACGATGATGGTCACCAGCGCTTCTCCCAATGAGGGCAAGACGGTGACATCCATCAACCTGGCAGCCACCTTTGCCAGGGAATACAACCACACGGTCCTGTTGGTGGATGCAGATTTGAGAATGCAGATGGTTCACCGCTATCTCGGCTACAGCAGCCAGGTGGGGATGCTCGACTACCTCGAAGGCAAAGCGGACATGAACGAGATCATCACCTGGCCGGGAATAGAAAAATTCACCGTCATCTCGGGCAGCCGGGTAGTGGTTGACAGTTCCGAGCTGATCGGTTCCCCCCGCATGCAGTCGCTCATGCAAGAACTCAAGAACCGCTACGACGATCGCTACGTTATTTTTGACGCGCCGCCCATTTTGGGTGTTGCCGATGCACTGGCCTTTGCGCCCCTGGTGGACTGCATCATCATCGTGGTGGGTGCCGGCATTACCAGCCGCCACGACCTGAAAGAAGCCCTGGCGCTGTTGCCGCAGGAAAAAATCGCCGGTTTCGTGCTCAACCGGTTTAAAGGTCCCAACCGGATGTACGGCAAATATGGGTACCGGTATGGAACCTGAAGCTTGAGCAGACAGGTTGGATGGATGGGTTGGGTAGGTTTTATTCGTTTGGCGACGTTTCACGAGCCCGTCAAATTTGATAACCCCGTAAAAAGCCCCCGGAGTGTCATTCCCGCGAAGGCGGGAACCGATAACTATTTGAAACTTATGGATCCCCACCTTCGCGGGGATGACAGTAAATCTGAAATTTCGACGTTTTACGATTCCATCAAGGTTCTCGACCTTCCGTTTCCTTTTTCAATGCCTGCTTGGCCTCCTCCATCATCAGCAGCTGGGCGTATTTGGTCTTCACGTCACGCTTCCTCGCCTGTCCGTCTAAGCCCTTCCCATCTTCTTTCTCACTCATAATTGCATCTTGAGGCTGATCCTGTTGCAGCGTCTGGCTGAATTTTGCCATCAGCCGGTCAAAGCGCTGCTGCTCCGTGACGAGCAGCTGCTGGTACTTCAGCAGCAGGTCGTTTTGGACCTTTTCGGTGAATTTTTCGTGCTGCTGCTTCAATTCGGCAAGTGATTCTTCCAGCGAATGAATCCGCTCCATGATCCCCGGCCCTGCGCCGCCCCCGGAAACCATCCCCTTGGTCTTCTTCCTGCCAGCCGGTTTTTCCTCGCCCACAGGCATGCAGACCCTGTCTTTGATCACCTTTTCGACCACCGCCAGTTCGATGTGCTGCAGATTGTCGGCGAATCCGTAGACCAGGGCCGTGTCGCACATCAAGTTGATGCTGCGTGGAATCCCTCCCGAATGCCTGTGGATCCTCTGGACCGCCTCCGGGGCGAAGAGGTCCGGCTTTCCGCCTGCCTTCTGGATTCGGTAGCCGATGTAGTCGCGCGTCTGGTCCGCGTCCAGGGGGGTGATGTGGTAGTTGACTGCAATCCGCTGGGCCAGCTGCCTGAATTCGGGCAAGTTCAACCGGTTTTTCAATTCCGGTTGACCCACCAGCATGATCTGCAACAGGATCTGGTCGTCGGTTTGCAGGTTCGAGAGCATGCGAATATCTTCCAAGGCATCATCGGACAGGTTCTGGGCCTCGTCGACAATCAGGAGCACATGATTTCCCATGGCGTAGCGGTCGATCAGAAATTGGTAGAGCAGCTGCAGATGCCTCTCTTTATCCGTGGTGTCGCAGGGGATGTCGAACTCGCTGAGAATCCGCCGCAGCATCTGATCCGCGGTGAAGTTGGTGTTGAAGATGACGGCGACGTCCATCTGCGATTCAATTTTATTGAGCATGCAGCGGATCAGGGTCGTCTTGCCGGCACCGATCTCACCAGTGAGCAGAATAAACCCCACTTTCTCGCTGAGTCCATATTCCAGGTAGGTGAGCGCATTGGCGTGGTTTTTACTCAAAAACAGAATCTCAGGGTTGGGAACAATACTGAAGGGCTTTGCCGTCAATCCGTAGTGCGATTCATACATGAGCTTTCGACCCACCTTCTAAAAGCGTTGATTGACAACCTGCATCTCCGGCGCATTGTCAACGGTTAAACCCAAGGTCCTTCCATCCCGGCGGCACCGGGTTTCGCTTGTCGGCCAGTTGCTCCGATATAGCATGATTAAGGGATCATCCGCAATCCACCGGCGGGGGTATCAGCCGGCGGCGCTGACTGACAGGGATATGCGCCCACTGGCCAGCGTTGAAAAAAAAGCGCTGTCCGCTGCTACCGTCTGACCATCCCTTCGCACTTTGCGGATGCAGCGGCCAAACGCCTCGGGGCAGCGATCGATGCTGCGCTGAAGATCACGGCCGTCCACCTCCACACCCGCTTCCAGCAGGCGGCCGCCGACCTCTCTGGCCACCATATTGAAGAGCTTGACGGTGACCTGACCCGATGTTTCGCAGACGCCGCATGCATCGGCGGGCTGGGAGATGTCCTTGCGAAAGGCGGCGTAGCGCCCCCCCTTGCGCATGGTGGCTCCCAGCAGGCCGGGCATGGCTGCACTCAGGGCCAGGGTCGATCCGTTTCTGACCACGACTGCATCCACGTCGTCCACCGGACGGGCATCCAGAAACAGGGTCTGGACGCGCTGGTTGAGGTAATCCCCGGAGATGCCCAGCTGACCGCACAGGAAATCCCTGAGCGTGCAGCCGGTCTTCGCGGAGACGATGACGCCTTTTTCCAGAAGTGCGTAGAACAGATGGATGCAGCTTGGGTCGACATGCAGCTCGAGTCGGGTCATGGCGGGTCCTTTGGGGGAGGCGCGATAGGGGCCTCGTTAAACAAACGGGGAGATCCTTGCGGACCTCCCCGTGCATTGTTGTGGTGACGCGGCAAACCTGCTTCTACCAGTTGAAAACCGTGTCCAGTTCCTCGTCCTTGACGCCGAAAGTCACGTTGTGCGGCGCCAGGGGCTCGTTTTTGAAATAGTCGGGCAGGCGGTCATCCTTGGCGGTGAAGCCGGCGGCGCGGTTGAATTCACGCTCGTTGGTCAGCACCGATTTGCCCAGGGCCGTCACGTCATCGGCAGTCATCGGCTGGCCGACGAATGCGCCGACCATGTCCACCAGCGCATTGAAGGTGTCGGGTTGATCGAGAATGGCAAAGGCGATGAACAGGCACATGCCGGTGGAGTCGATGGCCGCGGTGGCAATCTGCAGGTTTCTGGAGAGGTCCACCTGGCCTTCGGGCTTTAGGGCATCCACGCTGCCGCCCACGCCCAGCAGGTTGGTGGCCACGGCATAGCCGGCGGTATGGTCGGCGCCCATGGTGGTGGTCGCATAGGTGACGCCGATGCCCTGAACCGCACGGGGGTCATAGGCGGGCATGGACTGGCGTTTGACCACGGGCACGCGCTCCACGCCGAAGACCTGGCCGGTGACGGCGGCGCCGTTGCCCAGAATTCTTCCCAGCGGTGTTCCGTCGCCCACTTCCTGGACCAGCCGGATGGCCGCCTCACCGTCCCCGAACTTGGCCAGACCGGCTTCCATGGCCACGCCGATGGTGGCGCCCATTTCGATGGTGTCCACGCCGAAGTCGTCATCCATGCGGTCCAACTGGGCGATCACGTCCAGGTCGTCGATGCCGCAGTTGCCGCCGTGCGCCCAGACGGTTTCGTACTCGGGCTGCTTGGTGAGGAAATTGCCGTTCTTGCCGTAGAAGGTGCCCGAGCAGCGGATAATACAGCCCCGGTGGCACCCGTGGGTGGCCGAGCCTTCCCCGCCGCGTTCGTTTTCCAGGGCCGCCTGGGTCTCACCGGAGATGTTGGATGCGCCCGCAAACTGGCCCTGCTTGAAATTGTGGGTCGGGTAGCCGCCGGCCTCGTTGACCACGTTGGTGAGTACATTGGTGCCGAATGCGGGCAGCCCCTCACCGGTGACCGGGTGTTTGCGCAGGCCTTCGGCAAAGGCTTTGTTGGCGGCCTTGAATTTTTCCGGATCAGCCGGGGTCCGCATCTTCAGGCCCTCGTCATCCAGGATGATGGCCTTGAGGCCCTTGGATCCCATGACCGCGCCGACGCCCCCGCGCCCGGCGTGGCGCGTCGGGCGCTGCTCCATGTCGGTGACGGCGATGGAGGCGGCCGACATTTTCATTTCGCCGGCCTGGCCGATGGAGATGCAGGCCGTCTTATTGCCATACTGGGCGGCCAGTTTGTCCACCGTGGCGTAGTTGCCCAGGCCTTTGAGGTCGGCGGCGGATTCGACCTTGACGCCATGCTTGTCGATGAAGACCTTGTACAGGCGGTCATCGGGCGCCTTGCCCTCGAGGATAATGGCCGCATAACCCAATCGTCCCATCACCTGGGCGGCCTGTCCGCCGGAGTTGGCTTCCTTGATGCCGCCGGTGAGCGGGCTCTTGCAGCCGATGCTCAACCGACCGGACATGACTGCGGCCGATCCGCTGAGCAGGCCCGGCGCGATGACCAGTTTGTTGGCGCTGCCCAGCGGGTGGCAGGTGGGGGGTACTTCCCGGGCGATGACTGCCGAGGTCATCGCCCGACCGCCCAAACCGGCATAGGCTCCCAAGGCTTCGGTCTTGACGGCCGGCCCCCCGGGGGCGCTCATGTTGATTCTCAAAATTTTGTCCATGGTTCCCTCCTGTCCATATGCGGCTGGTGTTAAAAAGATCCGTGACGCGACGGTCGTAATGACGATAGATGGGAATACCGATCACCCTGTCTGTAATTATGGGTCTCGGGCGGTAATGTCAAGGAAAACCAAAAACGACAGCCAGGCGGCAGGCCCTGAATTCTGACTCCTGAATTCGCTTAGGCCCCCCACCCCGATAAGGGTCCATCGTCCTGGCTTTGCGGGACCGTCAACGCTGGGTGCCAGGGCCAGGATGCCTACCCGTGCCGGCGTTCAAAGGTTTTCATAAAGTCCACCAGGGCCTCTACAGCCGTAAGGGGCGTCGGATTGTAAATGGATGCCCGGCAGCCGCCCACGCTGCGGTGACCTTTTAACCCGCCCATACCATTTTGGGCGGCTTCGGCCACGAAGTCCTTTTCCAGGTCCTCGCTGGGCAGGCGGAAGGTGACATTCATCAAGGACCGGCTCTCTTTTTCCGCCGTTCCCCGGTAAAACCCGCTTGCGTCCATGCAGTCGTAGAGCAGGCCGGCTTTTTTGCGGTTCAGTTCGGCCATCTTGTCCAGGCCGCCAACGGTCTCTTCCAGCCATTTGAGCACCAGCTGAACCGTGTAGATGGCGAAGCAGGGCGGGGTGTTGTACATGGAGTTCTTCTCCGCATAGGTGCTGTAGCGCAGCATGGTGGGGATGTTCACGGGGGTGCGGGCCAGCAGATCGTCGCGGATGATTACCAGACAGACGCCGGCGGGGCCTATATTCTTCTGGGCGCCGGCATAGATCAGGCCGAATTTGTCCATCTCCAGCGGCCTGGAGAAAATGTCCGAACTCATATCCGCGGCGATGGGGACGCCCCCGGTTGACGGAAACTGCGCCCATTGGGTACCCTTGATGGTGTTGTTGGAAGTGATATGGGCGTAGACGGCATCCGTGTTGAACGCGATCTCACGGGGGATATAGGAAAAGTTACGGTCCTCGGAGGAGGCCGCCACGTTGATGGATTTGCCCTGGAGGGTGGCCTCTTTGATCGCCTTGGTCGACCATGTGCCGGTGTTGACGTAGTCGGCGGTATCGCCGGCCTTGAGCAGGTTCATGGGAAGCATGCAGAACTGCAGGCTGGCACCGCCCTGGACGAAGAGCACATGATGGCGGCTGTCCAGTTTGAGGATCCGCTTGACCCGCGCCACGGCGTCATTGATCACCGCTTCGAACCATTTTGACCGGTGGCTGATTTCTGTGATCGACATGCCGGAGCCGGCGAAGTTGAGAAAGGATTCCTGGATTGCTTCCAATACCGGCAGGGGCAGGGCGGCCGGCCCGGCGTTGAAATTATGGATTCTGTCCGTTTTCATCGAAGGTAACCTCCATTTGGAATGTGTCGGGGGGTGCCGGCGCCCAACCCGTTTCCAGACCGGCGTCGGCCGATTGACCCCGTATTTCTGCAGATAGCGCACGATAAGTCAACTCGTAAGATCAATTATATAATGATGCCAGTTCATCGATTGACAAAAACCGTGAATCCACAATAAATGAGGACAACTCAGCCAGAAAGGAAGCCGTGTCATGAAAATCCTGCGCTACCCGTCCGCCGCCGCAGAAAAAAAGCTCAAATCGATCATTGACCGCAATATCGAATTCAGAAAAACCGACATCCAGATGGTCACCCGCATGCTCAACGACGTCAAACGCAACGGGGACAGCGCCCTGATCCGATACAGCCGGCAGTATGATGCGCCGCACATGCGCATCGAGGAGATTGCGGTGACGCCTCAAGAGATGACCGCGGCCGGCAAAAAGGTGGACCGGGCGTTTCTGCGGGCGTTGAACCGGGCCACCGTTCAGATCGAAGGCTTTCATCGCCAGCAGCTGCCCCGATCCTGGATCGATACCCGACGGCCCGGCACCCTTTTGGGGCAGATGGTCAATCCGGTTGATGCCGCCGGCATCTATGTGCCCGGCGGAAAGGGCGGTGCCACCCCGCTGGTTTCATCGGTGCTCATGGGAGCCATTCCGGCCAAAATCGCCGGCGTCCCGCGGGTGGTGATGGCCACCCCGCCCATGCCTTCGGGGGAGGTGGCGCCGCATCTTCTCGTGGCGGCCAAAAAGGTGGGAGTGGATGCCGTTTACAAGGTCGGCAGCGCCTGGGCCGTCGGCGCCCTGGCCTACGGTACACAGACCATACCCAAGGTCAATGTCATCGTCGGGCCCGGCAACATCTTCGTCACCCTGGCCAAAAAAATCGTCGCCGGCACGGTGGGCATCGATATGATCGCCGGCCCCAGTGAAATCCTGGTGATCGCCGATGGGACGGCGCATGCGGAGTTCACCGCCGCCGATCTTCTCAGCCAGGCGGAGCACGACCCGCTGGCGGCGGCTGTTCTGGTCACCGACTCGGCGGAGTTGGCCCAAACGGTGCAAACGGCTGTGGAGCGGCAGCTGGAATCGCTGCCCCGCGCCGATATCGCCCGCCAAAGCCTGGCCGCCTTCGGCGCCATTCTGGTCGTCGAGAATCTGGACACCGCCATCCAACTGGCCAACGACATCGCACCCGAACACCTGGAGCTTCAGGTGGCCAACCCCATGGATGCAGCCTTGCGTCTGCGCAATGCCGGGGCCATATTTCTGGGACACTATACGCCGGAACCGGTGGGCGACTACATGGCCGGACCCAACCATGTCCTGCCGACGGCCGGCACGGCGCGCTTCTCTTCGGCGCTGTCCGTGGACCACTTCATGAAAAAAACAAGCCTGATCCAGTATTCATCGGCGGCCTTCAGGCGGGAAGCGGCCGATATCATCTGCCTGGCCGCCGTCGAAGGGCTCGGGGCCCACGCCCATGCCATTCAAGTCCGCCTGTCAAAACCCTCAATCGATAAAGGATAATGTCGCCATGGACATCATTGACCTGAGATCGGACACCGTCACCCGGCCCACCCCTTCCATGCGAACGGCCATGGCAGCGGCCGAAGTGGGCGACGATGTATTCAAGGAAGACCCCACCGTCAACCGACTGGAGGAGATGGCGGCACGCCGCATGGGGAAACCCGCCGCACTGCTGGTCTCTTCGGGCACCATGGGCAATCTGGTTGCTCAGCTGGCCCACTGCGGTCGCGGCGATGAGACGATCCTGGGGGACCAGTCGCATGTATTTTTCTACGAGCAGGGCGGTGCCGCGGCCCTGGGGGGCATCCATCCGCGGACCCTGTCCAACGAACCGGACGGCACCATCGACCTGGAGAAGATCGAAGCGGCCATCCGTCCCGACGATGTGCATTTTCCCCGCTCGCGCCTGGTCATTCTGGAAAACACGCACAACCGCTGCGGCGGCACGCCCCTGACACCTGCATATACGACAGCGGTGGGCCGTCTGGCCAGGCGGCGTGAGTTGAAACTCCACATCGACGGTGCCCGTATTTTCAATGCCGCGGTGGCTCTGGGTGTCGATGCGGCCCAGCTCGCCGCACCGGCTGATTCGGTGACTTTTTGCCTGAGCAAGGGGTTGGCCGCACCGGTGGGATCGGTCGTCTGCGGCGATGAAACCTTCATCGCCCGGGCGAGAAGAGTGCGCAAATCCTTGGGGGGAGGCATGCGGCAGGCGGGCGTCATCGCCGCCGCCGGAATCGTGGCGTTGAACGAAATGGTTGCACGGCTGGCCGAAGACCATGCCAACGCCAGGACCCTGGCAAAGGGATTGGCGCAGATTCCGGGTCTGCAGATCGATCCGGACGCAACGGCCACCAATATTGTCTATTTCCGCGTGGTCCGCAACGGGCTGGACGCGCAGGCGATGGCTGCACGCCTGGGCACCGAAGGCGTGCGTGTGCTGCCGACGGCCCGGGACCAGATGCGGGCGGTGATGAACTACCATGTGACGGCTGCGGATGTGCAGCGGGCGCTGGCGGTTTTCAGCCGGGTCATGAAGGCCTAAGGCCATTTAACGCTGGGGCGGTGGCTGACTGCGGCCGCCAACTGCTGCGGTTAGCGGGTAAAAAAAGGCGGCCCGCCGGGTTCATCCAACCCGGCGGGTAAAGGGCGGCGGAGACGCGGTGCGGCGCGCTGCACCCCGCGCCGTCCCAACGCATCGGCGGCCGCGGCGCGCACCGGCCAGCGCGGGTGTTCGAGCGTCTCGATCAGCCGGTCATCGTCAACCAATGACGCCGCGGTCGCGCCGAGACAGGCGTCG